>NZ_JBFUBO010000012.1:0-140496 GCF_056405715.1 Rhodoferax sp. P1_F3 | reverse complement strand
GGTGTTCGGCTCGCCATGGATGACTTCGGTATGGGGTACTCATCGCTGTTGTACCTGCGCCGCTTTCATGTGCATTCCATCAAGATTGACGGATCGTTGACGCGTGATGTCCTGAGCAATCGCACCAATGCCGACATCATCCACACCATCGTTGCGTTGGGGCGCTCGCAGAACGTGGAAGTGGTTGCCGAGTATGTTGAAACCCTGGAGCAGCGAATGAAGTTGGCGGACCTGGGATGTGACATTTTTCAAGGCTACTTCCATAGTGCAGCGCTGTCAGAGGAGCACTGCATTGCGTATTTCGCCAAGAGTCAAACGGTGCAAGCAGAACCGCACCCTGTTGAATAGGTCGAAATTTGACCCACGGGCCCGGGATTACCCTGTGCCACCCCAGTTGCCTGTTGCATCGCAGCAGACCATCCGTACTAGGTACTTTCCCCCAAGCCCTCCAAGCCTTCATCGCGTACGTGGGTAGGTCAAACCCTCATTCCAGCTTTGGCAACAAGGCTGCATTTGCAGCCATCAGCATTTCTTATGAATTCCATAACAAATATTGCTTGGATCTGATGAGGGTAGCTCCCTACAGTGAGCCTCCATCGGCAATCTGTAGCGAGTACACACCATGACAAAAACAAAAACTGGCCTCGGGCCATCATTGGCTCGGCGGGCTGTGTTGCTGGCGGCTCTGTGTGAGGGCCTAGACATCCGCACCGCAGGCGCAGCCACGGGGCCAACCAATGGCTTGAAGATGGCCTACCTGCCCAAGCAGATAAACAACCCCTACCACGTGATTCTGGGTGAGGGTGTGATGGAAGCAGCACGTGAACTGGGTGCACAGGCGCGCATGCTGGGGCCTACCAACGCGCAAGCACTGGCTCAGGAGCCTTTCATCCAACAGTTGATTGCAGAGCGTTTGAACGCCGTCATCCTGGCCGCGAACGAGACGGTGGCGCTGCTGCCCAAGGTGCGTGAACTCAGCGCCGTGGGCACCAAGATCGTGGCGGTGGACGCGGACCTGGCTACGGACGCGCGCGATCTGTTCATCAACCAGGCCAGCCAGGAAGGCGTGGGCCGCGCGCAAATGCAACTGATGGCCAAGCTGATGGATGGGCAAGGCGAGTTTGCCATTCTGTCTGCCAACGTCACGGCCAGCAACCAGAACGCCTGGATTTACTGGATGCTGCAAGAGCTGCGCCGCCCCGGCTACCAGAACATGACGCTGTCCAAGGTAGTCTATGGCAACGACGATCCTGTCAGGTCGCGCGAACAGTGCATGGCGCTGCTACAAAACCCCAACCTGCGCGGCATCATCTGCCCTACAACCGTGGGCATTCTGGCCAGCGCGGAGTACGTGGCCGCATCGCCATTGAAGGGCAAGGTCCATGTTACCGGGCTGGGCACGCCCAACCAGATGCGTCCGTTTGTCAAAGACGGCACAGTGCAGGCCTTTCAGCTGTGGAACCCGGTGGACCTCGGCTACTTGGCCGCCCATGCGGCCGCCAGCCTGAGCAAAGGCTTGATCACCGGCAAAAGGGGAGAGACCTTTACCGCGGGTCGGCTGGGCAACTACGTGGTGGGTGCCAAGGGCGAGGTCATTCTGGGTGCACCCACGACCTTTGACACATCCAACATCGACCGCTTCAATTTCTGAGGGTGCACACATGAGAATTCAGAACCAGATCATTGGTTTGGGTGTGGTGGGCGCCGTATTCGTGGCCTTGGTGGGTTTGTCCGGTCTTGCTGCCACCAAGTCCATCCAGGGCGGGCTGGACGATGCACTGGGTGCCAGCGTGTCCTTGAGCGAGAGCCAGACCGTAGGCACGCTGCTGGACTCGGTGCGAGGTGATGCCCAGTTAGCCTTGTTTGCGGGCCGGCAGCGCAACCCGGACCGGCTGATGGAGGCCGAGAATGGTTTCAAACTGCATGCCAAGGCGTTCGAGGACGCGGTGACCAGCCTACAGGCGCGCGCACTACCAGCCAATGGCCAAGCCGCATTGCAAACCATTGCGCCGCTGAGCACCAGCTACTTGCAGCAGGCGGCAAAGATTGTGGAGTTGTCGACCTCCGACATACCGCAAGCGGAAAGTCTGCTGGGCGATTTGCAGAAAACCTACGCACAGTTGACGGGTCCGGTGGCCACATTGGGGCAGGATATCTCGGCTGCTTCCGTGACCGAAGTGGGGGTGGCCAAAGCGACCATCGTGACAGCACAGCGCGCCGTGTTGCTGGCCTTGGTAGCAGCCGTGCTCATCCTGCTAGCGGCAGCCATCTGGTTGGCGCAGCAGATAAAACGCCCCATGCTGCACGCGGTAGAAGTGGCCGGCAACATTGCGCATGGTGATCTGTCCGCTCCGGTAAGGGTGTTTGGCAGCGACGAGTTTGTGCACCTGTTCCGTGAACTACGCACCATGCAGAGCGGCTTCTCCGACATCGTGGCCCGGGTTAAGCAAAACTCCGAATCCGTCGCCACCGCCAGCGCCGAGATCGCCCAAGGCAACCACGACTTGTCTGCCCGCACCGAACAACAGGCCAGCGCCCTGGAAGAAACCGCCGCCAGCATGGAAGAGCTGGGATCCACCGTACGCCAGAACGCGGATTCCGCCCGCCAGGCCAACCAATTGGCTATGAATGCCTCTACGGTGGCTATTCAAGGCGGAGAAGTGGTTGGCCAAGTCGTTCTGACCATGAAAGGTATCAACGAATCCAGCCGAAAGATCGCCGACATCATCAGCGTCATCGACGGCATCGCCTTCCAGACCAACATCCTGGCCCTGAACGCTGCTGTGGAGGCCGCCCGGGCTGGAGAACAAGGTCGAGGCTTTGCCGTGGTCGCATCTGAAGTCAGGTCACTGGCCGGACGCTCTGCCGAAGCCGCCAAAGAAATCAAAACCTTGATTGGCACCAGCGTGGCACGCGTGGAACAGGGAACGGCCCTGGTCGACAAGGCCGGATCGACCATGACCGAAGTCGTCACCAGCATCAAGCGGGTGACCGACATCATGCGAGAAATCAGTGCGGCCAGCAATGAGCAAAGTGCCGGAGTGTCCCAAGTGGGTGCGGCGGTCGGCCAGATGGACCAGGCCACGCAGCAGAACGCGGCCTTGGTCGAAGAGATGGCAGCCGCAGCCAGCAGCCTGAAATCCCAGGCGCAGGACCTGGTGCAGGTGGTGGCAGTGTTCAAGCTGGGAAATCTGACGCCCCAAGCCCCCGCACTGTCCTTTTCCAACACATAGAAACAACGATTTTCCCCGCTACGTAATTCAAATAACTTGAGGAGACATGAAGATGATGAAGACGACGACGTTGGTACTCGCCGCCGCACTCGCCTGCGCTGGAATTTCTGCAAATGCATACCCTACGGGGAGCATTTCTGCACAGACTTTGCAAGAGTCTGAAATCAACTCCACGACCCTGGGGCTGCTGAAGAAGCACGTGAAATATGCAGAGAGCATCTACCACGACTACTCAGCCAGCATTCCCGGTGCTGGCTACTTCCACTCGGGCGCAGGCAACGAAGACGGCATCCGCACCACCGCCAACTATGCCTATTTGTATGCGTTGCTGCTGACGCGCACGACCGATGCATCCTTCAACGGCATTCCTCGCGCAACGGTGGAGGCCCATCTCGTCGCCAACCTGAAATACCTCGTGAACACCCACAAGTCGTCAGGGGGCTTCAACACGACATCGGGCGCCAAATGGGGCAAGGTGTGGGAGTCCAGCCTGTGGTCTTCGTATGCGGCCCTGGGCGGATGGATGGTGTGGGCCCAGCTGGACAGTGACACGCAAAACAAACTGAACCTGCTGGTCAGCGGCGAAGCCGACTTCAAGGCCGCCACCCTGCCCCCTTACGCCGAGTGGAGTGACACCAAAGCAGAAGAAAACGGGTGGGACACCAACATCCTGTCGCTGGCCCGCAGCATGCAGCCCAACCACGCCAATGCGGCCAAGTGGGACGACATGGCGAAGAGCTACATGATGAACACCTACTCCACGCTGGCTGATATGTCAGACTCGACGGTGGTGAGCGGCAAGGCTGTGAGCACCTGGGTGCGCGGTGCCAACCTGCACCCCGACCTAACGGCGGAAAACCACGACATCTTCCACCCCATCTACCAGATGGTCCCCATCAACGAGCTGGGTACCTCCGCCGTCTTCTACAAGATGGGCAACCTGACCCCGCCCGCCGCGGTGGAGCACAACATGCTCAACGTGTGGAACAAGGTTCTCAAGAAAATCGCCTTGCCGGAGGGCGAATGGATATACCCCAACGGCGTGGACTGGATGGTGCATGACTACGAGCACCTGCCCGCCTACAGCTTTCTGGCCACCTACTTCAAGGACGCGGACGCCACCATGCTGGAGAGCCGCACGCTGGAGTACATGCGCGAACGGTCCAACTTGCAAACGGACGGCAGCTACTTTGGCAGCCTGAGCGATATTGGCCCACGTCGGGAATCGGTGGCGGCACAGCGGCTGGCTGATGCGTTTCTGTACCACGAGTTCTTTGGCCCAGGCTCCACCACGCCAAGCACACCCGGCAGCTTTGTCACCGCACAAAGCGGCGTGACCGACTTCAGCTCCACCAATGTGCTGTTGCACCGCAATGCGCAAAAATATTCGTCCTTCTCGTGGCAGAGCAAGTTCATGGGCTACATCGGCGCCAACCCTGCCAGCTACATGAATGAACCCTATGTGCTGGTGCCCTACCAAAAGTCGTTCGTGGGGTATTACAACCTCAACGGAGTGGCCACCAATGTGTCCCACATCACGCACACCAAACAGACTGCGGCCAACTGGTTCACCACCAGTGGGGTGCTGTCGGAGAACGCCGGCAAACTGACCCGCTACCTGTCTTTCACTTCCTTGCCCGATAACGGCTTGGTGGTCTACATGGACAAGGTGGTGGCCAACGCGGCGGTCACCATCGTGCAGGAATACGGCGGCGCGTTTGACTTTGAGCGCGACGCTGCATCAGGCGCGGCGCGCTCGGTGTATTCCGCCTCGGGCACCACCGCCATGCCCACGCAGTTCACCGCGTACAGCGGCGACTGGATGAATGTGGATGGCAAGCTGGGCGTGGTGGTCAAGGGTGGCAAAGGTTTCAACTTTGGCTCCAAGGGCATACAGGCTGGCGCCACCAGCTCGCGCATGTATGGCTCGTACTTCACGGGCTCCAAGGCTGCGGCGGCGAATGAAATCATTTCCGACAAGGTGGTGGTGGCTGCGGTCAACCAGACGGCCACTCAGACCGCTCAATTGAGCGCGAATTTGCTGCGCCCCACGGTGGGGTTTGGATGGTCCGCCTCCATCGTGCAGGACGAACGCAACTACCGCTTTTTGGTGGCCAGCAACTTTGATGGCTCTGGCGCCACTTCCATCCAACTGACCAGCAACGAGGGCGCACCGGTATTGCCAGTGACATCACAGGTAACCGGCAGCACAGGCGTTGCCACGCTGACGCAGGATGTGCAGAAGTCCCTGCTGCACACGCTGCGCGCCTATGCCAGCGTGGTGGGTGCGGGCACCGTGCAAACGGTCACGGGTGGTCTGTCCAACACCTGCGTGCTGACCAATTCGGGAAGCACTGCGGTCAGCACCAAGGTCACCATCCTGGGTTCAGGCGGAACGTTTGTGTCGGGTACCACCACCGTCCAACCAGGCAAGCGTGTTTCCGCCTCCGAACTCAATGGCAGCATTGTGTTCAAGGTGCTCTAGCCTTCAACTACCAGTCAAACGTGGGACATCCAAGTACGGGAGAAAAACGCGGCCTCCTCAGAAATTTGACACTGCGGCAGCTGCGGGTGTTTGAGGCGGTCGCCACCCACTTGAACTACTCGCGGGCAGCGGAGGCCATGAGCCTGACGCAGCCGGCGGTCTCCATGCAAGTGCAGCAGTTGGAAAACGAAACCGGTCTGCAATTGCTGGTCAAGACCGGCAAGAAAGTGACACTGAGCCAGGCGGGCGAGGAGATGCTGCGCCAAGCCAGACGAATCCTCAACCAGGTTCGCATGGCTGAGGAGGCGATTGGGGACTTCCATCCCTCGGAAGTCGCCCGGAGTGGGCTGCTGCACTTGGGCCTGGTGTCGTCCGCCCACTACTTTGCGCCTGCCTTGCTAATGACCTTTGCGCAAAGCTGGCCGCAGGTCAAATTCAAGCTGACGGTGGACAGGCGGGAGAACATCCTTGCAATGTTGCAAGAGCACCAACTGGATGTGGCCATAGCGGGCTACCCACCGTCTGAGGCTGATGTGGAAGCGGAGACCTTTGCCGAAAACCCGCACTGCGTGGTGGCACAGGCCGAACACCCGCTGGCACAACAACGCAACATTGGCTGGGATGCCCTGCGTGATGAACCGTTTATTTTCCGTGAGCCGGGATCGGCAACACGGCAGTTCTTCGAACACATCCTGCAAGCCCAGTCACTGCAAGTGAAGGTGTCCATGGAGCTGTCAGGCAACGAGACCGTCAAACACGCCGTGATGGCAGGCATGGGCATCAGTTTTCTATCGGCCCACACCTTCCAACTGGAAATCGAGTCTGGAAGAATCGCCGTGCTGGACATGGAAAACATGCCCAAGCGGCTGGACTGGTGCCTGATCCACCGCCGGGACTCCAGCCTTAGCGGTGTGAACGGCGCGTTTCGAGACTTTGTGCTGGACCGAGGGCGGGAGCTGGTGAAGTGCAAGCTGACGAACAAAAACGACTCCTAGCCCCCGTGGATATTGCGCGAGCAGCTCCTAAATCAGGAGCGCTCGCACAGTCCCCGTTCACTCCACCCGCACAATGCCCGACGGCTTGAAGCCCAGGTCCGCCGCCTTGCCCTTGCGGCCGCGTGCGGCGCGGGCGTTGTTCAGGCTGCGGATTTCCAGCGTCTCATCGCGCTCCTTGCCACCGCGGCCAATGCCGGCGATGCGGATGCTGCGCGTGTAGGCGGCAGCGCCGGCTAGGGTGTCCTTGGCTTCCAGGTCGATGAGCATGAGGCCTCGCCCCCCCTTCTCCATGGTCTTGAGTTCGGTGATCTCGAACGTGAGGATGCGGCCCAACGTGGACGCGCAGGCCACATGGGTGGCGGGCGCTACAACCGCAGCGGCGGTACCGGCCACGGTGACCTTGCCTTGTGCACCGGCCACCAGCGACGGCGCGCACAGGGTTTCGCCCTCGCCCACACCCACAAAGGCCTTGCCGGCCTTCTGGCGCGACACCATGTTGTCCACGCTGGCGATGAAGCCATAGCCGCCCGAGCTGGACAGCAGCAGCGTGGCCGCAGCGGGCCCGGCAAAGTAGTGCAGGATTTGCGTGCCGCTTTCTAGTTCGATCAGTGTGGTGACGGGCTGGCCGTCGCCGCGGCCACCGGGCAACAGTGATACCGCCACCGAGTAGATGCGCCCGTTGGAGCCGAACACCAGCAGCGTGTCCACACTGCGGCATTCAAACGTGCCGTACAGGCCATCCCCGGCCTTGAAGGCGAAGGTGGACGCCTCGTGGCCATGACCCGTGCGTGCGCGCACCCAGCCTTTTTCAGACACCACAACCGTGACAGGCTCGTCCACCACCTTGACTTCGGCCACGGCCTTTTTCTCGGTCTGGATCAGCGTGCGGCGTGCATCGGCAAACACTTTCGCGTCGGACTCAATCTCCTTGACCATCAAGCGGCGCAGTGCAGCGGGGCTACCCAGAATTTCTTCCAGCTTGCCTTGTTCGGTACGCAGCTCGGACAGCTCCTGCTCGATCTTGATGGCTTCCAGCCGCGCGAGTTGGCGCAGGCGGATTTCAAGGATGTCTTCGGCCTGGCGGTCGGAGAGCTTGAAGCGTTCGATGAGCGCAGCCTTGGGTTCGTCCGACTGGCGGATGATGGCGATGACTTCGTCGATGTTCAGCAGAACGGTCTGCCGGCCTTCCAGAATATGGATGCGGTCCAGCACCTTGTTCAGGCGGTGGCGGCTGCGCTTCTCGATGGTGGTCTGGCGGAAGCTGATCCACTCGTTGAGCATCTGGCGCAGCGACTTCTGCGTGGGACGGCCGTCCAACCCCACCATGGTCAGGTTGATCGGCGACGAGGTTTCCAGACTGGTGTGCGCCAGCAGTGCAGTGATGAGTTCCTGCTGTTCGATGCGGCTGGTCTTAGGCTCGAACACCAGGCGCACCATGGCGTCCTTGTTCGATTCGTCACGCACCACATCCAGCACGCTAAGGATGCTGGCCTTGAGCTGCGTCTGTTCTTGGCTCAGCGCCTTCTTGCCCGCCTTGACCTTGGGATTGGTCAGCTCTTCAATTTCTTCCAACACGCGCTGGCTGCTCACGCCGGGCGGCAGCTCAGTCACCACCAGCTGCCACTGGCCGCGCGCCAGGTCTTCAATCTTCCAGCGCGCACGCACCTTGAGGCTGCCACGACCGGTGCGGTAGGCGTCGGCAATGTCTTGGGCGGGACTGATGATCTGGCCGCCACCGGGGAAGTCGGGGCCGGGAATCAGCGTGTACAGATCGGCATCCGACAACGCAGGCGTCTTGATCAGCGCCACACAGGCATCGGCAATCTCGCGCAGGTTGTGGCTGGGGATTTCGGTGGCCAGGCCGACCGCAATGCCGCTGGCACCATTGAGCAAGCTGAACGGCAGGCGCGCGGGCAATTGGCGTGGCTCTTCGGTGGAGCCGTCGTAGTTGGGCTGGAAGTCCACCGTGCCCTGATCAATCTCATCGAGCAGCAAGCTGGTGATCTTGGCCAGGCGCGCTTCGGTGTAGCGCATGGCCGCGGCGCCATCACCGTCACGGCTACCGAAGTTGCCTTGCCCGTCCACCAGCGGGTAGCGCTGCGAGAAATCCTGCGCCATGCGCACCAGCGCGTCGTAGGCGGATTGGTCGCCATGCGGGTGGAAGCGGCCCAACACATCGCCCACCACGCGCGCGCTCTTGACGGGTTTGGCACCGGCGTTGCCATTGGCCCCGCCAAAGCCCAGCCCCATGCGCGACATGCTGTACAAAATGCGGCGCTGCACGGGCTTAAGACCATCGCAGACATCGGGTAGCGCGCGACCCTTGACGACAGAGAGTGCGTATTCAAGGTAGGCGCGCTGGGCGTAAGTGGCCAGGTTCAGTTCGCTGTCATCGCCGGGGGCGGCGGGTTCGGGGATCAGATCAAGCGTGGTTTGGTCAGTCATGTTTCTTAGTCAACTATCGGGGTGTCCGGCCCAGGCAGGCGCTGCAGGGGCGCCACCATGTTGCCGCGGCCAGAGGGCGCTTTCAAAATATAGGGGTCACGGGCGCCGGCCATCACGTAGCCTTCGCCATAGGTGGCTTTCACGCGGCCAGACGCCGTCTTGTTCACCTGGGCCACGGGCACGGGTTTGAGCGCGGTGTACAGCTCACCCACGGTGGCCACGTAATTCTGGGTTTCCTTGAAGTTGGGCACCTTGTTGCCCGCGCGCTGCACCGCGCCCTCGCCTGCGTTGTACGAGGCCAGGGCCAGGTCCAGCTTGCCGGGGAACATGTCGATCAACAGCCGCAGGTAGCGCGTACCCAGGTTGATGTTGGTCTTGGGGTCGGTCAGCTTGGACTCCACCGAGCGCCGGCGGTCGCCATCCACGCCAAAGCGGCGTGCCGTATCCGGCATCACCTGCATGAGACCCACGGCGCCCTTGGGCGACACGGCGTCGGCGTCAAAGCCGGACTCGGTAGCCACCAGGGCCTGCAGCAGTTCGTAGTCCACCCGGTAGCGTGCCGCAGCTTCTTTCAGCAGGGGCTGGATCTTGCGGTAGCGCGGGGAGGACTCAAAAAACTCGGCCAGCTTGGGATTCACGCCGGGCGCTGCGGGTGCCACGGGCGCGGTAGCGCCCGGGGCGACAGGCTGCACCGGCGCGCGGTAGAACAGGCTGTAGCGCTCGTCCACCTGCTGGGCGGCAAAGTGGCTGTGGCCTTGCTCGTCCACCCACACCCACACGTCCGCTTGGGCATGAAATGAGGCCATAGCCCCCATCAACAGTGCGCAAGCAGCTATTCTTTTCATAGCAATCAGACGTCGATCTCCACCGAATCGCCGTGCAGCTCCATCAGCTCCCGGCGCGCCGCAGCCTCGCCCTTGCCCATCAGCTTGGTGATCAGTGATTCGGTCGCGCCAAAGTCGATGGCGCCCAGCGCCACGGGTAGCAGGCGGCGGGTGTCAGGGTTCAGCGTGGTGTCCCACAGCTGTTCGGCATTCATCTCGCCCAGGCCCTTGAAGCGGCTGATGCTCCAAGCGCCTTCACGTACGCCCTCTTTGCGCAGCTTGTCCAGGATGGCGGTCAGTTCCCCTTCGTCCAGCGCATAGGCCTTGCTTGCGGGCTTTTTGCCACGTGCGGGGGCGTCCACCCGAAACAACGGGGGGCGGGCCACAAACACATGGCCGGTCTCAATGAGCTTGGGAAAGTGGCGGAAAAACAGGGTCAACAGCAGCACCTGAATATGGGAGCCGTCCACGTCCGCGTCCGACAGGATACAGACCTTGCCGTAGCGCAGGCCGCTCAGATCGGGCGTGTCGTTGGGGCCGTGCGGGTCCACACCGATAGCGACCGAGATGTCGTGGATTTCGGTGTTGGCAAACAGGCGGTCGCGGTCTACCTCCCAGGTGTTGAGCACCTTGCCGCGCAGCGGCAGAATGGCCTGGTTTTCCTTGTCGCGACCCATCTTGGCGCTGCCGCCAGCGGAGTCGCCCTCGACCAGAAACACCTCGTTGTAAAGAATGTCGCGGCTTTCGCAGTCGGTCAGCTTGCCGGGCAACACAGCTACGCCGCTGCTCTTGCGCTTCTCGACCTTTTGGCCGGCTTTTTGCCGGGTCTGCGCGGCCTTGATGGCCAGTTCGGCCAGCTTTTTGCCGTAGTCCACATGCTGGTTCAGCCACAGCTCCAGCGTGGGTCGCACAAAGCTGGAAACCAAGCGCACCGCGTCACGCGAATTGAGCCGTTCCTTGATCTGGCCCTGAAACTGCGGGTCCAGCACCTTGGCGCTCAGCACATAGCTGGCGCGGGCGAACACGTCTTCGGGCATCAGCTTCACGCCCTTGGGCAGCAGGCTGTGCAGCTCGATGAAGCTCTTCACCGCGGTAAACAAGCCGTCGCGCAGGCCACTTTCGTGCGTGCCGCCGGCGCTGGTGGGGATCAGGTTCACGTAGCTTTCGCGCACCGGCGCACCGTCTTCGGTAAAGGCCACGCACCAGCTGGCACCCTCGCCTTCGGCAAAGTTGTCGCTCTGGCTATCGGCAAAGCCTTCGCCGTCAAACAGCGGAATGACGGGGTCGCCATTCAGGGTTTGCATCAAATAGTCTTTGAGACCGCCCTTGTAGAGCCAGTTCTGGCTGTCCTTGGTTTTCTCGTTCACCAGCGTGACGCTGACGCCGGGCATGAGCACGGCCTTGCTGCGTAGCAGGTGGGTCAGCTCGCCCATGGGCAGCACGGCAGATTCGAAATACTTGGGATCCGGCCAGACGCGCACCGTGGTGCCCTGCTTGCGGTCGCCCTCGCCGGCCTTGCGAATGGCCAACGCCTCGGTCACATCACCGCCCGAGAACACGATGTGCGCCACTTGGCCCTCGCGGAAGGTGGTGACTTCCAGCCGTTTGCCCAGCGCGTTGGTGACGGACACGCCCACGCCGTGCAGACCGCCCGAGAAGCTGTAGGCGCCGCCCGAGCCCTTGTCGAACTTGCCACCGGCATGCAAGCGGGTGTAGACCAGCTCGATCACCGGCGCTTTTTCTTCGGGGTGCATGCCAAACGGGATGCCGCGGCCATCGTCTTCAATGCCCACCGAGCCGTCGGCGTGCAGGGTGACCTTGATTTTTTTGCCATGCCCAGCCAGCGCCTCGTCGGCGGCGTTGTCCAGCACTTCCTGGATCACGTGCAATGGGTTGTCGGTGCGGGTGTACATGCCCGGGCGCTGTTTGACGGGCTCCAGGCCCTTGAGCACGCGGATCGATGATTCGGAATATTCGGGGGTTGGTTTCACTGCCATAGCCTTGCATTGTAGTGCGGGGGATTGAATTACCTGTATAAACATACAGAAACCTCGACTCCATGCGCTACCCTTCTGTCACTGCGGCTTCAGCAACGGCCCGGCAAACTGGCTACAGTGCACGCATGACCCAACCCAGCAAACCGCTTTCGATCGCCCAAGTACTGGCCTGTGGTGCCACCATCGTCACCCTGTCTATGGGCATACGCCATGGCTTTGGCCTCTGGCTGCAGCCCATCACCCAAGCCCAGGGCTGGACGCGCGAAACCTTTGCCTTTGCCATCGCCATCCAGAACCTGACCTGGGGCATCACTGGCATCTTTGCCGGTATGGCGGCAGACCGGTTTGGCGCCTTCCGCGTGATCTTGGTGGGCTCGGCGCTGTACGCACTAGGGCTGGTCGGCATGGCCTATGCCAACACCCCACTGCTATTCACCTTGTCCAGCGGTGTACTCATAGGAATGGCCCAGGCCGGCACCACCTACGCGGTCATTTACGGCGTGATTGGCCGCAATGTGTCGGCGGACAAGCGCTCCTGGGCCATGGGGGTGGCCGCGGCTGCGGGTTCGTTCGGCCAGTTTTTGATGGTGCCGACCGAAGGCTTTTTGATCGGCCACATGGGCTGGCAAGAAGCGCTAGTGATCCTGGGTGCGGCGTCGTTGCTGATGATTCCGCTGGCCTGGGGGCTGAAAGAGCCCGGTTTCGTGGGCAATACCGCCCCAAAACGCGAGCAATCCATCGTTCAGGCCCTGCGCGAGGCCTTCAAATACCCCAGTTTTCAGTTGCTGATGGCGGGCTACTTTGTCTGCGGCTTCCAGGTGGTGTTCATTGGCGTGCACATGCCCAGCTACCTGAAAGACAAGGGCCTGTCTCCCCAGGTGGCCAGCTACGCGCTGGCGCTGATCGGCCTGTTCAACGTGTTTGGCACCTACGCCGCTGGCGTGTTGGGCCAAAAAATGCCCAAGAAGAACATCCTGGCCTTTATTTACTTCGCGCGTGCCGTCGCCATCAGCGTGTTCCTGATCGTGCCGCTGTCGCCCGCCAGCGTCTATGTGTTTTCAGCCGTCATGGGCACCCTTTGGCTTTCTACCGTGCCGCCCACCAATGCCACGGTGGCGCAGATTTTTGGCGTGGCCCACCTGTCCATGCTGGGCGGTTTTGTGTTCTTCAGCCACCAGATCGGTTCTTTCATGGGCGTCTGGCTGGGTGGCTTCTTGTACGACAAGACGGGCAGCTACGACATCGTCTGGTACATCGCCATCGTGCTGGGCGTGCTGGCTGCGCTGGTGAACCTGCCGGTGCGCGAAGCCCCCATCCAGCGCACGGCACCAGCCGCTGCCTGAGCCACTGCCATGCGCCCATCCACCCGCCTTGCCTTCGGAACCATCGCCCTGCTGGCGCTAGCGGGGGTCTTCTATTTGTATACCCAGCCCGACTTTTTGGTCCAGTTGGCCAACCAGGTCTGGGCCTGTTTTTAATCAACACAACATGACCGATAGCCTGAACACCACCATCATCACCGGCGCCTCCGACGGCATTGGCGCCGAGATGGCGCGTCAGCTGGCCCGCCAGCACGGCGCCAAAGCGGCGTTGGTACTGGCTGCGCGCAATGCCGAATTGCTCAATGCCGTGGCCGTGCAATGCACCGCACTGGGTGCCCAGGTGCTGGTGGTCCCCACCGATGTGTCGGTAGAAGCCCAATGCCGCCACTTGGTGGAGCAAACCGTGGAGCGTTTTGGCCGGGTGGACGCGCTGATCAACAACGCGGGCATCTCGGCCCAGGCCCTGTTCAGCGACGTGAAGGCGGAAGACCTGGGCTGGTACGAGCAGCTCATGCGCATCAACCTCTGGGGCAGCGTGTGGTGCACCCACGCGGCCCTGCCCCACCTGAAGGCCAGCCGGGGTCACATCGTGGCGGTGTCGTCGCTGGCCGGCTTGGTGGGCGTGCCGGGGCGCACCGCGTACAGCGCCTCCAAATTCGCCATGACAGGGTTTTTTGAAGCGCTGCGCACCGAACTGCGCGGCGCGGGTGTGAGCGTCACCACCGCCTACCCCGGCGTGGTGTTGACCAATATCCGCAGCCGCGGGCTCAACGCGGCCGGTCAGGCAGCCGACTCAAGCGGCTTGAAAGAAAACGACGCGATGACAGTACAGGAATGCGCCCACCTGATTCTGGATGGCATGGCGCGGCGCGCGCGTGAGGTGGTGATGACCCGCAAGGGCAAATGGGGTCGCTTCGTCAAACTGATTTTTCCCGGCGTGGTGGAAAAGATGGCCCTGGCTGCCCTTAAAGACCACGTCAAACCCTCATGAGTGGGCACGGTGCAGGCTTGAGCGCATCTCCGTGGGTGCAGCGCTGGAGCCATTTGCTGGCGCCAGGCTCTACCGTATTGGACGTGGCCTGCGGCGCAGGCCGGCACCTGGACTGGTTCGTGGGCCGCGGCCACCCCGTGACCGGGGTGGACCGGGACACGGCAATGGCTGCGCAGCGCGTTCCCCAAGCCACTTTGGTGCAGGCGGACATCGAAAATGCACCCTGGCCTCTGATGGAAGGCGCCAAGCCGCAGCAGTTTGGCGCCGTCGTGGTCACCAACTACCTGTGGCGGCCCCTGTTGCCTAGGCTGGTAGCCAGCCTGGCCCCCGGTGGCATGCTGCTGTACGAAACCTTTGCAGCAGGTAACGAGACCGTGGGTAGGCCCAGTCGCCCTGATTTCTTGCTGCAACCCGGCGAATTGCTCAGCGCCTGCGCAGGTTTGCAGGTGGTGGCGTATGAAAACGGGTTTCTGGGCCATCCCCCACGTTTCATCCAGCGTATAGCGGCCGTACACAGCCCATTACCCAGCTTTACCCCCGAGACATCCGGGGCTCTGCCGGGCCGCTACACACTCTAGTTAAAATGCCCGTTTACCGAACCATCCACACGACATGAACGCTTCTACAGGTCCGATCCGGGGCAGCATCGTAGCCCTCATTACCCCGATGCTCGACGATGGCTCCGTGGACTACCCCGCGCTGCGCAAGTTGATCGACTGGCACATTGCCGAAGGTACCGACTGCATTGGCGTGGTTGGCACCACCGGCGAGTCCCCCACGGTCAGCGTGGAAGAGCATTGCGAAATCATCCGCGTGTCGGTAGAGCAGGCGGCAGGCCGCGTGCCCATCATGGCCGGCTGCGGTGGCAACTCCACCCGCGAAGCCATCGCCCTGGCCAAGTTTGCCAAGGGTGTGGGCGCTGATTGCCAGCTGCAGGTGGTGCCCTACTACAACAAGCCTACGCAAGAAGGCCAGTTCCAGCATTTCAAGGCCATTGCCGAAGCCACTGGCGATCTGCCCATCGTTCTGTACAACGTGCCCGGCCGCTCCGTCGCCGATATGGCGCATGACACCGTGCTGCGTCTGGCAGAAGTGCCCGGGATCATCGGTATCAAGGAAGCGACCGGCAATATCGAACGCGCCCAGTGGCTGATCAAGGAAGCGCCCAAGCATTTCTCCATCTATTCGGGTGATGACCCCACCGCCGTGGCTTTGATGCTGTGTGGTGGCCATGGCAACGTGAGCGTGACCGCCAACGTGACGCCCCGTCTGATGCATGAGCTGTGCGTGGCCGCGATTGCCGGCAATGTGGCCCGTGCCATGGAAATCCAGCTGCAACTACTGCCCCTGCACAAGGCGCTGTTTGTTGAATCCAACCCCATCCCCGTGAAGTGGGCCGTGGCCCGCATGGGCCTTTCCAAACAGGCCCTGCGCCTGCCTTTGACCCAGCTCACGGCGGCCAACCAGCCTGTCGTGGAGAAGGTGCTCCAAGCCGCCGGACTGATTTAAGTCTCCCTTACCGTTCTAGGACATTCGTGAATTCCACTTCCAAAGTTTTTCTGCTGGCTGCGGCCGTCGCGCTGGGGGGCTGTTCGGCCCTGGAATCCGACAAGGTTGACTACCGCAGCACGGCCAAAGCGCCTTCGCTGGACATTCCACCGGACTTGACCCAGTTGTCCAAAGACACCCGCTACACCGTGATCGGGGGTGCCGTATCGGCCTCCGGCTACCAGGCCAACCAGGCCGCCACCAGCAAGGCACCTATTGCGGCGCTCGCGGTGGGTGATGTGCGGATTGAGCGCGCTGGCAATCAGCGCTGGCTGGTGGTCAATCGCCCTGCCGAAAAACTATGGGAACCGGTGAAAGACTTTTGGCAGGAAAACGGCTTTCTGCTGGCCATGGACCAAAGCAATCTCGGCATCATGGAAACCGACTGGGCCGAGAACCGCGCCAAGATTCCGCAAGATCTGATCCGCGCCACACTAGGCAAGCTGCTGGACTCGCTGTACTCCACCGGCGAACGCGACAAATTTCGCACCCGTATTGAACGAGATGCCAACGGCAATAGCGAGGTTTTTATCAGCCACCGCGGCATGCAAGAGGTTTACACCAGCACGGGCGCAACCGCTACAGGTGACAAGCAGACTATGTGGCAACCCCGCCCCGCCGACCCAGAGCTGGAAGCAGAGTTTTTACGCCGCCTGATGGTCAAGCTCGGCATGACGCCGGAACAGGCCAAGGCACAGGTTGCGGCCAGCACGGCCAAACCCACCGCCACCGTGAGTACGGTGAATGGGCAACCCGCTGTCTTGCTCGAAGAGGGGTTCGACCGCGCTTGGCGCCGCGTCGGCCTGGCGCTGGACCGTACGGGTTTCACCGTGGAAGACCGGGATCGTAAACAGGGTATTTACTTTGTGCGCTATGTGGCTGCCACATCGGAAAATTCAGAACCCGGATTCTTTAGCAAACTGTTCAGCGGCTCAAACAAAGCCGCCCCACCCGCCAAGTACCAGATCGCCGTGCGCAGCCAGGGTGAAAGCTCCACCGTGAATGTGCTGGATGCCGCTGGGGCACCAGAAACCTCTGCCGTCGCCCAACGCATCGTCAAAGTGATTGCGGACGATATCAAGTGATCCTACCTAGGCTGCTTAGGGCAGCATAGGGACGAAAAAAAACCACCTTGCGGTGGTTTTTTTCATCTGCGAGCAGATTATTGCTTGGCTGGCTCGGAAGCAGCAGCGGCTGCAGGAGCAGCAGCAGGAGCTTCAGCAGCAGGAGCTGCAGCGGGTGCAGGAGCAGCAGCTGCGGGAGCAGCAGCAGGAGCTTCTTCTTTTTTACCGCAAGCAGCCAGGGCAGCGGCAGCGATCACGGCTGCCAAAACGAGAGATTTGTTCATTTTTAAAAACTAAGTGAGTTAACGAAACAATTTCCGGAAATTGTCTAACCAGCAAGCTGGCCAGCCCTGACAAAAAGCGTTCGATTTCTTTTCACCAGAGCTTGAAATTATACAAGACCCAAATTGGTGCCCACGGGTAAACCCTCTTGCCCCATTTACAGGCCCAAAATAGTTGCTGAAAATCCGGGAGAACTCTGCCGTCGGCATTCTTCCAACTCTTCGCGCAGCAGCACTCTACGCTGTGGTTCCGCACCCGCCACGCCCGCGCTGCGCGTCACATCCAGACGCCGCATGGCCCATGCGGGACTCCACAAGACACTGGGGAATTCGCTGGCATCCAGATGCTTGCAAACCCGGCATTCAATCAAGTGGTCCCACAGTCCACGCCATTGCACAAACCTGTGCTGGTTTCGCTGCACTCCCTCATAGCTGCGTGCCAGCATCGTCAAGCGCCCTCCTTTGCGCGACCATGCATGCAACGACTCGACCACCGCCTTTTCCCTTAGCGGCCAATCATTGAAGTCTGCATCGCTCCATACCATGTTAAGCCACCTCTCCTCAGCGGCACACGCCAATGCCTCGCGCACCAATTGCTTGAATTCGGAGGGCCCCGAGAAGGGACCGTTCAACAGGGGTGAAGTAGCGTCAGTCATCGGCATGCAACCAGCCGGAGGCGCACCAGTCTTCCAGCAACGCGCGTGCGCCTGTACTCAGGCGTTTGACCTCTACGGCGCCCAAGCCTCGGGTGTTCGCCAACTGCTGCATGAGCCGCGCATCCTTGCCCGCTGCATTGAAGCTCTCGCCGTTGATGAATACATGGTCTGCGTCATACAACATGCGTGTTTTACGGTCCAGGCGCACCGCGCCCTGCACGTCGCTGTCGCCACCTTCAAACCACACCTGGGCCTTGGGCTCACTCAGATACTCACCCAGCGCGCGGGCAACGGCCTTGGGGTCCTGCAGAGCAGCCTGCAAAGCCTCTTGGGCAAAGTCCAGCAAGGGCGCGGGCATGGCCCCACTATCAGCCACAGCACCTTG
This sequence comes from Rhodoferax sp. P1_F3, assembly GCF_056405715.1. Lineage (NCBI taxonomy): Bacteria > Pseudomonadati > Pseudomonadota > Betaproteobacteria > Burkholderiales > Comamonadaceae > Rhodoferax > Rhodoferax sp. P1_F3. The sequence goes on along the minus strand of NZ_JBFUBO010000012.1, from coordinate 122,270 downwards.
CTTGGGATCGCGGTACAAGCTGGGACTCACCTCATCCATCGCCTGCTCGGCCAGGCGCTGCAAGATTTCCTGCGCCAGCTCGGCCCGGTCGGGTGAGCGAAAGCCGATCGAGTAGGTCATGCATTCGCCTTCGGCCACCCCATCGTGCGCGTACTTGGGTGGCAGGTAGAGCATGTCGCCCGGCTCCAGCACGAATTCCTCCTCAGGCTCAAAGTTCGCCAAAATCTTCAATGGCATGTCGGGTTGCAGACTCAGGTCTTTCTGGCGGCCAATGCGCCAGCGCCGGCGGCCATGGGCCTGCAGCAGAAACACGTCGTAGCTGTCAAAGTGCGGCCCCACACCGCCGCCGTCGCTGGCGTAGCTGATCATCAGATCGTCCAACCGTGCATCGGGCACAAAGCGAAACTGGTTGATGAGCGCATGCACGCGCTCGTCATGCAAATCGACGCCCTGAACCAACAGGGTCCAGCCCGCCTGCTTGAAGGGGGGAAGCGCTTTACGCGCAAAGGGCCCATGCTTGAAACGCCAGCCCGTGGCGCCTTTGGCAGACGCCTGCACCACCAGCCGGGACTCCACGTCCTCCTGCGCCGCCAGATCCAGCAGCTCGGGGCGCTCCAGCAGGGGCTGAAAACCAGGGATGGCCTGGCGTATCACCAATGGCTTTTTTTGCCAGTGGCGTTGCATAAAAGTTTGGGGCGACAAACCGCCCAGGAGTTGCAAGGGTTCTTGGATGTTCATGGGACAATTCTGCATGGAAATTACTCAACAATGCGTCGTTGCCCTGACCTGGACGCTGAAAGACACCTTGGGCGAAGAACTGGACGTTTTGGACGAGCCAGTGGAGTTTTTACTGGGTGGCAATGACCTGCTGCCCCCGATTGAAGAGGCCCTCCAAGGTCACGTTGCAGGCGACAAGCTGGACTTGCAGATTGAGCCGGAGCAGGCCTTTGGCGACTTCAATGACCAACTGATCTTTTTGGAGCCACGCGCCCTGTTCCCCGCAGACCTGCAAGAGGGATTGACCATGGAAGGCCACGCCCTGCCAGCAGGCTGCAACCCGGACGCGCCCAAGGACACGCTCTACACCATCACCGATATTTACCCCGAGCACGTGGTGCTGGACGGCAACCACCCGCTCGCCGGCATTGCCATTCGCATCAGCCTGAAGGTGGAGTCGGTGCGCGAAGCGACCGAAGAAGAAATTGGCCGCGGCACAGCAGGCACCGGTTTTTTCCGCATTCAGCCAGTTCACGCCTCGGCCCCCGGCAGCGACACATTGCACTGAAGCGGCAATAGGACCGCTGCGGCTCAGGCCTTGCCGGTCGAGCCGTAGCCGCCCTCCCCGCGCTCGGACGCGGGAAATTCACTCACGACGTTGAACTGCGCCTGCACCACCGGCACGATCATGAGCTGAGCGATACGCTCCATGGGTTGGATCGTGAATTCCACGGTGCTGCGATTCCAGGCGCTCACCATCAGCTGGCCTTGGTAATCGCTGTCAATCAACCCTACCAGATTGCCCAGCACGATGCCGTGCTTGTGGCCTAGGCCCGAGCGCGGCAGGATCAGCGCCGCATAGGCTGGGTCTTCTAGGTAAATGGCCATGCCAGTGGGCACCAACTGCCAGGCATTGGGCGCCAGGGTCAGCGGTGCGTCCAGGCAGGCGCGCAAATCCAACCCCGCACTGCCGGGCGTGGCATAGTTGGGCAGGTTGTCGTGCAGGCGGCTATCGAGGATCTTGACGTCAATTTTCATGGGCTGGGTTCAGTGGGTGGCACGTTGGCGCTTGGCAATCTCGGCAACCAGTTGCCGAGCCAACGCCAATTTGGAATTACGCGGAAGTTCTTGCGCGCCTTGGGCGTCAACCAGCAGCAATGCGTTGTCGTCTTGTCCAAAGGTGGCAGGGCCAATATTACCCACCAGCAGCGGTACGCCCTTGCGCGCACGCTTGGCCGTGGCGTGGGCCAGCAGGTCATGGCTTTCGGCCGCAAAGCCTACGCAGAACAAGGCGCCGCCAGTGGCGCGCGGCGAGTGGGCAATTTCCGCGAGGATATCTACGTTCTCGACAAAGCCCAGCACGGGGGTGTTGCCGGAGCCATCTTTTTTGATCTTCTGGTCCGCAGCTTGGGCCGGGCGCCAGTCGGCCACGGCGGCGGTTGCTATAAAAATAGTAGCTGCTCGCGCAGACTCCACGGCGGCTACATGCATGTTTTGTGCAGATTTCACATCCACGCGCTGCACGCCACGTGGCGTGGGCAAGGCGACAGGGCCGGCAATCAGGGTCACGTCAGCACCTGCTTCGCGCGCAGCGCGGGCAATGGCAAAGCCCATCTTGCCGCTGGACAGATTGGTAATGCCACGCACCGGGTCAATCGCTTCAAATGTGGGGCCCGCGGTGACCAGCACCTTCTGGCCCGCCAGCACTTTGGGCTGAAAAAAGGCGATCACGTCTTCCAGCAGCTCCTGCGGCTCCAGCATGCGCCCGTCACCGGTTTCGCCGCAAGCCTGAAACCCGGACCCCACGCCCAACAAGGTAGCACCGTCGGCCTGCAGTTGGGCCAGGTTGCGCTGCGTGGCGGGGTGAGCCCACATCTCGCGGTTCATGGCAGGAGCCACCAGCAGCGGCACAGAATCAACAGGCCTCGCCAAGCACATCAGGCTCAGCAAATCGTCGGCACGGCCATGCAGCAGCTTGGCCATGAAGTCAGCGCTGCAAGGCGCAATCAGGATGGCATCGGCCTCGCGGCTCAGGTTGATGTGGGGCATGTTGTTGCGCTCGCGCGCATCCCACTGCGAGTCGTACACCGGGCGGTTGCTCAGCGCCTGCATGGTCACCGGGGTGATGAACTGCGCTGCCGCATCGGTCATCACCACCTGCACCGTGGCGCCCTGTTTGATCAGCGCACGACACAGCTCGGCCGCCTTGTAGCAGGCGATGCCGCCGGTAAGCCCCAGAACAATGTGTTTACCTGATAAATCCATGGAGTGCCTCTAGAGCCGAGGACCGCAATGTAGCAGACGCCTATAATCTCGCTTTACCACCTCATCGAACCCATAGGTTCGCCCCTGACATGACCAAATTTGTCTTCGTCACCGGCGGTGTGGTGTCTTCCCTTGGCAAGGGAATCGCCTCAGCCTCCTTAGCTGCGATTCTGGAATCGCGGGGCCTGACAGTCACCCTCATCAAGCTTGACCCCTACCTCAACGTAGACCCCGGCACCATGTCGCCCCTGCAGCACGGCGAGGTGTTTGTCACCGACGACGGCGCAGAAACCGATCTGGACTTGGGCCATTACGAGCGTTTCATTGAAACGCGCATGCGCAAGACCAACAACTTCACCACCGGCCAGATCTACAAGAGTGTGCTCGACAAAGAGCGCCGCGGTGACTACCTGGGCAAGACCGTGCAGGTCATCCCCCATGTGACCAACGAGATCCAGGAGTTCGTCAAACGCGGTGCGCGCTTTGGCGAGCCCGATGCCGTGGATGTGGCGATTGTGGAAATTGGGGGCACTGTGGGTGACATCGAGTCCTTGCCCTTCCTGGAAGCCGTGCGCCAGATGAGCCTGAAGCTCGGCCCCAACAACAGCGCCTTTGTGCACCTGAGCTACGTGCCCTGGATCGCCGCCGCGGGCGAACTCAAGACCAAGCCCACTCAGCATACGGCCAAGCAACTGCGCGAAATCGGCATCCAGGCCGACGCCCTGCTGTGCCGTGCCGACCGCCAAATTCCGGACGAAGAACGCCAGAAAATTTCGCTGTTCTCCAACGTGCCCGAGTGGGGCGTGATCTCCATGTGGGACGTGGATACCATCTACAAGGTACCGCGCATGCTCCATGAGCAAGGCCTGGATGGCCTGATCTGCGACAAGCTGCGCCTGAACACACCGCCTGCCAACCTCAAGCGCTGGGACGACCTGGTGTACGAGACCGAGCACCCGCAAGGTGAAGTCACCATCGCCATGGTCGGCAAGTACGTGGACCTGACAGACAGTTACAAATCCGTCAACGAAGCGCTGCGCCACGCCGGCATGAAGAACCATGTGCGCGTCAAAATCGAGCACGTGGATTCGGAAACGATCGACACTGCCAGCGTGAACCAGCTCGCCAAGTACGACGCCATTTTGGTGCCTGGCGGCTTTGGCAAGCGCGGCATCGAAGGCAAGATCAGCACGGCCCGCTTCGCCCGCGAAAACAAGGTGCCTTACCTGGGCATCTGTCTGGGCATGCAGGTCGCCACCATCGAGTTTGCTCGCCATGTGGCCGGCCTCAAGGAAGCGAACAGCACCGAGTTCGAACCCGACAGCCCCAACCCCGTGATCGCGCTGATCACCGAGTGGAGGGATGCAGACGGCACCATCAAAACGCGTGATGCCAACTCGGACCTGGGCGGCACCATGCGCCTGGGCGCACAGAGTTCCGACGTGACCAAGGGCACGCTGGCCCACAAGATCTACGGCAACGTGGTGACCGAGCGCCACCGCCACCGGTATGAGGCCAACGTGAATTACCTGGAGCAGCTGCGCCAGGCGGGCCTGGTGATTTCTGCGCTGACCCAGCGCGAGCAGCTCACTGAAATTGTGGAGTTGCCACAAACCGTTCACCCCTGGTTCGTCGGTGTGCAATTCCACCCCGAATTCAAGTCCACGCCCTGGAATGGTCACCCTCTTTTCAATGCCTTTATCAAGGCAGCGGTGGACCACCAGTCCGAAGGCAAAAGTTTGAAGGCGGTCGCCTGATGAAGCTCTGTGGATTTGACGCAGGCCTGGAGCACCGCTTCTTCCTGATCGCCGGCACCTGCTCCATCGAAGGACTGGAAATGTCCATCGAGGTGGCTGGCCAGCTCAAGGAGGCATGCACCTCTTTGGGTATCCCCCTGATCTACAAAGGCTCCTTCGACAAGGCCAATCGCTCGTCCGGCACCAGCAAGCGCGGCGTCGGCCTGGACGCCGGTCTGAAAATTCTGGATGAGGTACGCCGCCAGCTGCAGTTGCCCATCTTGACCGATGTGCATGACGAATCCCATGTTGCCGAGGTCGCCAGTGTGGTGGACGTGCTGCAGACCCCCGCCTTCCTGTGCCGCCAAACCGACTTCATCCGCGCCGTGGCACAAAGCGGCAAGCCGGTGAACATCAAGAAGGGCCAATTCCTCGCACCCTGGGATATGAAGAACGTGATTGACAAGGCCCGCGCCGCCGCCGAAGAAGCTGGGCTCTCGCCCGACCGCTTCTTGGCCTGCGAACGCGGTGTGAGTTTTGGCTACAACAACCTTGTGGCTGACATGACTAGTTTGGCGGAAATGCGCAAGTCGGGTGCGCCGGTGGTGTTCGACGTGACCCACTCGGTACAAAAGCCCGGTGGCCTGGGTGGCACCAGCGGTGGTGCGCGCGACATGGTGCCCGTGCTGGCCCGAGCTGGAGTAGCCGCTGGTGTGGCCGGGCTCTTCATGGAGACCCATCCCCGCCCCGCCGAGGCCTGGTCCGACGGCCCCAATGCGGTGCCGCTGCGCCACATGAAGGCCTTGCTGGAAACCCTGGTTGCGTTAGATTCCGTAACCAAAAAAACCCCGTTCCTGGAGAACAGTTTCGAGTAGTCGCGAGCATGATTCGGTCTGCTGTTTTTGTTTGTGTGTTTTTGAACTTGAAAGAAACCAATGAGCGCTATTGTTGATATCGTCGGTCGCGAAATTCTGGACTCCCGCGGCAACCCCACCGTGGAATGCGACGTGTTGCTGGAATCCGGCACCATGGGCCGTGCAGCCGTTCCCTCCGGTGCATCGACCGGTTCACGCGAAGCCATCGAGCTGCGCGATGGCGACAAGAAACGCTACCTCGGCAAGGGCGTGCTCAAGGCCGTGGAACACATCAACACTGAAATCTCCGAGGCCGTGTTGGGCCTGGACGCTTCCGAGCAAGCCTTCCTGGACAAGACCTTGATCGATTTGGACGGCACGGAGAACAAGAGCCGCCTGGGTGCGAACGCCATGCTGGCTGTCTCGATGGCCGTGGCCCGCGCTGCAGCCGAAGAAGCGGGTTTGCCCCTGTATCGCTACTTTGGCGGCATGCGCAGCGTGCAAATGCCCGTGCCCATGATGAACGTGATCAACGGCGGTGAGCACGCCAACAACAACCTTGACCTGCAAGAGTTGATGATCATCCCCGTGGGCGCTCCCAGCTTCCGCGAAGCCCTGCGCTGGGGCGCCGAAGTGTTCCACGCGCTGAAGAAGATCCTGCACGACAAAGACATCAGCACGGCCGTGGGCGACGAAGGTGGCTTTGCCCCCAACGTAGAAAACCACGAAGCCGCCATCCAGATGATTCTGGAAGCGATCGACAAAGCCGGCTATGTGGCTGGTGAGCAAATCGCCCTGGGCCTGGACTGCGCCGCCTCCGAGTTCTACAAAGACGGCAAATACAACCTGGCCGGCGAAGGCCTGATCTTGTCGAGCCAGGAATGGACCGACATGTTGGCCACCTGGGTCGACAAATACCCCATCATCAGCATCGAAGACGGCATGGCCGAAGGCGATTGGGACGGCTGGAAGATCCTGACCGACCGTCTGGGCAAAAAAGTTCAGATCGTCGGTGACGATTTGTTCGTGACCAACACCAAGATCCTGAAAGAAGGCATTGACAAGGGCATCGCCAATTCGATCCTGATCAAGATCAACCAGATCGGCACCTTGACCGAAACCTTCGCCGCGATCGAAATGGCCAAGTGCGCTGGCTACACCGCCGTCATCAGCCACCGTTCGGGCGAAACCGAAGACTCCACGATCTCCGACATCGCTGTGGGCACCAACGCTGGCCAGATCAAGACCGGTTCCCTGAGCCGCTCGGACCGCATGGCCAAGTACAACCAATTGCTGCGCATCGAAGAAGACTTGGGTGATGTGGCTGTGTACCCCGGCCGCGCTGCGTTCTACAACCTGAAGTAATGGCCCCCACGCTCACGCTCTTCGAGTCGTTCGCTGCCCCCCATGGGGGCCGCGTTTCGCCTTGGGGCGGCCCGGCGGCGAAACTACGCGTGCGAGGCTGAGCGTGGGAAACCGACTTGTTCCAGCCGCGCTGATCGCGTTGTTGGTCATCTTGCACGCCCAGCTGTGGTTTGGGCGCGGCAGCGTTCCCAATGTGTCCCGGCTGGCCAGCCAGCTGGACGCCCAAAAGCAGCACAACGCCCTGGCCGCCCTGGCCAATGAGCGCTTGTCCGCCGAAATCCATGACCTGCGGGAAGGCCTGGAGATCGTGGAAGAAAAAGCCCGCTCCGAATTGGGCATGGTGAAAGCCAACGAGATTTACGTGCAAGTGGCCCGCTGAGCGGGCTCTGATGGCCGCATGAAAATTGCCATCCTGGGCGCGGAATGCAGTGGCAAGTCCACGCTGAGCCAGGCGCTTCTCGCACCGCTGGCCACCTTTTACCCTGAAGTCACCGTCATTGACGAGTACCTGCGCACCTGGTGCAACGCGCATGGTCGCCCACCCCAGGCGCATGAGCAGGCCCATGTGGCCCATATCCAAGCACAACGTATCCAGCAAGCCACGGCAGCGTGCGTGGTCGTCGATACGACTCCCCTGATCACCGCGGTCTACAGCGATGTGTTGTTCAACGACCCCACGCTATACCCCGAAGCCATTGCCTTTCAGCGCACACTGGACGCGACCCTGGTCATGGGACTGGATGTGGCATGGGTGGCGGATGGGATACAGCGCGATGGCCTCGCCATTCGGCAACGCATGGATGCGCGTTTGCGCGAGGTTCTGCTCGCACACAAATTGCCCTTTGCCAGCGTTTACGGCCAGGGTGCCCGGCGCACCGAGGCTGCGCTCACCGCACTCACCCACGCCAGCACCAAACACCATGCGCCGCAAGACAACGGCCAGCCATGGGTATGGGTGTGCGACACCTGTTCCGATGCCACCTGCGAACACCGGCTGTTCAGCCGGTTGACGCCAAACTCAGTGGGGCGTTGAGCCACCCGCCACACGCTGCACCGGCTCTGCAAACAGCTCCGCTGCGTCCACCGGGTCAAAGCGGTACTGCACGCCACAAAACTCGCACGCCACTTCGATGTCTTCGCGCTCGGTCAGGATGGTTTCCACCTCCTCGCGCCCCAGACCCACAATCATTCGGGCCACCCGCTCGCGGCTACAGCTGCAGACAAAGCGCGGAGCGGTCTCACCCTCCAAGGGCTCAAAGCGGACCAGCTGCTCTTCCCAAAACAGGCGACGCAAAATCGTATCCACATCCAGGTTCAGCAACTCGTCGCGCTTGAGGCTACTGGCCAGCGTGGCGATGCGGTTGTAGTGCTCATTCACGCCAATTGCGTCTTCATTCTCTTTGGACACCATGCTGCCCGACAGATTGCCCTGCCCCGCCATGGGCAGACGCTGGATCAGCAATCCCGCCGCCACCCTGTCATTGGCGGCCAGCACCAGCGTGGTGTCCAGCTGCTCGCTCTGCAGCATGTAGTGCTCCAGCACCTCGCTGAGCTTTTCGATCGGCCGTCCGTGGTCGTCAAACAAGGGCACCACGCCCTGGTAGGGCTGCTGCCCCGGGAATTTGGTTTTGGGGTCCAGGGTGATGGCGCAGCGACCCTGGTTGCTAACGTTCACCATCTGGCTCAGCGTCGCGTCCGGCGCCATGTCGCCAGCCACCGTAGCGGTGGCACGCAAAGTCAGGTCGGACTGCACCTCCACCACGGCCACCTTCACGGGTCCGTCACCAAAAATTTGCAACACCAAGGCGCCATCAAACTTGATGTTGGACTGCATCAGGGTAGCCGCAGCCGTCATCTCACCCAGCATGTCCTGCACCGGCACGGGGTAGGCGTCCGTGACCGAGTTGGACGCCCTGCGCCGCAGTATTTCCACCCAGGCATCGGTCAAGCGCACGATGGCGCCCCGCACGGGCAAGCCATCAAACAAAAACTTGTGCAATTCAGACACACACGTCTCCAATCAAGCCAGGCCAGCATGGCCCAGCGGGGTTAAGCTATTTTCTTCAGCCCGTTTTTGAAACGCTGGGCATTTTCAACGTAGTGCAGTGCACTCATGCGCAGGCCTGCCTGTTGCTCGGGCGAGAGTTCGCGCAAGGCCTTGGCCGGGCTGCCCAAGATCATGGAGCCATCGGGGAACTCCTTGCCCTCGGTCACCAAGGCCCCTGCGCCCACGATGCAGCCTTTGCCGATTTTGGCCCCGTTGAGCACGATGGCACCGATGCCAATCAGCGAGCCATCACCCACGGTGCAGCCGTGCAGCATGACCTTGTGGCCCACGGTCACGTTCTCTCCAATGGTCAGCGGCTTGCCGATGTCGGCGTGCAGCACGCTGGCATCCTGAATATTGGAGCCTTTGCCGATGCGGATGGTCTCGGTATCGCCACGCACCACCGCACCAAACCAGACACTGGCGTCGTCAGCCAGCTCCACATGGCCCATCACTTGGGCACTATCAGCCACCCAGGCTGACGGGGCCACACGGGGTGCCACTCCATCGAGTTCATAAATGGCCATGTTGTACTTTCAGAAGCGCGCAAAACCTAGAATTGTAGAGATGGAACTCCGACACCGCGCGCTATATGCCTTTTGCCTGACCGATGCGCTTGAAAAGGCCGACGCAACACAGGCGCTGTGGGCAGACGCCGCCACACTCCCGCTGGACACCGCGGTGGTATTGCCCTGGCCAGAGCAGCCGGGGCGCCCACCTCACCCCGTCCAGGTGCACCCCAAAGATGTGCCGCGCCGCACACCGTTCACCGCAGAGGGCCATGCAGCGCTCATGCACTCGATAGCCCACATTGAGTTCAACGCGGTCAACCTGGCCTTGGATGCAATCTGGCGCTTTCCAGACATGCCCACCGCGTACTACCTGGACTGGCTGCGCGTTGCCCAGGAGGAAGCCCAGCACTTCAAGCTGCTGCAGGCCCATCTGCGCGCCCGCGGGTATGACTACGGGAGCTTTCCGGCCCATGAGGGCCTGTGGACCGTGTGCGACAACACCCGCCACGACGTGGTGGCCCGCATGGCCCTGGTGCCCCGCACCATGGAAGCCCGCGGGCTGGATGCCATACCCCTGATACAAGCCAAACTGCGCAAAGTGGGAACGCCTGACGCCTTGCAAGCGATGGCCATCCTGGATGTCATTCTGGAAGAAGAAGTGGGCCACGTGGCCATTGGCAACCAGTGGTACCACTGGCTTTGCAAGCAAAAAGCACTGGAACCCGGCGCGTTCTATGCGCAAGCTGCTATCAAACATGCAGCACCCCGTCCCAAGCCCCCCTTCAACCTGGAGGCCCGCAGACGCGCAGGATTCTCGGAGGCGGAAATGCAGGCCTTCTCGGGCCCGGCGTGAACCACAAGCCCACGTCTAGAATGCACTGAACACTGCACTGCACCATGTCTGACCCCTCCCCAACCGCATCCAGCCCTGCCTCCATTGCGATTGCCCGCCAGGCCATCCTGGATGCCCAACGCATGGTGTTTGGCTACGAGTTGTTTGACCGCTCGGTGCAAGCCAACCAACACACCGCCTCCAGCGACGCACAGCTGCTGTTCAACCTGCTATCCATGGCAGACAACGAACCGCTGATGGACCGCAAAACCCTGTTCATCAACTGCACCCACGACAGCCTGGCCGGCGGCCACCTGGAACTCGTCGCCCCCGACCACATCGTTCTGGAGATTCCGCCGCTGTCCGTCTCGGAGGTAGACCAGATCAAGACCCGCTTCCCCACCTTGCAAACCATTCGCGACCGCGGTTTCCGGCTGGCGTTTGACTACTCGGTGCTCACCCGCTCCTACGAAGACTGGCTGCCCCTGGCCTCCTTTATCAAGTTCGATCTGTCGGTCCTCAAGCCGCAGGCGGTAGCCTCATTCATCAAGCTGGCCCGGGCAAAGTCCAGTGCCGTGCTGATTGCCGAAAAGGTAGAGACCGCGCAGCAGCACGAGATGCTGCAGGAGCTGGGCATCACCCTGTTCCAGGGCTACTGGTTTGCCAAACCGGTGCTGGTGGAGGGCCAAACCATTCGGCCCGCGCAGGCCACCATCCTGCAGCTCATCAACCTGGTGCGCAAACAAGCCAGCACCAATGAGATCGAGGAAGTGCTCAAGCGCGACCCTACCCTGTCGTTCAACCTGCTGCGCTTCATCAACTCGGCGGGCTTTGGCCTGCGCACCGAAGTCACCTCCTTCAAGCATGCGGTCATGCTGCTGGGACTCAAGAAGCTGTTCAAGTGGGCCGCCTTGCTGCTAACCACCTCGCAGGCAGGTGACACACCACCTGCCGTAGGCACCACCGCCGTGGTGCGGGGCCGGCTCATGGAACTTCTAGCGGGCGAAACTTTGCCCGCCGATGAATGCGATAACGCGTTCGTGGTGGGCGTGTTTTCGCTGTTGGATACCTTGCTGGGCATTCCCATGCCTGCCGCCCTGGCCACACTCACACTGCCGGAATCGGTCACCAACGCCCTGCTCTACCGCACCGGTCCGCTGGCGCCCTACCTGCTGCTCACGGAAGCCTGCGAATCGGGGGACGATGACGCCTTTGCCCAAACCACAACGGCCTTGGGTCTGAGCAGCAACCAGGTGAACTGGGCCCACCTGCAGGCACTGGCCTGGGCCGAAACCTTGCTCGAATAAGCGCTACGCCGCTAGCCGCGCGGATGGTGCTGGGCGTGCAGCGCGGCCAAACGTTCGCGCGCCACATGGGTATAGATGGTGGTGGTGGAAATATCTGCATGGCCCAGCAGCATCTGCACCGAGCGCAAATCGGCCCCGTGGTTCAGCAAATGCGTGGCAAATGCATGGCGCAGCGTGTGTGGCGACATCGGAACGCGAATACCCGCCGCCAGCGCATATTTTTTCACGATACCCCAGAACATCACGCGGGACATGGCGCTGCCCGCCTGCACGCCGCGCGAGGTGATGAACAAGTCCTGCGTTTGTTTGGGGCCCAGCAACTCCGCGCGCGCCTGGCCCAGGTAGCGCTGCAGCCACTGTGCCGCCACTTCGCCAAACGGCACCAGGCGCTCCTTCGATCCCTTGCCCAGCACGCGCAGCACGCCCTCATTCAAGCCCAGGTTCAGCGTGCGCAGCGTCACCAGTTCACTGACACGCAGCCCGCTGGCGTACATCAATTCCAGCATGGTGCGGTCGCGTATTCCCAGCGCAGTACTGGTATCCGGCGCGGCTAGCAGGGCCTCTACCTGGGCTTCAGTCAGGGTCTTGGGTACGCGCAGAGCCTGCTTGGCGGCCTGCAGTTTCAGCGTAGGGTCGGCCGCCACCAGCCCCTCGCGCAGGGCCCAGCGGAAGTAGCGCCTGAACACGGTCAAGCGCCGGTTGGCCGTGGTGGCTTTGGTGCGTGCGTGCTGTGCGCCAAAGTAGGCCTGGATGTCGTGCTCCTGCACGCTTGGCAAGCTGCGCCCCTGCAGCCATTGGGCAAACAGGGTCAGGTCACGCCGGTAGGCCTGCAGGGTATTTTTGGACAGGCCCTCTTCCAGCCACAGAGCATCGATGAAGGCGTCCACCGACGCGGTGTCGGCGGCGACACGCTCGGTCATTCCAATTTCAGTTTGGCAGTCTCCACCACTTTCTTGTACACCTCATACTCGGCTTTGATCTGGGCCGTGAATTGCTCGGGCGTATTGCCCACGACCAAGGAGCCCGTCTCTTCGATGCGCTTTTTCACGGCCGGATCTTCCAGCACCTTACGCACCGCGGCATTCACCTTGTCCACCACTTCCTTGGGCAAGCCCTTGGGGCCGTAAATGCCGTAGAACGCCATGCGGTTTACCGGCTCCAGCCCCACCTCCTTGAAGGTGGGCACATTGGGCATCTGGGGCAGGCGCTGGGGCGCCGCCACCACGATGGGCACCAGCTTATTGCTCTGGATAAAGGGCAAGGCCGATGGCAGGTTGTCAAAAATCAGCGGCACCTGGCCGCCCACCGTGTCGTTCAGGGCCGGGCCGGCGCCGCGGTAGGGAATGTGCGTGATGAACACACCGGCCAGGCTCTTGAACAACTCGGTCTGCATGTGACCAATGCCCCCTGTCCCCGACGAAGCGTACGAATACTGCCCGGGATGGCTTTTGACCTCAGCCAAGAAGCCCTTGTAGTCCTTGGCCGGGAAGCTGGGGTGAACCGCAATCACATTGGGCGTGGCCGCAATGTTGACGATGGGCGTGAAGTCGGTGAGCGGGTTGTAGGGGTTCTTGGGGTTGATGGCCGGATTGGCCGCCACGGTGGACACCGTAGCAATGCCCAGCGAATACCCATCGGGCACTGCCTTGGCCGTTTCGTTCGCACCCACTACACCACCACCACCCGCCTTGTTTTCCACAATCACGCTTTGGCCCAACACCTTGCCCAGCGGATCGGCGATCACGCGGGCAATGATGTCGGTGGTGCCACCGGGTGCAAACGGCACCTGCAGCTTGATGATTTTGTTGGGATAGCCCTGTGCCAGCGCAGCACTGGAGGCGGCCACCAGGCCCAGGGTGAACAGCAGACGACGCATGTGATTTCTCCTGTGGAATTTGCCGAATGGTACCCCGCGCGCTTGCTTTCGCCATGCTGATTTGCGCGTACGTGGAAACCCGGGTGCCTGCACCCTGGCTGCTATCCTTGGTCTGTGAATTACGCCCAACTCCTCTTCCCTGATTTCTCCCTGATCCTGTGCGGCTACCTGGTGTGCCGCTACACCGCATTGAACCGGCCCGTGTGGGAGCAGGTGGAGTCGCTGGTGTATTACTTTCTGTTCCCGGTGCTGCTGTTCCAGTCCATCGTCAAGAGCCCGTTGGATCTGGGTGCGGCCTCCAGCCTCATTGGTGCGGGTTGGGCCAGCGGCCTGGCGGGCATTGGGCTGGCCTATGCCATTCCGCACCTGCCCTGGCTGCGCACCCATGTGGATGCGCGCGACCATGCCTCCAGCGCGCAGATTGCATTTCGTTTCAATTCCTTCATCGGCCTGGCCATTGCCGATCGACTGGCTGGTCCGCAGGGCGTGCAGCTCATCGCGGTGCTGATTGGTGTCTGTGTGCCGGTATTCAATGTGGCTGCGGTATGGCCCATGGCGCGCCATGCGCAGCGTGGCTTTGCGCGCGAGCTGCTGCGCAACCCGCTGATCATTGCCACGGCCACCGGCCTGGTGGCCAACCTGCTGGGTTTTGCAATTCCGACATGGCTGGAACCCACGGTGACACGCCTGGGCGCAGCATCGCTGGCACTAGGGCTGATGGCTGCTGGGGCCGGCATGCAGCTGGGTGCGCTGGCACGCGGCAAGGTGCTGGCCGTGGCGGTGATTGCCATTCGCCACCTGCTGACCCCTATCGTGGCCTGGGCCATTGCACGCGCCCTGGGCCTGAGCCCCACCCAGACCACCATCCTGCTGGCCTTCTCGGCCCTGCCCACAGCCTCCAGCTGCTATGTGCTGGCCGCGCGCATGGGCTACGACGGCGCCTACGTGGCCGCCCTGGTCACCGTGTCCACGGTGATGGGCATGGTCAGCCTGTCGTTTGCCCTGGGCGTGTTACAGCGCCTCTGATGCCGCGCTAGTACCAGTGCTGCAGCGCCTCGGCGTGCAGCACATGGCGCTGGCCATCTTGCGGCGCCCAAGACTCTGCGCTGCACGCCGCACGGGTCAGAAAATCCAGCATCCACAAATGCCGGCGCAACACACGCTGTTGGCGGTGGCCAATCAGCGGATTGAAGATGCCATGGCGGCTGAACAGCTGGCGCGGGTTCTTCTTGATCCACAACCATGAGCCCATTTCCAGCGTCAGCGGCAGAAACACGCGCTCTGGCGCCTCGCGCGACTGCAGATACAGGTGGTCCCACAGGTCGCCATGGGTCAGGTACTGCAGACTTTGCGGCTCAAACAGGTAAGGGTGGTGGTTGTAGGTCTGGCGAAAAATCACCTGCAACGCGTACATCTCGGCCAGGTGGTGCAGTGGCTTGCGCGTGTGGGCAAAGGGGAACCAGAGTCGGTCGCTGAGCCCAAAGCCCGAATGGCAATCCACAGACATGCTGAAGGGCCGTGGCAACAGCTCCTGCGCCACCACCTCGCACACGGCCTGGCTTTCCTCTTCCATGGGTGCGCCCGCCACACCGCGGTACCAGGGCAGGCGCGAACTCAGGCGCTGGCCGCCCACCCAAGTGGGCACCGGCTCCAGCGCGTCCACCGGCGCATTGCGCATCAGGTCCACGCCACGCGGGTTGGCGCGTGTGCCCAGCGCCATACCACCGGGGTTCACCAGCGGCATGAACACCAGGCGCAACGACTCCAGCTGGCGGTGCAAGGTGTGGTCCCAGTTCAAGCGCATGACGATGCTGAGCAGGTAGGCCAGCACCACCTCGGCCCCAATGCGCTCCAGCCCATGCACACCACCAAAAAAACCGATGGCGGGCACCTGCGGGTCCGGGTTGCCCAGCGCAACGGTGTAGACCGGCAGATTCACCCCGCGGCAGTCCACCTGGCGCACCACGCGGGTCTCCACACGGTCCCCCGCGAGCTGGAGAATCCGCTCCAGTTCGGTCAATGCGGCGAGTGCGCGGTGTTGCAAAACCTGGCTCCTTGTTGGGCGCCAGCATAGCGGCACGGCACGAATTTTCAGCATCCTGAACGCACTTGATGACAATGCACCACACTGCCATGAAACCGTCACACAGGACTCCTAGAGTGGCTGCATCTGCAACCCACCGGGAGCCCACCATGATCCTCAAGCTACTAGGACTGCAACGTTTGCTGGATGAGCTGTTCGAAGACAACTGGCTGGAGCCAGTGGCCTTGATCGAGGTCTGAATGCGCAAGCGCTCCACACCCTCGCGCCCCTTTCTGCTGCCCTGGCTGGCCGTCACTCTGGCGCTGGTGCAGGGCGTGGGTGAACTGCTAGCCTTGCAACGCACCCACCTGCCCCGCAAGCGCCGCTGACCCTACACTGCCCGCATGAAAATTTTCAAGCGGCTGGTTCTGGGGTTGTTGGTATTGCTGGTTGTCGCAGTGGCGGCGCTGGCTTGGATGCTGGGCCACCCGCCCAGCCTGCGCGGCCTGGACCGCTTGCGCTGGTCCGCCCCCCCTCCTCCGCCCCAGGCACCATTACGGGTCAGCTTCCTGGGCGTGGCCACCGTGCTGCTAGACGACGGCGAGACCGCCCTGCTCACCGACGGATTTTTTTCCCGCCCGGACAAGCTCACCACCTTCCTGCGCAAGGTGGAGCCCGATGTGGCCGGCATTGCAGCCGGATTGCAGCGCGCTGGCATCCCCCAGCACACCGGCAAGCTGGCAGCGGTGATTCCCCTGCACTCGCATTACGACCACGCCATGGATGCGCCTGAAGTCGCCAAGCGTACCGGTGCCCTGTTGCTGGGCTCGTCCTCCACCGCCATGGTGGGCCGCGGCTGGGGCCTGCCCGAGGCGCAAATACGTACCGCGCAGCTTCGCACGCCCTATACCTTTGGTCGTTTCACCGTCATGCTCTACCCCGCACTGCACACGCCCACCGGTTTTACCGGGGGCGAGATCACCACGCCGCTGGTGCCACCCGCCCGCGCAACCGACTACAAGGAGGGCCAGAGCTATGTGGCCCGCGTCGAACACGATGGCCGCACGCTGCTGATCACCAGCACCGCAGGCTTTGTGCCCGATGCGCTCAAGGGCGTGCAGGCCGACGTCGTGATGCTGGGCATAGGCGCCATGGGCCCGCGCAGCGACGAACACAAGGAGGCCTATTGGCGCGAGACCGTGGCGGCTGTGGGTGCGCGCCGCGTGATTCCCATCCACTGGGATGACTTCTGGATTCCGTCCACCCTGCCCATGCAACCCATGCCTCCACCGCTGGACGACTTTGAGGCCTCCATCGCCTTTCTGCAACGCAAGGGCGCGCAGGACGGCGTGGAGATTCGCCTGCCTCTGGAGTGGAAGGCGATGGACGTGTTTGCCGGGCTGCCGCCGCGCCTCAAGTAAGCGAGGCCAGCGGCACTGTAGCCAGGCCAGCCGCGCGTGCCTGTTGCAGAAACGCCTGGCCCGCCGCTTCAAAACCGCTCACAGGGCTCATGCAGTCGGTCAGCAGCACGATCTGCTGCAGGCGGGGCGTTGGCAAGTTCGCCATCATGTCCGTCACAGACGCAGCCACACAGTGGCTTAACGCCTCGCCCGCTACCAAAAGCGTAGCGCCTGGCGCAGACAGCGTGCGGACTAGCGACTGATTGAGCAGTGTGCGGTCATCATCGGCACGCGGCACCTCGGCCTTGAAGGCACTGTACTGCTCGGTCATGGGGTTCTGCCCCTTCAACACCTTAAGGCAGATGCGGCCGGTTTCCTGCTCCCAGCGGGCAATCGCCTCGCCCAAGCCGGCGTGGATGTTGTGGCCCCAGGTGCCCAGCACACAGTGCACCGGCCACACGATGAGCTGGCGCTGGCTTGTGGCTTCCAGCGCTTGCAGGTAGGCCACCACCTCGTCGGTGCGCCCGGCATGGCGCGGCTGGTAAGTGCCCCGCTGCACCTGCGCCACAGTGATCAGCGTGAACGGCGCCACCGCGCTGCCGTCGGCCTGCTGCCAAAAGGTGGTGCGCTCCACGCCCACGCTGGCATGCGAATCCAACGTCACAGTCAGGCTGCGCACCTGCGCCGCGTGCGTGTGCAGCCACGCGGCCAGGCGGTCCATGTCGGCGTTGGCGCCGGGCACGGGCAAGGCAGCGCCTGCAACGTCCAGAAAATCGTTTTGCGGGTCAATCACCAGCAGGTCGTACAGCGCCATGGCGTCATTCCTCTTCAAGGGGTTTGTTGCAGGGCCCACTGCACGTGCTCTTGCACCAGCGGGTCGGGGTGGTCGGTGCGGCGTTGCAAGGACTGCACCAGGGTCTGGCGCTGTGCTGCAGGCAGTGAACTGCCCGCCAGCGCGTTGCCCATGGCCACGGCCACATTGCGCAGCCAGCGCACGTGGCCGATGCGGCGGATCGGGCTGCCCTCGGTGTGCCGCAGGAACGTGCCCTCGGTCCAGTCCAGCAGCGTGGCCAGCTGCATGCCGGTCAGCCCCTCGCGGGCGTCGAAGTCGGGCAAGGCGCTGCGCTGGGCAAACTTGTTCCAGGGGCAGACCAGCTGACAGTCGTCACAGCCGTAAATGCGGTTGCCAATCAAGGGGCGTAATTCCAGCGGGATGGTCCCGGCGTGCTCGATGGTCAGGTAGGAGATGCAGCGCCGTGCATCCAGCCGGTGCGGGGCGATGATGGCCTGCGTGGGGCACACCGTGATGCAGGCGCTGCAGCTGCCGCAGTGCGGCTGCACGGGCGCGCTGTCGGGCAAGGCCATGTCCACATAAATCTCGCCCAGAAAAAACATGGAACCGGCCTCGCGGTTCAGCAGCAACGTGTGCTTGCCACGCCAGCCCTGGCCGCTGCGCGCGGCCAGTTCGGCCTCCAGCACCGGCGCGCTATCGGTGAACACGCGGTAGCCCAGCGGTCCCATGTGGGCGGCCATGGTGTCGGCCAGCTTCTGCAGGCGGCTGCGGAGCACCTTGTGGTAGTCCCGCCCGCGGGCGTAGACCGACACAATGCCCTCGCCGGGGCGCTGCAGGCGCGCCAATTCGGTGTCCTGCCAACCCTCCGCCGTGTCGCGCGGCAGGTAGTCCATGCGTGCAGTGATCACGCTTACCGTGCCCGGTACCAGCTCGGCCGGGCGAGCGCGTTTGAGGCCGTGGTGGGCCATATAAGCCATGTCACCGTGGAATCCTTGCGACAACCAGGCCAATAAACCGGGCTCGGCCGACGACAAATCCACACCAGCCACGCCAATTTGGGAGAATCCAAGTTCCCGGGCCCAGGCCTGGACCTGCACAACCCACGGGTTGCCCTCTTGCCCACTGTCAGATTGAGCGTTGATTTGAGTGCTGTTGATCGTCACCACCCCATTGTAGAAAGCAGCCTGACCCTCGCATGGGCGGACGAATCGGCCACCCACGCGTTTGCCGCCCACTGGGCCGCGCAGCCCGCGCTGGCCAACGCCTTCATCGCGCTGCATGGCGACCTAGGCGCCGGCAAAACCACCTTGGTGCGCCACCTGCTGCAGGCACTGGGCGTGACCGGCCGCATCAAGAGCCCCACCTACGCCGTGGTGGAGCCCTATGAGCTGGACGCGCTCAACATCTGGCACTTTGACTTCTACCGCTTCAGCGACCCACGCGAGTGGGAAGAAGCCGGCTTTCGCGACATCTTCGCCAGCCCCGGCCTAAAGCTGGCCGAGTGGCCCGAGAAGGCCGCCGGCATGCTGCCCGTGGCCGATGTGGACCTGCACATCCGCACGCTGGACGACGCGAGCCGCTTGGTGACTCTGACGTCCCACACCGCCACCGGTACCGCCTTGGTGCAGCCCCTATCTAGGGCAAGCGCATGAAGCGGCGCACGCTATTGCAGGCCGGCAGCGTCGTGCTAACCCTGGGCGCTGCTGAGCTGGCCCGCGGCGCCACCATCATGACCGTGCGGGTCTGGCCCGCGCCGGAATACTCGCGCGTCACCATCGAGTCGGATGCCTCGCTGGTGACCAAGCAGCTCTTTGTGCCCAGCCCGCCACGCCTGGCGGTGGACATTGAGGGCATCACGCTGAACCCCGCACTCAAGGAGCTGGTGGCCAAGGTGCAGGCGGACGACCCGAACATTGCCGGCATCCGCGTAGGCCAGTTCACACCCACGGTGGTGCGGTTGGTGGTGGACCTGAAACACGCCATCCGCCCCCAGGTGTTTTCGCTGAGCCCGGTGGCTGCCTACCAGCACCGGCTGGTGCTGGACCTGTACCCGGTGAACGAGGTGGACCCGCTGGAGGCCCTGATTGCCGAGCGCCTGACGGACAACGCCAAAGCCGCGGCAGCCAGCCCACCCAAACCCGCCGCCAGCAACGACCCGCTGGACGCGTTGATCGCCATGCACACGCAGCGCGCGGCATCCAGCCCCGTGGTGCCGGGTACGGCCACCGCCCAGAATGCTCCTAAAACAGGAGCTACTCGCGCAGATTCCACGGGGGTTAGCGGCCAAAATGGCACTAAACCCCCGTTACCAGCCAGCCCCACAACGCCCACCACCGAGCGACTGATCATCATCGCGCTGGACCCCGGCCATGGCGGGGAAGATCCGGGCGCCATCGGCCCTGGCGGCACCAAGGAAAAGGACGTGGTGCTGAAGCTGGCCCACCTGCTGCGCGAGCGCATCAACAACGCCAGCGTCAATGGCAACGCCATGCGCGCCTACCTGACGCGCGATGCCGACTTCTTTGTGCCGCTGGGCACGCGCGTGCAAAAGGCGCGCCGCGTGCAGGCCGACCTGTTTGTGAGCCTGCATGCCGACGCCTTCTTCACCCCCGACCCGCAAGGCGCCAGCGTGTTCGCGCTGAGCCAGGGCGGCGCGTCGAGCAGCGCGGCGCGCTGGATGGCGGCCAAGGAGAACAAGGCGGATTTGATTGGCGGCCTGAACGTGAAAGCCAAGGACGCCACGGTGCAACGCGCGCTGCTGGACATGAGCACCACCGCCCAGATCAACGACAGCCTGAAGCTGGGCAGCAACCTGCTGGGCGAGATCAAACGCGTGGGCAAGCTGCACAAGCCCAAAGTCGAGCAGGCCGCGTTTGCCGTGCTCAAGGCGCCCGACATTCCCAGCGTGCTGGTGGAGGCCGCCTTCATCAGCAACCCCAGCGAAGAGGTCAAGCTCAACAGCGAGGACTACCAAAACCAGCTGGCCGATGCACTGATGCGCGGCATTGAGAGCTACTTCGCCAAGAACCCGCCGCTGGCGCGTAACCGCACGACCAGCTAACCCTCCAGCCTGCTCCGCAACCAGCCGCGTCAGACCCGAAAAGGCGGCCAAATTACCGCTTAATTCGGCGATTACAACTAGGTGCTAACCCTAGACTGATTCCCTCAATAACGTTACCGAAGGGAGGTTGTCATGGTTCAGGCAAGCTGCGTTTCAACGCTGGGGTTTCCATCCGAGATTTTGCCGTTCAAGGTGGAGATCGCGTCCAGGGCGCAGATGGAGGGAGTGATCCAACTCCGCGCTGCCTCCTACGGCAAACACCTCCCCGAACTGGGCGCCAAGCTGCGTGAAGCCGAAGCCGCGGACTTTGAGCCCGGCTGCGAAGTGTTCGTCGCCACCTCCAAGCTGGACGGCTCCATGCTCGGCACCCTGCGCACGCATGCCAACCAGATCAAAGCCCTGCCCTTGCAGCATTCGCTGAAACTGCCCGCGCGCTTTCACGGCAGCCGCATGGTGGAAACCACCCGACTGTGCGTGAAGGGCAACCCCCAGTCCTCGCTGGTGCGCACGGCGCTGTTCAAGGCGCTGCACAGCTACTGCCTGGCGCAAGACGTGGACTGGATGATGGCCACGGGCCGTCGCCCGGTAGACCGCATTTACGACAGCCTGTATTTTTCTGACGTGGGAGAAGCGGGTGTCTTCTACCCCATGACCTTCACGGGTGGTGTACCGCACCGGGTGATGCAACTGGCGCCCCGCGCCGTGCAGCCACTGTGGCACGCATCGCAGCACAGCCTGCACCGCTTCTTTTTTGAAGCCCATCACCCGGACATTGACCTGTCCCGGGCCAAGCCCCTGGTACAGCCCTGGCACTGCCCAGAGATCGATGCCCCGCACACCACCACCGAGGACAGCATGGTGCTGACGGACAGCGAGGCCGAATGGAAGGTTTCTGCCGCCATGGCCCTGTAAGCGAGAAGCGTGGGGTCAGTGCAGGGTGCCCAGAGTCGATTCCGGGAACAGGGACATGGTGGCATCCGCATTGGCTTGCAGCAGCTTGACGAAGGCGAGGATCTCGGGGTCCTCGATGAAATCGGCACCGCTTTGGGCTGCCAGGATTTTCTCGGGCATCACCGGCTTGCTGATGCCATAGCCCTGCGCGTAATCAATGCCAGCATCCGCCAGCGCACGGATGGTGGCCAGGTCTTCAGCAAACTCGCCCACCGACTTCATGCCCAGGCTGCTCACCAGGCCCCCAATGGCCACAATGATGGCCATGCCGGACTGGCTACGTGCCGCGTCGCGCACCAGTGAACCATCGAGCTTGAGGGCATCCACCGACAGCCCCTTGAGGTAGCCGAACGAGGAATACCCGGCACCGAAGTCATCCAGCCCCACCTTGGCGCCCATGGCGCGCACGCGGTCAATAAAGCGCTGCATGTTGCGCATGTCGGTGATGGCCACGGTCTCAGTGATCTCGATGCAGATCTTGGACAAGGCCAGCGGGTGCTGCTCGAACAACGCAAACAGCTCGGCCGTGAACGACTCGTCGTTGAGCGAGCCACCGGACAGGTTCACGCCCACAAAATGGGTCTGATGCAGGTTCTGGGCATGCTGCTCCAGCCAGTCAATGGCCGTGGTCACCACCCAGCGGTCAATGATGGCGGTTTTGCCATGGGCCTCAGCCGCTTCGATGATGGTGCCCGCGCCCACCACACTGCCATCGGGCTTGCGCAGGCGCACCAGCATTTCAAAATTCAGCGAATCAAACGGCCGGCTCAATGACAACTCGGGCTGCATCATCAAGAAGAGGCCCTGGGGCGTTTCGCCGCGCTCCAGGCAGTTGATCAGGTCCAGCTCGTCCTGGTGCTGCTGGAAGAAGCGGTCGCCCGACTCCATCACCACCAAACGCTGGTTGCTGCGCTTCTTGGCCATGCGGCACAGTGTGTCGGCCGCCGACACGATGTCTTTCAACGGCGACTGGCTGAACTGCGCGGTCTCCACCAATCCGCCCGACACGTCCAGCGAAAAGCTTTGGTTGTCAATCTGGAACGGGGCCGAGCCAATCAGCATGGCAATGCTGTTGCAGCTGGCCTCGCTGTCGGCCATGTTGGCGCGCGAGAACACCACCACAAACTCGTCCCCCCCCACACGGGCCAACATGTCGTGGCGCTGCAGCACGCTGCCCATGCGCTCGGCCACCTGCATCAGCACGTTGTCACCGGCGGTGTGGCCATACAGGTCGTTGATGAGCTTGAAGCGGTCCAGGTCAAAGTAGGCCAGCGCGGTGAACTGGTAGCCCACCTTGGCTGTCTCCAGGGCCAGGCCGCGCAGGTTCAGGCAGCCGGTCAGTGGGTCGTGGCTGGCCAGGTACTCCAGGCGCTCGGTCACCTGCACGCGCTCGGTGATGTCCTGCAGCGAGCATTCGATGGTGTTGCCATCCACCGTCGAGGCCTTGATGGCAAACCAGCTGTTGCCCGTGGCACGGGGCAGCAGGGTCTGGGTTTGCAATTCAATCGAAGTGCTAGCCCGCGCGCTGTGCAAGGCCACAATTTTTTGCACCAGGTCCGCATCGAACAACTGCTGCAGCGACAAGGGGCCATCCACCGCAATGCGCCGAACCATGGCATGGAAGGCCGGGTTGGCCTTCATGATCTGCGCGCCCACGCCAATGGTGAACAAGCCAATGGGCGAGTCCTGGTAAGCCGCTTCCAGTAGCTTTTGTGCGCGCTGGTTTTGCAGGCGGTGCGAGCGCATGTGCTCTGCCACCGCGGCAGACGCCAGCAGCGCCGAGGCGATGGCGGCGGTCACGCTGTTGAGTCCGGACAGCAGCAGGCGCTGCCCGGTGGCCGCGGCCACCACTTCGTTCATGCTGGCCACCAGCGTGACGATGATGGAGGCGGCATACCACGCCGCTACACGGGAATGCGTGTGGCGCAGGATTTTGGCCAGGTAGACAATCATCAACATCACCACCGAAGCAGTGGCAACCCACAGCGTCGGCAAGACGCGTTCGTACGACAGGAACGGGCACGCCACGATCACGGCCACCGCGCTGAGCTGGTGCAACCTCAGCAGCCAGCCGGCCTTAACGTCCTGCAACTCGGCTTTGAACAGCGCACTGAACAGGCCAATCGTCATGGCGTAGTACATGCACAAGGTCCATTGGCGCATGGGCGTGAACCAAGCCGGGTCGAGGGCCCCGCCAAAGAGCTCTATGTCGGTGCCTGCCGACAGGCCCGCCATGCGCATATTCAGCAGCAGCCAGCCCACAAAGGTCCAGTACAGCGCGCTGCGGTTCACCACGGCGGTGAGCAGCATGAAGATGGCCAGCACGCCAATGCCGGCCTCCAGCATCACACCGGTTTTCTGGTGCGACACCTGCGCCATGTCCAAGGCATGCGGCTCCCAAGCATCCGCAGAAATCTTGGCAGGCCCCCGATAAACGGCCCGGCACAGCAGGCTCCAGGGCGCAGCAGACTCAGCGGGCTGCAGTGAGAAACCAGCGCGGCTGCGCTGCATGCCACCAGAAACGGCAAAGCGATTGGCATCGCCCAGCGGCAGGCCGGTCTGCAGGTTCCAGCAGCTCAGTGCGGTGGCGTGGCGCGACGGGAAATCAATCTCCCATGGGTGATCCACCGGGCTTTGGGGGACCTGCACCGCAAACCAGAAGTTGTTGGTAGAGAGATGGGTTTCTGCGGAAGCCGTGGCTGGCACGGCTTCCAGATGCTGGCGAACACGGTCCAGGGCCGCCACATCCACGGGTTCGGATTCCTCCCACACCTGGATGGGCAAAGGAATGCCTCTTGCAATGTCCGAGTGCCCCAATTGCCACAACAGCGCCAGACCAGCCAGCGCGACCAGCACGGCAGGAAACACCAGGGTGGTTAATCGGTCCAGCAGGGTTTCAACGACTTTTCCCGCCATGCTTTTTTTTGGTTCGTGGAAGTAACGCGTTACCGCGCCTGTCTTCTACTATGCCATGAGAAAGAAGCTCAATTTGCGGTCTTGAGGCGCGACTTGAGTGCACCAGCACAGATGATCAGGCCCGGGATCAGGATCATGGCCCAGATGATTTTGTCCAGATGCGCTTTCACCCAAGGGAAATTTCCGAAAAAGTAACCGATGGTGACAATGCCGCCCACCCACAGCGCCCCCCCCACCACATCAAACAAAGTGAACTTGGAGCGTGTCATCTGCGCCACACCGGCCACAAAGGGCGCGAAGGTGCGCAGGAACGGCATGAAGCGCGCGGCAATGATGGTGACGCCACCATATTTTTCGTAAAACGCATGGGCCTGGTTGAAGGCCTGCTTGTTGAAGAAGCGCGAGTCTTCCCACTGAAAGACCTTGGGGCCGACATAACGGCCAATGGCGTAGTTGCTCTGGTTGCCTAGCACTGCCGCCGTCAATAGCAGCCCCACCGAGGTGGTGTAGTCCATGAGCCCCACGCCACACATGGCGCCCACCACGAACAGTAGCGAGTCACCCGGCAAAAACGGCATGATGACCACGCCGGTCTCAACAAAGATGATGGCAAACAGCAGCGCATAGACCCACAGGCCATAGCTCTGCACAAACACTTCCAAGTATTTGTCTACATGCAGGATGAAGTCGAGAAGCGAGGCGATGAGTTCCATGGACGTGGATTATCCCTGTCCGTCACGGCATGGCCATGACACCCCAGCCACCGTGGGGCTTATCGCGGATTCAGGCGAAAACGTTGAGCTTGGCAACCGCTTGCTTGAAGCCACCAAAACGGCTGGCGGGCAGCGCTTCGGCGCTGCCGCCCGAGGTCGATGCGACGCCCATGCCCAGCTTGTTCGCATCAAAGTCACGCAGGGTGTTCACCGCTGAGGCCACAAACTGCTCGGCCGGGGTCTGGTCCACCGCGGCACTGGCGCGGCCGGCGACCACGCCGCTGCGCGTGTAGACGCCGCTGGCCGCTGCTTTCTGGGCGCTGCCCAGCTCCAGCGTCACGCCGGCGGGTGCTGCGGTTTCAGGGGTGTTGCTGGGCTCCACCGCGGCCACCGCCTTGCGGGCAGGCGGTGCGGCCAGGCCTGCGGAGCGCGCGCTGCCCGCCTCGGGCTTCAGCGCGTCAGGCTGCGCCGATGCGCCAGGGGCACCGGGTGTGGTGGGAGGAAAGATCAGGTTCAGGCGGTTGATTTGCATGGCGGGCCCCACAAGGGATGTGCTCCCCCACAGTGTCGCCAGGGCTGCGGCCGCCCAGCCGCAAAATAAAGCCCGAAAAGCGCCGTTTTTCTATCCCTTGGGCTGGGACGTAACCTGCGCAAAGCGCTGCTGGTAGTGCGGGTTTTCGGTTTTGAAGACACGGTCCCACCAGGTGAACCACAGGCCGTAGTTGCCGTGGGCTGTCTCGTGGTGCAGGTGGTGGTGGGTGGTGGTGGTGAAACGCCCGCCCAGCCAGTGGGTGGCGAAACCGCGCGGCATGGTCTCCACCGCGGCGTGGCCGTGGGCGTTGCGCGTGATCTGGTGCACCGCAAAGGCCAGCAGCACGCCCACGTGCAGCGGCACCACCAGCAGGGCCAGCGGCGTGACCAGCGCATTCACCAGTGCCTCCAGCGGGTGAAAGGCATAGGCGGCCCAGGGCGAAGGGTGGCGTGACCGGTGGTGCAGGCCATGCACATGGCGGAACAGCCAGCGCGTGTGCAGCAGCCGGTGGGTGACATAGAAGTAGAAGTCGTGCCACAGCAGCATGGCTGGAAAGCTCAACACCAGCCACCAGATGCCATATTCAGTGGGCCGGAAATACACCGTCACCCGGTTGCTTACCACCGCCGCGGTGATGACCATGGCCAGCGCGGAAAAAATCAGCAGCGTGGAGATGGAATAGCGCATTTCGCGCCGGATGTCCTTTTGCGCGGGCCACTGGGCAATCAGGCGGTGCGCCAGGCGCTTGCGCAGCAGCACATGCAGCAATAACCATACGCCCAGTACGGCAGTCAGGTAGAAGGTGCCTTCGTGGATCAGGGCCTGGCTATACACATGGGCCAGCCAGGCCAGCGCCTCGGGGTTCTGCCAGTTGCTGAAATCAGGAAGCATGCCGCGCCTTTGAAGTCGCCACAACGCTGTGGCCGGCGCATGCTACCCGACTTCGCCCCCTAAAATGAGGCGGTGAACGCTTCGTTACCTTCTTCTATCGCAGCCGCGGCCCGCCGCCCCATCCGCGAACTCCCCGACGAACTCATCAGCCAGATTGCGGCCGGTGAGGTGGTGGAACGACCGGCCAGCGTGGTGCGCGAACTGGTGGACAACGCGCTGGACGCCGGTGCCACACAAGTGACGCTGCGGCTGTTGGCCGGTGGCGTGCGCCTGATCAGCGTGGAAGACGACGGCCAGGGCATCTTGCGCGACGAGCTGCCCATTGCCTTCAAACGCCACGCCACCAGCAAGATCGGCAGCCTGCATGACCTGGAGAGCGTGGCCACCATGGGCTTTCGCGGCGAGGCGCTGGCCGCTATTAATTCCATAGCTGATTGCGCAATCTTGTCGCGGGCTAGCGGCCTGAATGATGCGTATCTGCTGGACGGCCGTACCGGCGAACTCAAACCCGTGGCGCGCAGCCAAGGCACCACGGTCGAGGTGAAAGAGCTGTTCTACAGCACGCCAGCGCGCCGCAAATTCCTCAAGACCGACGCCACCGAGCTAGCCCATTGCATCGAGGCCGTGCGCCGCCACGCATTGGCCCGGCCCGACGTGGGCTTTGCCATCTGGCACGAAGGCAAACTCGTAGAACAGTGGCGAAAGTGTGAACATGCCGACCTGCTGGCCGCTCTGGACCAACGGCTGAGCGACGTGCTGGGCCCCGAGTTTCTGGCGCAAAGCGTGCGCGTGGACTGGCATAGCAAGCAGGCCAACGAATACGGCCAGCCTGCACTGCGCGTGTGGGGCCGTGCCGGAGTGCCGGACGCCGCCCGCTCGCGTGCCGACCAGCAGTTTTGCTATGTGAACGGCCGCTTCGTGCGCGACAAGGTGCTCACCCACGCCGCCCGCAGCGCCTACGAAGACGTGCTGCACGGCCACCGCCAGCCGGTCTACGCGCTGTACGTGGCCATGGACCCGACGCGCGTGGACGTGAACGTGCACCCCACCAAGATCGAAGTGCGCTTTCGCGACAGCCGCGAAGTGCACCAAGCCGTGCGCCACGCCGTGGAAGACACCTTGGCTGCACCGCGTGCCGCGGCAGCAGCAGGTGCAGTGGATGGTCAGGCGCAAGCCCCCTCGCTACTCGCCCAGCCCGGAACTTATGTACCTAAAGTGCCTGTAGCCCCCATGTACAGTGCGCAACCAGCTATCAAATTTGAAGCAAATACAGGCTTAATAGGCCACCGCGTAAGCGACGTAGGCGCCCTCTGGCAGCGCAGCACAACGCCGACGCAAGAAGGCTGGGCGGCAGTGGGCTCTGCGCAGGTCAAGGAGGAGCCCGCAAAGCGGGCGGGGGACACGGAGCAGAGCACGCTGCCGTCCAGCCGCCCCGCGAGCGAAGAAGAAGCTTGGCCCCTAGGCCGCGCCATCGCCCAGCTGCAAGGCGTCTACATCCTCGCCGAAAACAACCAAGGCCTGGTCATCGTAGACATGCACGCCGCGCACGAACGCATCGTCTACGAACGGCTAAAAACCCAAATCAGCCTCACCGCACCCGACGGCACCGTACACCCACTGGCCAGCCAGCCCCTGCTGATTCCGGCCACCTTTGCCGCCACGCCCGACGAAGTGGCCACGGCAGAGGCGCATGTGGCCACGCTGAACACACTGGGCCTGGAGATCAGCCCCTTCTCGCCCAAGACCCTGGCCGTGCGCGCCGTGCCCACCACGCTGGCACAAGGTGATGCGGTAGAGCTGGCGCGCAGCGTGCTGGCCGAACTGGCCCAACACGACGCCAGCACCGTCATCCAGCGCGCGCAGAACGAAATATTGGGCACCATGGCCTGCCACGGTGCCGTGCGCGCCAACCGCAAACTCACCATCGAAGAAATGAACGCGCTGCTGCGCGACATGGAAGCCACCGAACGCAGCGACCAATGCAACCACGGCCGCCCCACCTGGCGCCAGCTCACGCTCAAGGAGCTGGACACGCTGTTTTTGCGCGGCCGATAGACGAGTCCACAATGGGCCGAAACAACCGGAGGCCCTTCCACGACTTTGCGCGCTGCTGTTTTACTGGCCGTCTTTGCCTGCCCAAGCCGCTGAAGCCAACCAGCGTGCCTTGTCGGAAGCGACCCACTCGCTCAGCGCGCATCTGGGTGAGATGGACGACAAGCTGGACAAAGCCATTGCCTCGTCCACCCGAAACTGACGATTGGCGGACAAACCTACACCGAGCCGGGTTTTCATTGGCTTGCGTATAGTGGTGCCATGCCTTTTCAATCACCGGCATTACTCATAGGTGTTTCGGCGCGCATCTATTACCCGTCCGGCCCAGTGCTGGACCTGGGCGGTGTGTGGACCAAAACACTGCACTTCCTGGAGCAGTCCGTGGCCCAGTGGCTCATGCGCGGCGGCGCGCTGCCCGTGATGGTTCCTGCGGTGGATGCGCAAAGCGTGGTGCAGACCGAAGAACTGAACCTGGGCCACTACGCGCAAGCATTGGACGGGTTGGTTCTGCAAGGCGGAAACGACGTCGCTCCGGCCTCTTACGGCGAAGTGCCAATAGCCCCTGAATGGGCCGGCGACCCGGTGCGTGATGCATACGAGAAGAGCCTGATCGAGGCCTTTGTCAAAGCGGGCAAGCCCGTGTTTGGCATTTGCCGCGGTCTGCAAATGCTCAATGTGGCTTTTGGCGGAACCATGTGGCAAGACATTGGAACGCAGATGCCGCAGGCCTTGCCGCATGTCCGCTCCGAGATGTATGAACGCAACGTCCACGCAATCGAAATTGTGCCAGGTACGCACATGGCTGCGTTGTACCCCGGTCTGCAGCACGGGATGATCAACAGCATCCACCACCAGTCCATCAAGGACTTGGCGCCGGATTTTGTGGTCGAGGCGCACTGCCCGGATGACGGCGTGATCGAAGCCATTCGCCGTCGCGGGCCAGGCTTTGTTGCCGGGGTGCAATGGCACCCGGAGTTTCGCCAGAAGAACTGCCAGGTTATCTTTGATGACACCCCGCTGCTGCGCGACTTTCTCGCATTCGCTCGGGCTCAACAAAACATTTAGTCAGTTGATAAAAAAGGAGTTCCGATGGAATTCAAAAAATCGCAAGCCCTCACCTTCGGAATGGAACTGGAGCTGCAAATTGTCAACGGCTCCACAGGCACGCTGTCCCCCTCCAGCCTGGAGTTCTGGGAGATCGTCAAACGGCGCACGGATGCGGAGCGCTTCTCTCTGGAGGCCACGCTGTCCACCATGGAACTCAATACCTCGGTGCATACAGATGCGGACGAGATGGCGGCAGAAGCCATGGCCCTGACGCAAGTGCTGTGCGATGTGGCCGCGCCCATGAATCTGATGATCCGGGGCGGCGGAACGCAACTGACGCAGTTTTGGAACGAGCGCGTGCTCGCGCCCACCGACCGTGCGGCCGAACTGAGTCGCCGCTTTGGCTATTTGCCAAAGCGCTTTTCCACCTACGGTATGCACGTCCATATCGGCGCCGCCAGTGCCGATGACGCCATCCACATGGGCAATGGCTTGCAGGCCCTGGTTCCCCTGTTCATCGCCATGTCTGCTGCGTCGCCCTATCTGCAACTGGAGGACACGGGGTTCTGCGCCTCCCGGCCTTTGGAACCCCTGATCTACCCCCATGGTGGCCCCATGCCCAGATTTAAGAACTGGACAGAGTTTGAGTGCCATGCCCAAGATATTTTCTCCACGCAACTGGCCACTTCCCTCAAGGACGTGTACTGGGATGTGCGCCCCAAACCAGAGTTCGGCACCATCGAAGTGCGCGTGTTTGACACGCCGCTGTCTGTCGCCAAGGCGGTGGGCCTGGCGGCATTCACCCGCGCCTGCGCAGCCTTGATACTCCACGGCAAACTGGCACTGCCGACCACGCCATCGCCACCGACAGCCGAACGCGTGAGCCGTTTTTTTGCCTGCCGCGACGGACTGGACGCGGAGTTGTTCGATCCCTTCACCCAGCAATGGAAACCCGCACGAGACTGGTGTGCCAGCCTGATCCAGAGCATTGAACAGTCGCCCGTGTGCGAGGCCGATGTAGAACACATCCGCCGCCTACACGCCCACATCGACAACGAACAGGACGCCACCCTCATGCGCAATACCTGGGAAGAAACTTTGAATGTGGACCATCAGGTCCAGTCCAAAGACGATGGCCTGGTGAACAACTCCAAAGCACTGAGTCAGCATTTGCTGGCCCCGATGCGAGGCTAGGGGCCATGGACTCCGGGGCCGACGCCAATGCCGTGCTGGCCGAGGACGCCCTGCGTGCGCTGGCCGACCCCGGCAAGGCCCGCACGGCGGCCGCCTATTTCAAGACTGGCCCCGGCGAGTATGGTGAGGGCGACCGGTTCTACGGCATCCGCGTGCCGCAGGTGCGCGAAGTGGCGCGCCAGTTCAATACCTTGTCACTGGACGACTGCGCGGCCCTGCTGCAGTCCCCTTACAACGAAACGCGGCTGTTGGCGTTGGACATCCTGACGCGCCGCTTTGCCAAAGGCAAGCCCGAGGTGCAAACTGCGGTGTACAACACCGTGCTGCAACACCGCCACCGCATCAATAACTGGAATTTGGTGGACGGCGTAGGGCCATACATCACCGGCCCGTATCTGCTCAAGCGTGACCGCAGCATCCTCTGGCAGTGGGCAAAGTCCCCCGTGCTGTGGGAGCGGCGTTTGGCGGTGCTCAGCACCTTTGCCTTCATCCGTGCGGGCGACTTTGGCGACGCGCTGAAGCTCTATGCCCAGCTGCTCACCGACCCGCACGACCTCAT
Organism: Rhodoferax sp. P1_F3; assembly: GCF_056405715.1. Taxonomy (NCBI): domain Bacteria; kingdom Pseudomonadati; phylum Pseudomonadota; class Betaproteobacteria; order Burkholderiales; family Comamonadaceae; genus Rhodoferax; species Rhodoferax sp. P1_F3. The sequence continues at coordinate 90,627 of NZ_JBFUBO010000012.1, read as the reverse complement.
GCACAAGGCCTGCGGATGGATGCTGCGCGAGCTAGGCAAGCGGGACGAGGCACGGCTGCTGGCGTTTCTGCAAACCCACTACGCCGCCCTGCCCCGCACCACGCTGCGCTACGCCATCGAGAAGTTCACGCCGGTGCAGAGAAGCCAGATGTTGAAGGGTTACTTCCACGCATAGCATGACGACAACAATGCACCGACTCCACCCGCCCCTCATCTTCACGCTGTGCCTCTCGGCTCTGCTCGCCACACTGGCCCTTTGCAGCATGTCGGCCCACGCCCAGACCCTGAGCTACACCCAGGCCCAGCAAGCATTGCAAGCGGGCCAGTACAGCGCGGCCTTCAATGCCTTCCAGACCCTTGCAAGCCAGGGCGACGCGGCCAGTCAGTTCCAGCTCAGCCTGCTGTACCGCACTGGCAAGGCTGTGGCACCCAATGGACCACTGGCCCTGCAATGGCTGCAGCGTGCTGCACAGGGCCGGTATGGGGAAGCGTTGTCCAACCTGGGTGGCGAATACGCGCGGGGGCAGGCACTGCGCCAGGACAAAGTGAAAGCGCTCGCGCTCTTCTTGCTGGCGCAAACCCAAGGTGTGGATGTGGCTGGCACCAATGCGCAAACGGTGGCGCGCACACTCAATGCGCCCCAGATTGAGCAGGCCAAAGCGCTCGCGCAGACCTGCGCGCAGGGCAGCATGCGGCCCTGCCTCTGAGCCCGCTACACCGCCGGGCCGCTCAGTACTTCAGCGCCGTGCTCTTGCCCCAGAACACGCGGTAGGCATACACCGTATAGCCAATGATGACCGGCAACACCACCACCACGCCATAGAAGATGACCTGCAGCGCCTCGGGTGCGCTAGCGGCTTGCCAGACCGTGAGCTTGTCCACCACCAGCCAGGGGAACAGGCTGTAGGCCAGGCCGTAGAAGGCCAGCAGAAAGATGCCCACGGTGCTGGCAAATGGCACGGCTGCGCCGTACTGGTTGTTTTGCGCCAGGCGCGTGGGCAGGCGCTTCAGGCTGCGCGCAATCACCACAAACAGCGCCACCGTCATGGCAGGAATCGGCAACAGCATCACCACATTGGGGAAGCTGAACCACTTGTCAAAAATGCGCTGACTGACCCAGGGCGTGGCCAAAGAAATGGCGGCCACGCCAGCGGCGGTGAGCCACAGGCTGCCCTGCGCCCAGCGCACGGCCTTGAGCTGCAGCGCGCCCTCCGTCTTCATGATGAGCCATCCTGCGCCCAGCAGGCAGTAAGCCGCCACCAGGCACAGGCCAATCAACGCATTGAACAACTGGCTGCCCCAGTCCGTCGCAAAGCCGGTGACCAGGCCACCGAGCATGAAGCCCTGCGACCAGCCGGCCAGCATGGAGCCCACATAGAACGCGCGGTCCCACAGCGGTTTGTGCTTGTCGCGCGCCTTCACGCGAAAGTCGAACGCCACACCGCGCAGCGTGAGCGCCACCAGCATCAGCGCCACGGGCAGATACAGCGACCCGAGGATGACGCCATGCGCCATGGGGAAGGCCACCAGCAACACACCCACGCCCAGCACCAGCCAGGTTTCGTTCGCATCCCAAAACGGGCCGATGCTGGCGATCATGGTGTCTTTCTGCTCCACGTCATCGGCCCGGCGTAGCAGCACGCCTACGCCCAGGTCGTAGCCATCCAAAATGACGTAGGCCAGCATGGCCAGCGCCATCACTAGCGCGAACACCAGGGGCAACCAGCCTGCGGGCTGGCTCAGGTCAGGCATGGTCAAAGCGGTCGTATCAAGCATGGGCCACCTCCGGCAAAACGGGTTCTGGGCTACTGGCCTTGCGGGCCAGATAAAACAGCACACTCACATAGGACGTGAGCAGCACGGCGTACAGGCTCAGGTACATCACCAGCGTAAAGGCGATGTTGCGAGCGGGCACTTTGGACGCGGCCTGCGCTGCCGTCAGCACACCCTGCACCAGCCACGGCTGGCGGCCAATTTCGGTCACATACCAACCCGCCACCAGCGCCACCCAGCCGGCAAAGGTCATGGCCACCAACACGCGTGCCAGCCAGGGTTGCAGCGCGTCCTTGCGCACTTGCCAGCTGCCCAGCCAGCTCACTGCCAGCATCAAGAGCCCGACGCCCACCATGATGCGGAACGCCCAGAACACGGGTGCCACGGGCGGGTGCTGGTCGCCAAATTCCTTGATACCCTTGATCTCGCCATCCCAGTCGTGCGTGAGGTACAGCGAGGCCAGCTTGGGGATGGCAATCTCGTACTTGTTGGTTTGCGTGGCCTTGTCTGGCATGGCAAACAGCACCGCGGGAGCGCCCTTTTGTGTTTCCCAAATGCCCTCCATCGCCGCAATCTTGGCGGGCTGGTGGTGCAAGGTGTTCAGGCCGTGCTGGTCGCCCACCAAGATTTGCAGCGGGATCAGCGCAGCCGCTACAAACAGGCCCGTGCGCAGCGAAGCCTGTACCGCCCTGCCCTTGTCACCCTTGAGCCAGCGGTAGGCACTCAGCCCCGCCAGCAAGAACGCTACGGTGAGGCCCGATGCGATCAGCATGTGCGTCAGGCGGTAGGGGAACGAGGGATTGAAGATCACCTCCAGCCAGCTCGTCACATGCGCCTTGCCGTCAATCATCACAAAGCCGGTGGGCGTGTGCATCCACGAGTTGAGTGCCAGAATCCAGAAGGCCGACAGGGTGGTACCCGCTGCCACCAGAAAAGTGGCCGTGGTGTGCACCCGTTCGCTCACGCGCCCGCGGCCAAACAGCATGATGCCCAGCATGGTGGCCTCTAAAAAGAAGGCCGTCAGCACCTCATAGGCCAGCAGCGGCCCGGCCACGTTGCCCACGGTGTTCATGAAGCCCGGCCAGTTGGTTCCGAACTGAAAACTCATGGTGATGCCGCTGACCACGCCCAGCGCAAAGGTCAGCGCAAACACCTTGACCCAGAACTGGTAGGCGTCCATCCAGTGTTGTTGCGCGGTGGCGATGAAGCGCGTCTTGAAGAACAGCAGCACCCAGCCCATCGCGATGCTGATAGTGGGGAACAGGATGTGGAAGGTCATGTTGGCCGCAAACTGGATGCGGGCCAGCACGACGGGGTCAAAGCTGTCCATGGTCGGCTCCTTCGGTGCTGGGCTTGGCGGGGGTGAACACGCTCTTCACCCGATCTTTCATCTCCAGCAGTTTTTGCACCTTGGCGCCCATCTGCATCAGGCTGACCAGCGTTTCAGAATCCATTTTCTGCACATCGTCCAGCCAGTCGGTCATCAGCTCAATGAAGGCATGCATCTGCTTCATGCGTTCCTGTGCGTGGATATCTTCGGCCACGCTGGGCTGCTCCATGAGTGCGTCGCGCAGCATCGAAAGCGTCGGGTCAATCTCGCGCTTGCGCCGCTCGGCCGCCAGCGTGCGGAAGATGGCCCACACATCCTCGGGCGCCTGAAAGTACTCGCGCCGGTCATTGGGCTGGTGGATCAGCCGCACCAGGTTCCACGACTGCAATTCTTTCAGCCCCATGCTCACGTTGGAGCGGGAAAACGCCAGCGCCTCCCCGATCTCGTCCGCATTGAGCGGCTTGGCCGATACATAGAGCAACGCGTAAATCTGGCCCACCGTGCGGTTGATGCCCCAGCGGCTGCCCATTTCGCCAAAGTGCAGCACGAAGCGCTGCGTGAGCGGAGGAAGGTTCATGGCTCTGGTCTTTCCTGAATTTTCAGTATTTTCTGAAATATCAGGAATTAACGGAAATAGGCCTGTTTAACCTTGACTTGGCACAAGGGGTATTCATTGGGCAGTTTGGGGATGGAATTGGCCTCTATCCCCCGTGGAATATGCGCTAGCAGCTATTGAATCTGTAGCATCCAAAGCGACCCGAGCCACCTGCTCGTCGTCATCGCCCCCAGCCCCGACAACATCCCGGCCATTGGCCGCGGCCTGAGCCAGGGGCGCGATGCAGCCACCAGAGTGCATGCACAGCAGAGTGGCCGGTGGTCTTCTGATGCATTGGCACCGAAGGCGATAGTCGACCCAAAGTAGAAATCCTTCAAGTCAAATTCGACGTCTAAATGCAGACATTCGAGAGTGCAGAGCCAGTTGTTGGGGCCGATTGGCTGCAAATAAAAGAGGGCAATGGACAGGCTATCGCTCCCCCGGGGAGTGTCAATGCAGTCAATCAATACTGCAGCTTCATCATCAAATTCCACGCCGAACAATTGCCGTTTGCGGGCGTCCCCCTTGAAGTTCTACAACGACAGTCAACTGCAACCCACGTTGGGATTCATCGTTACCATGCAATTGGAGGAACGCTGGGACAACAATTAGAGGTCGCATAATTAAAAACCAAAGTGGGACGAAAACCAGTGGCAAGTCCACTTCGCTGAAGGAGAGCAGTATGACGCTTGCATACGATGATCAAATTCCATCCACTCTTTTTAATCGACGTCGCCTTCTAATGGGGGCTGCGAGCTTCGCTGCGGTATGCGCTGCCGCTCCCAAAACAAGCTGGAGTCAGACTCTCACTAAACCAATGATCATTGCGGACATGCATTCGCACCTTGGCTTGCATGATCGACAGAGGTTTCCTGGTGACCTTGCGGCCGAAATGCGAATCAACGGTGCAACCTTAGTTTCGTGGGCGTTGTCAAGCGATAGTCCGTGGATTGTTGCAACCCCAACTGGCATAGAGCAGCGCGGTTTTCCCACGGCCGCCGAGTTACTGGCCTACTTTGAGAAACAATTTCGTGAAATGGCTGCCTACGCGCAACGAAACCAACTCAGCATAGTCAGGAACGTTGCGGATGTGGACCGTGCACTTGCCGGGCAAGCTTCGGTTGTGTTTGCAAGTGAAGGTGCCGATTTTTTGGGTGGGCAGGTTGCAGGGCTTGGCAAAGCCTTTGACATGGGACTTCGTCATCTTCAGTTAGTGCATTACATCCGTTCTTTAGTGGGGGACCATTCAACAGAAGCTCCGGTGCACGGCGGGCTGAGCGCCATGGGGAGAGACCTCATTCTGGCTTGTGAGCAAACGGGCATTCTGGTCGATTTGGCGCACTGCAGTGACATGGCTATCACACAAGCCCTGCAAGTCGCCAAAAAGCCCATGGTTTGGTCCCATGGCTGGGTGGAAGGGGACGGAGGCTCCTACCAGGATCGCTACGGGTTCCTCAAAAGACGGCTTTCCGTAGTCCAAGCCAAGAAGATTCGAGACAGTGGTGGAGTCATAGGCCTGTGGAGCCTTGGCCTGGATCGACCGGGACTGGGCTGGAATGTGTCGCGTCGCGATGCCGAAGGCTATGGGCGTGAACTCGCGAAGCTCATCAATCTGCTTGGTCCTGACGGTGTCGCGCTTGGCACGGACATCGCCGGTGTTGGGGACAACTGGTCTGTGGGCAGTTATGCGGATGTTCGCAAAGTCATAGATTTTCTTGAAATGCAAAAGCTGGATGCCGCCACTATTGAAAAAGTCTCCTGCCTGAACTTCGCTAGGGTGTTAAAAGCAACGCTGCCAACGACTTGACGCCGCCATGTTCGTCGCGATGCGGGACTAAATGTCGTACAGCTTGTAGTCACTGCCTGGATTACCGCACGGCAGTCCAGCTATTGATCTAAACAACTATCCACCGATGGAAGTGACCAATGCTACAGAGTCAGTAACACAGAAAGCCGTGCCTGCGGCACAGCTCTCCAACTGATAGAGTCCGCTTCAGCTTCACGCATGAAGCCAATTGCGTATTCCTGTTCAAAGCAGCCACCGATTCCAATCCAGTCACTTGGGTAGCCGCAATTGCGCGGAAAACCCACCGGCGACACGACGAAAGTTGCCAGCATTGATCGTTGCGATAGAGGGTCTAGCCTTGTCGACGGGCAAATACTGGATCGGCTGCCGTATACGAGTAACTCGCCTATGACTTCATCTGGCCCCGAGCTGAAGCAAATACGACCGATCAACACCTGCTCGCAGCCTAAGTGCGTGACAGCCTTCGGTGTCAACAACCGCCGCACTGAATTGCTTGCGAGATGGCGCATCCAAGATCAATTCGAAAAGAGTATGGGGCGCAATAGTCGTGAGAGCGTAACCCCAAGCAGCGCGGCAACTCATCGTCAGGTATTAAGGCTGGAGACTTGCGATCAAGTAGCGCAGTACCAGTCCCGCTGCGTGGCTACCGCCGCCAATTTCCAGAAGGTTGCCTTCCTTATCGCGCTCTTCCATCTCGCCATCGGCATTGAAAGAAAACGTCCCCAGATGTTTGATGGGGTCCACTGAAAATTCGTTCCTCACATAGGCGTTGACATAGCCCCTGGTCGCTCCTTGCGCATCGATACCAACCGTCAGCACAAATTGAACGACAGGACCATGGCGAAGTCGTGCGCTGAATCGGCCTGGCTCCAAATCCAGCTTGACTTCAATGTCGCGAATCTGAAAGGCTTTGCCTGTCAACACCTCGTGCGCGCGCACCGCAAATTCTTCGAACTCTCGTGACAGCTTGTTCATCTTTTCACTGGCGCTGACTCCCGTGTTGATGAGTGCATCAAGATCTAGCATGGCGGCTCCTTGTGACGTTGCGGACCGATCTCACGGTACCACATGGGCCTGCCTACTCTCAAGCCCGATGTGCAACACCGACGCCTCAAACGCCGCTACATCCATGGGCCGCCCAAACAGATATCCCTGATAAGCAAAGCAGCCTTGGGCTGCCAAAAACTCACGCTGGGCTGCGGTTTCCACGCCTTCGGCGATCACATTCAGGTTCAGGCTGTCAGCCAGTGCGATGACCATCTTGGCGATGGCGGCGTCGTTGTTGTCCACCAATATGTCGCGCACAAAGCCCTGGTCGATCTTGAGTTGGTCCAGCGGCAGCAGCTTCAGGAACGAAAGCGACGAATAGCCGGTGCCAAAGTCGTCCATCGAGAAGCCGATGCCGCGTGCGCGCAGCGCGTGCATCTTGGCAATGGTGTTGTCCACGTCAGACACCAGCACGCTCTCGGTCAGCTCCAGCTTCAGCCGCTTGGGGTTGGCGCCGGTCGATGCCAGGATCACCTGCACCATGTCAACAAAGTCGGCCCGCATGAGCTGGCGGGCACTCACGTTGACCGACACCGTGAGCTGCTGCAAGCGGGGGTCGTTGGCCCAGGCCGCAATTTGCAGGCACGCGGTCGCCAGAACCCACCGCCCCAGCGGCACGATGAGGCCGGTGTCCTCCGCCAATGCAATGAACTCGGCTGGCGACACCATGCCGCGCTGCGGATGGCACCACCGCACCAGTGCCTCCGCGCCCGTGACGTGGGCCTGGGCATTCACCTGCACCTGGTAGTGCAGCACAAACTGCCCTTGCACCACGGCCTCGCGCAGGGCGGCCTCCAGGTTGGCTCGGTGCGACACCGCAGCTTGCATGTGGGCATCAAAAAATCGCAGTGTGTTGCGCCCGGCAGCCTTGGCCTGGTACATGGCCAGGTCCGCACGTTTGAGCAGTTCGTCCAGTGGCTCCTGCTTATCACCAAACAGGGTGATGCCGATGCTGGGTGTGCTGCGGTAGCCAGCCTCGGTCAGCATGTAGGGCTGGTTCAGCACCTCCAACACCTTTTCGGCCACCTGCTCGGCCTGGGTGACGGCGACATAGTCGTCCTCACTCAACTCCTCCAGCATGACCACAAACTCATCGCCCCCCAGCCGGGCCACGGTGTCGCCCTCACGCACACACGTCAGCAGGCGCTGCGCCACCTGTTTGAGCAGCTCGTCGCCCTTGTCGTGGCCCAGCGTGTCGTTCAGGTCCTTGAAGTTGTCCAGGTCCAGAAACAGTAGCCCGCCCTTGCGCTTGTGGCGCGTGCTGTGCGTCAGCGCGCGACCCAGGCGGTCCATCAGCAGGCGCCGGTTGGGCAGGCCGGTCAGCGGGTCGTAAAACGCCAGGTTGCGGATCTCGTCCTCGGCGGCCTTGCGTTCGGTGATGTCCGTCATGGTCACCACGTAATGGGTGACCGCGCCCTGGTCATCGTGCAGCGCCGTGAGGATGAGCCAGATGGGAAAAACCACGCCGTCCTTGCGGCGGTCCCACACCTCGCCCTGCCAACTGCCATCGCGCTCCAGGCTGGTGGTCATGGCGGCGTAAAAAGCATCGTCCTGCCGGTTCGAGCCCAGCAGCGTCTGCGGGAGCTGGCCCAGCGCTTCGGCGGGGCTGTAGCCGGTCATTTGGGTGAAGGCGCGGTTGACCTTGAGGATGGCCCAGCGGGCATCGGTCACAAAAATGCCCTCTTGCGACTCGAAGGCCGCTGCGGCTATGCGCAGCTCGGTTTCGCGCTCCTTGAGGGTGGCCAGCAAGGCGTTGAAACCCTGGATCAGGTCACCGATTTCATCGTCTGACTCCACAGGCAAAGGGCGTGTGGGCCCAGCCGCATGCCGCTGCTGGGCCAGGCTGCTGGAGGCCATCAGCAGAGGCGCCAGTTGGCGGCGCAACAGGTGCCAGGTCAGCAGCCCCGCCACAGCGGACAGCAGCAGCGTGGCCAGCCCCATGCGCCACCGCACCGCATTCACCAAGGCAAAGGCCTCCTGCGCAGGCATGCTCACTATCACGTACCAGTCCACGGCGCTCAAGCCCTTGGCCGACACCAGCACCTCCTGGCCCAGTGCGTTCACCGTCAGCCCCGCGCCCTCGCCACCGGCGATGAAGTGGTCTATCAAGGGGCTCACACCCGGCATGGCCGCAGGCGTCATGACGCGTGCTCTGTCGGTGGCCGTCACCACCATGCGGCTCTGCCGCGAGACCAGCAGGTAGCCGCCCGTCTCGCCGTAGTGGTTCTTCATGATCTGGTCCAGAAAGCCGGACTCTCCCAGATTGACCACACCCACCAGCACACCCAGCGCCACCCCCTTGGGGTTGCGAATAGCCACGGCCACGGCAGTCACCGGTGTGTTCAGCCGTCGGCCAATGATGGGCTCCGCTACCACGGGCTGGCTAGACCGCAAGGCGTGCTGAAAATATTCGCGGTCCTGGTACGACACCCCGACGCGCTGCGCCGATTCGGGCAGAGAGGCCAACGTCATGCCCCGCGCATCGGTGATGAAGGTGCCTCCATTGAATTGGCCCTGCAATATCGGGTGGTGCTCCAGATAGCGCTGCAGACTTGTGCCGTCCAACGGGGCAGTCTCCAGTTCATTGGCTATCAGCTGCAGCGAGCGCTTGCGTTCTTCGATGTGATCGCTGAGTTCATTGGCCACCAGCCGCGCGATGGACGACTGCTGGTCCATGGCCTGCTTTTGCAGGCTGTCGCGCATCACCTGCGTCACGTAAAAGGACAGCGCCCACAGGCTTGCCAGAAAGCAGGCCAGCATGGACAGGGTGACCCGTGTACGAACCGAGCGCCACAACGGAAGCACAGCTTTCAACCCGGTCATATGTCTCAAATTCCCCGAAATATGCAACCCCGACACCGTAACCGATTTGTAACGGACGGAGACGCAACATCGCTGGAAATTTGTGGCCCAGCCTGCATGACAATGACCCATCCATGAAAACCAAATACTTCGCACAACTGGTTGTGCTCTCGGCCCTATGGGGCGCCTCCTTCCTTTTTATCCGCATCGCCAGCCCCGTGTTTGGCCCCAATGTGCTGGCGCTGCTGCGGGTGAGTCTGGCCACGGCCACACTGGCGGTCCTGATGCGTGCCATGCGCCAGCCCTGGGCCTGGCAGCACTGGCGCACGCTGGCCGTCATCGGTGCGCTGTCGGTGGCAGTGCCATTTTTGCTCTTTGCCTGGGCCGGGCTGCAGTTGCCCGCGGGCTATAGCGCGCTGCTGAATTCCACCGCGGTGATCTTTGGCATGTTTGCCTCCGCCCGCATGGGCGAGGACACCATCACCACGCGCAAGGTGCTGGGCTGCGTGTGCGGTTTTGCGGGGGTGGCTTTCATCGTCAGCCTGGGGCCGGTGCAGCTTTCCTTGCGGGTGATGCTGGCGGTGCTGGCCTGTGTGCTTGCATCGGCCTGCTACGGTTTTTCCACCCCCATTACCAAGCGGGCCGTGGGCTACATGCAGCCGCTGCAAATTGCGGCTGGCATCCACGTGCTGTCGTTGCTCATGCTGCTGCCCGGTGCGGCCTACAGCTTGCCGCAGGCGCGCTTTACGCCAGCCGCTCTGCTGGCGGCAGCGGTCATGGGCATCGTGACTTCGGGCCTGGCCTACTGGGCGCACCTGCGCATCATGCGCCACGTCACCCCCGTGGCCGCCATGAGCCCGATCTTCATGATTCCGGTGTTTGGTGTGCTGTGGGGCCATCTCTTTCTGGGTGAAGAGCTGGGCAGTGGCCTGCTGATCGGCGGCGCGCTGGTGCTGGTGGCCAGTGCCCTCATCACGGGCTTCAACCCACTGCAGCGCTGGCTGGATTTGGTCGACGCCAAGCCCTGAGTGCGGCCCAGGTGCACTCGTAGAATGGCAGGCCGATGACCCTTGCCTCCCCTCTCACACCCCCCAGCCGCACGACCCGCGCCCGCACTGAACTGCTCGCCCTGTGGCAGCTGGCCTGGCCCATCCTGATCGGGCAGCTGGCCAACGTGGGCATGTCGGTGGTGGACGTGGCCATGGCGGGCCATGCCTCCGCGCACGACCTGGCCGGCATCTCGCTGGGCGTGTCCATCTGGAACATCACCATCATCACCCTCATGGGGCTAATGATGTCGGTCGCGCCCCTGGTGGCCCACCACGTGGGTGCCAAGGAATTTGACAAGGTGCCGCACCTAGTGCGCCAGGGCCTTTGGAAGGCGCTGGGCGTGGGCCTGTGCGCCATGGTGCTGGTGAATGTGGCGGCGCAGGTGTTTGACCACATGGACATCGAGCCCCATGTGCGCGAGGTGGCCAGCGGCTTTGTTTTCATCATCAGCTTTGGCCTGCCAGCCTTCACCTGCTACCGCGTGCTCTACGGCTACAGCGCCAGCCTGAACCAGACCAAACCCATCATGGTCATGTCGCTGGCCGCGCTGGGGCTGAATGTGCTGGTGAACTGGTTGCTGGTGTTCGGCACTGGTCCGTTCCCCCGCCTGGGCGGCCTGGGTTGTGCCTGGGCCACGCTGCTGTGCGTGTGGCTCAACTTTCTGGGCCTGCTGCTGTGGATGCGCTTCGCACCGGCCTACCGCAGCACCTGGCCCTTTGGCCAATGGGAATGGCCGCACCCCGAAAAGCTTAGCGCGCTTTGGAAGCTGGGCTTTCCCATTGGCGTGACCTACTTTGCCGAGACCAGCGCGTTTGGCCTCATCGCCCTGCTGATTGCCGGGTTTGGCAGCCGTGAGGTGGCCTCGCACCAGATCGCGCTGAACTTCACCTCACTCGTGTTCATGGTGCCGCTGAGCCTGGGCATTGCCCTGCTCACGCGCGTGGGCCAGTCGCTGGGCGCGGGCGACCCGGTGGCCGCGCGCTTTCGGGCGTGGGTGGGCGTGAATGCGGGCTTGGGTTTCGGATTAGCGTCAGCCATAGGCATCGCGCTGTTTGCGCACCAGATTGCCGGGGCCTATACCAATGACCCCGCGGTGGCCGCGCTGGCCGCCCACCTGCTGTTCTTTGCTGCGGTGTTCCAGCTGTCCGACTCCGCACAGGTGGTCATCAGCTGCGCCATCCGCGGCTACAAGGTCACACGCGCACCCATGGTCATTCATCTGACTGCCTTCTGGGTGTTCTCGCTGCCGCTGGGTTGTGTGCTGGGCCTGGCCCCGCAGTGGCTGCCCTGGCACCCCGCCCAGGCTATGGGCGCGCAGGGCTTCTGGATCGCGCTGGTGGTGGGCCTGACGGTGGCCGCCGTGGGCCTGGTGTTGCTGCTGCGCAAGGTGGCGCTGGACCACCTTCCCCGGCAGGCCCGCAGCGCATGAGCACGCCCCTGCCCTTTCACATTTGCCTGGCCGGCCCCACCGCCAGCGGCAAGACAGCCGCCGCGCTGGCGATTGCCAAGCGGCACCCCTGCGAGATCATCAGCGTGGACTCGGCGCTGGTATTCCGCGGCATGGACATTGGCACGGCCAAGCCCAGCGCGACCGAACTGGCCGCTGTGCCGCACCACCTGATCGACATTCGCGATCCGCTGAACGCCTACAGCGCCGCGGAGTTTGTGCGCGATGCGCAGGCGCTCATCACCGATATTGCCGCACGCGGCAAGCTGCCACTGCTGGTGGGCGGCACCATGCTGTACTTCAAGGCCCTGTTCGACGGGATAGATGACATGCCCGCCGCCAACCCCGAGGTACGTGCCGCGCTGGACGCCGAGGCCACGGCCAAAGGCTGGCCCGCCATGCATGCGGAGCTGGCCTTGGTCGATCCCATCACTGCAGCCCGCCTGGCCCCGGCCGACAGCCAGCGCATCCAGCGCGCGCTGGAGGTGTACCGCATCTCAGGCCTGCCGCTGTCGCACTTTCATGCGGCCACATCTGCTATCAAAACAGAAGCTGCTCGCGCAGATTCCACGCGGGCTAGAGCCCTAATTTCCTTGGAGCCGGCAGACCGCGCCTGGTTGCACGGCCGCATTGCCCAGCGCTTTGACGCCATGCTGGCCCAAGGTTTTATGGACGAGGTGCAAGCCCTGCGCGCGCGTGGTGATTTGCATCTGGACCTGCCCAGCGTGCGCTGCGTGGGCTACCGCCAGGCCTGGGAGGCACTGGACGGCCTGTGGCCCCTGGCCGAGCTGCGCGACAAAGGCATCTTCGCCACCCGCCAGCTGGCCAAGCGGCAAATCACCTGGCTGCGCTCCATGCCGCAGCGGCAAGTGGTGGCTGCGGATGCACCCGATGCGCTGGCGCAAGTGCTGGCGTTGGTGGACGCCACGTTGGCAAAGCAAGCCGTCCCATGACCCTGCGCGTCCAGAACCTAAGCAAGCACTACGGCAGCACGCCCGTGTTTGCCAATGTCTCGCTGGATGTGGCACCCGGCGAGTTTGTCGCCATCGTGGGCGAATCAGGCGTGGGCAAGTCCACGCTGCTGAACTGCATGGCCGGACTGGACCACTGGGACAGCGGCAGCGTGCAGCTGGCCGGGCAGGACCTTGCTGCATTGAACGACGACGCACGCGCCCTGCTGCGTCGTGAGGCCGTGGGCTTTGTGTTCCAGGCCTTCCACGTGCTTCCGCATCTGGACGTGGCGCAAAACGTGGCGCTGCCCTTGCTGTTGCTGAACCGGCCCGACCCGGCGCGGGTCGAGGCGCTGCTAGAAGCCGTGGGCCTGGGCGGCTTGGGCGCACGCCTGCCGCAGCAGCTCAGCGGCGGGCAGTTGCAGCGTGTGGCCATTGCGCGTGCGCTGGTACACCAGCCCGCCCTGCTGCTGGCGGATGAACCCACCGGCAACCTGGACCCGACCACAGCCGCCAAGGTGATGGACGCGCTGGTGGCGCAAACGCGCCAGCATGGCACGGCGCTGGTGCTGGTCACCCATTCGCTGGCCGCCACGGCCCAGGCCGACCGCGTGCTGCACCTGCGCGCTGACGGCATAGCGCCACAAACAGCCACCACTACGCCCCGCCACTGAGCAGTTGGCAACACAGACCGCGACGCTTACGCTAGACTGGTTTGCATGGTGAAACACCGCCTTGTAAACACACCGTTCCGCGCCCTGCTGATACCAGCCCTCTGCGCGCTGGCCACTGCTGCTGCACAGGCAGGTTGCAGCCGCCCGATGAACGTACCCATGTCGGCCACGGGGCAAAGCGTGATGATTGCCGACAACGAGATCACCGGCATTTACCCAGAGCTTCTGCAGTCCCTGACCAAAGAGGGCTGCGAATTCGTCCTCACCGCCGTGCCTCGCGCCCGCCAGGAACTCATGTTTGAAACTGGCAAGGCCGACCTGCTCATTCCGGCCAGTAAAACGCCACGGCGCGATGAGCTCGGCATCTTTGTGCCACTGATCCGCAGCCGGGCCACCGTCATCTCGATTGACAGCAAGCGCCCCCCGCTCAAAACCGCCTACGAACTGCTGGAACGCAAGGACACCCGCGTGGTACTGGTGCGCGGCTTTGACTACGGCGTGCCCTACCAAGAACTGATGGAGGCGCTGGCCAGGCAAAACCGCCTACTGCTGGAGTCCGATCCGATTGCGGTGGCCCGCGTGCTCAAGGCCAACCCTGGCGACGTGACCATCATGGCGCCGAACATCTTTACCGGCGCCATCCAGGACGACCCGCGCGTGAGCGACTTGGCCGACAAGCTGCGGCTGGAGCCCATCAACGAACTGCCCTGGGGCGAGAGCGGTGTCTACCTGTCTAGGGCCGCGCTCAGCAAAGAAGATATGGCCACGCTGCTGACCATCCTGAACCGCGCATCACAGTCGGGCGCCGTGTGGAAGAGCTTTCAAACCTACTACCCGGCCAACGTGCTCAAAGAGAGCATCAAGCCGCGCGACGCCAAATAAAAACGGCCCTTGCAAGGGCCGTTTTCTTATCTGTGCCAGAAGAACTGGCCCAAGCGTATCAAGCCCGTTTTTTGCGGCGTGCCACCACACCGATAGCGGCCAGACCGGCGAGCATCAAGGCGTAGGTCTCGGGTTCTGGCACCGCGCTCACGCTGATCAGCGTGTAGTCAGACTGGTTGGTGCCTGCACCGCCGGCAGTGCCTTTGACACCGGCCACGGCTCCAAACGCAATCGATTTGACCAGCGCATTGCCGAAGGGGTTGCTCACCTTCCAGGCGCCACCTTGGCCGTCAGACGCAGCGCTGAGGTTGAGTACCGAGCCATTGCTGCCCGACCAGATGGCGGTGTTGATGCCGGTGGCCTTCAGGGTGAACGACGCCACGGAATTGTTGGCAAAGGTCACACTGATCTTGGCCACTTCGTTCACGTCGCTGTACTCGGGGCCGTCAAACAACAGGCCCAGCGTGAAGCTGGTGACCTTGATGCCGCTGGAAAAGCTGCCCACGATGGACTCGCCGATGTCAATCTCGCCCGAGGTGCGTTCGCTGCCTGTGAAAGGCGAAACGCCCATGCCCTGGTAGCCACCCTGGCCGGCCTTGGTGGTGAACTTGGCGGCCGAGGTACCCACCAACGCGTTGAAATTGGCCGTCACACCGCCCAGAAAAGTGGTGCTGTAGCTGCTGCCCGCACCGAAGTTCACACCGTACAGCGTGTTGTTGGTGTTGGTGGGGTTGGACGCCGCAGCGCCAAAGCTCAAGCCGGCAGCCAACAGGGCCACGGCGGTGGTTTTGAGAAAAGAGGTGTTCATGGTCCCTGCGATCAAGTGGTTTTATATGTAACTGTACGTTACACATATTTACAGGTTCTGGCGATAGGCCAATCGGACTAGGCCGCCACATTCTCTGTCACCACTGCGGTGCCAGCGCCCCGTCCACCAGCCGGTAGCCGCGTGTGCCCATGGCGCGCGCTTCAGTTTCGTCGTGGGTCACCAAAATCGTTGCCATCTGGAACTCGGCAATGCGCTGCACAAACTCCTGGCGCAGTTGCAGACGCAGCTCGGCGTCCAGCGCCGAGAAAGGTTCGTCCAGCAATAGCACGCGCGGCTGGGTGATCAGCGCACGCGCCAGCGCCACACGCTGCTGCTCACCGCCCGAGAGTTGCCACACCTTCGATTTGGCGTATGCCTGCAGGCCAAAGCGCTCCAGCATGACCACGGCCTGCGCGCGGGCATCCGCCTTGCGCCGGCCCTGCTCCACCAGACCGAAGGCCACGTTGTCTTGCACGTTCAAGTGCGGGAACAGCGCAAAGTCCTGGAACATCAGCGCAAAGCCGCGCCGCTCGGGCGGGGTGTGTGTGATGTCCTGGCCGGCAAATAACACACGCCCGCTTTCGGGCGGCTCCAGCCCGGCCACGATCTTGAGTAGCGTGCTCTTGCCACTGCCAGACGGCCCCAAAAGCGCCGCCGTTTCGCCAGGGCGCACCTGCAGCGCCAGGTCTTGCAGTAGCGGGCGTGGCGCGGCGTGCCGGGGGGCATAGGGCTGCCAGTGTTTGCAGATGGCCTGCAGCTCAAGCATGGTCGCGATCCTCAGAGGGCTTGGTTTCAATCAGCACAAAGGCCAGCAATGCCAGCCCCATGAGCACACAGGCCAGCACCAGCGCGGCGCTGCGGTTGGCCGCACCGGGACGGCCCAGGTGCTGGTAGATCAGGGTGGTGAGTGTGGCCCATTCGGGGCGCGACAAAAACAGCGTGACCGCAAACTCGCCCACCGCCGTAGCCGCAGCAAACGCCATGCCGCGGCGCAGCGCAGGCGCCAGCAGCGGCAGCGTGACGCGCACAAAGGCGCGCCAGGGGCTGGCGCCCAGGCTGCGTGCGGCGTCCAGGTAGTGCTCTGGCAGGCTGTCCAGCGCCGAGGCGATGGACTTGGCGACAAACGGATACGCCAGCAAGGCATAGGCCGCCACCAGCAGGCTGAAGCTGCCGGTCCACGCGGGGTACAGCAGCAGCAAGCCAAACGCCACCATCACCGGCGACACCATAAAGGGCAAGAACACCAGCGCCCGCAGCCACAGCACGCGCCGCGCCGCCAGCGCATGCGCGAGGCCCAGCAACGTGGCCAGCAGCAAAGACAATGCGGTGAAGCGCGCGGTGTTGTACAGCGCAGCCAGCGTGTCGTCTTCCAGCAGTACGGCCCATGCTTCCGCTCCTGAATTCATAGCGCCTTGCACAATGGCGACGAGGGGTAGCGCACAAATCAGCATGTAGACCGCGACCATGGCGAGCACCGCGATCCATTGCACCGCACCCTGAGGCTGCACGCGCGGCACGCGATCGGCGCGGCCGGGCGCAGCCAGGCGGCGTTCGATGGCGGCGTAGGCCAGCGCCACCAGCGCGGTCAGCAGCAGCATCCACACTGCCAGCACACCGGCCTGCTGCAACTGCAGCTCGTGCGCCACCAGGGTGTAAATCTCCACCTCGGCCGTGGCGTAGTCTTGCCCGCCCAGCACCAACGCCAGGCCAAAGCCTGCAAAGCAATAGAGGAACACCAAACACAGCGCCGAGGCCAGCCAAGGCGCAATGGCCGGCCACTCCACGCGCCAGAAAGCGCGCCAGGGCGTAGCGCCCAGCGTGCGCGCCGCGGCCACGCGCGAGGCACTCACCTGCCCCAGCGCGTCCGCGCCCGCACGCACCACCACGCAGAGGTTGAAAAACAAGTTGCCGTAGAGCAGCAGCCAGGGCGTGTCTTGCAAGTCCGGCCCACCGAAACGGACCAGCAGGCCCTGCGGCCCCAGCAGCGCCAACACCCCCATGGCCGCCACCAGCGTGGGCACGACAAAGGGCAGCATGAGCCCGCGCAGGATCAGCGTGCGACCCGGGAAATCAAACCGCGCCAGCACCCAGGCCATGGGCAAGCCGAGGATAAGAGAGGCGATGCAGGTGATGGTGGCCTGCCAGAACGACCAGGCCATGCGCCAGCGCAGGTACGGGTCTAGCCACGGCGCCAGCAAGGTGCCCACACCGGCATCGCCACGCCCACCTTCCACCAGCAGGCGCAGCGCAGGCGCTACCAGCACCACTAGCAAGAACACCAAGGGCAGCACAGGCAGCACCCAAGCCGCCCAGGGCTGCGCCGGGTTGCGGCTTTGCATGATCAAGCCTGCAGACTTGCGTTGCGGGGATTTACTTCAGCACCACCTTGGTCCAGCGCGCCACCCATTCGGCGCCCTTGGCGGCAATGTCGGCATCGCTGGGCGCGTGGAAGGCGGTGGGTTCAGGCGCGAACTTGAAAGCGTCGGACTTGGCCACACCGGCTTCTGTGGGGTACATCCACATCTCGGTTTGCATACCCTGCTGCACCGCGGGCGAACGCAGGAATTCGACGAACTTCTCGGCCGCCGCACGCTCCTTGCCGCCCTTCACCAGCGCCACGCCTTCCACTTGGCGGAACACGGCGCCGGGCAGGCTCAGCGATGCGGTGGGTGGCTCGGCCAACTTGGTCTTGGCGTAGAACACCTCAGCCGCTGGGCTGGCGGAGTAGCTCACCACGATGGGGTGCTTGCCGCCGTTCTGGCTGAACTCGGTGTAGTAGGCCTCGCTCCAGCCCTTGGCCACTTTCAGGCCGTTGGCGCGCAGCTTGGCCCAGAAGTCAAAGGCCTTGTCTTCACCCATGGCGCCTATGGTGGCCAACAGGAACGCATAGCCGGGGCTGCTGGTTGCGGGGTTTTGCACGACAAGCAATTTGGCATATGCGGGCTGGGCCAGGTCTTCCAACGCCTTGGGTATGGCCACGCCGTTCTTGGCAAACCAGGCTTTGTCGTAGTTGAGCGTCACAAAGCCGTAGTCCACGGGCACCAGCGGTGCGGGCAGCTCAGCGGCGGGCTTGCGGCTGGCAGCGGCTCCGGCGTAGCTGTCCAGCACGTCGGCCGCCAGGGCCTTGGGCGCCAGCGCGTTATCGATGCCGTAGACCACATCGGCAATCGGATTGGCCTTGGTGAGGATGAGCTTGTTGAGCATCTCGCCAGCGTCACCAGCCTTGGTGATGCGCAGCTTCACGTCGTTGTCTTTTTCAAACTGCGCCAGCAGGGGCTTGGGCACGGTGAAGGAGCTGTGGGTGAGTACGCGCAGGTCGGCAGCGTGGGCGGCGGTAAGACCCGCAGTCAGCAGGGCTGCGCCCAGCGTGGTCTTCAGAAAGGAAAAAATCCCGTGTTGCATGGTGTGCTCTCTTTCAATGCGCCAGCCTCGGGTCGCATCAAAAACCGGCACCCGCAAAGGGAAACAGGCTTCTCACACTTCCTACGCTGGCATAACCCAGATCAGGTACATGGGGTATTTCTCAGTCCTGGCAGGACACCCCCGGTGGAAGCGTGGATTGTAGGCTTTTGGGTCGTTGAGGCACCTGCGCAGGCCTAAGCCCACAAGGCTGGCTTGGCCACCATGAGATAGAACACTACCAGCATGGCGATGAATGCGGGATAGCCCAGCGCCTCCCAGCGGCGCGCGTACTGCCAGTACATCTCCGGCAAGGGTTCGTTCTTTTCATGCGCGGTCTTCGCCATATCCGCCATGCGCAGTTGCAGTGCCACCACGGGCGTCCAGCAGGCGCCAGTGAACAGATAGAGCGCAACCGTTAGCAGCAGCCACGGTGTGGTCCAGGGGTAGCCAGCCAGGTAGGCCATCCACAGGCCCGTGACCGGTTGGATCACCACGGCGGGCGACGTGAACCACATGTCCGCTCGCACCACCAGGCGCGACACCACGGCCTGCGCAGCCACGACTCCACTGCGGTTGGCAAAAAAGAAGAAAAACGCCGTGCCAAACCCGGTGCCCACCAGCACCACGCTGGACAAGATGTGCACCCACTTCAGAAACAAATACAGACTCACTGCGACCTCCGCATCAACATCCACAACACCACCGCGATAGGCACGTTTTTGGTCAGGGGGCCCAGCGGATGCAGCCACAGTGCAGGCAGCATCACCGTCGCCACCACCGTCATGCCCAGCATCACCAACAAGGCCAGGCCGTAGACACGCCGCACCGGCCACACCAGCAAGAGCAGCCCCAGCAGGGCATCCACTGCGGCCCCCGCCCACACCAGGGCATCAGCCACGCGCAGGTCGCTCACCCCACTGGCCACCAGCAGCGCCCGGCTTTGACCATGCAACTCCTGCACACTGACCAGCGCCGTGGCCAGCCACACAAAAACCAGGCTGTAGCGCAGCCAGCGCGACTCACCGTGCTCCATGGATCAACCCTCTTCCACCACATCCGTCACCATGCCCCACTTGGCGAACTCGGGGGTGAATTCGCTGAGGGCATGCAGGCCCACGCAGGGTCGGGCTCCGGGTGGCATGGCCTCGCCCGCGGCCAGACGTCGGGCCAGCAGGATGGCGGCCATGCAGGGGATTTCGGGGCCGTGGTCGTTGTCGGCGGCGATATGCCAGGCGCGCTTGGTCGGTGCGCCGTCGGTGTTCAAGCCTGCTACGCGCACCACCATACCGCCCAGCGCAGAACCCAGGGGGTCGAACAGCTTGGCACCTGCGTTCAGCAGCCCCGCCAAAGAAGACGGATTCTTCAGCCAGCCGTGTTGACGCAACCAGGCCAAGACCGCAAACGCCCGCTGGGACAAGCCCACCTCCAACGCCGCGCGAAACACTGTGCGGCCCTGCACTTGGTAGTGCGCGGGAAACAGCTCCAGATCCGGGATGTCACACACCGCGCCCAGCCGGGCCTTCAGGCGCTGAAACTCCACCCGCTGCGGATGGGCCCAACCGATCTCTGACTGCCACTGCCCTTTGCGCCAAACCTGCACCGGCACCCCGCAATAGCTCAGCACGGCCTCCAGCGTGGCCACACCACGCGGCGCTGTCTGGGCGGGCGCAATGCAGATGTCGATGCTGTCAACACGTTGCCACCTATGGCACAAAAAATCCACCACGGCAGAGGACAGCGCGGGCACGGTACTGGCGCCACTGATGGCCACGCGGTCGGCCGCAGCGAATGGCGCTTGCATGGCCTGTGCAAAGTCGCACACAAAGCGCCGACCATCGGCCAGGTCGATGTAGTGCGCACCAGCCTGCGCGCACGCCTGCGCCACCGCATAGTTTTGCCCCTGAAATGGGCCCGCCGTGTGAATCAGTAGTTCCACCCCATGCCCGCGCAAGGCTTGCGAAAAATGCGAGCTCTGCCAGTCCACGGCCACACCGCTGGCCTGGCCACCATGGGACCGGTTCAACTCCGCGGCAAAGGCGGACGCCCGCGTTGCGTCCCGCCCACCCACCAGCAGATCGATAGACGCATCTGCCACCAGCGCCCGGCAGATGCGCGCACCAAAGTTCCCGTAGCCGCCCAGCACCAGCACGCGCATACGGTCAGCCCAGAAAACCGAGGTTCACCGGATAGTCCGGCCGCTTGGCTATGTCGCCAAAATGGCGCAGGTTAGGCAGGATGGTGAGCATCTCTTTGGGCCCCACGCCAAACCAGCGCGCCAGTGTGGCGGCGTACTGGTCGACCGAGGTACTGGGTAGCAGGCGGCCCTGGCCTACGTGCCACTGGTCTTGCGGGGCTGCCGTGTTGCCCACGCTGACGGGGGGCGGTGCGCCGTAAAAGGCCTGCCCTTTGACCGCGCCGCCGACCACGATGTGGTGACCGCCCCAGCCGTGGTCAGAGCCGTCACCATTGGAGGTGAGCGTGCGGCCAAAGTCGGACGCAGTAAACGTGGTCACGCTGTCGCTCAGGCCCAGCTCTTCGGTAGCCTTGTAGAACGCGGTCATGGCATCGCTCACCCGGCCCAGCAACACGGGCTGCTGGGCGATGAGGTTGTCATGCAGGTCGAACCCACCCAGCGACACCAGAAACACCTGGCGCTTACTGCCCAGCACCGATCGGCCCTTGATCAAACGGGCCACCATCTTGAGCTGATCAGCCAACGGATTCTGGGTGGGGAACTCGGTGGCCAGCGGGCTACCCGTGGCGCCTGCCTGGCTTTCTGCCAAGGCAGATGAAATGTGCACCTCAGCCTCACGCGCACGCTGGGTAATGCGCACGTATTCGTTTTCCAGCATGTGGCCGCTGGGCTGAGAGATCATGCTGGAGAGCAAATTCTTCACTGCGGACGATCCGTACACCGCGCCATCGGTGGCACCGCGCACGCGCACCGCACCACCGGTGCTGACCTGGTACTGCAGGGCTGCGTCGCCCGACAAGAACACGGCGTTGCCGGTGACCGACACGCAGGTGAACAGCGACTTCTCGTTGCTCGCCATGGCCATGTCGCCCAGGTGGCCGCCCCAGCCCACGGTGGAGCCCTCAGGCGAAGACGACTGCCAGATGGACTGCTGGTCGTTGTGCGAGAACAGCTTGGGGGGCAGCGGGTAGGTCTTGCGGTCCGGGCTGTTGTACTGCTCGCGTGTGAGCGGCACCACCAGCGGGCCCACGTTGAACTGCACCGCCGCCTTGCCCGCGTTGAACAGGTCGGCCAGCCCGGTCATAGACGGATGCAACGCGTACTGCCGGCCACCGGCCAACGGCGTGCTCGGCTTGAGCAGTGTGCGCTCCAGGTCTGCCCGCGCCAGCGCAATGCCGCCACCGGCCTCACCTGCGCCGCCGCGCACCGTGGCGTACTGCGCATAGCTGGGCTCGTCATAGGTGACCACGGTGTTGGCGTAGTCGTTGCCCCCGTAGAGGAACACGCACACCAAGGCCTTGTAGTCGTTGGCACCGGCCGCGGCGGCTTCGCCCAGGGCAGCCAGGTTCATGGCCATGGGCAAGGCGGTGCCCGACAGGGCCAACTGGCCGGCACGCTTGAGGAAGGCGCGGCGGCTGTGGGGAGGAAGTTGCAGGAAGTCCATGGGGGCTCCTATTTTTGAACCAGGTACTGGGGTGCCGCCATGGCCAGGAACACCGCCGCGGCCACGCGGTCCAACCGCTTGTCGGGCGGGCTGGTGGCGGTTAGCGGCATAGCGTTGAGCGCGGTCACCATCTGCCCTTGCAGCACTGCTGGCAGTTGCCCCGCGCACAGCAGCAGGTTCAGGCGTGCTACCAAAGCTTTGGCGTCCGCAGCCAGCGCCAGCTCGGTGCTGTAGCTGGCCTTGATGTCGTAGCCGTTCTTCGGATTTCTGGAGTTGTTGATGTTGTTGGGCAAGTCCGGGTCATTCACGTAGATGCCATTGCGGATCACGTTCTGCATGAAGTTCAGGTAGCCCGCCACACTGCTCTCGGTCACGATCTGGAATTCCGGTGCCATCGCACCGGTGCTGGCCATTTGGGTGGACGGCGGCACATAGCCGGGGCGGAAGAAGTTGAACACCGAAGGCGAACGCAGCGGGCTTTGGCCCAGCTGGGTGGCGGGGTTGCTCAGGTCGTTAATCTTCCAGCTGCCCTGGGCCGACGTGACACCAAAGGTGCGCCCCCATTGAACAAAACGCAGCATGGGCTCGCGCAGGCGGCCAAACTGGGCCTGCTGCAGCCCCGTGGGGCTGCGCGCCTCGTCGTCCAGCAGGATGGCGGCGAACACCGCACGCAGGTCGCCGCGCACGCCGGCGCCGTTATCGGCAAACACGGCCGACACCCGCGCCACATAGGCCGGGCTGGGGTTGCTGGTGACCAGGCGCTGAATCATTTGCTTGCCGAAAAAGGGGCCGACGTTGGGGTGGTTGAACAGCGTATCCAGCGCAATCTTCAGCGCCTGCGGGCCCGGTGTGTTGGCGGGAATGCTCACGCCCAAGAACTGCGCCGGCAGGTCGGAGTGCCGATTGGCCGTGAGCGACATGCGCTGCCTGGCAAAGTTGGTGTTACCCACCTTGCGCTTACCTTCGGGGTCAAACGGCGTCACCACGTTTTGGCGCTGGTCAAAGTCGTAGCCGGTGAACACGCGGGCCAGCTGACTCACGTCGTTTTGTACATAGGTTTCGATCCGCGCGCCAGTGGCGTTGAGCTTTTCGCTGCCATCGGGATTGAGCTGGTACAGGCCAATGGAGAACAGCTGCATGACCTCGCGCGCATAGTTCTCGTCAGGCACGCGGCCCGTGGCGGGGTTTTCTTTCTGGTTGCCCTTGGTGTTGAGGTAGTGGCCCATGGCGGGGCTCAGCGACACCTCTTCGAGCAAGTCGCGGAAGTTGCCCAGCGCGTGCTGCACCAGCGTGTCCCAGTAGTAGGCCATGGCGTGGCTGCGCCAAGCCAGGTCCAGCCCCGTGAGCGACACCACGAAGAACTCCGAGAGTGCCAACGCCAGCCGCTTGCGCACGGCATCGGGCGCAGTCATGAGCTGGTTCCAGATCATGTAGTCGCCGGGGTAGAAGTGGTCAAAGTAGCGCGTGTCGTTGGCAATGGTGCCGTAGCCGCGCGCGTTCAACCAGTCCCAGCCGGTTTGGCCCAGCGGCGTGGCAAACTGCTGGGCCAGCCAGTCGGCATAGCCCTGTTTTTGCACCGCGGCAATCTCGGCGTCCGACGCCGAGAACTGTGCTTGCAGCAAAAAGCGGGCGGCCGCTTCGGGTGTGCTCGCATCGGTGTAGTGCTGGCTGGGCCGCTGCAGCGGTACGCCACGGCCAAAGCGTGCACCTGGTGCGGCGCAGGCCGCCAGCAAGGCGCTGAGCCCAGCCAGTGCCGCGTGCTTGGCCCACTGGGGGGAGTTGGCAGCGGCCGTGTCAACGGCTGCGGAATCTTTGAGCGAATCTTCGGTCATGGGACATTCCATGGCGGCCGGTGGCCGCACAACCGCGCCATGGTAACCAAGCTTGTGTCAACGCTGTGTGAAGCTTGCAAGGCAGATGCGCTAGGCTCGGGCGCATGTTGATGGCGCTGTTCACCACTTTTTCCTGGCAAGAGCTGCGCCACCACCCGTGGCGCAATGGGGCAGCCGTGGTGTCGGTGATGTTGGGGGTGGCGCTGGCGTTTGCGGTGCACCTGATCAACGCCTCGGCGCTGGACGAGTTCTCACAAGCCATACGCTCGGTGGGCGGCCAACCCGACCTGGAGCTGCGCAGCACCGCTGGCGGTAACGCAGCTGTGGACCTGGCCCTGTGGGGTCGCCTTTTGCAGCACCCGGATGTGGCGGTGGCATCCCCCGTGCTGGAGCTGAGCACCTATGCCGTGCAAGACGGCCGCAAAGTGCTGCTGCGCGTGGTCGGCATCGACCCCTTGCAGGTGGCCGGCGTGGCGCCGGACCTGCTGCCCCTGCCCGCAGCGGGCGCAGACCGACTGGCCTTGTTTGCGCCTGACACGGTGTTTTTGAATCCGCTGGCGCGCCAGGCGCTTAAAGGTAACAGTTTGCAACTGCAACAGGGGCTGCAACTGCGCACGGTACAGGTGGCGGGCGGTGTGCAGGCCGGCGGCGCCCCGCTGGCGGTTATGGACATTGCAGCCGTGCAAGACCTGTTTGCGGTAGGTGACCGCATCACCCGTGTGGACCTGCGGCTGCGCGCCGGGGTAGACCGCGCGGCCTTTGTGCGCGCCGCCCAGGCCGCGTCCGACTGGCCCACGGGGGCGACGTTGCGCGAGCCGGGCGATGCGGTAGCGCGCATTGGCAATCTGTCGCGCGCCTACCGGGTGAACTTAACGGTGTTGGCGCTGGTGGCGCTGTTCACGGGCGGGTTTCTGGTGTTCTCGGTGCTGGCCCTCAGCGTGGCGCGGCGCGCACAACAATTTGCGCTGCTCGGCGTGCTGGGCCTGACGGGCGCGCAGCGCCTGCGGCTGGTGCTGCTGGAGGCCGCTGCCCTTGGCACCGTGGGCAGCGTGCTGGGCCTGGCGCTGGGCGCGGGCCTGGCCGCTCTGGCGCTGCGCCTGCTGGGGGGTGACCTGGGCGGTGGTTTTTTTGCGGGCAGCGCACCCGCGCTGCAATGGAGCCCGGGCGCGGCCCTGGTGTTTGGGCTGCTGGGCGTGGCCGCAGCGCTGGTGGGCGCCTGGACACCCGCACGGCTGGCGCAGCAGCTACCCCCGGCGCAAACGCTCAAGGGCCTGGGCAGCCTGACGGGCCGGCGCAACCAGGCCTGGCTGGGCGTACTGTTGTTGCTGGCCGGGGGGCTGATGGCGCTGTTGCCGCCCGTGGCAGGCATTCCGCTGGCGGCGTATTTCAGTGTGGCGCTGCTGTTGCTGGGCGGCATCATTGCCCTGCCCGCGGGCGTGGGCAGGGTGCTGGACGCCGTGGCCCCACTGGTGGCGAGCCGCGCGCTGCCGCTGCTGGCGGTGGAGCGAGCACGGCGCGTGCGCGAGAGTGCGGCCGTAGCAGTGAGCGGTGTGGTGGCCTCGTTGAGCCTGGCCGTAGCACTGACCGTGATGGTGGCCAGTTTTCGCCACTCGGTGACCCAATGGCTGGACACCGTGCTGCCCGCTGCGCTGTATGTGCGCGGTGCCGGCAGCGGTAGTGCGCTGGATACCGCCTACTTTGACCCGGCCTTTGTGCAAGGTGCGGCCCAGGTGACCGGTGTGGAACGCCTGACCACGCAGCACAGCCTGCCGCTGACGCTGGACCCAGCCCAGCCGGCCGTGGTGCTGTTGGTGCGGCCCCTGCGTGACGCGCAGACGGGCGCAATCACCCTGCCGTTGGTGGGTAACGCCCTGGCAGTGCCACCGGGCCGCACCGGTGTGTATGTGAGTGAAGCCATGCTGGACCTGTACGGTGCGCGTCCGGGGCAGGACTTACCTGCACTTTCAGCATCTTTTAGGGCTCTAGCCCCCGAGAACACTGCGCCAGTAGCTCCTGTTTTTGTAGCAGGCGTGTGGCGCGACTACTCTCGCCAGTTTGGCACCGTGGCCGTGGAGCAAGCCGACTTTGCCCGCATCAGCCGCGACACACGGGTGAACGACATCGCCTTTTGGCTGGCACCCGATGCCAAGGTGGCCCAGGTGCAAGACCGCCTGCGTGACCTGGCCAACCAGCTCGCCAAGACGCCCGGTGGTGAGGCGGGCAACTTGCTGGAGTTTGGCTCGGCCGCCGAGATACGGGCCACCAGCCTGAAGATTTTTGACCGCAGCTTTGCGGTGACCTACTGGCTGCAGGCGGTGGCCATTGGTATCGGCCTGTTTGGCGTGGCGGCCAGCTTCAGCGCGCAGGTGCTCGCGCGGCGCAAGGAGTTTGGGCTGCTGGTGCACCTGGGCCTCACGCGCCGGCAAATCCTGCGCGTGGTGGCATTGGAGGGTGCAGCCTGGACCACGCTGGGTGCACTGGCGGGCATGGCGCTGGGCCTGGCGGTGGCCGTGGTGCTGGTGCACGTGGTGAACCCACAGAGCTTTCACTGGACCATGGAACTGGCCCTGCCCTGGGGGCGGCTGGCGGTGCTGGGGGCTGCGGTGGTTGCCGCGGGCACCATCACCGCCTGGCTGTCGGGCCAGGCCGCGGCAGACCGCGACGCGGTCATGGCCGTCAAAGAGGACTGGTAGAGCCAAATGCGCTGTTGGCGGGCGTAGAGGGACTGGCAAGGGCCTCTTCCACGCGGTTGCGCCCCAGCTGCTTGGCACGGTACAGGCCGGTGTCGGCCCGGTCGATAAGCGCGGTCAGGGTGTCCGGCGCGGCATGGTTGAAAGTGGCGACACCAATGCTGACCTGGCACACCGGCAATGCCGGGTCCGTGGTGACGCTTTGGCGAATGCGCTCGGCCACCCGCAGGGCCTCCTCGCGTGTGGTGTCGGGCAGCAGAGCCACGAACTCCTCCCCGCCATAACGCCCCAGGATGGCAGGGCGGCGCAACAGCGTCTGGGCGCGGTGCACAAAATCACTGATCACCAGGTCCCCCACATGGTGGCCATGCTTGTCGTTGATGTTCTTGAAATGGTCCAGGTCCATCATCAGCGCGGCCATCTCCGTGCCCAGGCGCTGGCAGCGCGCCACCTCGTTCTCGCCCAGTTCAAACAGGGCGCGGCGGGTGTAGGCCCCGGTCAGGCTGTCGTTGCTGACCAGATACTCCAGCTCCTTACGCATGCGCTCGGTGGCCATCAGCACGCCGCCAATGGACAGCAGCAGCAGCCCGAAGCTGAAGCTGGCGAAGTACACGACCTGGATGGTCGATGCCGCAAAAATGCTGGAGGCCGGTGGGTCCACCCAGGCCGTCACACCGCGCACCAGCATGACAATGGTGAGCAGCACCGACACGGTCAGCAGCACACGGCAGGCCAAGGACGCATTGCCATATTCCCCCACGACCGCCGCATGCGCAGCAAACAGCACGGCCATGGTGCCGCAAATGAACAGCAGCCGGTAGAGATACGGCGCGTCGCCGGCAATGAGCCAGACCATGGCTACCGCGGCGTACACCGCCACAGCCGGCACAAAGTAGCGTGGCAGCGCCACGTCCATATGGCGGCATGTGCCCACCAACAGATAGGCGCCAGACAGCACCAGCAGCACATTGCCCATGCCGGCAAAGACCAGCGTTTGCACAAGGCCTTGCAAACCAAACAACAGGGTGGAGAAAAAGGCCAGCAGTTGGCCGATGGCCCAGTGGTTTAAACCCCGGATGGAACGGGGGTAGGTGCGCGCCTGGAAGAAAAGCAGCAGCGCCATCAGCAAGGCCATCAGGCCATTGATCAAGATGAAGATGCGCAGATCGGGAGCGGACACTGGCAGGCTCACAGCAGTTGGCGACGCGACCATGATAGTGGCAGAGGGCCTGCCAGCACTGCTTTTATCCAAAAACAACGCCCATGCCGGGAGGCATGGGCGCAGAAAATCAGAGGAACTTAGGGCGAATCAGGGCACATCAAGGTGAATTGGACTCCAGGCCGCACAGCACCCGGCCCCTGCCCGCAGCGAACACATTCGCATAGCCTGACAAGCCTGCCACGAGGCGCACCAAGGCGCGCGCCACCAACGCCAGGCCGTGGCCCACATCACGCAGGGGCTCCACCACCTTGGCTTGCCAGCGGGTGATCATGCATGGCTCGGGCTGCGCCACCCACTGCAGCTTGATGTCGTCCTGCCCCTTGTGTGGCCACGCTTCCACCACCACACGCTGCCCCGCGCGCAGTTGCAAGTCGTGGCCCAACGCCACGAAATGGTCACCGGTTTCCAGCAGCGGGGTGTGGCGGGACACATCCAACGTGGCCCAGGCACGGCCCGACACCACACGCAGCACACCGGCCGTGCGCGGACGCAGGGTGACCGCATTGCCCTTGGCCAGCACCCAGGGGGCGTCGGCAGACAGGGCTACCGCGTCGTAAGCGACACCAGCGGCAGGTTGTTGAAGCTGGGAAGCTTGTTGGGACTGTTGTAGCGAGGGACTTTGGACTTGCATGGTGGACTCCTGTTTAGGTGGTTGGGCAATGAATGATCGCGCCGCACCGCCACACCGTCCAATGAAATCGGGCTATGCTATTCATTCCATTCACGCATGAATCGACATTCCCGCCATGTCCTCCGCCGTCCCCTCCAGCACCGAGATCCGCCTGCGCACCCGGCCCATTGCTATGGGCCACCTGCGCGCCCTAGAGGCGGTGGCCCGCCACCTGAACTTCCGGGCGGCGGCGGAAGAGCTGTCGCTGACCCAAAGCGCGGTAAGCCGCCAAGTGCAGTCGCTGGAAGAAGAGGTGGGCGTGCCCCTGTTTTTGCGCCACACGCGCGCCGTGGAGCTGACCAGTGCGGGCGCCCAATTGTTGCGCGCCGTGGTGCCTTCGCTCGAGCGGGTGGACAGCGCGGTGCGCCTGATCCGCCGTACAGCGGGACGCAAGAGCGTGGCCATTTCCACCTGGGCCTCATTTGCCTCTATGTGGCTGATTCCGCGGCTCGAAGCCTTCCAGGCCGAGTACCCGGACATCGATATCCGCCTGGACGCCACCGACAACCCGGTGGACCTGGACACCAGCGACGTGGACCTCGCCATCCGCTACACCCGTCCCAGCAATGCAGGCCCTGACGCGGTGCGCCTGTTTGGCGAGCAGCTCACGCCAGTGGCCAGCCCCTGGCTGCTGAAAAGTGGCCCACCGCTGCGCAAGCCTGCCGACCTGAACCGCTTTGCGCTGCTAGAGGCCAGCGACAGCCACCGCCACCAAAACCTGGAGTGGCTGACCTGGCGGCGCTGGCTGGACGACAACCAGTTGCCCAAGCTGGAGCCCAAACGCTGGATGTATTTCAACTACGCCCACCAGATCGTGCAGGCCGCGCTGACCGGCCAGGGCGTGGCGCTGGCGCGCATGCCGCTGGTGGCCGACAGCCTGGCCAGCGGCGACCTGGTGGAAGTGCTGCCCAACGGACGCATCGACACGCCGCTGGTGTACTTTTTGATCGTAGGGCCGCGCAGCAGCACACGGCCCGAAATTCAGGCCTTTTGCGCCTGGCTGATGGCGCAGGCGGCGCTCACCCGCAAGGCCATTGGCGAGGTGCCCGACCCCGAAACCAACGCCCACCCCGACTGAACCATTGCCCGGCGCCACACCTTCCCTGACAATGGCACGCATGCGTATTCCCCATCGCCCTTTTACCTACCCCCTGGTGGTCCTGGCCGCGCTGGCAGCTTTGGCCAGCGGCCCCGCCCTGGCGCAAGAGTCCCTGGTCACCAAGCGCGCCTCGGCGCTGCGCGATGGCCCTGCCGACAGCGCCGCCACCCTGGTTGCCCTGCCCGCCCAAACCCCACTGACCCGACTGCCCACGCGCCAGGGCCCGTGGATCCAGGTGAAAACCGCCGCCGGCGCCAGCGGGTGGATTCACCTGTTTGACGTGGGCTCTCCCACCGAGCAGGGAACCGTGGCCAGCGCCGCCACCGGCGCGCTGCGTGGCCTGTCCAACCTGTTCAACCGCGGCAGCGCACAAAACCAAAACACAGGGGGCCCCACGGCCACCGTCGGCATACGGGGCCTGGGCGCGGAAGACATTGCCAACGCGCAACCCAATATGGCTGCGCTGACCCAAGCCGAGGGCCAGCGGCAGGACGCCGCGCAAGCCAAACGCTTTGCGGCCGATGCCAGCCTGACTGCCCGCGCGGTGGAGCCACTGCCTGTGCCCTCGCCGCCCGCACCGCTCCCCAATCCGAACATCAAGGGGGCCTTCCCATGAAGCGCACCGTCCTCGGCCTGTGTGTGGCCGCCTGCTTTGCCGGCGTACCCGTGTCACTCCAGGCGCAAGACGCCGGCAAGGCACTGGGCGGTCTGTTCCAGAACCTGCTCAAGCCCAACCAGGGCGGTGGTGGCGGCCTCGGCATCTCGCTAGGGGGCAACAACAATGCCGCCAACGCCGGCAATGCAGTGGACTTGGTGGGCCTGCTCTCGCAGTCGCTGGAGCAAATTGACGAACCCAAGGAAATCGAAATCGGCCGGCAACTGTCGGCCGTACTGCTAGGTACCAAGCCCTTGCACAAAGACGTGGCGCTGCAGCGGTATGTGAACCGGCTGGGTCGCTGGATCAGCCTGCAATCGGCCAGGCCCGACCTGCCCTGGACCTTTGCGGTGCTGGACGACACCGGCTTCAATGCCTTTGCCGCACCCGGGGGCTACATCTTCATCACCAAGGGCTTGGTAGACGCGGTGGCCGACGAATCAGAACTGGCTGGCATCCTTGCGCACGAGATCCACCACGTGGTGGGCAAGCACCACCTCAAGGCCATGCGCAAGACCGCGCAAACCGGGCTGTTGACCAAGGCCATCGCCTCGCAATTCAGCAACAACGTGCAAGGCATGGTGTCAGCCCAACTGCTGGCCCTGGGCAAGGACCTGTATTCCAAGGGCCTGGACCAGGAGGACGAGTTGGATGCCGACCGCAGTGGCGTAGCCCTGGCCGCGCGCGCGGGTTTTGACCCGTATGGCCTGGTGGCCGTGTTGCAGCAGCTGCGCACCGCCAAGCCCGACAACCCGGTCTTCACGCTGACCCTGAGCACCCACCCCGCCACCCAGGTGCGGCTGGACCAGTTGGAGGCGGCCATGGGCCAGCGGCTGGATGCCCTCTCAGGCCAGCCCTCGCCCACCGTCCCGCAGCGCTTGGCGCGTGCCGGCAACCACTAATCACTGCATGCCATGCTGAGCCGCCGCGCCTGGCTGGCGGCCCCGGTGCTGGCAGGCGCATGGCCCGCAGCGTGGGCCCTGCCCGCCACCACCCTGCGCTTCCCGCGCGATGCGGGTAGCCACAACGACTTTGCCACCGAGTGGTGGTACCTCACGGGCTATGCCAATGTGGCTGGCCAATCTGCAGCGTTAGGGTTTCAGGTCACTTTCTTCCGCAGCCGCGTGGCGGCCACACAAGGCATGCAGTCGCGCCTGGCGGCGAAGCAGCTGCTGTTTGCCCATGCGGCTGTCACCGACGTAGCGGGCAAAAAACTTTGGCACGACCAGCGCATCGCCCGTTGGTCTGGCGAGCCCGCGGGTAGCAACTCGGCAGATACGGCCTCCGCCAACCTGCAGGACACGGGCGTGCTGCTGCGCGACTGGTCCCTGCAGCGCCAGGGCGCAGACCTGCAGGTCCAAGTGGCGGCGGGCGACTTCACGCTGAACCTGAACTTCAAAGCCAGCCAGCCCGTGCTGCTGCAGGGGAAAGATGGCCTGTCCCGCAAGGGGCCTGAGGACAAGCAGGCCAGCTACTACTACAGCATGCCGCAGCTGCAAGTCAGCGGCAGCATTGCGCTGCAGGGCCAGACGCGCGCCCTGGAGGCCGGCAGCACCGCCTGGCTGGACCACGAATGGAGCCAGGAGGTGCTTCACCCGCAGGCCCAGGGCTGGGACTGGATTGGCATCAACCTGTTCGACGGCAGCGCGCTCACCGCCTTTCAGTTGCGCGACCGGCAAGGCGGCGCGCTGTGGGACGGTGGCTCCTTCCGCAGCGCGGCGGGTGTGCGCTACGCGTTCTCACGCGGCGAGGTGCTGTTCAAACCCACGCGCAGCTGGCGCAGCCCACTCAGCAAGGCCAGCTACCCTGTGGAATGGGTGGTACGCACGCCGGCCGACTTTTACACGGTGAAGGCCGTCCTCGACAACCAAGAACTCGACAGCCGCGGCTCCACCGGCGCCATCTACTGGGAAGGCCTCAGCGAAGTCTGGGACAGCAACGACAAGCTGGTCGGGCGCGGCTACCTGGAGATGACAGGGTATGCGGCGGCGCTGAAGCTCTAACCGTGCTGCAACAAACCGCAACAAACCGAAAACCGGTCGCTACAAATTCAATAGCTGCTCGCGCAATAATCACGGGGGCTAGAGGCTTGTTTCTTTATATTTCCTTAGCCACCTTGCCTCTACCCCCCTCACCCCCATCTAGGCAGCCATGACTTCTTCCGACCGCCCCAAAGCCACCAACCCCAAATCCCTCTCCGGCCTGCTGCCATTCCTGCGACCCTACCGGGGCCGTATCGGCATGGCGCTGGTGTTTCTGGTGCTGGCGGCGGGTGCCACGCTGGCGTTTCCGCTGGCGCTGCGCAGCCTGATTGACGGCGGGCTGGTGCAGGCCGACAAGGGCGCACAGGTGATGGCGCTGCGCGAACACTTTGCGGCGCTGTTTGCCGTGGCCGTGGCGCTGGGCCTGTTTTCGGCATGCCGCTTTTACATGGTGAGCTGGCTGGGCGAGCGCGTGACGGCGGACCTGCGCAACGCGGTCTACAGCCATGTGCTCAAGCAAAGCCCCGAGTTTTTTGAGACCACGCAAACCGGCGAAGTTCTGTCGCGCCTATCGGCCGACACCACACTGGTGCAGACCGTGGTGGGCTCCTCGCTCAGCATGGGGCTGCGCAACGCGGTGATGGGCGTTGGCGCGCTGGGTGTGCTGGTGTGGACCAACCCGGTGGTGATGCTGCAGGTGCTGGTGGTGCTGGTTTTGGTGGTGGTGCCCAGCCTGTGGTTTGGCCGGCGTGTGCGCAAGCTCTCGCGGGCGTCGCAAGACCGCATTGCCGACTCCAGTGCCATCGCCGCCGAGGTGCTGAACGCGATTCCTGTGGTGCAAAGCTACACCGCCGAAGGGCGCGAGACCGCGCGCTTTGTCACCTCCACCGACAACGCATTCGAGACCGCCACCAAGCGCAGCCGCATGCGTGCGGTGCTGGTCGCCTTCATCATCATTGCCACGTCTGCCGCGCTCTTGTGGGGCCTGTACCAAGGCACGCAGGCGGTGGCCGAAGGCCGCATCACGGCGGGCCACCTGGGCCAAACCGTGGTGTATGTGATCATCCTGGCCAGCGCGTTTGCAGTACTGGGCGAGGTGTATGGCGACCTGCTGCGTGCCGCCGGTGCCACCGAGCGCCTGATGGAGCTGCTGGGCACCCAATCGCCCATCACTTCACCATCAAAACCGCTGTTAGCCCCCATGCCTACTGCGGGAAGCGCTATCAAATTTGAAGCGATTGATTTCCACTACCCCTCGCGCCCCTTGCAACCGGCGCTGCAAAACTTCAGCCTGAACGTGCAGCCCGGCCAGACCGTGGCCATCGTCGGGCCCAGCGGTGCGGGCAAGAGCACGGTGTTCCAGCTGCTACTGCGCTACTACGACCCACAGAGCGGCGGCATTGTGTTGGACGGCGTAGGCACGCGCGACATGGCACTGGACACGCTGCGCCAGCGCGTGGGCATCGTCCCGCAGGACGCGGTGATTTTCTCCAGCAGCGCGTTGGAAAACATCCGCTACGGCAAGCCCGATGCGACCGATGCCGAAGTCAAGGCCGCCGCCCAGGCCGCATTCGCACACGAGTTCATCAGCGCCCTGCCCCAGGGCTACGACACCTTCCTGGGCGAGCGCGGCGTGCGCCTCTCTGGCGGCCAGCGCCAGCGTATCGCGATTGCGCGCGCCATGCTGAAAAACCCGCCGCTGCTGCTGCTGGACGAAGCCACCAGCGCGCTGGACGCCGAGAGCGAACGCATGGTGCAGGCCGCACTTGAATCAGCCATGCGCGACCGCACCACGTTGGTCATTGCCCACCGCCTGGCTACGGTGCAAAAGGCCGACCTGATCGTGGTGCTGGACCACGGCAAGCTGGTGGAACAAGGCACGCACGCCGAGCTGGTGGCGCGTGGCGGTGTGTACGCCGGGCTGGCGGCGCTGCAGTTCAACGCCTGAACCACCAGTAGCGCCTAGCACCCCTCCGGGCGGGTGATCCATTGAAAAGAAGGGCTTAGACCCCTAAAATCAAACGATCACCCTAGGAGAACTCTATGGACGTTAGCAAAGCCAAGCCCGCACAAGTGCAAGCGGCCCAAGCCCTCAAGCGCACCGACGAGACCCAGCAAACCCAGCGACGCGAAACGCAGGCCAAGGCGCAAGCCCCTAAAAAGGCGGAAGAGCCCAAGCGCCCGGTGGTGAATGCCCAGGGGCAGACCACGGGACGGCTGCTCAACGTCAGCGCCTGAGCCACAACACTCGCTTGCAACCCGGGTAGACGGCCATGGTCGCCATCACCGCCACCAACAGCACGACACCGTCTTTGCAGGCGTCGCTGAGCATGGTGCGCCTGGAGCAGGCCAAGCGGGAGGCGGACACCGCCGAGGCCAAGGCAGAAAACCTGCGTGCCGAGGCCAACGATGCAGAACGCGACGCACAAGACCGCCAAGACAATGTGCGCGAGCTGAGCAGCAGCGCCAGCAAGCCTGCCGAGACCCCGGCCAGCAGCACGTACAGTGCTCCCACCAAGTCGAATTTCGTTGCTGTGCCCACGGCCACCCAGGATTTTCTGGTGCGCATGTACAAGGCCACCAGCCCACAGTTTGCCGCCAGCGGCAACCCTCTCAAGGACGACAGCAAGGCCGCCCCAGCCATCAACACGCTGGGCCAAGCCACGGGACGCATCGTCAACCTCAGCGTCTGACATCGTTATTATTTTTTTGCATAGTTTGCAAAAGAAGTGGCCTTGGACAGGTCGCCGCGGCACGCCTACATTGCGGGCCATGACGACAACCATAAGGAGCTTTCATGTCGCAAATCCACGCTAACCCGGCGTCCCCTGCACAAACCGCAGCCACTACCCATGCGCTGCCTTCCTACCTGCAGGCCGACCACCTCGGCCCCTGGGGCATTTACCTGCAACAGGTGGACCGCGTTACGCCCTACCTGGGCCACCTGGCGCGCTGGGCCGAAACCCTGAAGCGCCCCAAGCGCGCACTGATCGTGGACGTGCCTATCCAGCTGGACAACGGCACTGTGGCCCACTTTGAGGGCTACCGCGTGCAGCACAACACCTCGCGTGGCCCCGGCAAGGGCGGTGTGCGTTTTCACCAGGACGTAACGTTGTCGGAAGTGATGGCACTGTCGGCCTGGATGTCGATCAAGAACGCCGCGGTGAACGTGCCCTACGGCGGTGCCAAGGGCGGTATCCGTGTCGACCCCAAAACCCTGTCGCGTGGCGAGCTCGAGCGCCTGACGCGCCGCTACACCAGCGAGATCGGCATCATCATCGGACCCAACAAGGACATCCCTGCGCCTGACGTGAACACCAACGAGCAGATCATGGCGTGGATGATGGACACCTACTCCATGAACACCGGCTCTACCGCTACCGGCGTGGTGACAGGCAAGCCGATTGATCTGGGTGGTTCACTCGGTCGGCGCGAAGCCACCGGCCGCGGCGTGTACACCGTGGGCGTGGAAGCGGCGCAGCATATTGGTTTGGATATTTCCAAGGCACGCGTGGCCGTGCAAGGCTTCGGCAATGTGGGCGGTATCGCCGGCAAGCTGTTCGCCCAAGCCGGTGCCCGTGTCGTGGCCGTGCAAGACCATGGCGGCACCATTTACCAAGAGTCAGGCCTGGACGTACCGGCCCTGCTGGCCCACGTAGCGGCCCACGGCTCTGTGGCCGGGTTCACACCGGCCGAGGTGATTGCCAACGACGCATTCTGGGACGTGGACTGCGACATCCTGATCCCCGCGGCACTAGAGCAACAAATTACCAAGGCGAATGCCGGGCGCATCAAGGCAAAACTGGTGATTGAAGGCGCCAACGGCCCCACCACGCCCGAGGCCGATGACATCCTGCAAGAGCGCAACGTGCTGGTCTTGCCCGACGTGATTGCCAACGCCGGCGGCGTGACTGTGAGTTACTTTGAATGGGTGCAGGATTTCTCCAGCTTTTTCTGGAGCGAGGACGAGATCAATGCCCGTCTGGTGCGCATCATGAAGGAGGCATTTGCCGGCGTCTGGAATGTGGCGCAGGACCACAAGGTGAGCCTGCGCACCGCCACCTTCATCGTGGCCTGTAAGCGCATCTTGCATGCGCGCGAGTTGCGCGGCTTGTACCCCTGAGCAACGCCCCACGCAGTGGTGGAGCGACAAGCTCCGCTACTGCAGGGGCTCTTTGAGCGCTTCGGGGAGGGCAAAGGGCATCACATCAATGCCCTCCTCCACCAGCTCACGCGCTTCTTTTTCCGTGGTGCGGCCACGGATGCCACGTTCTTCGGCCTCGCCATAGTGCATCTTGCGCGCCTCCTCGGCAAACTGCGGCCCCACGTCGGTAGTGGTGGCCACCACGTGGCGCGCCATTGCCATCCATGCCGCAGCCAGGGCCGCATTGTGAGGCACGGTGGTCACTGCGTCACCGTGGGGCTTTTGGTCAACCGCCTGCTCTTGCTCTGCCGCAGGTGCGCGGGCGCCAGACAGGTTCAAACGTGGGGCACTGAGTTTTTTGACCACCGAAGGATCGCCACACACCGGGCATTGCACCAGCGCACGGGCGCACTGGGACACAAAATCGTCTTCCGACGCAAACCACCCTTCAAACGGGTGGCCTTGGGCGCAATGAAGGTCCAGAACTTTCATGGCCGTATTGTCCGCCCTCAGGGCATGGGCAGTGCCGCGCCCCATTGCAAAGGCCAGCTGCCTTGCAGGACTTGTTGCAACCACAGCGCACCCGTCAGAGTTTTGGCATCGGTGACCCGGCCCTGTTGGCACCACTGCAGCAGTTCTTCCAGCGTGGCGGTGAACACTTCCAGAAATTCACCCGCATCCAGCTTTGCAGCACCGGGCGTCAGGCCACGGGCAAACCAAATGTCAATGAATTCGGTGGAATACGCAATCGCCGGGCGCATCTGACCCGCGCGCGCCCATTCGGTGGCGGTGTAGCCGGTTTCCTCCAGCAGCTCGCGCTGGGCGCAGAACTGCACGGTCTCACCGGTATCCAGCTTGCCAGCCGGAAACTCCACCATCACCTGGCCAATGGGGTAGCGAAACTGGCGCTCCAGCACCACACGGATCTGGCCCGCATCGTCCTGCAGCAAGGGAATCACCATCACCGCACCGGGATGGACAAAGTATTCGCGGGTGGCAGAAGCACCGTCTGGCAAGGTAACGGTGTCGCGAAAGGCATGCAGGAATTTGCCTTTCAGAATTTCTTCGCTGGAGTGCGTGTGCTCACGCAGGTGGCTGTCGTCTTCCATAGAACGCGCTGGTGATCAGTCGCGCCGCTTGAGCAGGTAGCGATAGACAAAGCCCGGGAACGCAAACGTCATGAACAAGGCCCAGGTGATGGCAAAGAATTCCCAGCCCTGCGGAGTGATTTGCCCAGCGTGCTTTTCCAGACCCGCGCCCACCGCACCTGTCACGCCGTACCAGAGCAGCAACTCCAGCAAACGCAAGCCCAGCGACTTGCGCTGTGCCACAGGCAAAACGCCCATCAGTTTTTCGGTGAAGAACGGCAGGTTGGCACCCAACAGTGCCAACACCACCAACGCACCCACCGCGAAAGAATTGCCCATCAGCCGACTGCGACTTCAGGTGCCCAGCATCTGCTTGATGGACGCTGCACACAGCGCCATCAGCCCGCTGGGGAACAGACCCAACAGCAACACCAGGGCGCCGTTGATGCACAGCACCACGCGCACATCGGTCGGTGCACTCACGGTGGTGGCGGTAATGGGTTCATCAAAGTACATGACCTTGATGAGGCGCAGGTAGTAGAACGCACCGACCAGCGAGGTCAGCATGGCGAACACGGCCAATCCTAGGTAGAACGAATCACCCGAAGCGATCAAGGCTTGTAACACCGACAACTTGGCATAGAAGCCCACCATGGGGGGAATACCCGCCAAGGAGAACAAGGCAATGGCCATGATGGCGGCGTACAGAGGGCTGCGCTGGTTCAGACCGGCAAAGTCCGCAATTTCTTCACTCTCAAAACCTTCGCGCGAGAGCAGCAAAATCACGCCGAAGCTGGCCAGCGTGGTCAGCACATAGCTGATCACGTAGAACATGGCGGAACTGTAAGCATTGGCAGCCGGAGCAATATTGCCGTTGACCACACCCGACATCAGGCCCAACAACACAAAGCCGATCTGGGCAATGGTGGAAAAGGCCAGCATTCGCTTCACGTTGGTTTGTGCAATGGCGGCAAAGTTGCCGATCAGCAAAGACCCCACCGCCAGCACCATCAACATTTGCTGCCAATCACCCGCCAAAGGCAGCATGCCTTCGACCAGCAAGCGCATAACGATGGCAAATGCAGCCAACTTGGGCGCCGCACCAATCATCAGCGTCACCGCCGTGGGCGCGCCTTGGTACACGTCGGGAATCCACATGTGGAACGGCACGGCACCCAGTTTGAACGCCAGACCCGCCACGATAAAGACCAAACCGAACACCAGCACGCCGTGTTGGTACTTGCCGGAAGAAATAGCCCGGAACACTGCATTCACGTCCAACGAACCGGTGGCACCATAGAACATGGACATGCCGTACAGCAAGAAGCCAGACGCCATCGCACCCAGCACAAAGTACTTCATGGCGGCTTCAGTGGCGGTCGCGTTATCGCGGCGTAGGGCCACCAGCGCATAGCTGGACAGGGTCAGCAACTCCAGCCCCAGGTAGGTCACCAGGAAGTTGTTGCCGGAAATCATGACGAACATGCCCAACAAGGAAAACAGGCTGAGCGTGAACATCTCACCGCCGCGCAGCATGTCGCGCTGGCCAGCGTAGGGGCGGCCGTACACCAAGGTCACCATCACCGCCAGCGTGGCAAAGCACTTGAGCCAGTTGCCCATGGAGTCACTGACCACCATGTTGCCAAAGCCGTACACAGTTTGACTTACGCCCAGCCATGCTTGCGTAGCGCCCGTGCCAAGGCTTGCCTGCAACAACGCCACGACGGCTAACGTCAACAGGGTGAGTATGTAGGTGGCGCCGCGCAATGGCGTCTTGACACCCAAATCGGCGATGGCGATGACACAGGCCATCACCATGAGCACGATCTCGGGGTACACCGTGATCCAACTGAGTTTGTCAATCATCATTCGTCTCTCAATTCAGTCTGATCAGTTCAACTTGGACACTGCCACATGCTTGAGCAGCTGGGCCACCGAAGCATCCATGACATCGGTGAAGGGCTTGGGGTACAGGCCCATGTAAAGCACAGCGGCTGCCAGCAGCGCCAGCATCAGGAATTCACGCGCATTGATGTCCACCAGGGACTTCACATCGTCGTTGGTCACGGGGCCGAGGTACACCCGCTTGAACATCCACAGCGTGTAGGCCGCACCAAAGATCAAGGCGCTGGCGGCCGCAAAACCGATCCAGAAGTTGAACTTCACCGCACCCAGAATCACCATCCACTCGCCCACGAAACCAGCAGTTCCTGGTAGACCGCAGTTGGCCATGGAGAACAGCAGCGCAAACGCTGCGAACTTGGGCATGGTGTTGACCACACCGCCGTAGCTGGAAATTTCACGCGAGTGCACGCGGTCGTACAGCACGCCAATGGACAAGAACATCGCGCCGGACACAAAGCCGTGGGCAATCATTTGCACCAGACCACCGGCAACGCCGAGGTCGTTGAAGATAAAGAAACCCAGGGTCACAAAACCCATGTGTGCCACCGACGAGTACGCCACCAGCTTCTTCATGTCTTGCTGCACCATGGCCACCAGGCCCACGTACACCACCGCAATCAGAGACAGCGCGATCATGGTTGCACCCCATTCATGCGCCGCATCGGGCGCAATGGGCATGGAGAAGCGCAGGAATCCATAGGCGCCCAGCTTCAGCATGATCGCAGCCAGCACGGCGGAACCACCGGTCGGCGCTTCCACGTGCACATCGGGCAACCAGGTGTGCACTGGCCACATGGGAACCTTGACCGCAAACGCTGCAAAGAAAGCAAAGAACAGCAAAGTCTGAGGCGTACGACCCAAGGGCAGCGCATGCCAAGTAGCCAGATCAAAGCTGCCACCGGATTTGGTGTACAGGTAAATCAACGCCACCAGCATGAGCAAGGAGCCCATCAAGGTGTACAGGAAGAACTTGAAAGCCGCGTAAATCTTGTTCGGGCCACCCCAGATACCAATGATCAAGTACATCGGGATCAGCGTGGCTTCGAAGAACACATAGAACAGCAAGCCGTCCAGCGCCGTGAACACGCCAATCATCAGACCACTGAGGATCAGGAACGCGCCCATGTACTGGTTCACGCGCTGGGTAATGACTTCCCAGCCCGCAATCACCACCACCACATTGATGAAGGCGGTAAGTAGCACAAACCAGAAGGATATGCCATCCACGCCCAGGTGGTAATTGACGTTGAAGCGTTCAATCCAGCGGGCGTTTTCTACAAACTGCATGGCCGCCGATGCATTGTCGAACTGGCCATACAACGGCAACGTCACCAGCAAACTGACCGCGGACCCAATCAACGCGATCCAGCGCACCACACCGGCATGCTCATCGCGCCCGAACGCCAACAGCACCAGGCCGAAGGCAATAGGTGTCCAAATTGCAAGGCTCAACAAACCCATATTATTTTTCTCCTTAGCGGCCAAGCCATTGAACAACCATGGGCCATGTCACGAAGTAAGACATGATCAAGAACACGCCCAAAATCATGACCAGCGCGTAGTGGTACAGATAGCCGGATTGAACCTGGCGCACGAGACCCGAAATCCAGCCCACCAGCTTCCACGATCCGTTGACCACCGCACCATCGATGATGGCCTGGTCGCCCACCTTCCACAGCCCCATACCCAATCCGCGAGCGCCGCGGGCCAAGATGTTTTCGTTGATCCAGTCGAGGTAGTACTTGTT
Source organism: Rhodoferax sp. P1_F3 (assembly GCF_056405715.1). NCBI lineage: Bacteria > Pseudomonadati > Pseudomonadota > Betaproteobacteria > Burkholderiales > Comamonadaceae > Rhodoferax > Rhodoferax sp. P1_F3. Next base: position 49,388 of record NZ_JBFUBO010000012.1, on the reverse strand, counting down.
TTCCAACAAGTTAAAAATCGGCATCACGTTGCGCTTAATGGTGGCGGGAACCGCAGGGAACACCATGTACATCAGGTACGCCGTCACTACGCCTGCCAGTGCCAGCCAGAACGGCAAGGTCGTGAAGGCATGCATGGCCATTTGCAGCGGGCCATGGAAGGCATGGGCCAGCTCTTCCATCGCAGGGTGCTTCTCCAGGTCGACGGCTATCACGCCTTTGAAGAAATCGCCAAACAGCATGGGCTGGATGGTCAGGTAGCCGATCAACACCGAGGGAATAGCCAACAACACCAGCGGAACGGTCACAACCCAAGGGGATTCGTGCGGATGGTGGTCATGGTGATCGCCATGGTCCCCATGGTGGTCGTCGTGGTGTGCATCCGGGTTCTGGTCAAAACGCTCTTTGCCATGGAACACCAGGAAGTACATGCGGAAGGAATAGAACGCGGTGACAAACACACCTGCGAGCACCGCGAACGAAGCAAAACCGGCACCCGGCAGATGGCTTTCGTGCACCGCTTCAATGATGCTGTCCTTGGAGTAAAAACCGGCGAACAGCGGCGTGCCGATCAGGGCCAGAGATCCCAGCAAGGACGTGATCCAGGTGATGGGCATGTACTTGCGCAAGCCACCCATCCAGCGGATGTCTTGGTTGTGGTGCACACCCATGATGACCGAGCCCGCGGCAAGGAACAACAGAGCCTTGAAGAAGGCGTGCGTCATCAGGTGGAACACCGCCACGGAATAGGCCGAGGCACCGAGCGCCACCGTCATGTAACCCAGCTGTGACAGCGTGGAGTACGCGACCACGCGCTTGATGTCGTTCTGGATGATGCCCAAAAAGCCCATGAACAAGGCAGTGATGGCACCAATCACAAGGATGAAGTTCAACGCCGTATCGCTCAATTCAAACAGGGGCGACATACGCGCCACCATGAAGATACCGGCGGTCACCATGGTCGCGGCGTGGATCAGCGCGGAGATGGGTGTGGGGCCTTCCATGGAGTCTGGCAACCACACATGCAATGGGAATTGGGCCGATTTACCCATGGCACCGATGAACAGGCAAATGCAGATCACGGTGATCAGCATCCAGTCGGTTCCGGGGAAAGACAGCTGCGCCAGCGCATCTGCCTTGGCAAAGACTTCCGCATAGTTCAGCGTCCCGCCAAAGGCCACGATGAGGCCAATACCGAGGATGAATCCGAAGTCACCCACGCGGTTGACCAGAAAGGCCTTCATGTTGGCGAAGATGGCGGTCGGCTTGTTGAACCAGAAACCGATCAGCAGATAGGACACCAGGCCCACAGCCTCCCAGCCAAAGAACAGCTGCAGCAGGTTGTTGCTCATCACCAGCATCAGCATGGCAAAGGTGAACAGGGAGATGTAGGCGAAGAAGCGGTTGTAGCCTTCGTCCTCTTCCATGTAGCCCACGGTGTAAAGGTGCACCATCAGCGACACAAAGGTCACGACGCACATCATCATCGCGGTGAGGCCATCGACCAGAAAGCCGACCTCCATTTTCAAGCCACCGACCACCATCCAGGTGTAGAGGGTTTCGCTGAACCGGGCACCATCCAGTGCCACGGACTTCAAGGTGGCAGCCGACAAAACAAAGGCTATCAGCACACCCAAAATGGTCAGTGTGTGACTCAGCTTGCGGCCAATCCAGTTACCGCCAAAGCGGGTACCAAACACACCGGCGAGCAACGAGCCCACCAGGGGTGCCAGGGGAACGGCCAGCAGCGTAGAAGCAGAAAGGGTTTGACTCATTTCGATTAGCCCTTCAGCGTATTGAGTTCATCGACGCTGATACTGGACTTGTTGCGGAACAACAGAACCAGAATGGCCAAGCCAATGGCTGACTCGGCGGCCGCCACGGTCAGAATGAAGAACACGAAGATTTGTCCGTGCATGTCGTGCAGGTAATGCGAGAACGCCACAAAGTTGGTATTGACAGCCAGCAGCATCAATTCGATGGCCATCAACAACACAATCAGGTTGCGACGGTTCAAGAAAATGCCAACCACCGACAGCGCGAACAACATCGCGCCCAACGACAGGAAATGTCCTAAGGTCAAGGTCATACTTTGGTCTCCGCTTGCGACTCACCCACTTCAGGGGCTAGGGCTGCTTGGGTTGCGGCCATCTTCACCACGGTCATCCGGTCGCGTGACATCACGCGCACCTGGTCGCCGGGGCTCACATACTTGCTGTCCTTGCGGGTACGCAGGGTCAGAGCGATAGCCGCGATCACGGCAACCAACAAAATCGCGGCCGCAACTTCCAGCGGCAGCAGGTACTGGGTGTAGAGCAACTTGCCCAGTTCTTTGGTATTGGACGCGCCAGCCACCGCCGCGGCATTCGCAGCTTGGGGGTCATCCACCACACGAAAGCCACCCATCAGTACAGCGGCCATTTCGAGGGAAATCACAACCCCCACCAGAGCGGCAAGGGGAAAATGCTTCCAGAAACCAATGCGAAGATTCTCCACATTAATGTCCATCATCATCACCACAAACAGGAACAACACCATCACCGCCCCAACGTACACCAGCACCAGCGTGATGGACAAAAATTCCGCCTTCAACAGCATCCACACCATGGCCGCTTGAAAGAAGGTCAGCACCAAAAACAGCGCTGCGTGGACAGGGTTGCGTGCCGTAATCACCCGGAAGGCTGCAAACAGCAGCACGGCCGAGAACACATAGAAAAGACCGGTCGTAACACTCATGATTCAAACACTTTCTTGCGACGGATCAGCGGTACTTGGCATCTGCCTGTTTGGCAGCGGCAATTTCGGTTTCGTAACGATCGCCCACCGCCAGCAGCATCTCTTTGGTGAAGTACAGATCACCACGCTTCTCGCCGTGGTATTCCAGAATATGCGTTTCCACGATCGAATCCACAGGGCAGCTTTCTTCGCAAAAGCCACAAAAGATGCACTTGGTGAGATCGATGTCGTAGCGAGTCGTGCGGCGCGAGCCATCGCTGCGCACATCCGACTCGATGGTGATCGCCATGGCGGGGCACACCGCTTCACACAACTTGCAGGCGATACAGCGTTCTTCACCATTTTCATAACGGCGCAGCGCGTGAAGACCGCGGAAGCGGGGAGACAGCGGTGTCTTCTCCTCAGGAAACTGCACCGTGATCTTGCGTCGGAACATATAGCGGCCTGTCAAGGCCAAGCCCTTGAACAGCTCGATCAAAAGAAAGCTGGACAGGAAATCCCACAAGGAGAAGGCGGGCGAAGGTGTACGGGTCAAAGCAGTCGTTGTCATGTGTGGTTCCTTCAGGGCCAGATGTTGAAGGACGTTTGCATCCAAGCGCCTACTACCAGCAACCAAACCAGCGTAACCGGGATAAACACCTTCCAACCCAGACGCATGATCTGGTCATAGCGGAAGCGAGGGAACGTGGCACGAACCCAGATAAACAGGCTGACCACGGAGAAAGTCTTGAGGCCCAACCAGATCCAGCCGGGTATGAAGTCCAGCGCAGCCAGTGGCGACAACCAGCCGCCGAGGAACATCACCGTGGCGAGGATGGAGATCAGCCACATGTTGACGTATTCAGCGAGATAGAACATCGCGAACGACATGCCAGAGTACTCGACCATGTGGCCGGCCACGATTTCGGCTTCGCCTTCGACCACGTCAAATGGGTGACGATTGGTCTCGGCCAGTCCCGAGATGAAATAGACAACGAAAACAGGCAGCAGCGGCAACCAGTTCCACGAGAGGATGCCCAAGCCCTTGTCAGCCATCATGCCCTTGCCTTGGCCCAGCACAATGTCGGTCATGTTCATGCTGCCGGAAATCATCAGCACGATCACCAAGCAGAATCCCATGGAGATCTCATAGCTGACCATCTGCGCCGAAGCACGCATGGCACCCAGGAACGAATACTTGGAGTTGGAGGCCCAGCCAGCGACGACAACCCCATACACTTCCAAGGAAGTAATGGCCATCAGAAACAGCAAACCTGCATTGATATTTGCCAGCACCGCATCCGGACCAAACGGCACCACCGCCCAAGCCGCGAGTGCCGGCATGATCGTCAAAATGGGGCCGATGAAAAACAAACCCTTGCTGGCGTTTGTTGGCGTCAGGATCTCTTTGGTCAGCAGCTTGAGCGCATCGGCAATTGGTTGAAGGAGGCCCAAAGGCCCGACGCGGTTAGGACCGACACGGACCTGCATCCAGCCCAGAAACTTGCGCTCCCACAGGGTCAGGTACGCCACGAGCCCCATGAGCGGCAGCAACACCACAACAATCTTGATCAGCACCCACAGAACGGGCCATGCCACGCTGGTCCACCATGCTGCGGCCAGCAAGCCCAGGCCGGCGTTGTAAATCGTGTCGATCATGACAAAACCTCTTCCACAGATGGGGTCGCAGACCGGGCATCGGCCGTGAGCTGCAGAGATGTCGCGCGACGCACGGTACCGTCCAGCTGGTAAATCGACGCCACCACGGGGTCTTCTCCCTGCGAAGACACATCGACAGGACCGCGGTAGGCATTGCTCAAGCGTGCGGCCGGCACGAACTCGGGCACCGCTGCAGCGTCAGAGTGCAGGCTCTTCAGCACGTCTTGCGACGATTCAAAGTCAAACCCGGACAGGCCCATGAGGTTGGCGAGCACGCGCAGCACCTTCCAGGCGGGACGTGTCTCACCCAAGGGCTTGACCACCGCATGAAAACTCTGCACGCGCCCTTCCGCATTCACAAACGTACCCGAAGTTTCAGTGAACGGTGCAATCGGCAACAACACGTCGCTGAACGCCATATTGGCCTTGAAAGGGCTCAACGTGACCACCATCTCAGCCTTGGAAATACCTTGCGCGGCGGCGGCACCCGCGGCGCTGTCGTAGACCGGTTCGGTGTTGAGCAACAACGCGGCTTTCAGACCGCCAGCCAGCATTTGGCCAGCGTGCACACCATTGCCTTGCGGCACGGCGCCAGCGATCTGGGCGCCCACGGTATTGGCGGCTTCCGTCAGGTAGCCCACGGTGGCACCCACTTGCTCACCAATCCAGTTGGCCAAACTCAGCAGGCTGCTGGCTTTGGCGTGGTGTGCGGCGGCATTGCCCAGCAAGATAGCCTTGCGCTCGCCCGAGATCAGCGACAAGGCAATCGCCTTGGCCTGAACACTGGCGGTTCCGGAAGCGGGCGCTGAAACGCCCTTCTCTGCAGCTACGGCGGTGGCAATGTCGGCCAGGGATTGCACCCAGGCAGACGCAGGCACTTGCACGCTGTGCGTCACGGGCAACGCCCAGTCAGGGGTGCTGGAAGTGATGGCGCTGACCACACCACCGACTTTGGTAGCTTGGCGAATGCGCTGGGCGAACAGGGGATGGTCTTTACGGAGGTTGGAACCTACAACCAGAACTCGCTGCAGCTGTGACAAAGAAGCGATGCTGGTACCCAGGTAGCGCACACCTTCGGTGGCCACAAACTCGGCATTGCGCAAGCGGTAGTCGATGCTGTCGCTACCCAGGCCGCGCACCAAGGCACCGGCCAAATGCAGTTCTTCCAGGGTGCTATGGGGGCTGACCAAGGCGCCGATCGACGCAGCGCCGTGGTTAGCCTTGATTTGCTTCAACCCATTGGCCACGTATTCCAGGGCGGTTTGCCAGTCCACGCTCTTCCACTCACCGCCCTGCTTGAGCATGGGTGTGGTCAAACGTTCGTCGCTATTGAGCGCTTCGTAAGAGAAACGGTCGCGGTCGGCAATCCAGCATTCGTTCACCGCTTCATTTTCCAACGGCACCACGCGCAGAACCTTGTGGTTCTTGACCTGAACAATCAGGTTGGAACCTGTGGAGTCATGTGGACTGACCGACTTGCGGCGCGACAACTCCCAAGTGCGGGCGCTGTATCGGAAGGGTTTGCTGGTCAAGGCACCCACGGGGCAAATGTCAATCATGTTGCCCGACAGCTCGGAGTCCACCGAGTCACCGATGAAGGTTTCGATTTCGGCATGTTCACCGCGGTGCGACATGCCCAGCTCCATCACACCAGCCACTTCCTGACCGAAACGCACGCAGCGTGTGCAATGGATGCAACGGCTCATCTCTTCCATAGAGATCAGCGGCCCCACGTCCTTGTGGAACACCACACGTTTTTCTTCTTCGTAGCGCGAGGAGGAACCGCCATAGCCCACGGCCAAATCCTGCAACTGGCATTCGCCACCCTGGTCGCAAATCGGGCAATCCAGAGGATGGTTGATCAGCAGGAATTCCATGACCGACTTTTGGGCCTTGATGGCCTTGTCGCTCTTGGTACGCACGATCATGCCCTGGGTCACTGGCGTGGCGCAGGCAGGCATGGGTTTGGGCATCTTTTCCACGTCCACGAGGCACATGCGGCAGTTCGCCGCAATGCTCAATTTCTTGTGGTAGCAGAAGTGGGGAATGTAGGTGCCCGCTTTGTCGGCGGCATGCATGATCATGCTGCCTTCAACAATGTCCACCTTCTTGCCGTCGAGTTCGATTTCAATCATCTTGGGCTTTGCTTAAACGTGGGCCGCAACCATGCTGGTCTTGTGCTCTACGAGGTACTCAAATTCGTGCCGGAAGTGTTTGATCATGGCGCGCACCGGCATGGCCGCAGCGTCGCCCAAGGCGCAAATCGTGCGCCCCATGATGTTCTCGGCCACGTTGTCCAGCAGCGCCATATCGCTGGGACGGCCTTGGCCGTCCACAATGCGGTCCACCATGCGTGAGAGCCAACCCGTGCCTTCGCGACAGGGCGTGCACTGGCCGCAGGACTCGTGCATGTAAAAGTAGCTCAAGCGTTGCAAGGCCGTAACCATGCAACGGGTTTCATCCATCACGATGACCGCACCCGAGCCCAGCATGGAGCCTGCCTTGGCAATCGAGTCGTAGTCCATGGTGCATTCCATCATGATGGAAGCGGGCAACACAGGCGAGGAAGATCCACCGGGGATCACGGCCTTTAGCGCCTTGCCACCTTTGACGCCACCAGCCAACTCCAGCAGCTTGGCAAACGGCGTGCCCATGGGGATTTCGTAATTGCCGGGGCGCTCCACATCTCCACTGATGGAGTAGATCTTGGTGCCGCCGTTGTTGGGCTTGCCGCATTCCAGGTAGGCCTGACCACCGTTGCGGATGATCCATGGAACCGCCGCAAAGGTCTCGGTGTTGTTGATCGTGGTGGGCTTGCCGTAGAGGCCAAAACTGGCCGGAAACGGTGGCTTGAAACGTGGCTGGCCTTTTTTGCCTTCCAGCGACTCCAGCAAGGCGGTCTCTTCACCGCAGATATAGGCGCCAAAACCGTGGGCCGCATGCAACTGGAAGCTGAAATTGCTGCCCTGGATGTTGTTGCCCAGCAGGCCTGCGGCGCGGGCTTCTTCCAAGGCTTCTTCAAAGCGCTCATAGGCCGAGAAGATTTCACCGTGGATGTAGTTGTAGCCGACCGTGATGCCCATGGCATATGCCGCAATCGCCATGCCCTCGATTACGATGTGCGGGTTGAACTGCAGGATGTCGCGGTCCTTGCAGGTACCGGGCTCACCCTCGTCGGAGTTGCAGACCAAGTACTTCTGCCCCGGAAATTGGCGGGGCATAAAGCTCCACTTCAATCCCGTGGGAAAACCAGCACCGCCGCGTCCACGCAGTGAAGATTCTTTGACCGTGGCAATCACCTGGTCTTGCGTCAGGCCTTCACCGCCATCTTTACCCAGGATTTTGCGCAGGGCCTGGTAGCCGCCGCGCGCTTCGTAGTCTTTCAGGCGCCAGTTGTTGCCGTTCAGGCCTGCATAAATTTGGGGGTTGATGTGGCGATCGTGGAAGCAGGTTTGCACGCCGGTGGCGCGAAACTGGGAGAGAAGGTTCTCAACGGTCATCACTTGCCCTCCGTGGCGCGCAGGCCATCCACCAACTGGTCCAGCTTGTCGTTGCTCATGAAGCTGCACATGGTGCGGTCATTCACCAGCATCACGGGCGAATCAGCGCAAGCGCCCAAGCATTCGCTCTGCTGCAGAGTGAACATGCCGTCGGCCGTAGTCTCGCCCATGTGGATCCCGAGCTTGTGCTCCAGGTGGTGCAAGGCCTTTTGGCCATCGCGCAACTGGCACGGCAGGTTGGTGCATACGTTCAGCTTGAACTTGCCCACCGGACGCTGGTTGTACATGTTGTAGAAAGTCGTGACTTCGTGCACCGCCATGGGTGCCATGCCCAAATGGGCCGCAATCACTTTTTCACTTTCCGCACTCACAAAGCCCAGCTCCTGCTGAACGATGGACAGGCAAGCCATCACGGCAGACTGCTTTTGATCGGCGGGGTATTTGGCCACTTCACGGTCGAAGCGCGCCTTGGTAGCGTCAGAGATCATCGGTCAATCTCTCCAAAAACAATGTCCATGGTGCCGATGATGGACACCGCATCCGCAATCATGTGACCGCTGGCCATTTCGTTCAGACCGGCCAGATGGGCAAAGCCCGGTGGGCGGATCTTCAGCCGATAAGGTTTGTTGGCACCATCACTCACGATGTAGATACCGAACTCGCCCTTGGGGTGTTCCACGGCGGCGTAGGCCTCGCCTTCGGGCACGCGGAAACCTTCGGTGAACAGCTTGAAATGGTGGATCAGCTCCTCCATGCTGCTTTTCATGGATTCACGTGAAGGCGGCGCCACCTTGTGGTTGTCCGTGATCACGGGGCCGGGGTTGGCCTTGAGCCAGTCCACACACTGCTTGATGATGTGGTTGGACTGCTTCATCTCTTCCATACGCACCAGGTAGCGGTCGTACACGTCGCCCGTCTTGCCCACGGGGATGTCAAAGTCCAGCTTGTCGTACACCTCATAGGGCTGCTTCTTGCGCAGGTCCCAGGCAATGCCGGAACCGCGCAGCATGGGGCCCGTAAAGCCCAAGTTCAGCGCGCGTTCGGGTGTCACCACACCGATGTTCACGGTGCGCTGCTTCCAGATACGGTTTTCGGTCAGCAGCGTGTGGTATTCCGCCAAGCAGGCAGGGAAACGCTGCGTGAAGTCCTCAATGAAGTCCAGTAACGACCCTCGGCGGTTTTTGTTCAGCTCGGCTACACCTTTGGCATTGCGAATTTTGCTCGCCTTGAACTGGGGCATGGTGTCAGGCAAGTCGCGGTACACGCCACCAGGACGGAAGTAGGCGGCGTGCATGCGGGCGCCACTGGCGGCCTCATACATGTCAAACAGGTCCTCGCGCTCGCGGAAGGTGTAAATCAGGATGGTGGAACTGCCGCAGTCATTGCCATGCGAGCCCAGCCACATCAGGTGGTTCAACAGGCGGGTGATTTCAGCAAACATCACACGGATGTACTGCGCACGCACTGGCACCTCAATGCCCAGTAGCTTTTCAATGGCCAAGCAGTAGGCGTGCTCGTTGCACATCATGGACACATAGTCCAGGCGGTCCATGTAGGGCAACGCCTGGATATAGGTCTTGGTCTCGGCCAGCTTTTCAGTGGCACGGTGCAGCAGGCCAATGTGGGGATCAGCGCGCTGGATCACCTCACCGTCCAGCTCCAGCACCAGGCGCAAAACGCCGTGTGCCGCAGGGTGCTGCGGTCCAAAGTTCAGAGTGTAGTTCTTGATTTCAGCCATGCATTCAACTGCTTATTGCAGGCCTCCGTAATTGTCTTCCCGGATGATGCGGGGCGTGATCTCGCGCGTCTCGATCGTCACTGGCTGGTACACCACGCGGGCCTGCTCGGCATCGAAACGCATTTCAACATGCCCGGTGGTGGGAAAGTCTTTGCGAAAAGGATGGCCGATGAAACCGTAGTCGGTCAGGATGCGGCGCAGGTCGTTGTGGCCTTCAAAAACGATGCCAAACAAATCGAAAGCTTCGCGCTCGAACCAATTAGCCGAGTTCCAGATATCGTTGACGGATGCCACCGCAGGCATGTCGTCGTCAGGCGCAAACACCTTCAAACGCAGGCGCTGGTTCAGGCTCACGGACAGCAGATGACTGACGACCGCATAGCGTGGGCCCTCATAGGCGCCGTCTTTGTACTCGGAGTAGTCCACGCCGCATAGGTCCAACAGCTGCTCGAATTTGCAGCCAGGCGCATCGCGCAAGGCCAGCGCGGCTACTTGGTAATCGGCCGCAGACACGATCACCTGGACTTCACCCAGCGCGATGGAAATATGTTTGGCTTTGTCACCCAACGCTGCCTGAACAGCGGCCTGAATCGTTTCAGGACGAACGGAATAAACAGTCATGGGGCTCCTCAGGCGCGCGCAATGGTTTCAGTGCGGCGAATCTTTTGCTGCAATTGCAAAATGCCGTACACCAGCGCTTCGGCGGTGGGGGGGCAGCCAGGCACATAGACATCGACCGGCACAATGCGGTCACAGCCACGTACAACCGAATAACTGTAGTGGTAATAGCCACCACCATTGGCACACGAACCCATGCTGATAACCCAGCGCGGCTCGGACATCTGGTCATACACCTTGCGCAAGGCGGGTGCCATCTTGTTGCAGAGGGTGCCGGCCACGATCATCAAATCGGACTGGCGCGGGCTGGCACGAAATACTTCGGAGCCAAAGCGGCTCAGGTCATAGCGGGCGGCCGCTGCGTGCATCATTTCCACGGCGCAGCAAGCCAGGCCGAAGGTCATGGGCCAGATGGAGCCGGTTTTGGCCCAGTTCATCACCGAGTCGTAGCTCGTGGTGACAAAACCCTCTTTCAAAACACCTTCAATCATTGCTTACTCCCAGTCCAAGGCGCCTTTTTTCCACATGTACACGAAGCCAATGGTCAAAACGGCCACAAACTCCGCGCCAATCAAAAACCCGAAGAAGCCAATCTCTTTGAGAGACACAGCCCACGGGAATAGGAAAGCGGTTTCCAAGTCAAACAAAATGAACAGGATGGCTACCAGGTAGTAGCGCACGTCGAACTTCATGCGGGCATCTTCAAATGCCTCGAAGCCACATTCGTAAGGGGAGTTCTTCGCGGGGTCGGGGCGGTTGGGGCCGAGAATGTAGCCCAGCACCTGGGGGACTACACCGACGCCAATACCGACCAAGATGAACAGGAGAACGGGGAGATATTGATCGAGGTTCATCTTGAGATTCTGATCACCGTGATTGGCGCGCCCAAGAATACATCTGAACGCGCTGATTTTTGCTGGTGCCTTCGGCGAGACTCGAACTCGCACAGCTTTCGCCACTACCACCTCAAGATAGCGTGTCTACCAATTTCACCACGAAGGCGGCTCTCAGTTGGTGAATTTGCGTGAGGAACCTTGCGGCATTTGCTTATTCACCAGCCCTAGAGTTTACCCTGAATTTACCCTGCCACTGGCAGGGACAAGGCATTTAAACAGCCATTTACTTGGCTGGAATCTGCGCGGCGCCAGAGGCGGGTGCAGCAGGTGCAGATTCAGCGGCAGCGGGCGCTGCTGCAGGCGCAACGACGGCTGCGCCTTCGAGCACGGAACCCGAGCTGGCAGGACGCAGATTGCCGAAATAGGCCAGCGCCAAGGTGCAAACGAAAAACACGGTGGCCAGCACTGCGGTGGTGCGCGACAGGAAGTTGGCACTGCCACTGGCGCCGAACAGGCTGCCCGAACCGCCGCTGCCAAATGCCGCGCCCATGTCAGCGCCCTTGCCGTGTTGCACCAAAATCAGGCCGATCATGCCCAGGGCCGACAACATTTGAACCGTCAAAATAATCGTGACTACGATGTTCATAACTAACTCCTCAATTTAAAAAATCTGCGCAGCGTCAAACCGCTGCGGCGATGATGGACAGGAAGTCCGGCGCCTTCAACGAGGCACCACCTACCAGCCCACCGTCAATGTCTGCCTGACCCAACAACTGGGCGGCGTTGGCTGCATTCATGCTGCCGCCGTACAGAATCTGCACGCGGTCCGAATGTTCCGTGGCGGCATGCAACTGGGCACGCAACACCGCATGCACCTGCTGCGCCTGCTCGGGACTGGCTGTTTTGCCGGTACCAATGGCCCACACAGGCTCATACGCCACCACGATCTCGCTAATGCAATGGCCGTTGGTGTGGATCACAGCAGCCAGTTGGCGTTTGACCACCTCTTCGGTCAACCCAGCTTCGCGCTCCTGCAGCGTCTCGCCCACACACACGATGGGCGTGATGCCAGCGGCCAAGGCCTTTTGGGCTTTGTTGGCCACGACAGCATCGGTCTCGCCATGGCACTGGCGGCGCTCGGAATGGCCCACGATGGCATAGCGCACGCCCAAGTCTCGCAACATGCCCGCAGACACCTCACCCGTATAGGCACCGACATCGTAGGCCGACACATCTTGCGCGCCCACGGCAATCGCCGAACCCTTCACCAAGGCACCCACCTCTGCCAAATACGGCGCAGGCACGCACACGGCAATGTCGCAAGCCGCCTGGCCCACTCCGGCCAGCAACTGCTGCACCAGCGCAGCGTTGGCGACCGTGGAGCCGTTCATCTTCCAGTTGCCTGCAATCAATTTCTTTTTCATGCTGCATCCCACTTCAAAACAATTTTGCCAACGTGCTGGTTGCTCTCCATCAGCGCATGGGCTTTCGCCCCATCGGCTGGGGCAAACACGCTGTGAATCACCGCCTTGATACGCCCGGCAACCAGCAAAGGCCAGACCACGCGCAAGCACGAAGCCGCAATCGCCGCCTTGAATGCCACGGGCCGCGCACGCAAGGTGGAACCCGTGATGGTCAGCCGCTTGCGCAGCACCAACCCGGCGTTGATCTCGCTCTGCACACCGCCCTGCACCGCGATGATGACCAGTCGACCATCGTCTGCAAGACACTGCACTTCCTTGGCCACATAGCCGCCTGCCACCATGTCCAGCACCACATCCACACCACGCCCCTGCGTGAGGCGCAAGGCCTCCGCCTGGAAGTCTTGGGTTTTGTAGTTGATGGCATGGTCGGCACCCAGTGCCAGGCAAGCCGCACACTTCTCGTCGCTACCCGCCGTCGCAATCACCGTGGCACCCAGGGCCTTGGCCAGCTGGATGGCGGTGACGCCAATACCGCTGGTCCCACCCTGCACTAGCAAGGTTTCCCCGGCTTGCAGACGGCCTCGGTCGAACACATTGCTCCACACGGTGAACAACGTCTCGGGCAGGCTCGCCGCTTCCACATCGCTCCAGCCTGCGGGCACCGGCAGGCACTGGCCTACAGGCGCTACGCAAAACTCGGCATAACCACCACCGGCCACCAGCGCACAGACACGGTCACCGAGCTGAAAGCCAGCAGCCTGCATGGCTTGGGCGTCGCCCGACACGATGGTGCCTGCCACTTCCAGCCCCGGAAGGTCGGAAGCGCCTGCGGGCGCCGGGTAGTGCCCGGCACGCTGCAGCACGTCAGGCCGGTTGATACCGCTGGCTGTTACACGAATGCACACCTCCCCCACGCCCGCAACAGGCGCAGGACGGTCCACCAGACGCAAAACGTCGGGTGGACCGAAGGACGAGATTTCGACAGCTTTCATAGCCAAATCAACCGGTAGCCCCCGTGCTTATTGCGCGAGCAGCTACCAATTCAATAGCAAGGTGAATTAACCTTGCTCGCCGTTTTGGGCGGGACGGTCCAGCAGTGCCTTCATGGACAGCTTGATGCGGCCCTTTTCATCGGTCTCCATGACCTTGACCTTGACGATCTGGCCTTCGGACAGGTAGTCCGTAACCTTTTCGACGCGCTCGTGGGCGATCTGGCTGATGTGCAGCAGACCGTCCTTGCCAGGCAACAGGTTCACCAAGGCACCGAAGTCCAGGATCTTGGTGATCGGGCCTTCGTAGACCTTGCCGATTTCGACTTCAGCCGTGATCTGCTCGATGCGGCGCTTGGCTTCTTCAGCCTTGGCTGGATCGGCGGACGCGATGGTGATGGTGCCGTCTTCGTCGATGTTGATTTGCGTGCCGGTTTCTTCGGTCAGCGCACGGATCACGGAGCCGCCCTTGCCGATCACGTCACGGATCTTCTCGGGGTTGATCTTCATCGTGAACAGGCGAGGCGCGAAGTTGGACACTTCGGTCTTGGCTTCGGCCATGGCCTCTTGCATCACACCCAGAATGTGCATGCGCGCTTCTTTGGCCTGGGCCAAAGCAACTTGCATGATTTCCTTGGTGATGCCCTGGATCTTGATGTCCATCTGCAGCGCGGTAATACCGTTGGTGGTACCAGCGACCTTGAAGTCCATATCGCCCAGGTGATCTTCGTCACCCAGGATGTCGGTCAACACGGCGAAGCGGTTGTCGTCCTTGATCAGGCCCATGGCGATACCCGCCACGTGCGCCTTCAAAGGCACGCCAGCGTCCATCAGCGACAGGCAGCCGCCGCAGACGGAAGCCATCGACGAAGAGCCATTGGATTCAGTGATTTCCGACACCACACGCATGGTGTAGGGGAACTCTTCTTTAGTAGGCAGCACGGCAACGAGTGCGCGCTTGGCCAGACGGCCGTGGCCGATTTCGCGGCGCTTGGGCGTGCCCACGCGACCGGTTTCGCCGGTGGCGAACGGAGGCATGTTGTAGTGCAGCATGAAGCGGTCTTCGTAGTCGCCGCTCAGCGCGTCGATACGTTGGGCATCGCGCTCGGTACCCAGGGTGGCAACCACCAGGGCCTGGGTTTCGCCGCGTGTGAACAGGGCGGAACCGTGGGTGCGGGGCAGCACGCCGTTGCGGATTTCAATCGCGCGCACGGTGCGGGTGTCGCGGCCATCGATACGGGGTTCGCCGGCCAGAATCTGGCTGCGTACGATCTTGGCTTCGATGTCGAACAGCAGACCTTCCACAGCCACGTTGTCGAATGCAGCGCCGTCGGCCTTCAGGGCGGACATGACTTCAGCGTAGGCAGAGCGGCAGGCTTGGGTACGGGCTTGCTTGTTGCGGATTTGGTAAGCAGCAACCAGCTTGTCCTTGGCCAGGCCGTCGATCTTGGCGATCAGGGCTTCGTCCTTGGCGGGGGCTTTCCAATCCCACACGGGCTTGCCGGCTTCGCGCACCAACTCGTGGATCGCGTTGATGGCAATGGCGCCTTGTTCGTGACCATAAACCACGCCACCAAGCATGATTTCTTCGGACAGCTGCTGGGCTTCAGATTCGACCATCAGCACAGCGGCTTCGGTACCAGCAACGACCAGATCCATGATGGAGTCTTTGCGCTGGGTTTGGCCGGGGTTCAACACGTATTCGCCATTGATGTAACCCACGCGGGCTGCACCGATGGGGCCGTTGAACGGCACGCCAGACACGGACAGCGCGGCGCTGACAGCGATCATGGCGGCAATGTCGGCGTCCACTTCAGGGTTCAACGACACGGTGTGGATCACCACATGCACTTCGTTGAAGAAACCTTCGGGGAACAGAGGACGGATGGGGCGGTCAATCAGGCGGCTGGTCAGCGTTTCAAATTCGCTGGGGCGGCCTTCGCGCTTGAAGAAGCTGCCGGGGATCTTGCCAGCGGCGTAGGACTTTTCCAGGTAGTCCACGGTCAAGGGGAAGAAGTCTTGGCCGGGCTTGCCTTCAGTCTTGGCGACCACAGTGGCCAGCACCACGGTACCGTCCATGTCCAGCAGCACAGCGCCGGTGGACTGGCGTGCAATTTCGCCGGTTTCCATGGTGACCGTGTGTTGGCCCCATTGGAAGGTCTTGGTAACTTTGTTGAAAATACTCATGTCTTATCTCCTGTGAGTTAGGGGTCATGTTTGGGAGGTTTGGGCCACCTCACCCGAGCCCGGAGCCAACATCACAGTCCACGATGCCATTCCAGAAAAACTCCGGCGTAGACCGGAATCGCTTTGGAATGACACAGCTTCGCTCTGTTTTTGCCGTCTCCGAAGTAAAAAACGCCTGAGCTAGTGACCTAACTCAGGCGCTTCACATTCGTGGGACCGATTACTTACGCAGACCCAGCTTGGCGATCAAAGCAATGTAGCGGTCAGCGTCTTTGCTCTTCAGGTAGTCCAGCAGCTTGCGGCGACGGCTCACCATGCGCAGCAGACCGCGGCGACCGTGATGGTCCTTGGCGTGGGTCTTGAAGTGGGGGGTCAGTTCGTTGATACGGGCGGTCAGCAAAGCCACTTGGACTTCGGGGCTGCCGGTATCGCCAGCTTGACGTGCGTTGTCTTTGACAACAGCGGCTTTGATGCTAGATGCAATCATGTGTTTTCCTGATGTTTTGGGACTGCACGCTAGGCGCCGTCCCGGTTTGTACAACTTGCGCCAACAGCTGGAACTGCCACTGGCGTGCGCCCTGCCGAATGCAAAGCCGCTCGATTATAACCCGGTCGCATCAGGGACGCACCATCTTGCAGCTGGTGGCCTGCTCGGCCGCCGCTGCGGGCACGGTTTTCACTACGCGAAATCCGTAGCCCGAGCCTTCCACGTCAAATTTGACGCCCGGCGTACCCTGGCGTTCCATCATGCCCACCACCAGGGTTTGCTGGAATTGGTGATCGGCCGCGCGCATGGTTCCGGTTTGACCACTAAAAGTGATGTTAGCCCTTTCCAGCTGTGCGGCGACAGCTACCATATCGATAGCACCATTGGCACCCGCCCCGCCCTGCTTGCCGGCGGCCTCCAGGCTCTGGGCCAGCGCTTCCACCAACAACTGCATGCGCATATGCACATAGTCGTCTTCGGGCTTGGGGTAGCGCACGCGAAAGGACTTGTAAAACGCCTCGCTGGCCGCGGTCTGCACATTGGGCAGCCAGTCGGCCACGGCCACCACCTTGCCAATGCCCGCGTCGCCAATCGCAGCCGGGGCGCCTAGGGCGTTGCCATAGAAGGTGTAGAACTTGCCGTCAAAGCCCACGTCCTTGGCGGCTTTGATGAGCAGGCTCAGGTCATTGCCAAAGTTGCCCGTGATTACGGCGCCCGCACCGCTGGCCTTGATCTTGGTGGCGTAGGGCAAAAAGTCTTTCACACGGCCCAAGGGGTGCAGCTCGTCGCCCACCACCTGCACGTCGGGGCGCTGCACGCCCAGTTGGCGACGGGCTTCGCGCGCCACCGACTGGCCGAAGCTGTAGTCCTGGCCAATGATGTAGACGCTCTTCAAAGCCTTGTCGTCCTTGAGCACGTCCATGAGCGCGGCCATGCGCATGTCGGAGTGCGCATCAAAGCGGAAGTGCCAGAAGCTGCATTTCTCATTGGTCAGATCGGGCAGTACGGCCGCGTAGTTAAGGAACAGCACGCGCCGCGCCGGGTCACGCTCGTTGTGTTTGTTGATGGCGTCGATCAGTGAGGCCGCCACGCCCGAAGAATTGCCCTGCAGGATGATGCGTGCACCGCCATCGATGGCCGAGCGCAGCGCAGACAGCGCCTCTTCGGTCTGGCCCTTGCTGTCAAAACGCTCCAGTTGCAGCATCTGGTTGCCACCAGCGTTGGCGGGCAGCTTCACACCACCGCGTGCGTTCACACGCTCTACGGCCCAGACAAAGTTGCGAAACGCGGCTTCACCACCGTTGGCGTTGGCGCCGCTAAAGCCTTCGATGACGGCAATCTTGATAGCCGCGGGGGTTTGGGCGATGACGCTGGCGACCGACAAAACGGAGGCAAATAGCGCTGTTGCGCCCAATTTCAAGACCTGGCGGGAAAGAATAAACATGGGGAGATTTCTCTTGAAATGAGAGGGAAAGCGCTCAGCTTGGGTACATGCGGCGCTCGCTGTGAGAGCCGCGCAGTGTACTAGGAGTCCACACCATGTTTTTTGCCTCTGCACCTTCCGCTTTCCAGTCTGCCGTGCGCCGTCCGGTGTATGCACATGCAGGCCGTTCCGTCGATCGTTTTCTCGATGACGCACTCTTCACTGCACGCCAAAGCGCCGGTGCCTACAAGCAGGACGAAACCTCGTTCACCCTGACGCTGGACATGCCCGGCATCGCCAAGGAGCAGCTCAGCATTTCCATCGACGGTGCCGTCGTTCGCATCCAGAGCAAGGAAGACGCGCCCCGCCGCTACCGCGCAGCCTACGAATTCCCGCAGGATGTAGACAGCGCACTCAGCGAAGCCAAGCTGGAAAACGGTGTGCTGACCTTGAAGCTGGCTAAAAAGGTGCCGGTGAACAACGCCACCGAACTGACCATTCAGTAGAACTTAGAGCGTATGCAGCGGCCAGCGGGGCTTGACGTCGAAAGCGTAAGCCTTGCTGGCAGTCTGCAAACCGCTTTGCAAGCGCATCGCCGCGGCCATGGCAATCATGGCGCCGTTGTCGGTGCACAGGTGCAGCTCGGGGTAGTGCACGCGCACGCCGCGTTTGGCGCACTCGGCGTTCAGCAGCTCACGCAGCTTGCGGTTGGCGCCCACGCCACCGGCCACCACCAGGCGCTTCAGGCCGGTTTGCTTGATAGCAGCCATCGATTTTTTCAGCAGCACTTCCACAATCGCCGCCTGCGTCGATGCCGCCAAGTCGGCCTGCTGCTGGCGCGGCAAGGCGTCGAACACGGTCACCGCACCCGCAGCCACCATGCGCTGGCTTTGCACCAGCACGGCAGTCTTCAGACCCGCAAATGAAAAGTCCAGATTGCCGCTGTGCAGCAGTGGCCGTGGCAGCTGGTAGGCTGTGGGGCTGCCCTCCTCCGCCAGCTTGGACAGCAACGGCCCACCGGGGTAGGCCAGGCCCATGAGCTTGGCGGACTTGTCAAAGGCCTCGCCCGCCGCATCATCAATCGTTTCGCCCAACAGCTCGTAGCGGCCCACGCCGTCCACGCGCATGAGCTGCGTGTGGCCACCGGACACCAGCAGCGCCACAAAGGGGAATTCGGGAGGATCTGCGCTCAGGAATGGGGACAGCAAATGCCCTTCGAGGTGATGCACGCCCAGCACCGGTTTGTCCAGCGCCGCGCCCAATGCGCAAGCCACGCCCGCGCCCACCAGCAAGGCACCGGCCAAGCCGGGCCCGCGCGTGTAGGCCACCACGTCTACATCCTGCAAGCTGTGGCCGCTGTCATTCAGCACCTGCTGGGTGAGCGGCAGAACGCGGCGAATATGGTCGCGGCTGGCCAGCTCGGGCACCACACCGCCATAGGCCTGGTGCATCTCGATCTGGCTGTGCAGCGCGTGGGCCAGCAGCGTGGGCACGGCAGTGCCGTGCGACTCCACCATGGCCACGCCTGTTTCGTCACACGAAGACTCGATTCCCAACACCAGCATGCTTGTTTCCTTCAGAGCCGCCGAGTTTAGAGGATGGGGCCTGCGTGGTCGCACCCGGCACAATGGCGTTATGGACCTGCCTTTGACCGATGACGCCGTTGCCCGACTGGAAACCTCCACCCGCGACGCCGTGGCTCCACCCCACTACGAAACCCTGGACGGCTGGCTGCTGTCGTATGACACCTCCACCATCGGGCGCGCCAAAAGCGCTGTGCCGCTGCGCCACCACAGTCTGAGCCCTGCTGCCCTGCCAGACATCTGCGCGCGCTACGCCCAGCGCGGCCTGAAACCGATTTTTCGCCTGGCCGATGTGGCGGGTCTGGCCGATGTGCAGGCCGAACTGCGCCGTCTGGGCTTTGCGCCTACGCAGGCCACGCTGGTGCAGGTGGCGCCCACGGCCACCGTAGCGGGCCTGAGCACCGGCACCGCCGCCACCTGGTCCCCCACACCGACCAAGCATTGGGCCGCGGTGTACACCGCGCCGGGCTTTGACCCAGTAGATGGCCAGCACCGCCTGCAGGCGCTGAGCCGCGGCCAGCAAGGCGTGTACGCCAGTCTGGTGCAAGACGGCCAACCGCTGTGCGCGGGCACCGCGGTCTACAGCCAGGGCTGGGCCAGCCTGCACGGGCTGCGCACCGTGGTGGACGCACGCGACCGGGGCTTGGCCGCACAACTGATGGCCTGCCTGGCCCAAGAGGCCCTGCGGCGTGGCCTGACGGAAACGTTTTTGCAGGTGGAGGCAGAAAACACCGCCGCCCTGGCCCTGTACCAGCGCGCGGGCTTTGTTACCGCCTGGCGTTATCACTACTGGCGTGAATTTTGCGTGCCATGATGTGCCTATGACCGAGCCGCTTCGCATCGTCGTGATCAACTCTGACCTGCTGGTCGATGACCCGCAGGATGCGCACATGTTCAGCCAGGCCGAGCGCTCGCGCAGCCTGCGCATTGGCCTGCTGGAAAGTGGCTTTAACCTGGTGGCGTCGTTGCCAGCCGATGTGTACCTGACCGAACGTCTGGCACAGCTGCAGCCCGACATGATCATTGTGGACGCCGAGAGCGACGCGCGCGACGCGCTGGAGCATGTGGTGATGGCCACGCGCGACGAGCGCCGCCCCATCGTCATGTTCACCAACGACAACGACAGTGGTAATGCGCGCGCAGCCGTGGCCGCCGGTGTGTCGGCCTACATCGTGGCGGGCTTGCAGACCGAGCGCATCCGCCCCATTCTGGACGTGGCCATGGCCCGTTTTCAGCACGAGCAGGCCCTGCGCCAGGAGCTGGCCGCCACGCGCACCGAACTCAACGAGCTGTCCGCCGTGCTGCAGGACCGCAAAGTGATTGACCGCGCCAAGGCCATGCTGATGCAGCGCCAGCAGCTCAGCGAAGAAGCCGCCTACGCCAAGCTGCGCAAGACCGCGATGGACAAAAACCTGAAGATTGTGGAAGTGGCCCAGCGCATGCTGGACGTGGCCGACCTGCTGTCCTGACACAGGCAAACAACTGGTTACGAGTGGTTCACACAATTGGCACAAATCAGAACTAAGCTGTACCCCATGCAACCCGAAATCCCTATCGAACAACTGGCCGCCGAGGTGTACGACGCTGCGCCCGCTGCAGAAAAAGAGCGCATGGTGTCGCAGCTGGTGGGCAAGATTTACGAAACTGCGCCGGCCGCCGTGCGCAGCAACCTCATCCTGACGCTGATGAAGCCGCTGGGCGTGCTGTCCTTGGTGGCGGTGGCCGACGGCATCTTTGCCAAGATCCG
Source organism: Rhodoferax sp. P1_F3 (assembly GCF_056405715.1). Taxonomy (NCBI): domain Bacteria; kingdom Pseudomonadati; phylum Pseudomonadota; class Betaproteobacteria; order Burkholderiales; family Comamonadaceae; genus Rhodoferax; species Rhodoferax sp. P1_F3. The sequence goes on along the minus strand of NZ_JBFUBO010000012.1, from coordinate 28,484 downwards.
CTTTCGCGGTGGCTGGCCCGATGTGCAGGTGCTGCCCGATGACGTGAAGAATGTGGAACCCCAGGACGTGGTGGCCCTGACCCACTATGCGCAGCAGGTCAGCTTGCATGTGCTGGACGGCCTGGCCCGCGTGGTCACCTCCTCGCCAGTTCTGGCGACTTCCGCCGCCGCTGCGCTGCTGATCCACATCCTGATGCAGCGCCACGGCGTTGAGCGCCGCGCCAAGATCCGCGACTAAACCCGCCGCCGAACCCTCTCAACGGTCGCAGGCTGCGCCACCGGCCAGCCTTGCAGCAGCGCAAACAGCAGGCGCCCAGCGACTACGCGCCCCAAACCACGGCATAAACACCTGGCAAGTTCCCGGCAAGCGCCTGCTACTGGGGCCTTTTCCCGACGTTGGTGCAGCGCACAAAACCAGTGCACCGTCTGCATTTTTAAATAGAACATGCCTCTAGCCCCCGTATTCATTGCGCAAGCAGCTCCTGAATTAATAGCACCCCATAGCAGGAGCAACCTGGCACAGACATTGCATTAATCCGTGCGAGACCGGCAACGGTCATGCACTGCACCCCATCTAACGGCGGGTAGGGCGCAGGGCAAACAGGACAAAGGCGTCCCCACGGGTTGACTCGCGCACTGCGCAGTCAACCCAGTGCGGACGCCTTTTTTGTTTTTCGTTTTGTGTTTTTCACTTCTGGAGCGTGTGCCATGACTGATCTTCTGAAAGCCAAACTCAGCCGCCGTGCTGTTCTGCAAACCGCGGCCGTAGGCGTGGTGGGCATCAACCCTGCGCTGCGCGCTGCGGTGTACGCCGGTGGCTCTGACGCCCCGGAGAAAACCGAGGTCAAGATCGGCTTCATCCCGCTGACCGACTGCGCCAGCGTGGTGATGGCCTCGGTGCTGGGCATCGACAAGAAATACGGCGTCACCATCATCCCCAGCAAGGAAGCCAGCTGGGCCGGTGTGCGCGACAAACTGGTGAACGGCGAGCTGGACTTTGCCCACGTGCTGTATGGCCTGGTGTACGGCGTGCACCTGGGCGTGGGCGGCCCCAAGAAAGACATGGCCGTGCTAGCCACGCTGAACAACAACGGTCAGGCCATCACCCTGTCCAAAAAACTGGCGGACAAAGGCGCGGTGGACGGCCCCAGCCTGGCCAAGCTGATGCAGACCGACAAACGCGAATACACGTTTGCGCAAACCTTCCCCACCGGCACGCACGCCATGTGGCTGTACTACTGGCTGGCCGCCAACGGCATCAACCCCATGGCAGATGCCAAGGTCATCACCGTGCCACCGCCCCAGATGGTCGCGAACATGCGCGTGGGCAACATGGACGGCTACTGCGTGGGCGAGCCCTGGGGACACCGCGCCATCATCGACGGCATCGGTATCACCGCCACCACCACGCAGGACATCTGGAAGGACCACCCCGAAAAGGTGCTGGGCACCACGGGCGATTTCGTCAAGAAGTACCCCAACACTGCACGTGCCGTGACCGCCGCGATTCTGGAAGCCGGCCGCTGGATCGACGCCAGCCTGTCCAACAAGAACAAGATGGCCGAAACCATTGCCGACAAGAGCTATGTGAACACCAGCGTGGACGCGATCAACCAGCGCATTCTGGGCCGCTACCAAAACGGCCTGGGCAAGACCTGGGATGACCCCAACTACATGAAGTTCTACAACGACGGTGCGGTGAACTTCCCCTACCTGTCGGACGGCATGTGGTTCCTGACACAGCACAAGCGTTGGGGTATTTTGAAAGAACACCCCGATTACCTGGCTGTGGCCAAGCAGATCAATCAGATCGACATCTACAAGCAGGCCGCCACTGCCAGCAAGACCCCGGTGCCCAAGGACGTGATGCGCACCAGCAAGCTCATGGACGGCATGGTCTGGGACGGCAAGGACCCCAAGAAATACGCCGACAGCTTCAAGGTCAAAGCCTGAGTTTTTGCGGGACTGAATAGGAGATCCATATGGTCAGCGCTGTTTTCCACTCCCCCTTGGCCACGTCGGCCGAAGGGTCTGCTATCAAAAAGGAAGCTGCTAGCGCAGCATCCACGGGGGCTAGCATGCAAAAAGCAACTAAACCTGCGGCTGTGGCGGCAACGCCCACCGCTGCCAAGCCGGGCTACGACTGGCGTGGCTTGGCACTGATGGTGCTGCCACCCGTGATGGGCCTGGCGCTGCTGGTGGGCATCTGGGCGCTGGTCAGCATTGGCACCAAGAGCAGCATCCCCAGCCCCTGGGAAACACTGCAGCAGGCCATCACCATCTTCAGCGACCCGTTCTACCGCAAAGGGCCGAACGACCAGGGTGTGGGCTGGAACGTGCTGTTCTCTTTGGAGCGCGTGGCGCTGGGCTTTGGCCTGGCCGCGGCCGTGGGCATTCCTGCGGGTTTCATGATCGGTCGCTTTGAGTTTTTGAGCCGCATGTTCAACCCGCTGATCAGCTTGCTGCGCCCTGTGTCGCCCTTGGCCTGGTTGCCGATTGGCCTGCTGGTGTTCAAGGGTGCGAACCCTGCCGCCATCTGGACCATCTTCATCTGTTCCATCTGGCCCATGATCATCAACACCGCGGTGGGCGTGCAGCGCGTACCGCAGGACTACATGAACGTGGCCCGCGTGCTGAACCTGTCTGAGTGGAAGATCGTCACCAAGATCCTCTTCCCCTCGGTGCTGCCCTACATGCTGACCGGCGTGCGCCTGGCAGTGGGCACGGCCTGGCTGGTGATCGTGGCGGCCGAGATGCTGACCGGTGGCGTGGGCATTGGCTTCTGGGTCTGGGACGAGTGGAACAACCTGAACGTCAAGAACATCATCATCGCGATCTTCGTGATCGGCATCGTCGGGCTGATTCTGGAATACGCCCTGATCAAGATCGCAACCGCATTCACATTCGAAGAGGTGAAGTCATGAGCACTGTGTCCGCCAACACCAAGTACATCGAAATCCAGGGCGTGGCCCAGACCTTCAAGACCAAGAAGGGCCTGTTCCCCGCACTGCGCGATATCAACCTCACCGTGGCCAAGGGCGAGTTTGTTGCGCTGATCGGCCACAGCGGCTGCGGCAAGTCCACGCTGCTGAACCTGATTGCCGGCCTGACCACACCCACCGAGGGCTCGCTGATCTGCGCCAACCGCGAGATCAACGGCCCCGGCCCCGAGCGCGCAGTGGTGTTCCAGAACCATTCGCTGCTGCCCTGGCTCACCTGCTTTGAGAACGTCTACCTGGGCGTGGAGCGCGTGTTTGGTGCGGGTGCCAAGAGCACTGGCGCTGCCTCTGAAAACAAAGCGCAACTGAAGGCGCGTACCGATGCCGCACTGGCTCTGGTGGGCCTGACCGCTGCGGCGCAAAAGCGCCCTGGCGAGATCAGCGGCGGCATGAAACAGCGCGTGGGCATTGCCCGCGCACTGGCCATGGAACCCAAAGTGCTACTGATGGACGAACCCTTTGGTGCGCTGGACGCGCTGACCCGCGCCAAGCTGCAGGACGAGCTGCTGGAGATCGTGGCCCGCACCCAAAGCACGGTGGTGATGGTGACGCACGATGTGGACGAGGCCGTGCTGCTGTCGGACAAGATCGTGATGATGACCAACGGCCCGGCCGCCACCATTGGCGAAGTGCTCAGCGTGGACCTGCCCCGCCCACGCAACCGCGTGGAGCTGGCCGACAGCCCGCAGTACCTGCAGTACCGCAAGGCCGTGATCGACTTTTTGTATACACGCCAGGCCCACGTGGAGAAGGCGGCCTAACCGCAGCTTCCGGCCACACACACAAAAGGGCGCCCTCCACGGCGCCCTTTTTTTGTGCATGAACCGCACTCAAAACAGGCACAGATCCTGCTTGAACAAATTACGACCAACGAAGGTCTAGCAGTGTTGCGGTTGATCGCCTACCGTCAGGGTAGGCGCGCACTTGGTGTCTGAAGCCCTAGCGGCTCCAGCGATTTCCGCACGTCCCCCCCTCCCACAGCCCCTCTTCTCTACGGAGCCCATTCATGGCCGGATTTCGTCAATTTTTAAAAAGCGGACATACCCCTACATTGTTCGCTGCATTTTTTTACCTGACGTTCTCATTCGTCATCTGGGTGATGAACGGCGCCATGGCGCCCTTCATCAGCGAACAGTTTCAGCTCAGCGCCGCCCAGAAGGGCTTTCTGCTGTCTATCCCCATCGTGGCTGGCGCCATCATGCGCTTTCCCTTGGGGTTGCTCGCGCAATACGTGGGGCGCAAGACCGCAACGCTTGTCGAGCTAGGCCTGATTTTCTGCACCATGTGTTTCGGCTACTTCTTCGTGCACTCCTATGACGACCTGCTGAAGATGGCACTGTTACTGGGCGTAGCGGGCGCCAGCTTCGGCGTGGCCATGTCGCTGGGCTCGGGCTGGTATCCGCCCAAGTACAAGGGCTTGGCCATGGGCTTGGTGGGCGCGGGCAATGCGGGTACCGCGCTGGCCGCGCTGCTGGCACCACCCCTGGCCCAGGCCTACGGCTGGCAGACGGTGTACGGCTTTGCCGCCCTCGCTTCGCTGCTCCCCATGGTCGTCGTGTTGCTGATGGCCAAGGAGCCGCCGGACCGTGATGAGCATGCCTCCATGCGCGAACATCTGGCCTGCCTGCTGGAGAAGGATGGCTGGGTCTTTAGCCTGATCTACGTGGTGACCTTTGGCGGCTTCATCGGCATCGCCACGTTCCTGCCCACTTATTACTACGACCAGTTCGGCGTGAGCAAAGTGCAGGCCGGGCAGCTCACGATGCTGGCCGCGCTGATGGGAGCCGTGGTGCGTGTCGCAGGGGGCTGGATTTCCGACCACTGGGGGGGGGTCAACACACTGACCGTAGTGCTGGTGGCCGTCGCACTGGCGCTGGTCGGTGTGGGGCTGTCCTCGGGCTCGTTGGTCATGACCACGCTTCTGCTGATCCTGTGCTTTGCAGCCCTGGGCGCTGGTAACGGCGCGCTGTTCCAGCTAGTGCCGCTGCGCTGGCCCACCTCCACAGCGGTGGCCGGCTCCATGATCGGTGAAATCGGTGCACTGGGTGGAGGCACCATCCCGGCCCTGATGGGGCAGTCCAAACAGCACTTGGGCAGCTTCCTGCCCGGCTTTGTGGTGCTGGCCGTGTTTTCCCTTCTGATGCTGGGCGTCATGCGCAAGATGCAAGTCCGCTGGACCCGCACTTGGGCCGAAAAGGGAGGTCGTGCGCGTAGCGCATGAGCCTCGCGCAGCGAGGGTAGAACGCGAAGCGTTCGTGCCTCACTTTCAGTGCAGGCTCACTTGCGAAGCAAGTTAAGCGAAGCGTGCCGGAACTAAAAAGGCGGGCGCGCACGCGGCGCCTAACAATCAATCGCTACTAAAACAGTAGCTAGCCGCGCAGATCCCACGGGGGCTGCGCGGCTTTTTTTCTACACATCCATCGCGTTGGCAGGAACACTGATGTGCGCAATAGGCGGCCTGTGCACCATGCAGAACAGGATGTGAATGGGGACATAGACAGAGGCGAAACGGTAGATGGCGTGTTGAAATGCATCCACCGACAAGTCGCTATTCAGGTTCAAAGTGACCTGGGCTGAATATCGTGCGGCATACAGAAACAGGACGGGCGACGACAGGAGTTCTTGCAACACAGCCCAACCCAAACCACCGGCCACTGCTGCTATCCAAAACCAGACTCCGTTGAGCCGCCTGGAAGAATAAGTCCCTATTGCAGACATGCCCAGCGCAAGTCCCAAGGTGCAAAACCCATACAGAGCAAAGAAGAAGACCAGATTTGAAGGAAGATGTCCGTCAGCAAGCTGAAACCCCACCAAGTAGGCGGCCCCGAACAACAGGATTGGGCTTGTGTAGAAGATGAGCCAAGGCAGTTTTTGGGGGCGTCTCGTCTGCAATTGACTTCGCAACCATTGGAACCCTCGGATTCCCAGAACCGGCAGCACAACTGCAAAGGTAATCACCTCCCCAGCCGTGTCCAGCCACGAGTACATGTTGCTTGCGAGAACCAAAACAACCACCAGAACGACACTGATCGGGATACTCACAAAGAAAAACATTCGCGTTGCATGCGCATGAAAGCGCCCCGCAACGGCCACCATCACCACGCAGAGCACCAAAGGCCCAAGCTCTTGCAAGAACGAAAAATGGTGAATCCAATTCAACAGGAGTAGTCCGCTAGGCGCCATGTAAATCGGCATACACATAAACGCGTAAACGAGCCCCAGAACGCCGGCTACTGCACGCACCCATATTGACTTCATTTGATTCACAGCTCCCTTTAATCACGCTTACGCCACTGTTTGAACTTGCCTTGGCTGCCTCAAAACCAGCCGTCTGCAGATTATGTAGGCGCTAAAACTACACCTGAATCGGGAAACGCCGCCCCACGCCCGCACCGCCTCAAACACAGACGCTACTAAAACAGTAGCTAGCTGCGCAGATCCTACGGGGGCTGCGCGGATTTTTCTTGCCAATTCATTTTTCAGGCCGTTGCAGCATTTGACATGCAAGTATTTACTTGCATATAATTCTCTGACACTTCAAGGAGAACAGTCATGGTGGATATCCTGCACAGGGTCGGTATCAAGTCGTCGGTAGCTGCCGTCTACCAAGCGTTGACCACGCGCGAAGGTCTTGCAGCCTGGTGGACGCACAACACGCAAGGGGACGCCGCTGCGGGCGGCGCCCTCACCTTCCGCTTCAGCGTCGACGGGGTTGAGATCGGCGGCTTTGACATGAAGGTGCTGGAGCTGGAGCCGTCCCGCAGCGTGCTTTGGCAGGTGGTGGATGGCCCTGCGGAATGGATATGCACGCGCATCCGTTTCGACCTGCAGCAATCCGGCGAACACGCCATCGTGCTGTTCAAACATCAGGGCTGGAAAGAACCCGTGGAATTCATGCACCATTGCAGTACCAAGTGGGCGATGTACCTGATGAGCCTGAAATCGCTGGTAGAAACCGGCAAAGGCACCCCCAACCCGCACGACCCGCATATCAGCGGCGACGGCGCGGACTGAGGTGCCACCAATGACGAAAGCACGTTTTGGATATCGACAAAGTTTTCAAGGCACTGGCCGACCCGACGCGCAGGCGCCTACTCGACCAGCTGCACAGCGAGAGCGGCCAGACGCTGGGCGCGCTGTGCGAACACATGGACATGACGCGCCAGGCCGTCACCCAGCATTTGCAACTGCTGGAGGCGGCCAACCTGGTTGCCGTGGTGTGGCAGGGACGCGAGAAGCTGCACTACATCAACCCCGTGCCGCTGCATGAAATTCACACGCGGTGGATCGCCAAGTTCGAGCACCACCGGCTTGACGCCCTGCACCACCTGAAGCAACAACTGGAAGGTAAACAGCATGACAACGACCGCAACGACACCCCCCGCAAAACCTAGCTTTGTGTACGTGACCTATATCCAGACCACGCCCGAGAAGGTGTGGCAGGCCTTTATGGACACCGACGTGATGGCGCAGTACTGGGTGGGCCCTACATCGGAATGTGCCCGCGTCAACGTGTCGGACTGGAAGCCCGGCTCGAAATGGGAGCACCAGCGTCTGGACGCTGCGCGCACCGTGGACATCTGCGGCAAGGTGGTGGAGTGCGACCCGCCCAAGCGCTTGGTCTACACCTGGGCACGCCCCAGCGAGGCCGACGACGAATCCAAACACTCGCGCGTGGAAATCGACATCGAGCAACGCATTGATGGCTTGGTCCGCCTGACCGTCAGCCACATAGACCTCGACGCGCAAATGCTGGCAGGTATTTCAGGCGGCTGGCCTGCGGTGCTGTCGAACCTGAAGACGCTGCTGGAGACCGGGCATGTGCTGCCCAGAGTCCCAGCAGCCTAAGACCATGAAAAAGTCAGCCCCAGACCCCAGCGGGTCCGCATCGGAATTCATCACGCAAAGAATCGCCGATCTGGGCGACTGGCGCGGGACCACGCTAGGCAGAATGCGCCAGCTGATTCAAGAGGCCATCCCGGACGTTGTCGAAGAGTGGAAGTGGATGGGCACGCCGGTGTGGTCGCACCACGGCATCCTGTGCACCGGCGAGTCTTACAAGGACAAAGTGAAACTCACCTTCGCCAAGGGCGCGTTACTGCCAGACCCAGCCAACCTCTTCAACGCCAGCCTGGACGGCAACATGCGCCGCGCCATCGACATCCACGAAGGCGAAGAAGTAGACGCAGCCGCCTTCAAGGCGCTCATTCAGCAAGCGGGTGCGTTCAACAGTGCAGGCAAGGCCAAACCTGCGAAGAAAGCGAAGTCAGCCCCCGGGCTTTGAAAAGTAGCAAGGAACTTCAGTGACAAAGAAGACGCGCTTCCAGCCAACTGCCCGCGCTCAATACTGCCTGTACGGAAGAAACTTGCCGGAAAGCACCACGTTGACGCGGTCGCCCTTGGGGTCGGGCTCGCGCACGATGTCCATGCTGAAGTCGATGGCGCTCATGATGCCGTCACCAAACTCCTCGTGGATCAGTTCCTTGATGGTTGTACCGTACACGTTGACCAGCTCGTACCAGCGGTAGATCAGGGGGTCGGTAGGAACCGCCGTGGGGAGTGAGCCTTTGTACGGCACCACCTGCAGCCATTTGATCTCTTCGGCGCTAAGGCCGAAGATCTTGCCGACGACCTTGGCCTGCTTTTCGTCAAAGGTCATTTGGCCCAGGCAACCGGCGGTCACCCACTCTTTACTCAGCCCCACCTTCTTGGCAACGCTCTCCCACTTCAGCCCTTTGCTGACTTTGGTCGCGATGATTTTTTCAGTAACGTCGTTGCGGTTCATAAGTGCTCCTTGGCGGCAGTGGTTGGAAAGTCAAGATGGAATGCAAGAAGTGCACCTTACAGGCCGAGGTCACTCAGGTCCGGATGGTCATTAGGGCGGCGGCCCAAGGGCCAGAAGAATTTGCGGTCAGACGCCTGGATCGGTTGGTCATTGATACTGGCGTGGCGATGGGTCATCAAGCCGTCCGCGTTGAATTCCCAGTTCTCGTTGCCGTAGCTGCGAAACCAGTTGCCTGCGTCGTCGTGCCATTCGTATGCGAAACGCACCGCAATCCGATCATTGGCGTGGGCCCAGATTTCCTTGATCAAGCGGTAGTCCAACTCGCGTGCCCATTTGCGCTCGAGCAATGCCTGTGCGGCCTCTCGGCCGACAGGAAACTCGACGCGGTTGCGCCAGCACGTATCCGTGCTGTAGGCGAGCACTACGCGCGCAGGGTCACGCGAGTTCCAGGCGTCTTCGGCCAAGCGCACCTTCTGTATGGCGGTGGCAAGGGTAAATGGGGGCAATGGTGGACGGGCTTCCATGGGGAGTGGACCTTTTCAAAAGCAATGGGGCATACGTAGACAGATCTGTCTGCATGCAAATGCTAATCGATGTAGACAGACTTGTCTACAATGACGACATGTCGCTATTTCCCACGCCCGAATTGAAAGACCAGCCCCCCCGTGAGCGCATCTTGCTGACCGCGCACCGGCTTTTCTACAGCGATGGCATTCGGGCCACGGGCATCGACCGCGTGATTGCAGAATCGGGCGTGGCCAAGGCGACCTTCTACCGCTGCTTCCCCAGCAAAAACGAGTTGATCCAGGCCTTCCTGGCCTACCGGCATGAAAAGTGGATGGACTGGTTCACCGATGCCCTGCGCCGCCACGGAACCAAATTTGCAGGCACAGATGCCCTGGTACCTGTGCTGCGGGAGTGGTTTGAAGACGATGGCTTTCGAGGCTGCGCGTTTATCAACAGCGTGGCGGAGCTGGGCGGAACCCAGCCCGAAGTGATTGACATTGCGCGTACGCACAAGGAAAGCATGGCGGCAGCGGTGGCCACGCTGCTCCCCCCATCCAGGCATCGACAGAAGGACGCACAGGCCATGGCGCTAGCCATAGACGGCGCGATTGTTCAGGCCCAAGGCGCACAGAGGCCTGAGGGGGCTTTGTCTAGCCTTGCGCACATCTTGCGCGCGCTTCGGGCAGCGTAGGCTATTTCGGCAAAAACAGCAGCCAGTACACCAGCAGAATATTCAGCAGCACCGACACGCCCAACGCCACCTTCCAGATGGCGGTGGGGTCCCGCTGCATCAGCGGTGTCGCCATGGGTGCGTTTAGCGGGCGGCTTGCGCCGCGCTCCAGCGCCAGCAGGAATTCTTCGGCTGTTTCAAATCGCTGGCGCTGGTCGCGGGCCACGGCTTTTTGCAGCACGTGGTCCAGCCAGATGGGCACCTCGGGGTTGTGGCGACTGGGGGGCGTGGGGTCGCGGTAGTAGCGACCCACCTGGTAGGGCAGCACATCGCCATAGGGCAGTTTGCCGGTGAGCAGCTGGTAGAGCGTCACGCCCAGCGCAAACAAATCGCTCTGTGCATTGGGAAGTTGGGCTTCGCCGTCCTCCGCTTCCGTCTTGCCATTGCCGGCCTTGGTGCGAAAGCCCCATTGCTCGGGATTCACATAGCTGGGCGTGCCCGCGTGCAGCGCCCGCATGGCGGCGGGTTCACGCCCGCTCAGGGCTACCCCCAGGTCCAGCACGCGCAGCACGCCGTCGTCACCCAGGTGGAGGTTGGCGGGCTTGATGTCGCGGTGCACCACGCCCTGCCGGTGCAGGCGCGCCAGCCCCTTGAGTGCCTGCATGGTGTAGCCCAGCGCCACGGCCGGCGCCACGCGTGTGTGGTGGTCCAGCTGCTGCTGCAGGGTCTCCCCGCCATGCCAGTCATACAGCACATAAAACGCCGAACGCTCACGGCCATTGGGCAAGCGCTCGTGCACGGCCACCAGGTGGTCCGCTGCGCGAGATGAATGCATGCGCAGCGCCAGCCACGCCTCATGGGCCAGCATGGCGCGCTCTTCCTGGTCGTGGGCGCGGGCGGTGTTCAGGGTCTTGAGGGCGTACAGCGTCTGCGTCACCGGGTCACGCACCTGGTACAGCACATTGATGCCGTTGTCTGCAATGGGCGCCGTCACGGCAAAACCGTCCAGCGTGTCGCCGACTTTCAGCTTTGCGGGTATGGGCAAGGCCTCGGCCCGGCGGTTGGCATCGGCCAGCGTGGCCTCCAGCAGGCCCTGCACGCGCACCACCATGGCGGACACGTTGTCGTTGCTGCCCCGGGTCAGCGCCAGGTCCACCAGCTTCTGGGCGGCCTCACGCGCGTCGGCCATGGCCGCATATTCGGGCAGGCGGCGGGCCGCCACTTCGCCGTGCACACCATCGGTGAGCAGAATGAACACATCGCCCACCTGCAGGTCGCCCTGCAGGTAGTCCACCACCAGGTGGTCTTCGGCCCCGACGGAGCGCAGCAGCTGGTGTTTGAGGTCCGGGTGGTTGACCACATGGTCTTGCGTGAGCTGGGTGGCCTTGCCGTCGCGCACCAGGTAGCAGCGCGCATCCCCCACATGGGCCAGCGTGTACGAATGGCCGCGCAACACCAGTGCGGTCAGCGTGGTCAGGCCCATGGCAGGCTGACGGCGCCGGTTGATGCCACACAGCCAGGCGTTTTGCGCAGCGATGATGCGGTCCAGGGCGACGGTCGTGTCCCAGGTCTCGGCGGTGCCAAAGTAGTCGCGCACCAGGCTGGTCACCGTGGTCTGCGCAGCCTCGCGGCCCATGCCACCAGCGCTAACGCCGTCGGCAATGGCAACGATGGAGCCCATATCCTCTTGCCCGGGGGTGGGCAACATGGCGGCGCAGAAGTCTTCGTTAAGAGGTTTGCGCCCGGCCAGGGATGCAAAGCCAATGTCTATGTCAAAAGCCATGCACCAAGATAAGCAATTTCAGTGCCGAATGTTGCTGCAACGCACCAAAATCGTGCGGGTTAACCCTAGACCCTTGCCTCATCCCAGCAGCATTTGCATGCTGTGTTCGTAGTGGCCCGACAGCTGCTCGAACAGGCCCAGCAAGGTTTCGCTGCCCGCCGCCAGATCTTCCAGCCGGGCGCCGCGCTTGGCAGGACTGAGGCGCTGGGCGTCTTGGGCCGCGGCCACCATCTGCAGCCACGCCACGCCTGCAGCACCCAGGGCCTCATGGATGGCGGGGGTGCTCAGGGGCAGGCCATTCAGGTAGGTGAGCGCTTTTTCAAATTCCTGCTGGGCAGCGCGCATGCCGGCCTGAGCCAGCTCCACCGCCATGCCCTCGCCTTCCAGCGCCAACAGCGCGTACTTGCCGAAGCGCTGCGACAGCATGCGCTGGCGCCCCGCCAGGTTCAGCACCTGCAGCGGTGCGGCGGCGCCCGAGCTTTCCAGGCTGGCCGTCAGGCGCTCAGCGCCCAACAGCAAGGCCTCGGCCTCGCGCTCCACCACGTCAGTGCCACCTGCGGCCAACGCGGCCTTCAGCAGCTCCCAGGTGTGGGCCACCTGCGCCAGCAAATCGCCATAGGTGGGCTGCGACAGGTTTTTGCGCAACAGCGCAAAGTTGCTGTCCACCCACAGCACCGAGTCCTGCAGCAGGGCAGTGTGGTGCACGGCCTGGACCTGTGCAGCCTGCAGCAGGTGCAACTTGACCAAGCGCTGCGACAACATGCGCAGTTGGCCCGAGCGGTTCACCACCTCGGCAAAGTGGGCCGACTGGATGATGTGCTGCGACAGCTGGCCCATGCGCTGGTTGGAACTCATGGCGGCCGAGCGCAGGGTGCGGAAGGCGTCATCGTCCGACAGGCTCTGGGCCCGCATCAGAATGCCCTTAGCCCTGTCCACCGCCTTGCGCTCCTCGAAGCGGGTGGCCAGTTCTTCATAGGCTTGGCGCTGTTGCTCGGCCTTTTGAAACCGTGCCTGTGCCAGATGGATGAGCGGGCGCAGCCGGTTGGCCCCATAGCCGTTCACCACATAGGCATGCACGCCGCACTCGGTGGCCTGCTCGATATGGCTGGCATCACTGTCATTCGTGAACACGATCAACGGGCGTGGCACGGTTTGCCCCACCACTTGCAGCGCCTGGAACCACGCGCTGGTGGGCAACGGCACGTCGCAAACCACCACATCTGGTGCGTGCAGCACCACGCCCTGCACCAACTTGCTGCAATCGTCGACCGTGGCCAGCACCGAAATGCCCACCGCCTGCAGGTCGGCGGCCAGCGTGGGCGCGGTCATTTGGCGGGTGGAGCAAAGCAGGACGGAAATCATAAAAAATCAGGTTTAGCCAGGAACAGCGGGGCTCACAAGCGATTCAGGGTCACGCAATTCGCGCACCAGACCCACGGCAAACAGGGCCGATGCAGACAAGTTCCGATCATATGGCACAGCTCTTGCATTAGCTGAGCCGGGCGCAACGACGCGCTCAAACGAGATGACAGCCATGCCGGTTCTGCGCACAACGAAGTCGCGCAGTCGCAGTCTGTCCAACGCCAGTGCTTGCTGGTGCGCCTTTGCATAAGGCGCGGATCTCCTCTACCCCCTAATTTCTGGCATGTGGCCCCGCCACATCCGCTTGAGTCTTCTCGTCCTTGGAGTGGCTACTATGAAAAAATCGAAACTGGTAATGATTGGCAACGGCATGGCCGGCGTGCGCACCATTGAGGAATTGCTCAAGGTGGCCCCGGACCTGTACGACATCACCGTCTTTGGTGCCGAGCCCCACCCCAACTACAACCGCATCTTGCTGAGCCCGGTGCTGGCTGGCGAGCAGACGCTGGACGAGATCGTGCTGAACTCCTTTGAGTGGTACACCGAGAACAACATCACGCTGCACGCTGGCAAAAAAGTGGTGGAAGTGGACCGTGTCAAACGCATCGTCAAGGCGTCGGACGGCACTGAGGCCGAATACGACCGCCTGCTGATCTGCACTGGCTCCAACCCTTTCATCCTGCCCATCCCCGGCAAAGACCTGGAAGGCGTGATCGCCTACCGCGACATTGCCGACACCAACGCGATGATCGACGCGGCCACCAAGTACAAGCACGCCGTCGTCATCGGTGGTGGCCTGTTGGGTCTGGAAGCGGCCAACGGCCTGATGCTGCGCGGCATGACCGTGAGCGTGGTGCACGTGATGCCGACGCTGATGGAGCGCCAGCTGGACACCGTGGCCGGTGGCCTGCTGCGCAAGTCGCTGGAAGAGCGTGGCCTGCAGTTCCTGATGGGCGCTCAGACCCAGGAGCTGGTGGGTGGTGAAGATGGCCGCGTGAAGAGCATCAAGTTCAAGGACGGCACCGAAGTACCGGCCGACCTGGTGGTGATGGCTGTGGGCATTCGCCCCAACACCGAGCTGGCCTCCAGCATGCGCCTGCATGTGGACCGCGGCATTGTGGTGACCGACACCATGCAAACCGTGACCGACGCCCGCATCTACAGCGTGGGCGAATGCGCAGCCCACCGCGGCATTGCCTATGGCCTGGTGGCCCCGTTGTTTGAGCAGGCCAAAGTGGCCGCCAACCACCTGGCCATGTACGGCATTGGCCGCTACACCGGCTCGCTCACCTCCACCAAGCTGAAGGTGACAGGCATTGATCTGTTCTCGGCCGGCGACTTCACGGGCGGCGACGGCACCGAAGAAATCGTGATGAGCGACCCCTTTGGCGGCGTCTACAAAAAGCTGGTGATCAAGAATGACAAGCTGGTGGGCGCCTGCATGTACGGCGACACCGTGGACGGCAGCTGGTACTTCAAGCTGCTGCGCGACGGCCGCAGCATTGCCGATATCCGCGACAAGCTGATGTTTGGCGAGAGCGGCTCCAACATCGGTGACGTAGGCCACCAGGGCCAGAACAAAGCCGCCGCCATGGCCGACAGCGATGAGGTCTGCGGCTGCAATGGCGTGAACAAGGGCACCATCTGCAAGGCCATCCGCGAGAAAGGCCTGTTCACGCTGGACGAGGTCAAGAAGCACACCAAGGCCAGCGCATCCTGCGGCTCCTGCACCGGCTTGGTGGAGCAAATCATCATGTTCACCGCCGGTGGCGACTACTCCGCCACGCCCAAGACCAAGGCCATGTGCGGCTGTACCGACCATGGCCACCAGGCCGTGCGCGACGCCATCGTGAAGGAAAAATACCTCACCATCGCGCAAGTGCAACAGGGCATGGGCTGGAAGACTCCCAACGGCTGCTCCAGCTGCCGCCCTGCGCTGAACTACTACCTGATCAGCAGCTGGCCCAAAGAAGCCAAGGACGACCCACAAAGCCGCTTCATCAACGAACGCAGCCACGCCAACATCCAGAAGGACGGCACCTACTCCGTCATCCCGCGCATGTGGGGCGGCGAGACCACGGCCGACGAGCTGCGCCGCATTGCCGATGCTGCCGACAAGTACAAGGTGCCCACCATCAAGGTCACCGGTGGCCAGCGCATCGACTTGCTGGGCGTGAAGAAGGAAGACTTGGTCGGTATCTGGAAAGACATCGGCATGCCCTCCGGCCACGCCTACGCCAAGGCACTGCGCACGGTGAAGACGTGTGTGGGATCTGAGTGGTGCCGCATGGGCACGCAAGACAGCACGCAAATGGGCAAGGACCTGGAGCGCGCGATGTGGCGCATGTATGCACCGCACAAGGTGAAGTTCGCCGTCTCCGGCTGCCCGCGCAACTGCGCCGAGGCTGGCATCAAGGACGTGGGCGTGATCGGTGTGGACAGCGGCTGGGAAATGTATGTGGCCGGCAACGGCGGCATCAAGACCGAGGTGGCGCACTTCCTGGTGAAGGTGAAAACCGCGGCCGAAGTGCTGGAGTACACCGGTGCGTTTTGCGAGCTGTACCGCCAAGAGGGCTGGTACCTGGAGCGCACCGTGCATTATGTGAACCGCGTGGGCCTGGACTATGTGAAGAAGCGCATTCTGGAAGACCACGAGGGCCGCAAGGCGCTGTGGGAACGCCTGCAGTTTGCGCTGGACGGTGAGCCCGATCCCTGGTTCGACTTCAAGGACGCGCAGGTCGACACCCGCCAGTTCGAAGCTGTCAAAGCCTGAGGGCCACCGCCATGCAACGCAGAACCCTGATTGCTGTAGCCGCTGCCGGTGGGCTGGGTCTGGCACTGCCAGCCCAGGCCCAGGTGGTGGACCTGAGCGACGCCATCAACAAGGCCGGACGCCAGCGCATGCTGAGCCAGCGCATGGGCAAGGCCTGGCTGGCCCTGCTGCAAAACGTGGAAAAGACCAGCGCGCAAACCGTGTTGGACAAGTCCATGTCGCTGTTTGACCGCCAGCTCGCCGAGCTCAAAGGCTTTGCCCCCACACCCGACGTACAGGCCACCTACGGCAAGCTCGACGCAGCCTGGTCCGAGTACAAGACCGCGCTGGTGGGCAAAAGCCCCAACCGCGAAAACGCGGGCAGCCTGCTGCAGCTGGACGCCAAGGTGCTGGCACTGGCGCACCAGGGCACGGTGCAGTACGAGGCGGCGCTGGCCAAGCCCGTGGGCAAGCTGGTGAACATTGCCGGGCGCCAGCGCATGCTGAGCCAGCGCATGGCCAAGTTCTACCTGGCCGCCACGCTGCCGGTGGATGCCAGCGTGGCTACGGCCGAGATTGCCAAGGCGCGCAACGAGTTCACCGCCGCCATGGAGCTGCTGCGCAACGCGCCCGAGGCCACCCTGCGCATCAAGGACGAGCTGACGCTGGCCGATGCACAGTGGGTGTTCTTCGACATGGCCCTTAAGCAGCTGCAAGAAGGCGCACAACGCCCCCGGCCCATGGCCGAGATATTCATCAGCAGCGAAAACCTGCTGGCGGTGATGGACCGGGTGACCGGCATGTACTCCAGCCTCAAAGCGTAAATTTATACAAAATAGGCCTCTAGCCCCCGTTAACATTGTGCGGGCAGCTACCAAAACAATAGCATTAGGAAGAACAAAATGACCGAATGGACCTTGATCTGCAAGATTGAAGACATCCCCGTGCTGGGCTCTCGCCGTGTGGCGCGCACCCAGGGTCTGGACGTGGCGGTGTTCCGCAACACGCAGGACGAAGTGTTTGCGCTGCTGGACCGTTGTCCGCACAAGGGCGGCCCCCTGAGCCAGGGCATCGTGTTTGGCACCAGCGTGGCCTGCCCGTTGCACAACTGGACGATTGGCCTGTGCGACGGCCAGGCCAGCGCCCCTGACGAGGGCTGCACGCCCAAGTTCGAAGTCAAGCTGGACGGTGACCAAGTGTTTCTGAAAACTACCGAACTGCAAGGCCACGCCACCGACCTGGTGCGCCCCATCGCCGGCCCCGTCAGCCGCAACGCCACCGCCTGACCGTAAGTAGAAGGACACCCAAGCATGACCGAAACGCGCTCCACCTGCCCGTACTGTGGTGTCGGCTGCGGCGTCATCATCGAGTCGCAGGGCGCGCAAATCACCGGCGTGCGGGGCGACCCGGACCACCCGGCCAACTACGGTCGCCTGTGCTCCAAGGGTTCCACGCTGCACCTGACGGCCAGCGAACCGGTCACCCTGCAAACCCGGCTGCTGCAGCCCCTGCAGCGCCTCCAACGCGAAGCCGCGCCCCAGCCCATGTCGTGGGACAGTGCGCTCACGCTGGCCACCGACCAGTTCGCCCGCATCATTCAAAACCACGGGCCCGATGCCGTGGGCTTTTACGTCAGCGGCCAGCTGCTGACCGAGGACTACTACGTCTTCAACAAGCTGGCCAAGGGCCTGATTGGCACCAACAACATCGACACCAACTCGCGCCTGTGCATGAGCAGCGCGGTGGCCGGCTACAAGAAAACGCTGGGCGCCGACGCCCCACCCGCCTGCTACGACGACGTGAACCACGCGCAAACGATTTTCATCGTCGGCTCCAACACCGCGTTCGCCCACCCCATCCTGTTCCGACGTATCGAAGACGCCAAGCGCAAGAACCCCGCGCTCAAGATCATGGTGGCCGATGTGCGCCGCACTGACACCGTGGAGCTGGCTGACCTGTTCCTGCAGATCCAGCCCGGCACCGATGTGATGCTGTTCAACGGCATGCTGCATCTGATGCTGTGGGAGGGCTGGACCAACCCTGCTTACATTGCCGCGCACACCACAGGCTTTGAAGACCTCAAGGCCACGGTGCGCGACTACACACCCGATGCCGTGGCGCAAACCTGCGGCATCAGCAAGGCCGACCTGCTGGAGGCCACGCGCCTGTTCGCCCAGAGCCCAGCCACGCTGAGCCTGTACTGCCAGGGCCTGAACCAGTCCAGCAGCGGCACGGCCAAGAACACCGCCCTCATCAACCTGCACCTGGCCACAGGCCAGATTGGCAAGGCCGGTGCCGGCCCGTTCTCGCTGACCGGCCAGCCCAATGCCATGGGCGGACGCGAAGTGGGTGGCCTGGCCAATTTGCTCTCCGCCCACCGCGACCTGGCCAACCCCGCACACCGCGCCGAAGTGGCCGCGCTGTGGGGAGTACCCGATGTGCCGTCCACCCCCGGCAAGACCGCCGTGGAGATGTTCCAAGCTGCGGCCGATGGTGAGATCAAGGCGCTCTGGATTGCTTGCACCAACCCCGCGCAAAGCATGCCCGACCAGACCACCGTACGCCGCGCGCTGGAGCGCGCCGAGTTTGTGGTGGTGCAAGAGGCTTTCAGCACCACCGCCACCTGCCGCTACGCCGACCTGCTGCTGCCCGCCACCACCTGGGGTGAAAAAGAAGGCACGGTCACCAACAGCGAACGCCGCATCAGCCGTGTGCGTGCCGCCGTGGTGCCACCCGGCGCGCCCGACACCGCCCCGCGCCATGACTGGGCCATTGCCACCGACTTTGCGCAGCGCCTGGAGCGCGCGCTGGGCCGCGACACGACCACCGGCACGCTGTTCCCCTACCCCACGGCCGAATCGGTGTGGAACGAGCACCGCGAATCCACCCGCGGCCGCGACCTCGACATCACCGGCATGGACTACGCCCAACTGGACGCCAAGCCCCTGCAGTGGCCCATGCCCGAAGGTGCCAGCACTGGCAAGGTGCGCCTCTACGAAGATGGCGTGTTCCCCACGCCCGACGGCCGCGCCCGCTTTGTGAATGCGGAGTACCGCGGCGTGGCCGAGCCGCGCGAGGCACGCTACCCGTTCTCGCTGACCACGGGCCGCCTGCGCGACCAGTGGCACGGCATGAGCCGCACCGGCACGCTGGGCCGCCTGTTTGGCCATGTGCGCGAACCCGTGCTGCAAATGCACCCGCAGGACATGGCCCGCCGCCTGATCCAGGAGAACGACCTGGTGCACGTCACCTCACGTCGCGGCTCCATCCTGGTGCCCGTGCAGGCCAGCCCCGAAGTGGGCATGAGCCAGGTGTTCATGGCCATGCACTGGGGCGAAGAATATTTGAGCGGCGTGAGCGCCACCGGCTCCCGGCTTGCCGGAGTCAACGCCCTCACCACCTCGGCCTACTGCCCAGACTCCAAACAGCCCGAGTTCAAGCACGCGGCCGTCAAGGTGCTGAAGGCCGACATGCCATGGACCCTGCTGGCCATTGCCTGGCTACCCGCCACCGAGGTGCTGGCCGTGCGCGGTGCACTGCAAGCCCTGATGTGCCGCTTTGCCTTTGCCAGCTGCGTGCCGTTTGGCAGCGCCGGAGATTCCAAGGGCCATGAGCGCAGCGGTGTGCTGTTCCGGGCGGCCGACCTGGAGGCAGCTTCGGATGAGGTGCTGCAAGAGATCGAAACGCTACTGCAACTGAACGGCGCTGACGTGGTGCGCTACGCCGACAAGAAGCGCGGCCAGCGCCGTGCCGTGCGCCTGCAACGCGCCACGGTCAACGCCACGCTGGAAGGCTTCATGCTGGCCGGCGACACACGCGCCCAAAGCTGGATGACCACGCTGCTGCAGGATGAGCAGCCCGCGCAAAACTACGGCCGCGCGCTGCTGGCGCCCGGTGCCACACCGCCCCTGCCCGTGCAGTCGCGCGGCAAGGTGGTGTGCACCTGCTTCAACGTGACTGACAGCGCCATCAACTCCGCACTGGCCAACTGCACCGGTTTTGCCGCCGATCGCATGGCCACGCTGCAAAGCACGCTGAAGTGTGGCACCAACTGCGGCTCGTGTGTGCCGCAGCTGCAGCGCATGGTGCGCACCAGCATGGAGCCGACCACCGCCTGAGTCACGGACAATCGCCCCATGGCTATCGGCAAATACATCAAAGAAATCGGGCGCGGCAAAGACGGCGCCCGTCCCCTCACCCGTGAACAGGCGGACGACCTTTTCGGTCAGGTACTGGACGGCACGGTCACCGATCTGGAGGTGGGCGCGTTCTGCCTGGCCATGCGCATCAAGGGCGAAACCGCCGAAGAGATGGCCGGCTTTCTGGACGCCACGCGCCGCCGCATGGCGCTGCTGCCCGCCAGCACGCAGCCCGTGGTGGTCATCCCCAGCTACAACGGCGCGCGCAAGCTGCCGCTGCTGACGCCGTTGCTCGCGCTGCTGTTGGCACGCGAAGGCCTGCCCGTACTCATCCACGGCGCCGCCACCGAAGACCGCCGGGTTTTTATATCGGAAGTGCTCGTAGCCCTCGACATTCCTGCGCAAGCAGCTATCAATTCCGTAGCACCAGGTGCGGTGGCGTTTGTGCCCACAGCCCTGCTGTGCCCCGGCCTGCAGCGCCTGCTGGATGTGCGCCGCGTGGTGAACCTGCGTAACCCGGCGCACAGCCTGGTCAAGCTCATGAACCCGGTGGACGGCCCGGCACTGCTGATTAGCAGCTACACGCATCCCGAGTACGCCATCTCCATGGCCGAGACGCTGGCCCTGGCGCAGTCCAACGCGTTGCTGATCCGCGGCACCGAGGGCGAGGCCGTGGCCGACCCGCGCCGCACGCCCAAGATGCAGGCCTTTGTGAACGGCCAGTCCACCGACCTGCAGGCCTACCAAGCCGGCTCGCTCACCGATCTGCCCGAACTCCCCACCAGCACCGATGCGGCCACGACTGCGGCCTACATCCGCGCAGTGCTGGCCGGCAGCCAGCCCGTGCCCGCACCGATTGCGCACCAGGTGGCGCACATTTTGCAAATACACCGCAACCTATGACACACGACCTTTCCAGCGCGCCCTCCAGCGGCCACGTCACCCTTGTGGGTGCCGGCCCCGGCGACCCCGAGTTGCTCACGCTCAAAGCCCTCAAGGCCATCCAGCAAGCCACGGTGCTGCTGGTAGACGACCTGGTGAACGAGGCCATCGTGGCCCATGCCCAAGCCGGCGCCCGCATCATCCATGTGGGCAAACGCGGGGGTTGCAAGTCCACACCGCAATCGTTCATCGAGCGCCTGATGATCACGGCCGCGCTGGAGGGCGAAAACGTGGTGCGCCTCAAGGGCGGCGACCCCTTTATCTTCGGCCGCGGTGGCGAAGAGGTGGAGCATTTGCAGGACGCCGGTGTGCGCGTTTCGGTGGTCAACGGCATCACTGCCGGCCTGGCCGCGGTCACCTCGCTCAACGTGCCGCTGACGCACCGCGAACATGCGCATGGTGTGGTGTTTGTCACCGGCCACGCCAAGCCCGGCGACAGCGGAACCGACTGGCCCGCACTGGCCGCTGCGGCCGACCAGGCCAAACTCACGCTGGTGATCTACATGGGGGTGAGCGGCGCTGCCGACATCCAGCATGGTCTGCTGCAGGGCCTGCCATCGGACACGCCCGTGGCCATCATCCAGAACGCCAGCCTGCCCACCCAGCGCCACGCGGTGTGCGCGCTGCAGGCGCTGCAGGCCACTATCGTCCGCGAACAGTTGGCCAGCCCCAGCGTCATCGTGGTGGGCAATGTGGTGCTGGGCATCCAGGCTGCCAGCTCCTGCGAGATGGCACCTGCAACGTCTGTTTCCGCTCTGGTTAAAAGATTAGGGTAAATACTTAGCTCGGGCATTCTTTTTGCTTATTGAACTCCACGCGAAAGGAATTCCCCCCATGATGACCACCAGTCTCGCCCATTCCCCCGCTTCGGCTTTACTTCCTGTCCGCGCCACCGGCACCCGTGCACCTGCCACGGGGCAGATTTCCGACCTGAACCTCGCCGCGCGCCAGCGCATGCTGTCGCAGCGCATGGTCATGCAAACCCTGTTGGCGGCGAATGGCGATGCCCGCCAGCTGACCGCCGCACACGGCACCTTCCAACTGTTTTGCGACAGCCATGCGCGGCTGCTGGGCACCATCCAAAACTACGATGCCCCCAGCGCACAGCGCCTGCGCACGGTGTACGAAGGTGCACAGGGCGTGAACGCCATCATCCAGACCTTCATGGACCTGATGCGCACCGCGCTGGAGCACATTGCCAGCCAGTCGCGCCGGACCACAGCGGTGCTGGAGAGCATCGTCGATTCCACGGACGGCGTGCTTGAAGCCCTGAACACCGCAACCACTACCTTTGACGTGGTAACCAAAGCCAAAGCCGATTTGCTATTCAAGGAACTCACCGGCATCGTCTCCGACATCCACACCATTGCCCGCGAGGCCAAGGTGGTGAGCTTCAACGCCCAGGTGATGGCCGCACGCGCGGGCCACCAGGGGCGCGAATTTGCGGTGGTGGCCAATGTGCTCTCGGGCATCAGCACCGAGATTGACGGGCTGTCACGCAAGGCGATTGATTTGGCGGATCGGAATCGGCAGCAGGCCTGAACACGGCCTCTTGTGCTCGCGCAGCGCGCTGGGGCCCGCAGCCCGGCGCTCATAGCCCTTCGGGCCCGAAATCGCGCCAAACTGCGTGCCCCAACACGCTACGAACCGTTTCACTCCAACAGGCCGTCCCCTACACTGCGCGCATGCATAGTTTTGACGTGGTGATCATGGGTGCCGGGGCTGCCGGTTTGTTTTGCGCCGGGGTGGCGGGCCAGCTGGGCCTCAAGGTCCTGGTGATCGACCACAGCGAGAAGGTGGCCGAGAAGATTCGCATCTCGGGTGGCGGGCGCAGCAACTTCACCAATGTGGACGTCACCGCGGCCAACTTCCTCAGCGAGAACCCACGCTTTGCCAAGTCGGCCTTGTCGCGCTACACACCAGCCGACTTCATTGGCTTGATGAAGAAACACGACATTGCCTTCCACGAAAAGCACAAGGGCCAGCTGTTTTGCGACCGCTCGGCCGAAGACCTGATTGCCATGCTGCTGGCCGAGTGCGCCGCGGGTGGCGTGGAGCGCTGGCAGCCGTGCAGCGTCAAATCCATACGGTTTCTGGCCGCTAGCCCGCATGGAAATTGCGCGAGCAGCTATGAAATTGAGAGCGACCGCGGTGTCATCCGTTGCGGCGCGGTGGTCATCGCCACTGGCGGCCTGTCCATTCCCAAGATCGGTGCCACCGACTTTGGCTACCGTGTGGCCAAACAGTTCGACTTGCCGCTGGTCACGCCCCGCCCCGCGCTGGTGCCGCTGACCTTTGACGAGGCCGCTTGGGCCCCGTTTTCCCAGCTCTCGGGCCTGTCGCTGCCCGTGGACATTGCCACTGGGGCCAAGAAGACAAGCATGGCGTTTCGCGAAGACCTGCTGTTCACCCACCGCGGGCTCAGTGGCCCGGGCGTGCTGCAAATCTCCAGCTATTGGGCCGAAGGCACACCCATCCGCCTCAACCTGGCGCCTGGCACCGACCTGGCCAGGCATCTGGCCGAAGCCAAAGCGACCTCGCGCAAGCGCATTGCCAACGAGCTGGCCGGCCTGGTACCCAGCCGCCTGGCCGACACCTGGGTAGAACAGGGCAAAACCTGGGGCCACGATTGGCAGCGCCCGGTCAACGAGGCCAGCGACAAGGCCCTGAATGCCCTGGCCGAGCACCTGAGCCGCTGGGAACTCACCCCCACCGGCACCGAGGGCTACCGCAAAGCCGAGGTGACGGCGGGCGGCGTGGATACCAAAGTGCTGTCCAGCCAAACCCTGGAAAGCCACCAACCGGGCCTGTTTTTCATTGGAGAAGTGGTGGATGTGACCGGCTGGCTGGGCGGTTACAACTTCCAGTGGGCCTGGGCCAGCGGCTACGCCTGCGCCCATGGCTTGGCATCGCGCATTAACGCGTTATAATCACGGGCTATTCTGGCAGTCTCCTCATCGGCCAATACTAGTTATAGATGGGGAAATACCGCTGAACGTGGCATGTGGGTCTCGATCTCCCCCCATGACTGGCGACAGCACATTTTGGAATTCATTACGTAATGACAACGATCCGTGTAAAAGAAAACGAGCCCTTTGACGTCGCCCTGCGTCGCTTCAAGCGCACTATTGAAAAATTGGGTTTGCTGACCGACTTGCGCGCCCGCGAGTTCTATGAGAAGCCCACTGCAGAGCGCAAGCGCAAGAAGGCTGCCGCCGTCAAGCGCAACTACAAGCGCATTCGCAGCATGCAGCTCCCCAAGAAACTGTTCTAAGTTTCTGGCCCATGAAGCTGTACGCAGCTTCTGGCCACAAAAAGCTCGCCTGGGGACGCTCCGGCGGGCTTTTTTCATTCTGTAGCCTCACTTTTGTTCCACTTTCAGGAAGCACCGTTATGTCACTCAAAGACCAGATCACCGAAGACATGAAGACCGCCATGCGCGCCAAGGACAGTGAGCGCCTGGGCACCATCCGCCTGCTACTGGCGGCCTGCAAGCAAAAGGAAGTGGATGAGCGCGTGGTGCTGGATGACGTCATGGTGGTGGCCATCGTGGACAAGCTGATCAAACAGCGCAAGGACAGCATCGAAGCCTTCATCAAAGCCGAACGCCAGGAGCTGGCCGACAAGGAAGCGTCCGAAATGAAAGTGCTGCAGGCCTACCTGCCCCAGCGCATGTCTGCCGAGGAGGTGCTGGCTGAGGTGAAGGCCATCGTGGTCGAACTGGGCGCTGCAGGCCCGGGCGACATGGGCAAGGTCATGGGCGTGGTGAAAACCCGCCTGGCCGGCAAAGCCGAAATGGGCACCGTGTCTGCGGCCGTCAAAACCGCCCTGGCAGGCTAAACCACTGCGCTAGGGCTGCACCTTGACCAACGTGGTCACGGCGCTGGCCAGCGCCTGGTTAGGGCTCAGGTTGTCCAGAAATTCCAGCTTGAGCGTGTAGTCCCCCGCAGGCGGGGTCAACCAGGTTTCGGTCTGCCCATCCACAAACTCCATTTCGGCCGCGGTACCGGTTTTGCTGGTCACCGTGAGCTTGAAATGGCCCGTATCTTTCTCCTGCTGGCTCGCATGCGCCACATTCAGGCCAGACGCATGGAACTGCACGCGGAACGGCACTTTCACCTCCGGGCTGGCCACATGGACCTCCAGGCCCTTCTTCACCAGGCTTTTGGGGTCGGTGGCGTTCTTCTGGGTGACGGTGATCTTCAGGGGCTTGCTATACACAAAATGCGGCAGGTGATTTCCGTCGGCCAGCAACATGCGCAGCGTGTAATTACCTGGGGCCAGCGTCAACACGGTCTCCATCTGGCCTTTGCCAAAGTGGATGTACTGGTCGTTGAAAGGCAAGGCTGCCTTGAAATCCAGCGGCAGATCGCGGTTTACCAGCAGGTGGTGGTGGCCGCTTTTGCCGCCCAGCGGCTTGGCAATGGGCGCCAGGCCCCAGCCGCCCGACAGGCCGAACTTGAGCACAAACGGAGTTTCGATGCGGTCACCGGACTTGAGATTGGTGAAATAGGCTTCGGCCTCACCGCGCGGCAAAGCTGCCTGCCACGGGTGCAGCACTCGCGCAGGGGGCACCGGGTTTTGAGCCAGCACCGCAGCGCTGGCAGCCAACGCACCTACGCCCGCTATCCATGTAAAAGCACGCATCAGCAACCTCCCTGGTTTAGCTACCGGCTACTTTCATTTTGTTGATCAGTACCGACCCCACTGTCTTGGCACCATAGTTGTAGGCATCTGCGCCCACAGCCACGATCCCCTTAAGCATGTCTTTCATGTTGCCAGCAATGGTAATTTCATGCACCGGGTAGGCAATGCGGCCTTTCTCGACCCAGAAGCCGCTGGCGCCACGCGAGTAGTCGCCCGTCACATAGTTCACGCCCTGCCCCATCAACTCGGTCACCAGCAGGCCGGTGCCCAGCTTTTGCAGCATGGCGTCCAGGTCGTCACCGGCCTTGGTCAAACGGGAGGTGAAGGTCAGGTTGTGCGAGCCGCCCGAGTTGCCGGTGGTGCGCATGCCCAGCTTGCGGGCCGAATAACTGCTCAAGAAATAACCCTGCACGCGCCCGGCATCCACCACCTTGCGGGCCTGCACGCGCACGCCTTCGTCGTCAAACGGCGAGCTGCCTTTGCCGCGCAGCACAAACGGGTCTTCCTGAATGTCGATGTGCTTGGGCAGCACTTGCTTGCCCAGCGAATCGAGCAAAAAACTGCTCTTGCGGTACAGCGCGCCGCCACTCACGGCCTGCACAAAGGCGCCCACCAGCCCAGCCGCCAGGGGCGACTCAAACAGCACCGGGCATTCCACCGTGGCAATCTTGCGGGCCTTCAGGCGGCTCAATGCGCGTTCGGCAGCGTAGCGGCCCACGGCCTGGGGTGAGGCGAGTTCGTCCGCCGAGCGCATGGAGCTGTACCAGGCGTCGCGCTGCATGTCGTTGCCCTTGCCCGCAATCGGCGACACCGAAAGCGAGTGGCGCGAAGAGGCATAGCCCCCGCGGAACCCGCGTGTGTGGGCGCTAAAAAAATGCGATTGCTGGGCCGATACAGCCGCGCCTTCGCTGTTGGTAATGCGCTTGCTCACGCCCAGGGCGGCGGCTTCGCATTCCAACGCCAACTTGGCGGCTTCTTCACTGGTTACGGCCCATGGGAAGAACAAATCCAAGTTACGGCTGCGATCGGCCACAGACACGATATCGTCGGCATCGGGCAGGCTGGCAAACGGGTCTTCGGCCGTGAAGCGCGCGATGTCGTAGGCCGCGCGTACGGTTTGCTCGATGGCGGCATCCGAAAAATCAGAGGTGCTGGCGTTACCACGGCGGTTGCCCACATAGACGGTCACGCCCAGCGATTTGTCGCGGTTGCGCTCCACATTCTCCAGTTCGCCGTTGCGCACGGACACGCTCAGCCCACAGCCCTCGGACACTTCGGCGCCGGCGTCGGTCGCCCCCAGTTTCTTGGCCTGCGCCAGTGCGGTGTCCACGCGCGACTCGAAAAAGTCGCGGGTGTAGGCAAAGCCGCTGTCGGCCGGTTTGGCCTTGGGAGTGGGAGATGGGGAGGTGCGCCCAGAGGCGGAGGTGGGTTTCTTCATGGCGACGGCTATGATACTTGGCTATGTCACGCAAACTAAAAAAGGGCTATTACGTCAAGGGTCAGTTCGTCGCCGAAGGCAGCGCACTGGACTTGGAGTACAAGCGCGAACTCAAGGGCACGGATGAGCCCACCCGCACCGACCTCAAAAAGGAAAGCACCGAGCTGCAAAAGCTCGGCGAAGACCTGCTGACGTTGCGCACCGAACTCATCACCAAGTTGGACCTGCCCGACAAACTGGTGGAGGGCGTGGCGGAAGCCAAGCGCATCACCAACTTCGAAGGCAAACGCCGCCAGATGCAGTTCATCGGCAAGCTGATGCGCAAGCTGGAACCGACCAAGTGGGACGAAATCCGCGCCGCACTGGAAGAACAGCACATGCCGTCGGCCAAAGAAACCATGGTGCTGCACCAGGCCGAACAATGGCGCGACCGCCTGATTGCCGACGACGATGCGTTGGGCCAATGGCTGACCCTGAGCCCCGCCACCGACAGCCAGAACCTGCGCGCCCTGGTGCGCCAGGCCCGCAAGGATGCCAAGCCAGAGAAACCCGGCGAAGCCCTGCGCCACGGCCGCTCGTACCGCGATATTTTTCAGCTGGTGCGCGAAGCCCTACTGGCCCACCAGGATGGCCCCAGCTCTGACGATGCCGACGATGGGGCCGACTACGACGGAGACGAGACGTGAGTGTTTCGGGGTTTGAGTCGGTAAAAATTGGCATTGTTTCCATCAGCGACCGCGCTTCCAGCGGCGTCTACGAAGACAAAGGCCTACCCGCCCTGCAAGACTGGCTGAGCCGTGCGCTGCACAACCCGATCCAATTCGAAGCGCGGTTGATTGCCGACGAGCAAAAATCCATTGAAGACACACTGATTGCGCTGGTGGATGCGAAATGTGCGCTGGTGCTGACCACCGGTGGCACCGGCCCGGCCCTGCGCGATGTGACGCCTGAGGCCACACTGGCCGTGGCCGACAAGGAAATGCCGGGCTTTGGCGAGCAGATGCGCGCCATCAGCCTGCACTTTGTGCCCACCGCCATCCTCTCGCGCCAGGTGGCGGTGATCCGCAAGCAAACTTTGATCATCAACCTGCCGGGCCAGCCCAAGGCCATTGCGGAGACGCTGGAAGGCTTGAAAGGCGCCGACGGTCAACAGATCGTGCCGGGCATCTTTGCCGCCGTGCCTTACTGCGTGGACCTGATTGGGGGGCCCTATCTGGAAACCGTGGACACAGTCTGCAAGGGCTTTCGGCCCAAGAGCGCGGTGCGACCCGTGCGTAGCTGAACCCACACAGCCGTAAAAAAGGCCCCGAGGGGCAATGCCAGTCAGTTAAGAGCTGACTGGCATTTTTTTGATGGGTACTTGCTGCGCGTAGAGCGTTTGACCTGGCGTGGGAAACTGCGATCCGTGCGTCGCACGGGCAGCACGAAGTAGCGGGCCTGGTCTAGAAGACGCTGCAAGT
>NZ_JBFUBO010000011.1:0-144759 GCF_056405715.1 Rhodoferax sp. P1_F3 | reverse complement strand
GGTGCCAGAGAGTACGGTGTCGGCACCAAAGAGTTCACGGCCGGAATCAATCAGGCCATTGCCGTCAATATCCAGCGCCAGCCAGCCGTCATCCCCTGCGACCCAGCCGGTGCCGGTCTTGATGCCGTCGGCGTTGTGGTCGAAGAGGATCGGAGTGCCAGTTACTCCTACGGTTTCTATGCCATCGCCGTCCAGGTCAATCGCCAGGGGGTCTCGGCGGATGGGGGCTCGGGTGGCGGCGGCGGTGCGGTAGTTGCCATTGACGTTGCCATTGATGTCGTAGTCGATGTCGTTGATGCCGTTCATCTCGGCAGCCTTAGCCTTGAGATCATCAATCAGATCGAATACTTCTGTCCATGGAATTAGTGCATTCGAGGCCAAAGTTACCTTGTCATACGCATTCTTGAATGCCTCAGATGCAATCATGTCGGCAGCCAGCGCATTTATTGGGCCATTTGGCAACGCGTACAGTCCTGCCAACGTACCCATGATTCCAGCTAGAGTGTCCCGAGTGAGTGCATTCATGTCCATTGACATCCATGCTTGCGAAACATCCATCATGAAGCCAGTATCATTCCAAGCGCCGACGATTGGCGTCCCATCTCCTATGGTCCTGACCACGAAACCGGACGCCTCACCTGAAATCAATGAACTTTCGATGCGCTGAATTACCTCTTCGCCAGTTGCAACTCGGATACCATTTTCAAAAAAATATACGGCAAAACTCATTTGGTTCCCTTATTCGAAAAATCTTTGATTACAGAAATAAAATTCCAAAGCAACCAGACACTACCGGAAACAATCAGAAACTTGGCATGCCCACGTTGTCCAAATAAATGGTTAGCCATATCCTGCAACCACTTCCATCGCATCGAAGAATCAGTGGGGTCTATCCATTGAGACCACCCAAGAAGGATCAGACACACCGAAAGTACTATTGGTAGTCGTCGATTGCTTTCTATCTTCATTTCTATTCACTCCTAATCAAGAATTGCTTAATTGAACTGTCCCGGCGTCGGGCATTGGAAATACGCTGGGGTTGTTTTGGAAAACTGCTCCATGATTTTGATCTAGCTGTCGTATCCTCGATGCAAGCGCTGTCTGCTGGATTCTTACAGCAACCCCAGCACCACAAGACCGCACAAACCTTTTATGCCTGTAGCCCGCACAGACATTGCGCGAGCAGCTATCAACTTTATAGTGGGCCATTGATTGCAAATCCCGCACCCAACCACTGCCGCGCATGTCCGGCAGGTCTTGTGCCTGCGTGCTCAGCACAACCGTGTCGGTGAAATCCCGGTAAAACGGGTTGGAGCCCAGTTGCAGGTTGGCCGCAGTGGTGTCTGCGGCAACGCCCACGGTTTCGGCCAATGTCCCATGGAATATGTGCAAGCAACCATTGAGCCTTCCAATTGGCGTATGTCTCATGTCACCGCTCCCTCAAACTCTCCATCCCCGCCTTCTGCACCGGTGAGAGCAGGAATTCGATGATTCGTCGTTTACCGGTTTTAATCTCCGCCGTCACATTCATCCCCGGACTGATAGCAATGTGCTTGCCATCCACCAGCATGTCCTTCTTCTCCAAGGTCAGCGTCGCCGGGTAGTAGCTCCCCTTCTTCTCATCCGTCACCGCATCCGCTGACACGTTGTCCACGGTCGCCTTGACGGTGCCGTACTTGGTAAAGCTGAAGGTCTCCAACTTGATCTCGGCCCCTTGGCCTCCGTTGACGAAGCCAATGTCCTGGTTGGCAATGGAGACCTCCGCCGTCACCTGGTTGGAATCTGGCACCACCACCATCAGGGCTTGGGCACTGGTGACGACGCCTCCGACGGAGTGGATGGCCAGTTGCTGGATGACGCCGGAGACCGGGGCTCTGAGCTGGGTCTGCTTTTGTCGTTGGTCGGCCTTGGAGTTGTCGGCACTGAGCTGGATGCGTTTGGTGTTGGCCTGGGCATAGCGGTCGGCCAGTTGGCGTTGGGTTTCGGCCTTGTAGGCGCTCTTGGACTGTTCAGTCTCTGCTGCGGTGGCCAGTGCCTCGGTCAGTCTGGCCTTTTGGGTAGCCAGATCTCGTTCCAGCTCTACGCGTTCCCGGGTCTTGTCCTGGGTGGCGTGGCTGGAGATAAAGCCTTGGTCCACCAGTTTGGTGAAGTCGGCCTCCCGGCTTTGGGCCATGGGCAAGGTGGCTTCCAGCTTGGCAATGCTGGCCTTGACGGTGGCGATCTCGGCCTGGCGGCGGTTGCTTTCAGCGTCGAGCTTGGCGAGCTTGGCGCTGATGTCTTGCCATTCGGCTTGGAGCTGGGCTTGTATCTGTGATTTCGTGCCCATATCGGCCTCTAGCCCAGGTAGCACTTGCGCGAGCAGCTTCTCTTTTGATAGCAATTGCAACAGGGCCTGGGTGCGTTGCTCTTCGCTATGGGCGGCTTTGAGCTGCTCCTGCAGGCTGCTTTGGTCGGCACTGGCCATGGTGGGGTCCAGCTCCACCAACACTTGACCGGCCTGGACCTTGTCGCCGTCTTTGACGAGGACAGCTTTGACGACACTGGCTTCCAGGGGTTGGATGACCTTGGTGCGGTCGCTGACGATGATGCGGCCGGGAGCCACGGCCACGATGTCCACCTCCCCGAAGATGGACCAGACCAGGGCCAGCACAAACAGGACCATCAGACCCCAGGCCAGGCGGCGCGGTGCGGGGTGGACCGGGGTTTCTTGCAGGCTTAGCGCTGCGGGCAAGAACGCCATTTCATCGGCCATGCGGGCCGGACCGGCCAGTTCAGCACGGTGCGCCCAGGCGGCTTGGAAGATGGCTTGGTAGCGGGAGAGTAGTTCCAGGATGGGGTGTTTGGGTGGGGGCCCTTCGACAAGCTCAGGGCGAACGGAGCTTGTTTCAGGATGAACATTGACAGCGGTGTTCACGCCCGTACCCCTTGGACCGGGCTCGGCTCATCACTGTCTACTTTGATCCCATCCTGCATGGCCCAGAGGTGGGCATACAAGCCTTGGGGTTTCTGGATCAGGGCTTCATGGGGGCCAGACTCCACGATGTTGCCCTTCTCCATCACGATGATGCGGTGGGAGTTTCTGACCGCAGACAGGCGGTGGGCAATGATGAGCACGGTTCTGCCCTGGCAGATGTACTGCATGTTCTTCTGGATGATGGCTTCACTCTCGTAGTCCAGCGCACTGGTGGCTTCGTCCAGGATCAGGATGCGGGGGTTGGTGAAGAGGGCTCTGGCGATGGCTACACGCTGGCGTTGACCACCCGATAGACTGCCACCTTGTTCACCGACCACGGTGTCATAGCCTTCGGGCAGTTCGCTGATGAAGTCGTGGGCACCGGCGAGTTGGGCCACCCGCATCACCGCCTCGATGGGGGCTGCCGGATCGGCAATGGCGATGTTTTCGCGGATGGAGCGGTTGAAGAGCAGGTTTTCTTGGAGGACTACGCCGACTTGGCGGCGGAGTTGGGCGGCGTCGATGAGGCTGATGTCGATGCCATCGACCAGCAGGCGTCCACCTTCGGGGCTGTAGAGGCGTTGGACCAGCTTGGTCAGGGTGCTTTTGCCGGAACCGGAGCGGCCGACGATGCCGATGATTTCTCCGGGACGGATGTCCAGGCTGACGGCGTTCAAGACCGGGGTAGCTTCGGGGCGGTAGCGGAAGACGACCTTGTCCAGGGTGATGCGGCCCTTCAGGGCGGGGAGCTGGGCCGTGCTGCTGGGGGGGACTTCGGTGCGGGTGTTGAGGATGTCGCCCAGGCGGGCGACCGAGATTCCTGTCTGTTGAAAATCGGTCCATAGCTGGGCCATGCGCATGATGGGTTGGGAGACGCGGCCTGCGAACATGTTGAAGGCGACAAACTGGCCGACGGTCAGCTGGTTGTCCATGACCAGCTGGGCACCCCACCACAGGGTAGCGGCGTTGACCAGCTTGCCAATCAGGTTGACGCCCTCATGGGCCACGCTGGCCAGGTTCTGGGTTTTGAAGGAGGCGGAGACGTAGGCGGCCAGCTGGTTGTCCCAGCGTTTGGCGAAGCTGGGCTCCAGGGCGGTGGCCTTCACCGTCTGGATGCCGGTGACGGTTTCTACCAGCATGGCCTGGTTTTCTGCACCGCGGGCGAACTTGACGTCCAGGCGGGCACGCAGGATGGGGACTACGGCCAAGGAGAGGCCAAAGTACAGCGGCAGGCTGACCAGGACGATGAGGGTCAGGGGCACGCTGTAGAACAGCATGACGGCGATGAAGACCACCGAGAAGACCACGTCCAGCAAGACGGTCATGGCATTGCCGGTGAGGAAGCTGCGGATGTTTTCCAGCTCGCGCACGCGGGCGATGGAATCTCCCACCCGGCGGGCCTGGAAGTAGGACAGGGGGAGTTGGATCAGGTGACGAAACAAGCGGGCACCCAGTTCCACATCGATGCGGCTGGTGGTGTGGCTGAAGACGTAGGCGCGTAAGGCATTCAAGACGGACTCGAAGACCACCACGATCACCAGGCCAATGACCAGTACATCCAAAGTCGTCATACCTTTGTGGACCAGGACCTTGTCCATGACGACCTGGAAGAACAAGGGAGAGACCAGGCCGAAGATCTGCAGCATGAAGCTGATCAGCAGGACTTCACCCAACAGCTTGCGGTACTTGATGAGGCTGGGGATGAACCAGGTGAAGTCAAACTTGGCCAGGGCGCCGGTCAAGGAGGCCCGGCTGGTGATGAGGATCAGCTCTCCGGTCCATTGGGTGGCGAAGACTTCGGCAGATTCGATGGTGGGGCCCGTAGAAGCGCCAGGAACCGCGGACTTGGAGACGTCCTGGAACAGGACGCGCTTGCCGTCGCTTTGCGCGAGGATGACGACGCGCAAGGAGTCGTCGTTGGTGTGCATCACGGCCAGGGCTGGCAAGGGGACTAAACCCAAGCGAGAGACTGTGGAGCGGCTGAGTTTGGCCTTAAGGCCCAGATGTTGGGCGCCGCGCAACAGATCGGAGGTGGTGACGGGGTCGGTGCTGGCGATGCCCAACTGGTGGGCCAGGGTGGCGGGGTCGCAGGCGACCTGGTGGAAGCGGGAGATGGCGCAGAGGGCGCTTAATGCAGCGGCGCTGGGCTCTGGAACAGAGGTTCCCTGGGGTTCAGACACGTACACACCTCAAAGATGGCTCCCATCTATTGAGGGGCGGTTGATATTGTGAAGAAATGTAAACGGCGCCAATCAAACCGCCTATCCCCCAAACGGGTGAATTTGCAGAAATTTTGGAAGAAAAAGCAGCAAATACGGCCTGCCCCATCTTCTCTAGGGAAAGTACCGATCTCAAGCGAAACCGATACTCATAAGATAGCGCTATCCAAAACAAATCAATCACATGAATTCCATCGTCATCATGGGGGTCGCCGGCTGCGGCAAGTCCAGTTTGGGCGCTGCGCTTGCGCAGGCCAACCACCTGACCTTGCTGGAGGGCGACGACTACCACAGCCCCGCCAGCCGCGAAAAAATGCGCCAGGGCATTGCCCTGACCGACGCCGACCGCGATGGCTGGTTGGCCACGCTGGGGGATGCCTTGCGCGCCCAACCCCAGGGCCTGGTGGTGACCTGCTCGGCCCTGAAACGCAGCTACCGCGAGCGCCTGCGCCAAGCGGCTCCCGGTCTGCGCTTTGTGTTCCTTGACATTGACAAAGCCCAGGCCCAGGCGCGGGTCGTGGCGCGCGCACCCTCCCATTTCTTCTCCACCAGCTTGGTGGACAACCAGTTCGCCACGCTGGAATCTCCCGTGGGCGAGGCCGGCGTGCTGCGCGTAGACGCCCTGCGCCCGCTGCCCGATTTGCAATCAGAGGTCAGCACCTGGCTGCACCACACCACCGAGGCCGCATGACCCCCACCCCACCCAACCGTTTTCAACGCTGGTCCAACCACCTGCTGGCCCTGTGCCTGGGTGTGATGGCCGTGGCCGTCTTTATCAACGTGGTGCTGCGCTACGGTTTTGGCAGCGGTGTAGCCGCCAGCGAAGAGGTGTCGCGCCTGCTGTTTGTCTGGATGGTGTTTATAGGCGCCACCGCCGCCTACCCCGCCGGTGAGCACATGGCGTTCACCAGCCTGGTGGGCGCGCTACAGCCGCACCCGCGCGCCATGGCCACCATGACCGCATTGATTCGCCTGCTGGTGCTGGCAGCCTGCGTGATGCTAGGCGTGGGTGCCTGGCAGCAGGTGGTGGTGGGCTGGGGCAGCTATTCGGTAGTGATGGGTTATCCCACGCTGCTACTGCCCTTGCCCGCCCTGCTGTGCTCTGCCGCCATTGGCGTCTTTGCGCTCATTGAACTGATCAAACGCACGCCGCTGGACCTGGGTCACGCGGCAGAACTGGACTGAACACCATGAGCAACGAAGGTCTCGCCTTTCTGGTTTTTTGCTTCGGCATGCTGGCCCTGATGGGCATTGGCATGAACATGGGCCTGGCGCTGGTGCTGACTGGCGCCGGCATGGCCTGGGTGCTGGAGTTTTGGGACACGCAGTTGCTGGCCCAAAACCTCGTGGCCGGGGTGGACAGCTTCCCGCTCCTGGCCGTACCGTTCTTCATTCTGGCGGGTGAGTTGATGAACTCGGGCGGCATCAGCCGGCGCATCATCACTATGGCGCAAGCTTGGGTGGGGCACATCCGCGGCGGGCTGGGCTTTGTGGCCATTGGCGCGGCCGTGCTCATGGCCAGCATGAGCGGCTCCGCGCTGGCCGACACAGCCGCGCTGGCCACCATCCTCATGCCCATGATGCGCCAGCAGGGTTACCCCATGCACACCTCGGCCGGGCTCATTGCCTCGGGCGGCATCATCGCCCCCATCATTCCGCCCAGCATGCCGTTTGTGATCTACGGCGTGACCACCAACACCTCCATCTCTGCGCTGTTCATCTCTGGCATCGTGCCAGGACTGATCATGGGTGTGGGCCTGATCGTGGCCTGGAAGCTGGTGCTGCGCAAAATGGACCTGCCCTCAGGCCAGCCCCTGCCGTTGCGCGAACGGCTGCACGCCACGCGCAAGGCCTTCTGGGCCATGCTCATGCCCATCATCATCATTGGCGGCATGAAGACTGGTGTCTTCACGCCCACCGAGGCCGCCGTGGTAGCCGCCTTCTACGCGCTGGTGGTGGCACTGTTTGTGCACCGCGAAATGACCCTACCCGAAGTGCATGGCGTACTGGTGCGCGCCGCCAAGACCACGGCCATCGTCATGTTCCTCTGCGCTGGCGCCCAGGTGGCCAGCTACATGATCACGCTGGCTGACTTGCCCGGAGTGCTGACCGGCTGGCTGGGCCCACTGGTGAACAGCCCACGCTTGCTGATGCTCGTGATGATGGTCGTGCTGATCATCGTAGGCACCGCGCTGGACCTGACCCCCACCATCCTGATCTTCGCGCCCGTGATGCTGCCCATCGCGGTGAAGGCCGGCATAGACCCGGTGTACTTCGGTCTGATGTTTGTGCTCAACGGTGCCATTGGCCTGATCACCCCGCCGGTGGGCACGGTGCTCAACGTCGTGGCCGGTGTGGGGCGCCTGCCGCTGCACCAGGTCATCAAAGGCGTGAACCCGTTCCTCATCACCTACACGCTGATCCTGTTCCTCTTTGTCCTGTTCCCGCAAATCGTGACTGCGCCGGTGGCGTGGATGCGTTAGACCCCGTTCCCCCTCACAACCCCCCAGGAGACACAACCATGACCCACTTCCCCACCCTGCTGCGCCGCACCCTGGTGGCAGCGGCCAGCGCTGCACTGCTCAGCGCCTCGTTTGCCGCGCTGGCGCAGGACATCAAACCGCGCCTGATCCGCTTTGGCTACGGCCTCAACGAGCAAAGCAACCAGGGCCGTGCAGCCAAGGTGTTTGCCGAAGCCGTGGAAAAAGCCTCGGGCGGCAAGATGAAGGTACGCGCGATTGGCGCCTCCGCCCTGGGCCCGGACGTACAAATGCAAAACTCACTGATCGGCGGAGCGCAGGAAATGATGGTGGGTTCCACTGCCACACTGGTAGGCATCACCAAAGAAATGGCGCTGTGGGACACACCCTTCCTCATCAGCAACGCCAAAGAGGCCGACACGCTGCTGGATGGCCCGATCGGGGACAAGATCCGCGCCAAGCTGCAGGACAAGGGCCTGGTGGGTCTGGCCTATTGGGAAAACGGCTTTCGCAACCTGACCAACAGCAAGCGCGCCATCACCAAGATGGAAGACTTGGGCGGCATCAAGTTGCGCGTGATGCAAAACAATGTGTTCCTGGAAAGCTTCAAGACCTTGGGCGCAAATGCCGTGCCCATGGCCTTCTCCGAGCTGTTCAGCGCGCTGGAAACCAACACCGTAGACGGACAGGAAAACCCGTTCAACACCATTCTGTCGAGCAAGTTCTATGAGGTGCAAAAGTACATGACGGTGACCAACCACGTGTACAGCCCCTGGATCGTGATGGCCAGCAAGAAATGGTGGGACCAGTTGTCCAAGGACGAGCAAAAGATCCTGAGCGACGCCGCCATTGCCAGCCGCGACTTTGAGCGCAAGGACACGCGCGATGAAGCCTCCAGGGCCGTGGCTGACCTCAAAGCCAAGGGTATGCAGGTGAACGAGCTGTCGCCCGCCGAATCGGCCCGCATGCGCGACAAGCTGACCCGCGTCTACGCACTCATTGGTGCTGATGTAGGCATGGACCTGTGGAACGAAACCCAGGCCGAACTGGCCAAGCTACGCAAGAAATAAGCCTCTAGCCCCCGTATTCATTGCGCGGGCAGCTTCTTTTTTTATAGCAGCTGGTAATCTGAGCCCTGCCGTCAGGCGGGGCTTTTCGCTTCATACAGCTCCAGCGGCAAGCCATCGGGATCGGCAAAAAACACAAACCGCCGGCCGGTGAACTCATCAACCCGCATGTCTTCCACCGCGATGCCGGCCGCTTCCAGCTGGTACTTCCAAGCCGCCACATCGGCCACCACAAAGGCCAGATGGCGCAGTCCACAGGCCTCGGGACGCGACGGGCGTGGCGGCGGACTGGGAAAGGAAAACAGCTCCAACTGCGTGCCATCGGGCAAAGCCAGGTCCAGCTTGTACGACTGGCGCTCGGCCCGGTAGTTCTCCGCCACAACGCGCAAACCCAGCACCTCGGTGTAGAAGTGCTTGGAGCGCCCGTAGTCCGAGACGATCAGCGCCACATGGTGCACCGTTTGCAGGATCACACTCATCGCTGCAGCGCCGTCTGTACGAGGGCCGCCTGGGTGAGCGCCGCAAGGCTGCCGCGTGTGCTGATCAGCTCTGGCTCCAGCACCACTTCAATCACCGTGCCGTTGGGCCGCTCCAAAGCGGCCAGCAGTTCGGCCTCAAAGTCGGCACTCTTGCGAATGGTCACGCCCGCGTAGCCATAGGCGCGCGCCAGCGCTGCAAAGTCGGGGTTATTCAACGCTGTGCCTGCCACACGCTCTGGGTACTCACGCTCCTGGTGCATGCGGATGGTGCCGTACATGCCGTTGTTGAGCAGCAGGATGATGCTCTTGGCACCGTGCTGCACCGCGGTGGCCAGCTCTTGGCCGTTCATCAGAAAGTCGCCATCACCCGCAATGGTGAATGCCACGCGCCCCGTGGTGATGGCCGCCGCAATACCGGCTGGGACACCATAGCCCATCGCACCATTGGTGGGCGCCAGTTGCGTCTTGTGGCCCGCGGCCAAGCCGGTGTAGCGGTAGAAGCGGTGCAGCCAGCTCGCAAAGTTGCCCGCGCCGTTGGTCAGCACCGCGTCTTTGGGCAAATGCTTTTGCAGCGTGGCGATCACATGGGGCATGTCCACCAGGCCGTGGTCGTTGTCAGCCGGCAAGTCCTTGATCACGCTGGGCACCAGGTTGGCCTGGTAGTCGGCGTTGCAGCTCGTAGTCCAGGCCTCCCAGGGCACAGTCACGGGGGCGGTCAGCACTTCCAGCGAACGGGCGGCGGCGCGCATGCTGGCGTGGATGGCCAGGTCCGCCTGGTACACGCGGTTCAGTTCTTCGGCGCTGGCGTGGATGTGCACCAGCGTTTGCTCCGCCTTGGGCGCCTGCAGCAGCGTGTAGCCGCCCGTGGTCATCTCGCCCAGGCGTGGGCCAATGGCGATGATCAAATCACTCTCGCGCACGCGCTTGGCCAGCGCGGGGTTGATGCCAATGCCCACATCGCCCGCGTACTGCGGATGGTGGTTGTCAAAGGTGTCCTGAAAGCGGAACGCATTGCCCACCGGCAGGCGCCAGTTCTCGGCAAAGCGCTGCAGCGCCTGCGCGGCCTGCGGCGTCCAACCACCGCCACCAGCGATGACAAAGGGGCGCTCCGATTTCAATAGCAGCTGGCGCAGATTCCGCAAGGCCCCGGGGTCACTCCAGGCCTCCACCGGCTCCACACGGGCCAGTGGCTGGGGTCGCTTGCCTGCCACATCGGGCACCAGCGCCTGGGTCAACATGTCTTCGGGCAACACCAGCACCACGGGGCCGGGGCGGCCGTTCATGGCGGTGGCAAAGGCGCGGGCAATGT
Source organism: Rhodoferax sp. P1_F3 (assembly GCF_056405715.1). Classification (NCBI taxonomy): domain Bacteria; kingdom Pseudomonadati; phylum Pseudomonadota; class Betaproteobacteria; order Burkholderiales; family Comamonadaceae; genus Rhodoferax; species Rhodoferax sp. P1_F3. Next base: position 134,252 of record NZ_JBFUBO010000011.1, on the reverse strand, counting down.
ACTCGGGAATACGCGCCGCCTCGTCAATACGCTCCACGCGTTTGGCCATACCCAGCGCACTGGGGCCAAACATCACGCGGTAGTCCATTTCCTGAAACGCCTCGCGGTCGCGCTGGTCGCTGGCCACATCGCCCACCAATAGCACCATGGGCGTGGAATCCTGGAACGCGGTGTGCACGCCAATGCTCGCATTCGTTGCCCCCGGCCCGCGCGTCACAAAACAGACGCCGGGGCGACCGGTGAGTTTGCCGTGCGCCTCGGCCATGAAGGCGGCACCGCCCTCCTGCCGGTTCACCACAAACTGGATTTGCTCGCGGTACACATGAAAGCCGTCCAGCACGGCCAGATAGCTTTCGCCGGGCACACCAAAGGCATGAGTCACGCCTTGTTCAACCAGGCATTGCACCAGCAGATGGCCGGCGAGTTGGGGGGAGTGGGTAGCTGCAGTCATGCGCTCCATTGTGCCGCCAAGCCACCCGCGAGGTGCCAAGCCTGGCCATGTCCGCGCGCGCGCAAGGCTTGCACCGCTTGCACGCTGCGCCCACCACTGCGGCAGAAAAAGATCAGGGGGCGGCGGCTTTCGCTGAGCCAGGCAGGCAGGTGCTGGCCCAGGGTCGCCAACGGCACATTGCACAAGGCCTGTGCGGACCAAGGCAGGCTGTGTTGACCCACCGCATGTTCATAGGTCTCACGGACATCCACCAGCAGGGCATCCGGGTGCTTCTGCAAAAATGTGGGCAAGGTATCGGCGGTCAGTACGGACTGCTCCGCGTCGATGTAGGAACCTTCGGGGTCCACGGGCTGGGACACGGACGGCACAGCACTTTGTAGGGCAACACCGCAGCGTGCGATGCGTGCACAGGCCTCGTCAATCAGCGCGTCATCGGTCAGCGCGCCAATGGACAGGCGAGCCGCACCCTCCGTCTGCCAGGCCGGCAGGCCCATAGCGCACAACACAAAGCTGGGCTCGGCCTTGGCCGCGCTACAGGCACTGCCCGCGCTGATGCGCATGCCGGCCGCGTCAAACAGGTTGAGCAGCGCCTTGCTGGACAGGCCAGGTACCGAGAAATTGAGTGTGGTGGGCAGCGAGCCTTCGAAAGGCATGTTGAACGCCACGCCAGGCAAGGCCGCGCGCAGTGCGTCAGCTAGCCGCAAACGCGCCAGCTGCAGAAAGTCGGTGGAGCGAAACACCGCACCCTCCCCTGTGTGCCCCGCTTCCAATGCCTCCAGCACCGCGCCCAGGGCCGCAATGCCGGGCATGTTCTCCGTACCCGAGCGCTGACCGCCCTCCTGCCCGCCGCCCACCATGAGCGGCGTGAAGGGGCTACCCGTACGCACATACAGCATGCCTATGCCTTTGGGCGCATAGAGCTTGTGGCCAGAGAACGGTGCGTAGTCGATGCGCGAGGTCTGCAAATCCAGGTCCAGCTTGCCCAGCGCCTGCACGCAGTCCACCAGCCACAGCACGCGGGAGCCAGTCGCGACGATCAATGCCTCAATGCCGGCAATGTCCGATACCACCCCGGTTTCGTTGTTGGCCGCCATGGTGCACAGCAGACCGGCAGTAGCCACATGCGCCTGCAAGAACACCATGTCATGCAAGCCGTTGCGGTCCACCGGCACTTCCACAATCGGCAGGTCCAGCCCCAGCACACGGTTCCAATGCGCCAGGCTTTGCGGCACGGCCTTGTGCTCGGTGGCCCCCACCAGCAAAGGGCCGTCCACGCGCTCACCCGCATCACGGCGCTCGCGCAGCGCGCACAGGGCGGATAACACGGCGGTTTGTATGCCTTCGGTCGCACCGCTCACAAACAGCAGGCGCCCGGCCCCCACGCCCAGTAGGCTGCGGGCGCGTGCCCGCACCTCGTCCACCAGCGCACGTGCACGCAGGCCTGTGCAGTGGCTGCTGCTGGGGTTGCCAAACTGGGCCGTCATGGCCTGCAGCGCTGCATCACGTGCCGCAGGCAGCAATGGTGTGGTGGCGTTGCAGTCCAGATAAATCTCGGTCAGCGGGGTGTGCATGGCAGGCCTCGGAAGCGGTTGGGATTGCTGCAAATCTTAGGACAGCCTGCCGCGAAGATTCGTTTCGTATTTACCAATAAAACTCTATTTTGTAGAATGAACGTTCTTTTATTACACCAAATAACAGCATGAAAGAACTAGACCGCATGGACCGTGCCATCCTGGGCGCACTGCAGGAAGATGGCACGCTCTCGGCCGCGCAGCTGGGTGAGAAAGTGGGCTTGTCGTCTACGCCGTGCTGGAAGCGCGTCAAGGCCATGGAGGAAGCCGGCCTGATTGAGAAACGCGTGGCCATCGTGAACCGCGAACAGGCGGGCCTACCGGTGACCGTGTTTGTGAGCCTGCGCACCAACCGGCACGACGAGGCCTGGCTGCGCAAGTTTGCAGCCTCGGTCTCCAGCATGCCCGAGGTGGTGGAGTTCCACCGCATGAGTGGTGATGTGGACTACCTGCTCAAGGTCGTTGCCGCCGACATTGCGGGCTACGACCGTTTTTACAAGCGCCTTATCCAGAACGCACAGCTGGCCGGGGTCTCGTCCGCCTTTTCCATGGAAGAGATCAAGAGCACCACAGCGCTGCCGTTGTGAGTCTGTGAACTCAGGCAACTGCCAGAGAGGCAGGATCAACGTTCGCAGAGACGAACGCGATTGCTTCGGCCACCCGCTCGATGTTGCCTGATCGCAAACCTGAAATGCACATGCGCCCGGAGTTCACCAGATAGATCGCATGGGTCTCGCGCAGACTGCGCACCTGCTGTTCCGTGAAATTGGTGTAGCTGAACATGCCACGCTGCGTTAGCAGGTAGGCAAAGTCATGCTGGGGCAAACGGCGCGTCAGCGCGGCATGCAATAGATGGCGCAAACCACGAATCCGTTCGCGCATGGCCGTCAGGTCACGTTCCCAGGAAGCACGCAGCTGTGGGTCATCCAGCACACGGGCTACCACCTGGCTGCCATGGGCTGGCGGGCTGAAATAGCTTTGGCGCACGGTAGATTTGAGTTGCCCCAGCACGCGCTCGGCCTGCACCGCATCAGCACACACCACGCTGAGGGCGCCGCAGCGCTCAGCGTACACCCCCATGCTTTTGGACAGGGTGTTGGCCAGCAAGAAACACATGCCCGATTGCACCAGGGCCCGTACGGCGTAGGCGTCCTCTTCCAACCCATCCCCAAAACCCTGGTACGCCAGATCCAGAAAAGGAATCAGCGCCTTTTCTTGCAACACCGGTATCAGCAACTGCCACTGTGCAGGGGTCAGGTCCACGCCCGTGGGGTTATGGCAGCAGGCATGGAGCAACACCACGCTGTGGCGGGGCAACGCTCGCAACGTCTCCAGCATCGCCTCAAACCGTACCCCACCATCCGCAGCGTAGTACGGGTAGGTGTGCACAGCCAGCCCTGCGCTTTCAAAGATGCTGCGATGGTTGTCCCAGGTGGGATCACTCAGCCACACGGCGCTGGCAGGAAACCACTGGCGTATGAACTCGGCCCCTGCCTTGAGCGCGCCGCTGGAGCCCACGGTTTGCACGGTAGCTACCCGCCCCTGGGCCAGGACTTCATGCCCGGCACCAAAAAGCAAACCCTGTATGGCATTGCGAAAACTGGTGCTCCCCTCCATCGGCAAATAGGGCTTGGGCTGTCGGGCTTGGGCCAAATACTGCTCGGCCTCGCACACGGCATGCTGCGCGGGCACCTGCCCGTGCTCATCGCTGTAAATGCCAATCGACAAATTGACCTTGTGGGGTCGGGGATCGCGGTGAAACGCCTCGTTCAGTGCCACGATGGCATCGCCCGCAAAAGCTTCTATGTGTTGAAACATCTTGTGGACCTCGCGTCAGCTCAATCCGCTGACAGGCAACGCCACACCATGTACGGCGCGGGCTGCGTCAGACGCCAGGAAGGCGATGGTCTGGGCCAGGTCTTGCGGGGACACCCAGCGTGCGGGGTCGGCCTCGGGCATAGCGGCCCGGTTTTCCGGCGTGTCGATGATGGACGGCAGCACGCAGTTGATGCGGATGTTCTGCTCCCGCAATTCGGCCGCCATGGATTCGGTCAGGCGGATGACAGCGCCCTTGGAGGCGGTGTACGCCCCCATATGGGCCGCACCGCGCAGGGCCGACTGGGCACCCACGTTGACAATGCTGCCGCCACCCGATGCCAGCATGCCGGGCACGACGGCCCGCACCATGTTCAAGAGCGTGCGGACATTGATATCCATCAGAAAATCCCAATCGCGGTCCTGGGTTTCATGCACGGGCGGCCCCATGCGGAAGCCACCCGCCAGGTTACACAGCACGTCAATGCGTCCCCACTGCGCCTGCGCCGCCTGGACCGCCTCCTGCACTTCTGCGGGCTGCAGCAGATTGACAGGCAATAGCAAACGGCGATCGGTGGCCTGGCCGTAGCGTTGCACCAGCCCGTCACGCCGCAAGTCCAGCAGCGCCAGACGGGCTCCGCGGGCCGACATCACTTCAGCCACAGCCGCGCCGAGGTTGCCCGCAGCGCCCGTGATCAACACGGTTTTGTTGGAAAAGTCCATCTCACTTCCCTCCGCGTCGGGCATCGTGGTAGCGCCCGGTGCCACGGCTTATCACCACATCGTCGGGCAGCACTTGGCCCGGTGCGTACTCCGGCTGGTCCTGCACCTGGGCGTACAGCGGCGCAAAGTCGATATTGGCCAACGACAGCAACTCATCCAAGTGGTTGATGACGAAATAGGTTTCCTGAAAATCATCGATCCGGTAGTGCGTGCGCATCACACGCGGCAGGTCAAAGCGCACGCGGTTGGGTGAGGCATCGTCCAGCGCAAACACTGTCTCCGAGGCCGAGGATGCAATGCCCGCACCATAGATGCGCAGGCCGTCTTTCTGCTGCACCAGACCAAACTCCACGGTGTACCAGTACACGCGGGCCAGTTTGTCCAGCACGCCCAGTTTTTGTGCGCGCAGCCCGCCTTGGCCATAGGCCTGGATGTAGTCCGCAATGGCCGGGTTCATAAGCATGGGCACATGGCCAAACACGTCGTGGAACACATCGGGCTCCTCCAGGTAGTCCAGTTCGTGCGGCTTGCGGATGAAATGCCCGGATGGAAACCGCCGGTTCGCCAAGTGTTCAAAAAACACCTCGTCAGGCACCAGCCCCGGCACGGCCACCACTTGCCAGCCCGTGCGCTGCATCAGCACATCGTTCAGACGTCGAAAATCCGGAATGGTGTCGGCCGCTATCGGCAAATCACGCATGCCCTGCACAAACTCGTCACAGGCCCGGCCCGGTAGCAGCCGGCTCTGGCGTTCAAACAGCGTTTTCCAGGTGGCGTGCTCCTGGGCGCTGTAGTGCTCCCAGCCTTGGTCGATGGTCCAGTCCGCACGTGTGGGCACCAGCCCGGCCGCCAGACCGTGCTTGCTAGACATTGTCTCGGCGTTCATGCTGCAGCTCCTTGGGAACGGTCTATGTATGCCATATCGATCACACGCGCCAGGTCCAGGTCGCGTTGCGACAGGCCCTGCACATCGTGCGTGGTAAGGGTGATCTCCACCCGGTTGTAGACATTGCACCACTCGGGATGGTGGTCGCGCTTCTCAGCTGCCACCGCTATCTGGGCCATGAAGCCAAAGGCCTGCGCAAAGTCTGCAAACAGCAGGGTGCGCGCCATCAGGCCACCGCGCTCTGCGCTGAACTGCCAGTGGGGCCAGTCCAGCTGCAGGCTGGCAAAGCTGCTCGGGTTGATGCGTTCCATACCGCCCTCCTTCACAGGCTGCGCGCGGCTAGTACGGTGCCGCGGCATTCGCCAAACCCAATGCGCCGCGCGCCCGCGCGCTCGCAGCTGCCACGCAGGATGATGGTGTCTCCATCCTGCAAAAACGTGCGCGTCTCGCCGTTGGCCAAAGTCAGCGGCACCTTGCCACCCTGGGTCAACTCCAGGAGTGAGCCGCCCTGCTCCGGCGCCGGGCCCGACAGCGTGCCGGTACCCAGCACATCGCCTGCGCGCAGATTGCAACCATTCACCGTGTGGTGGGCTACCAGCTGCGCCAGCGTCCAGTAGGCGTCGCGCATATTCGATTGCGAGAGGCGTTCGCCCGCACTGCCTGCGGCGCGCATGGCGGGCGTTTGCAGCCAGACTTCGAGCTGCACATCCAGCGCACCTGCGCTGCGGTTGGGGGCAGAGTCCAGGTAGTCCAAGGGCTGTGGGTCGTCTGCACTGCGTGTGAAGGCCGCACGGAACGGCGCCAGCGCCTCCATCGTCACCAGCCAGGGGGACACGGTGGAGGCAAAGTTTTTGGCCAGGAAGGGGCCCAGCGGCTGGTACTCCCAGGCCTGCACATCACGTGCGCTCCAGTCGTTGAGCAGCGTGAGGCCAAACAGGTGGTCTTCGGCGTCCGCTATAGAAACAGGAGCGCCCAGCGCATTGTCCATGCCGACCCAGGCCGCTATTTCCAGTTCATAGTCGAGCCGCGCGGTGGGCCCAAAATCTGGCACCGTGGCGCCAGGCTTGAGTGTTTGCCCGCGCGGACGGTGAAACTGCTGGCCACTGGCGCCGATGCTGCTGGCGCGGCCGTGGTAACCAATGGGCACCCACTTGTAGTTAGGCAGCAGCGGGTTGTCGGGGCGGAACAATTTGCCCACCGTGGTGGCGTGGTGGATGCCGGTGTAGAAGTCGGTGTAGTCGCCCACCTCGCAAGGCAGGCCCAACTCCACTTCGGTCTGGCGCAGCAGCGCATCGGCCCAGACCTTTTGCAAGGCCGAGCCCGCGCACAAGCCTTCCCAGATCGCCAGACGCAGGGCGCGGCGTTCTGCCACGGGCGCCGCCATCAGGCGTGCCATGTCGTTATGGTCAATCAGCCCGGTAGCGTGCAGGTCCAGCACTCGGTCGCCAATGGCGACACCAATCTGCCAGGGTTCCAGCCGGTTGTGGCGGAAACGGCCAAACGGCAGGTTCTGGATGGGGAAGTCTGTATCGAATGCATTGGCAGACTTCACCCAGCTTAGGGTGGCCGGGTCGTGCGTGGCGTCCAGCGCAATGACGGGTGCGCTCATGCCTTGGCTCCCAGCTCTTTGGCGTGCAGGAAGGCTGCGTGCTTGGGTGCGCGCTTGGTCACGCTCCACTCTTCCAGCATGGCCCATTTCACGGCATCGGCCTGGGCAATCTTGGCGGTCTCTTCGGGGTCCGGGCAGGCCAGCTCCAGGCGGTGGCCGTTGGGGTCAAAGAAGTAAATGCTATGGAACATGCCGTGGTCAGTCACGCCCAGTACATCCACGCCATGGGCTTCCAGATGCGCCTTGAATTCGAGCAGTTCGGCACGGTCTTTCACGCGGAAGGCGATGTGCTGCACCCACTCGGGCGTGTTCGGGTCGCGGCCCATGGGCGGCTGCGTGGGCAGCTCAAAGAAAGCCAGCACATTGCCCATGCCGGCGTCCATGAAGATGTGCATGTACGGGTCGGGCGCCTTGGTGCTGGGCACCAGGTCTTCGGCAATGGCCAACACAAAGTCCATGTGCAGCATCTTCTGGTACCACAGCACGGTTTCCTTGGCGTCCTTGCAGCGGTAGGCGACGTGGTGGATGCGATCGATTTTCATGGTGTCTCCTATGCAGTTTCCAGTGCACCACGCTGAATCTGATCGCGCTCCAGCGATTCAAACAGCGCCTTGAAATTGCCCTCGCCAAATCCTTCGTCGCCCTGGCGCTGGATGAACTCGAAGAACACCGGGCCCAACTGCGTCTGCGAGAAGATCTGCAGCAAGAGACGCGGCGTGCCGCCTTCGGTGCTGCCGTCCAACAGGATGCCGCGCGTCTGCAACTCGGCCACCGGTTGGCCATGGCCAGGCAGGCGACCTTCCAGCATCTCGTAGTACACGTCGTTGGGCGCCGTCATCAGCGGCACGCCGGCCAGCGCCAGTTTGTCCACGGTGGTGATCAGGTCATCGCAGATCAGCGCGATGTGCTGGATGCCCTCGCCGTTGAACTTCATCAAATACTCTTCGATCTGCCCGCCGCCCTGGCGCGCCTCTTCATTGAGCGGAATGCGGATCTTGCCGTCCGGCGCGGTCAGAGCCTTGGAGGTCAGGCCGGTGTACTCGCCCTTGATGTCAAAGAAGCGGATCTCGCGAAAATTGAACAGGCGCTCGTAGTAGTCGGCCCAGAAGGCCATGCGGCCGCGGTAGACGTTGTGCGTCAGGTGGTCGATGAGCTTGAGGCCATGGCCCACGGGGCGACGGTCCACACCTTCGATGAATTCAAAGTCGATGTCGTAGATGGATTTGCCATCTTCATACCGGTCAATCAGGTACAGGGGCGCGCCACCAATGCCCTTGATGGCGGGCAGGTTCAGCTCCATGGGGCCAGGGCGCAGCTCTACGGGTTGGGCGCCCAATTCCAAAGCGCGCTTGTAGGCCAAGTGCGAATCCTTCACGCGAAACGCCATGCCGCAGGCGCTGGGGCCGTGCTCGGCGGCGAAGTAGCCCGCCACGCTTTTGGGCTCGCGGTTAACAATGAAGTTGATCTCACCCTGGCGGTACAGCACCACGTCTTTGGAGCGGTGCTTGGCCACCAGCGTGAAGCCCATGCGTTCAAACACGGGTTCAATCACCCCTGCCACGGGGGACGCAAACTCCACAAATTCAAAGCCCATCAGGCCCATGGGGTTGTCAAACAAATCGGCCATATTCATGCTCCTCAAACGCTGTTCTTGAAGCCTTGATTGTGGTCAATTGGACGTGCAAATGGCGTGCAAGTTGCGGGATTCAACCTGCCTCCAGTGCATAATTTATGCATGAAACAAGAGAAACACGAAGATTCGATGCTGGATGGCTTCGATATCAGTCTTCTTGCTGCACTGCAGCGCGATGCGCATGCCACGCACCAGCAAATTGGGGAACAGGTGCACCTGTCGGCCTCGCAGGTCAGCCGCCGTGTGCAGCGGCTGCAGGCCCAGGGAATCATCCGCCGCTATGTGGCCCTGCTCGAACCTGTGGCCATTGGCCTAGGCGTGCGCGCCATCTCCTACGTCACGCTGACCCGCCACAGTGGTGACGAAGGCTTGGCGTTTGAGCGCGAGATTGCCAGCTTCCCCGAGGTGCTGGAGTGCTATTCGGTGGCCGGTGAATCGGACTACATCCTGCAGATCGTGGCGGCCGACCTCAGCGTGCTGTCTGAGCAGGTGCTGCGCCGCCTGACCCGTATTCAGGGCGTGGGCAGCATCCGCTCCAACATCGTGCTCGCCCGCATCAAGAGCAGCACCGAGCTGCCCCTGGCGCACCTCAAGCGCGGTGCCTAGACCATCAAACGGTAACCCACAGCTGTTTCTGTCAGCAGATGCTGCGGCTGGCCAGGGTCGGCCTCCAGTTTCTGCCGCAAGTGGCCCATGTAGATGCGCAGGTAGTGGCTCTGGTCGGCATGCGATGGGCCCCATACCTCGCGCAACAACTGGCGGTGCGTCAACACGCGGCCCGCATTGGCCACCAACACGAGCAGCAGGCGGTATTCAATGGGGGTGAGGTGCACCTCGGCGCCCGCGCGGCGCACCAGGCGGGCCTGGCGGTCCACCTCTACCTCGCCAAACACAAACAGCGAATCGTCGGCTTTGCCCTCAGCACTGGCCGCGCGCGGGCGGCGCAGGTTGGCGCGCACACGGGCCAGCAGCTCGCCCACGCCAAAGGGCTTGGTCAGGTAATCATCAGCGCCCGCGTCCAGCGCGGCAATCTTGTCGCTCTCGTCGCTGCGGGCGGAGAGCACCACGATGGGCACAGCCGACCAGCTGCGCACATCGCGGATCACATCCAACCCATCACCATCGGGCAGGCCCAGGTCCAGTACCAGCAGGTCGGGCTTACGGGTGGCCGCGTCGCGCAGGCCATGCTGGGCGGTTTCGGCCTCAAACACTTGCCAGCCCTCGGCCTCTAGCGCCACGCGCACAAAACGGCGGATCTGGGGCTCGTCTTCAATCAGTACGGCAACGGGCGCAGGGGTAGACATGGGGCTTAGATTTCGTCGGCTTCGGTGGGAGCCAGCGGCGGTGCACGTCGTGGCAAGGTGATGGTGAATTCTGCACCACCGTCATCGGCATTGCGGGCGCTAATGCGGCCTTTGTGCGCGTCCACCACCGCTTTGCAAATGGCCAGGCCCAGGCCCACACCACGCGTGGAAGATTCATTCTTGCCGCGCGTGAATTTTTCGAACAAATCGGCCTCCCTGCCCTGGCTGGCTGGCGGCAGGCCGGGCCCGTAATCGCGCACCCGCAACTCCAGGGTCTCAGGCGTCACCTGCGCAGCCACCTCCACGGCCGGTGAGCGCGCCGGTGTCGTCACGCCATATTTGGCAGCGTTCTCCAGCAGGTTGACAAGCAAACGCTCCATCAGGCCCGCATCAAACTCTACCAGCGGCAGATCGGGGGCAATGGCGGTGTGCACGGTCAGTGGCCCCAGCGCGTGCCGTGCAGCGCGGATCGCGCCACCTACCACCTCCTCCACCGACTGCCACTCCAGCCGTAGCTCTACCTGGCCACTCTCCAACCGGGCCATCTCCAGCAGGTTACCCACCAGTGCCCCCAGCTCGCGGGCCTCGTGGTTGATGGCGTCGGCGGAGCTCTTTTGGTCGTTAGTGAGTGGTGCGGAGCTGGCCAGTGATTCGGCCTGACCGATGAGTGCCGTGAGCGGTGTGCGCACATCATGCGACATGGCGGCGAGCAACGTGTTGCGCAGGCGTTCGGACTCCATCTGCACCACGGCGCCCTGCGCCACATCCACGTAGTGCACGCGCTCCAGCGCAATGGCAATTTGCCGGGCCAGCGTATCCAGCTGCTGCACCTGCTCAGGAATCAAGAGCCAGCGTGCCTGCGCCGGCTGCAACGCCAGAACGCCACGCACGCGCATGGGCGCTTGTAGCGGCACATAGTGCCAGGGGTTGGACGGCAGTGTCGACGTAGCCAGCCCGGCGCGCTGGCTGTTGTTGAAAGCCCAATCGGCGATGCTGCCGTCCAGCCCTTGCGGCAGGTCTGTGGGCAGCGCAAGCTGGTCGCGTGCATCGGGCAACAACACCTTGGCATGGCCACCAAACGTGCGCTGCACTGCGGCCTCTCCCAACTCGACCACCTGCTCGGTTTGTAGTGCGGCGGACAGCTCGCGCGTGAGCTCAAACAGCGCCTGCGCACGCCGCTCGCGGCTGGCAGCGACATTGGCAGAAAACCGCAGATTGGCCGTCAGTTGGCCGATCAACAGGCCCACTACCAGCATCACCGCAAAGGTCACCAGGTACTGCACGTCACTTACGGCAAATGACAAGCGCGGCTGCACAAAAAAGAAGTCAAACGAAGCCACAGATAGCACGGCCGCCAGGCTGGCTGGCCCCCTTCCCAGTTTCACCGCCACCAGCACCACGCACAGCAAAAACAGCATGACGATATTGGCCAAGTCAAACAATGGCAGCATGGGCAGCGTCAGTACGGTGGTGAGCAGACAAGCCGCAGTAGCACCGCCGTATCGGCCCCAAAGTGCGCGCCACCGCAAGGCCGCTGGTTCATCTTCGACATTGCTACCCAGCGGCTGTCCAAGCTTGCGCACACTGTCGGTAGAGCCCACTTCCACAATATCCAGTGTGGGGGCTAACACGGCAAGCTGGCGCGTGAGTGTGGGGCGCAGCAGGCGCCACACGCTGCTCCAACTGCGCTGGACCGGGCGCCCCAGCACGACGGTGGCACAGTTCAAGGTCTGGGCCTGCTGCAACAATGCCGTTGCAATGTCGTCACCGGTCAACACCGCCGTGCTGCCACCCAGTTCTTCGGCCAGCTTGAGCACTGCCAAGGTGCGATCCCGATCCTGAGCAGCCAGTCGCTGCAGTGCCGGGGTTTCTACATAGGCGGCATGCCAGCGCGCATTGAGCTGCCCGGCCAGGCGCGCGGCGGTGCGCACTGCGTGCTCTGCGCCGGCGTGCGGGCCCACACAGACCAACAGCGCGCCCGAGGTATTCCAGGCCGGCTGATCGGTAGCGTGTTGCTGGCGCGAGGTCTGCACCAGGTGCTGGCGGTAGCTGCGCACATCGTCACCCACATGCTCTGCGGTACGGCGCAGTGCGATCTCGCGCAACGCGATCAGGTTGCCTTTGCGAAAAAAGTTCTGGCTGGCGCGTTCGGCCTGCTGCGGGATATAGACCTTGCCGGCCTTCAGGCGCGCCAGCAGTTCGTCCGCCGTCACGTCCACCAGCACGATTTCGTCGGCACCGTCCAGCACGGTGTCGGGCACGGTCTCATTCACGCGCACGCCAGTGATGGCGCCCACGGTGCCGTTGAGGCTTTCCAGGTGTTGTACGTTTAGCGCGGTCCAGACGTCGATGCCGGCATCCAGCAGCTCCTGCACGTCCTGCCAGCGCTTGGGGTGGCGCGAGCCCGGGGCGTTGCTGTGGGCCAGCTCATCCACGAGCAATACATCGGGCTGTGCGGCCAGGGCGGCATCAATATCCAGCTCCAGCAGCACCTGGCCGCGGTAGGCAATCTCCTGCAGGGCCAGCACATGCAAGCCGGTCTGCAGCTCCATGGTGTCCTTGCGGCCATGGGTTTCCACCACGCCCACCAGCACCCGTTGACCCGCGCGCTGCGCGCGTTGTGCGGCGCTGAGCATGGCGTAGGTCTTGCCCACGCCCGCGTTGGCGCCAAAGTAAATGCGCAGCTTGCCACGCTGCTGCGTGGCCTGCGCCTCTTGCAGCTGGGCCAGCAAGGCGTCCGGGTCGGGCCGTGAATCTGAAGGGCTTGCCATCTACTTAGTGTGCATCAAGCGCCAGGTTCAGTTGCAGCACATTCACCACGGGCTCACCGACTACGCCCAGCATTGGACGCTCAGTATTCTGCGCTACCAGGGCTTGCACAGCTTCCTTAGACAGCTTACGAGCGGCTGCCACGCGGGCCAGTTGGTATTGCGCCGCGGCGGGGCTGATGTGCGGGTCCAATCCGCTGGCCGAGGCGGTAACCAACTCAACCGGCACGGGCGCGGTGTTGGTAGGGTCGGCGGCCTGCAGTGCTTGCAGACGGCCTTTGGCCGCGTCCACCAGTGCTGGATTCATCGGCCCCTGGTTGGAGCCACTGGAGGCGGCCGCATTGTTACCAAACGGGCCTGTGGCCGACGGGCGACCCCAGAAGTGGCCGGGGTCACTGAAGTTCTGACCAATCAGGGCGGAGCCGACGGGTTTGCCGTCCCGCACGATCAGGCTGCCATGCGCTTGTTGGGGGAAGACGGTCTGGCCGACCGCTGTGACCACCAGCGGGTAGGCCACGCCGGTAACCAGGGTGAGCGCCGAAAACAGAACCAGCAGAGGACGAAGTGTTTTGTTCATGAGAAGACTCCTTAAACCAGATTCAACGCGACAAGCAACAGGTCAATGGCCTTGATGCCGATGAAGGGAACGATCAGACCGCCCAAGCCGTAAATGGCCAGGTTGCGACGCAACAGTGCAGCAGCACCCACGGGACGGTATTTCACGCCCTTGAGTGCCAATGGAATCAGCACCACGATGATCAGCGCGTTAAAAATCACCGCCGACAAGATGGCCGAGTTGGGGCTGCCCAGGCGCATCACATTCAGCGCCGCCAGCTGCGGGTAGGTGCTCACAAAAATGGCCGGAATGATGGCGAAGTACTTGGCCACGTCATTGGCAATCGAGAACGTGGTGAGTGAGCCGCGCGTCATCAGCAGTGCCTTGCCGGTTTCCACAATTTCCAGCAGCTTGGTGGGGTTGGAGTCCAAGTCCACCATGTTGCCAGCTTCTTTGGCGGCCTGGGTACCGCTGTTCATGGCCACAGCCACATCGGCTTGGGCCAGCGCAGGGGCATCGTTGGTGCCGTCGCCGGTCATGGCGACCAAACGGCCTTCAGTCTGGTAGCTGCGGATCAGCGTGAGCTTGTCCTCAGGTGTGGCCTCGGCCAGAAAATCGTCTACCCCCGCCTCGGCGGCGATGGCCGCGGCCGTGAGCTTGTTGTCGCCCGTGATCATCACGGTCTTGATGCCCATGCGGCGCAGTTCGCCGAAACGCTCCTTGATGCCGGCCTTGACGATGTCTTTGAGCTCCACCACACCCAACACGCGGTTGCCGTCGGCTACAGCCAGCGGCGTGCTGCCGCGGCGCGACACTTCGTCTGCAGCGCGCAGCACCTCGGCAGGCATGCTGCTGCCCTGCGCCTCCAGGTACTTGCGCACAGCATCTACCGCGCCCTTGCGCAGCTGGCGGGTGCTACCGTCAGCGCGGACCACATCCATGCCACTCATGCGGGTCTGCGCAGTGAAGGGCACTTCTTGCGTGGCGCCCACCAGGGGCTCCATCTGCACCTTGGCTTGGGCCAATGTCACGATGCTGCGGCCTTCCGGCGTTTCATCGGCCATGGAGGCCTGTGCGGCGCATAGGGCCAGTTGGCTCAGGCTGATGCCCGGTGCCGGAATGAACAGCGCAGCCTGGCGGTTACCGTGGGTGATGGTGCCGGTCTTGTCCAGCAACAACACATCCACATCACCCGCCGCTTCCACAGCGCGGCCCGAGGTCGCAATCACATTGGCCTGCATCATGCGGCTCATACCAGCCACACCCACGGCCGACAGCAGGCCGCCAATGGTGGTGGGGATCAGGCAGACCAGCAGCGCAATCAACGCGGTGATGCTGACCACCGTGCCACTGCCAGCGGCTTCCACACTGAAAATGGAGAAAGGCAGCAGCGTGACGGTGACCACCAGGAACACGATGGTCAGCGCGACCAACAAAATGGTCAGTGCCACCTCGTTGGGTGTCTTCTGGCGCTTGGCGCCCTCCACCATGCCAATCATGCGGTCTAGGAACGACTCGCCGGGGTTCACACCAATGCGCACCACCAGCCAGTCCGACAGCACCCGCGTGCCACCAGTAACAGAAGCGAAGTCGCCCCCCGATTCGCGCACCACCGGGGCAGACTCGCCGGTGATGGCGCTCTCGTCCACCGTAGCCACACCCTGGATCACTTCGCCATCCACGGGAATCATGTCATTGGCTTCCACCAGCACGACATCGCCCTTGCGAAGGTTCTCGGCCTGCTCTGGCAACCAGGTGGCGCCATGCACGGGCTCCTTGAGCTTCTTGGCCCAGGTACTTTTCTTCAAGCCCTTGAGCGAATCGGCCTGCGCCTTGCTACGACCTTCAGCCAGAGCTTCGGCAAAGTTGGCAAATAGAACGGTAAACCACAGCCAGACGGCCACGGACAGGATGAAGCTGGCCGAGTCGCCCACCGTGCCCTGCAGTGCCTGCAGCCCCAGCAGTGTGGTGACGATGCTGCCGATGTACACCACAAACATCACCGGGTTGCGCCACTGCACGCGGGGATCCAGCTTGGCAAATGCGGCCCACACTGCAGGTTTGACCAGTGCGGGGTCCATCAGGGTTAAAGAATTTTTGCTTGTCATAGAGTTTTCTCGCAAATAGGGTTGGCGTTCAGGCGGCAGGCCAGAGCATCAAGTGCTCGACCACCGGGCCTAGGGCCAGCGAGGGCACGTAGTTCAGCAGGCCTACCAACATCACCGTACCGATCAGCAGCACCACAAACAGCGGGCCGTGTGTGGGGAAGGTGCCGGCAGTTGCAGGCAAACGCTTCTTGGCGGCCAGCGCGCCGGCAATGGCCAGCACCGGAACGATCACGCCAAAGCGGCCGAACCAGATGACCACGGCCAGTAGATAGTTGTAGAACGGTGTGTTGGCCGACAGGCCCGCAAAGGCGCTGCCGTTGTTGTTGGCGGCCGACGTCAGCGCGTACAGAATTTCAGAGAAGCCATGGGCGCCCGGGTTGGCAATACCCGCCTTGCCGGCACCCGCCAACACCGCAACGGCTGTACCTGCCAGCACCAGAATCGGCGTGACCAGAATGGCAATCGAAGTCAGCTTCATCTCGTGCGACTCGATCTTTTTGCCCAGGTACTCGGGGGTGCGGCCAATCATCAGGCCCGCAATGAACACCGCCAGGATGGCGAAGATCAGCATGCCATACAGCCCGGTACCCGTGCCGCCAAACACCACCTCGCCCAGCTGCATCATCACGATGGGCACCATGCCACCGAGGGGGGTGTAAGAGTCGTGCATGGAGTTCACCGCACCGCACGAGGCCGCGGTAGTGATCACCGCAAACAGGCTGCTGGCATTGATGCCAAAGCGCGTTTCCTTGCCCTCCATATTGCCGCCGCTCTGCAAGCTGCTGGCGGCTTGGTCTACACCTAGCGCAGCAATCTGCGGGTTGCCCATTTGCTCGGCCGGCGTGATGGCTATCACGGCAATGACAAACATCACCGTCATGGCAGCCAGCACGGCCCAGCCCTGGCGCTGGTCGCCCACTTCACGGCCAAATGAAAAACACAGCGCGGCGGGGATCAAGAAGATCGCCAGCATCTGCAAAAAGTTGCTCAATGCTGTGGGGTTCTCATACGGATGCGCCGAGTTGGCGTTGAAGAAGCCGCCACCGTTGGTGCCCAACATCTTGATGGCCTCTTGCGATGCCACCGGGCCCATGGGCAGGGTCTGAGTCTGGGTGCTGGCGTCTTCCATCACCGGTGCACCCTTGTCGTCCAGCGCGGGCTGACCGTCTGTGCCCAGCTTGGGTTGTTGGAACTGCGTGGTCTCCACTGTGGTGACATCTTGGTAGGCATCAAAGTTCTGGATCACGCCTTGCCCCACCAAAAAGATGGCAAACACCAGCGACAGCGGTACCAGCAGCCAGGCAGTAATGCGGGTGATGTCGACCCAGAAGTTACCGATCACGGCCGTCGACCGGGCTGCAAAGCCCCGGAACAGCGCAAACACCACGGCAATGCCGGTGGCTGCAGACAGGAAGTTTTGCACCGCCAGGCCCAGCATCTGCGTGAGGTAGCCCATGGTGGACTCACCCGAATAGCCCTGCCAATTGGTGTTGGTGACAAAGCTCACCGCGGTGTTGAAGGCCGAGTCCACCGACACGGCGCCCATGCCGGCGGGGTTGAGCGGCAACACCGCCTGCCAGCGCTGCAGCAAGTAAACCACTAGCACGCCCAGCGCATTGAACGCCAACAGTGCGATCGTGTACTGCTTCCAGGGCATGGACTGGTCAGGCGAAGTCCCCGCCAGCCGGAACAGCGGCGCCTCCAGCCGCAGCATCCACTGCGGCAGGCGGCCGGAACTCAAACGTGCAATCCAGATGCCCAGGGGCCAGGACGCGATCAATAGGGTCGTGAGAAAGAGGGCCAGCAGCCCCCATGCCGAGCTGCTCATCAAAAGTCCTCCGCGCACACCAGTGCGTAAACCAAATACGCCAGCAACAAGGCAGCACAGGTGCCGCCCAGGCCGTAGACCACATGCAATGTGTTCACCGTTTCCATCATTTCTCCTGCATCAGTTGGATGGGAGAAGTGTGGTCAGGCGTGCGTAAAAACGGGGATTAGATTGACAGAGGGGATATAAAAAAAGCGTAAACGGGGGCGGCTTACTTCTTACTTGGCTGTACGCAGGCCCACGCCCAGCGCGGCGCCCACGCTCAGCAACAGCAGCAAGGCAGCGCCCAGCAGCGTGGCACCGTACCAGCCGCGGTCCATGAATACGCCGAACACAATGGGCGAGATGGCAAAGCCCGTGTCCAAACCGGAATACACCAGACCATAGACGCGGCCGGTGGCGCCTTTGGGCGTGGCCTTCTTGATCATCATGTCGCGCGAGGGGCCGCCAATGCCGACCGCAAAGCCGGTGATGGCCAACACCACCATGGTGCCCGTGGCGCCCAGCAAGCCGGTACCACACAATGCCAGCAACACAGCACCGGCCGCCATGGCCAGGGCCACTACGCGGTCTGAATGCTTGGACTTGGCCGCCACAAAGCCACCAATGAACATGCCCACCGCGCCGCACAGCATGTAGGAAGAAATGGTCAGCGTGGCTGCTTCAAAGCTCACGCCATGCATGGCCTTGAGGATGGACACCGCGTAGCTCTGCACCACAGCCAGTGTCATGGTGGACAGCAAAAAGAACCCAAAGCACCACCACACCACGGGGAGCTTCATGAAGGCCATGTCGTGCTCGGTCTTGGCGTGGGCCGCCACACGCGGCGCCACGGTGGTGCTCAAGTGTTCACGCTGCACCACCAGCAACGCCAGGATGGCGGCGTACATCACCGCTGCGGCCAGGTAGGCATTGCGCCAGCCCATGAGGGCCCCCAGCCCGGCGAAGAACACGGGGGCCACGGCCCAGCCCAGGTTGCCGGTGAGTCCGTGCGCGCTGAAGGCATAACCCAGCCGCGGGGTGGACACACGCTGGTTCAGAATGGTGAAGTCCACAGGGTGAAAGGTTGCATTGCCCAAGCCCGCCAGGGCAGCCACGGCAAACAGGCCGGTGTAGCCGGTCACCATGGAGGCAGCCACACAGGCCGCGATGAAGATGCCCATGGCGATGAACATCAGAGGACGCGCGCCCACCCGGTCCACCACAAAGCCGGCGCAGGCTTGGCCCACACCTGACACCACGAAGAACATGGTCATCAGCAGGCCCAACTGCGAGAAGCTGAGTCCGAACTCTGTCATGAATACCGGAAACAACAAGGGCAACAACAGGTGGCCAAAGTGGGAACTGGCATGGGCCAGGCCCACGAGACCGATCACGGTGGCGTCCTGCTTCATGGGAACGGTAGGGGCTGCGGCGGAGGGGGAAGAGAGTGTGGCGCTGGTCATGGGAGGCATCGTACGGGCGCAGGCAGTTTCTTGATTACGACAAAAAGACAATAATTGTCGAAATCCCGCCAAACCTGACCCAACGATCAACCTCCATGAAACGCAAGGCCCCACTCAACCCCGTGTCCTTTGACACCTCGGCCCAACGCCCGCCCACGGCCGAGCGCCCGGTGCGCAGCCGGGCCCGTTCGCTAGCGATGGACGCGCACATCAAGCCGCACGAGCACCCCTGGTCGCAGTTCACCTACTGCGCCAGCGGGCTCATGCAGGTCACGGTGACGCAGGGCGAGCGGCAGACCACGTTCATCGTGCCACCCAGCCGCGCGGTGTGGATTCCGCCCGGCGTGCAGCACAACGTGGTGGTGTTGGAAACCGCCGAGCTACGCACCGTGGACATGGCGCCCAGCGTGCTGCCCGCCAGCTGGACCGAATGCCGTGTGCTGGTGGTGAGCAAGCTGCTGCGCGAACTGGTGCATGCGCTGGAGGGCAGCGAGCCCGGCCCGCGCGACGACGCCCTGATGGCCCTGACCGCCGATGAAACCACCCGCGCCGACACCCAGGCCCTGGGCGTGCCCATGCCCCACCCCGAGCACGGCGACAAGCGCCTGCGCGCGCTGTGCGAAGCCGTGCTGCGCGACCCGGCCGAGAAATCCCAGCTGAAGGAATGGGTGGCCGACATCGGTGCCAGCGAGCGCACCGTGGCCCGCCTGTTCCGCGACGAACTGGGCACCAGCTACCAGCAGTGGCGCACCCAGGCGGTGCTGGCCCACGCCCTGCCCCAGCTGGCACGCGGCGTGCCCATCGCCCAAGTGGCCGCGGCCGCGGGCTACGCCAGCGACAGCGCGTTCTCGGCCATGTTCAAGCAAAGCATGGGCAAGCCGCCCAGCCACTTTCTGGCCCGCAGCTAAAATCCGCCCCGCAGCCCGCAAGGGTTGCCGCGTTCTCAGGGCGGGGTGCAATTCCCCACCGGCGGTATCTGTGGCCTGACCACAGCAGCCCGCGAGCGCCCACGCCAGCCCTTGCCAGCGTGGGGTCAGCAGATCTGGTGAAATGCCAGAGCCGACGGTCATAGTCCGGATGAAAGAGATCGCGCACACCTGAAACAGGCACGCCTTTGCGCAGGCCTGTTTCTGCGTTTGCGTGCGCCCTGATTCTTGTTAACCCTCTTTTGAGACCACCATGAATCAGACTTCCTCGCCGCGCATTGCCATCATCAGTTCTTCGTGGCACCGCGACATCGTTACCAGCAGCACCAACGCCACCAAGGCCGAACTGCAGCGGCAAGACATTTCCCCCAAACAGGTCGACCACTTCGAGGTGCCCGGCGCCTTCGAGATCCCCCTGCACGCCCAGCGCCTGGCGCGCAGCGGCCGTTATGACGCCATCATTGCCGCCGGCCTCATCGTCAACGGCGGCATCTACCGCCATGAGTTCGTCACCACCGCCGTCATCGACGGGCTCATGCGCGTGCAGCTGGACACCGATGTGCCAGTGTTCAGCGCCGTGCTCACACCGCGCGATTTTCATGAGCATGAAGAGCACCTGAACTTCTTCCGCGAGCACTTCGTGAAGAAGGGCACCGAGGTAGCCCAGGCCTGCCTGCAAACCCTGCGCAGCCTGCAGACATTGCCAGCTGTCGCATAAACTGACGCCCATGCACCTCTCCAACTGGCTAGTTTTCTGCGGCGTTGCTTTTCTGGTTTGCTTCAGCCCGGGCCCCGGTGTGCTGCTGGCCATATCCAACGCCATGGCGCATGGCAAACGGGACTGGGTCGCAAGCTCGCTGGGCAATGCCACAGGCCTGTTCATCATCTCGGGCGTGGCCATGGCCGGCATGGGCGCCATCCTGGCGGTGTCAGCTTTGGCTTTCACCATCCTCAAGGTGGCCGGTGCCCTGTACCTGATCTACCTGGGCATCCGCCAGTGGCGCAGCCAGACCGTGTCGTTCGCCGTGGCAGAGTCGGCCACGGGATCGGTCAGTAAAGCGACTGGCGCCCCGGCAAGCCGCAAGCTCTACGGGCAAGGCATGGGTGTGGCGCTGACCAACCCCAAAGCCATCCTGTTCTTCTCCGCGCTGTTTCCCCAATTCATCACGGCTGATGCGCCGGTGCTGGAACAGGCGGCCGTGCTGACCTGTACCTTTGTCGCCATGTCTCTGCTCTCGCACCTGTTTTACGTGCTGGTGGCCCGCATGTTCAAAGGTCAGCTGACCAACCCACTCAAACAGCGCCTGTTCAATCGCGTCTCGGGCGGGTTGTTTGTGGTACTGGGCCTGAGCCTGCTGCGCTTGAAGAACAAGGTGGCCACTTGAGCCGCGCCAGTTTGCTATCAAAATAGAAGCTGCTAGCGCATATTCCACGCGGGCTAGAGGCCCATTTGACTCTTAACTGGCCGATGCAGGTAGCCCGAACATTCTGTCAAAGGCCCAGGTAAAGGCCACGGTGTAAACAAAGAAGAAGGCCAGCAGGCCCAGGTCCGCCACAAAGGCCGCCCACAGCGAAATGTCCAGCCACCAGGCCATCACCGGCATGAGGATGATGGCCAGACCGCCCTCAAACCCCACGCCGTGGGCGATGCGACGGGCCAGCGAACGGCCCTTGACGGTCTGACGGGCTTCCCAGCGCTCGAACAACGAGTTGAACACATAGTTCCAGGCCAGCGCGATGGTGGACATGACGGCCGACAGCACAAAGGCCGAACCGGGAGGATGGGAAAACGCCAGCGCCAGCGTGGGCGTGACAACGGCAATAGCAATACTTTCGTACAAGGCTGCCTGCACGATACGACGGGGAATGGGAGACATCGCCCCATCGTAACGGCTGCGCACCGCGTCGCTATACGCAGCTCCGTATCATGGCCATGGCCCGCACATTGCTTGCCCATGGCCACCACCAGTGTATTTTTTTGGAGCCTGCCGTGCTGATTGCCCAACTGTCCGACCTGCATGTGCGCCCGCCCGGCGAGCTGTACCGCGGCGTGGCCGACTCCAACCGCGCGCTCACAAATGCCATCACCCACCTGCACCAACTGGACCGCAGGCCCGACCTGGTCGTCATCACCGGCGACCTGGTGGACTATGGCGATGTTGACGAATATGCGCACGCACGCGCCCTGCTCTCGCAGCTCACCATTCCCTATCTCGTGCTGCCCGGCAACCACGACCACCGCGAACACTTCCGCGCCGCATTTGCCGACCACAGCTACCTGCCGTCGGGTGGCCCACTGCACTACTGTGTGAACGACTTTGCGGTGCGCATCATCGCGCTGGACTCCTGTGTACCCGGGCAACACCATGGCGACGTGGATGCCGCAGGCTTGCAGTGGCTGCAGACCACACTGCACGCTGACCCGCACAAGCCCACGCTGGTGCTGCTGCACCACCCACCGTTTGTGAGCGGCATTCCCTACCTGGACGAATACCGCTACCGTGACCCAGAGCCGCTGGAAGCCGTGCTGCGCACGGCAACGAATGTGGAGGCCGTGCTTTGCGGCCATGTGCACCGCCCCATGGTGCGGCGCTGGGCTGGCACCGTGGTGGCCAGCTGCCCCAGCACCACCACCGAAATCGCGCTGCAGCTGGCACCCGACGCCGTGCCCCAGTCTTTCATTGGCCCGGCGACCTGCCTGCTGCACCTGTGGCAGCCTGCGCACGGGCTGGTCAGCCACACCAGCTACATCGGCCAGTACCCGGGGCCATATCCCTTTTTCTAGCTTCCCGGGGGCCTAGGCGGCGACAAGCGCCCGGTCAGTAGGTTGCAGCCGGAAGGCACTGATAGCCTCCACCAACAGCCGCGCCTGCTGACTCAAACTGTCGGCCGCCGCTGCAGACTGCTCCACCATGGCAGAGTTCTGCTGGGTGGCCTGGTCCAGGTGCGCCACCGACTGGTTGACCTGCACGATGTCTCGGCTTTGCGATGACGACATGGTGCCCAGCTCGGCAATCAGGGTCACCACACGCCCGACCTGCTCGCGAATATCAGCCATATTGGTACCCGCTGTCTCCACCAGACGCGACCCCGCATCGACCTTCTCCACGTTGCTATTGATCAGCGTCTTGATCTCTCGCGCGGCCGTGGCCGAGCGTTGTGCCAGGCTGCGAACTTCCGAGGCCACCACGGCAAACCCGCGCCCCTGCTCCCCCGCCCTGGCCGCCTCGACCGCAGCATTGAGCGCCAGGATATTGGTCTGAAACGCGATGCCATCGATGACGCTCACGATGTCGGAGATACGCTGGGACGCCACATTGATCTGGGACATGGTGCTAACCACCTGACTGACAACATCACCACCACGCGCTGCGGCCCCGTTGGCCACCTGGGCACAGTCATTGGCCTGCTGGGCCAAACTCTCACTGCTACGCACCATGGTGGAGATTTGTTCCATGGCCGCGGCGGTTTCTTCCAGGCTGGAAGCCTGCTGCTCCGTACGGTGCGACATATCGCCATTGCTGGCAGCGATCTCGGAGGCACCCAGTGCCACTGCATCGCTGCTGCTGCGCACCATCCCCACCAGGTTCCGCAGCGAATCCTGCATTGACCGCAGAGACTCCATCAAGCGTCCCACCTCGTCCTTTGCCTCAGGCTCGACATGGGTGCTCAGATCTCCCTGGGCAATGCGCTGCGTCACATGCACCGCGGCCAGCAGCGGGCGTGTCACGCTGCGGGCAGTCCAATTGGCAATCAGCGTACCCGACACCATGGCAACCACCAGCAACAGCAACATCGCATACCCGGCCTGGCGCACCGTGCCATCGGTAGATCGGCGCGCCTCGTCCATGCGCTCGCGCTGCAGGGCAATCAGGACATCGAGTTCCGAGAAATAGGCTTTTTGCAGCTGTGTCACCTCCCCCACCAGCAGGTCACGCGCAGCTTCGTTGTTGCCCTCCAGGCCCAGCTTCAGCGATTCGTCCACCTTGGCCGCATAGGCCAGGCGCTTGGTGGTCACTTCCTTGAGCTTGGCCTGCTCTTCCGGCAGCGTCAGCAAGTCTTCCAACTGCTTGAGCAAGGCACGGGTAGAGGTGCGGTTGCCGTCGATGATGTTTTTTTCGACTAGCTTGCCCTGGGGGTCGGTCTGCAATGCAATGTTGCGGGCGGCGCGGGCCGTGAGGTTGACGTTGTCCTTGATGTTGGACAACACGGTCACCACCACCAGATTGTGTTCCGTGAGTGCGCGCACCTGGCCACCCACCTGGTCCAGAGCCAGGCGCCCGAAAAGGGCCACTGCAATACTCACCAGGATGAGCAGACCAAAGCCCAAGCGCATGCGTGTCGCAATGGAGCGATTTTTCAGCAACTTCATATGTATCTCCCTGTTGAAACCCCAAAACGTTTGATTTCCAACGCCCTAGCTTCAAGCGCTTCTGCGAGCGCTGCGAGGACAGTATGCTGCGATCCACAGGCCTTGGCAACACAGCCAGCAGAACCTTGATGCGCACCAAAGCAGCGCACTGAATCTGGCACACCAATTGCTTGATCTACGTCAGAGTAGAAGCTGTCAGTAACCACCGGGCACGCGCCCAGGTTATCGGTCATTGCTCTGGTGACGGTAGTGCCGTCGCATGCTGAAGGCTCCCCTTCAGCATTTGGGTTTGCGCCCAACAGAGACTGGCAGTTTTCGGGCTGCTGCTTAGCCTCGGCACTGTCGTCTTTCCATTTCAACTTTTGGAGAGATTGACATGCAACGCAAACTAACCCAACGCCTGACTCACATCGCCTGCGGCGCCGCACTGGCCGCTCTGTCCTGCACCACTTGGGCGCAAGACAAGGTGACCTTTCTTACCTCTTGGTACGCGCAAGCTGAGCACGGTGGCTTCTACCAGGCACTGGCCGCCGGTATCTATAAGAAGCACGGCCTGGACGTCACCATCAAGATGGGCGGCCCGCAGGTCAACGGCATGCAACTGCTTACCGCAGGCCAGGCCGACTTCATCATGGGATATGACCTGCAGGTGCTCAAGTCGCTGGAACAAGGCCTGCCAGTCACCACCGTGGCCACGTCCTTCCAGAAAGACCTGCAGGGCTTGATGACGCACGAAAACGTCGGCGGGCTGGGCGACCTCAAAGCCAAAACCATTCTGGTCTCCACCTCGGGGCGGCCCACCTGGTGGCCCTGGATAAAAGCCAAATATGGCTACACCGAAGAACAGGCCCGCCCCTATACCTTCAACCTGCAACCCTTCTTCGCCGACGCCAACGTAGTGCAGCAGGCCTACCCATCTTCCGAGCCCTTCCAGGCCAACAAGGCGGGCGTGAAAACCAAGTTCTTCCTGTTTGCGGATGACGGCTACCCGCCCTACGGCACCACCATCGTCGCCACCACCAAGCTGGTGGCCGAGAAGCCCGATGTGGTGCAGCGTTTTGTGCGCGCCAGCATTGAAGGCTGGAAGGCCTACCTGGTCAACCCTGCGGCAGGCAATGTGCTCATCAAGCAGGACAACCCCAAGATGGACGACGAACAAATCACGTTTGCCATCCAGCGCATGAAAGAACTCAAGGTGTTTGACGGTGGCGACGCCGCCAAGCTGGGCGCCGGTGTGATGACCGATGCACGCTGGAAACAGACCTATGACTTCATGGTGGGTGCTGGCTTGCTGAAGGCCGAGACCGACTGGAAAAAGGCCTACACCACCCAGTTCGTCAAAGACCTCAAGGTCATGCCCTGAGCGGCCAGGAGTCAAGCACCATGCTCGTCACCCAACAACCCGTGCTACGCCGCTTCTGGTACGCACTCATGCCCATCAGCCAGCTGGACGATGGCCCCAAACCTTTCACGCTCTTGGGTGAAAACCTGGTGCTGTGGAAGAAGGCGAACGGCGAACCCGCCGCCCTGCGCGACCGCTGCTGCCATCGCACCGCCAAGCTGTCCAAGGGTTTTGTCGAAGGCGACAACATCGTCTGCGGCTACCACGGCTGGACGTATGACTGCAGCGGCAGCTGTGTGCGCATTCCGCAAAACCCCGACGCCGCCATTCCCGCCGGTGCCAAGGTGCCCGCCTTCCACTGCCAGGAGAAATACGGCTACGTGTGGGTGGCGCTGGAAGACCCGTTGCGCCCGATTCCCCACTTTCCCGAAGATGGTGCACCGGGCTACCGCCGCATCTTCCAGTTCTATGAGGAGTGGAAGACCAGCCCGGTGCGCGTGATGGAGAACTCGTTTGACAACTCGCACTTCAGCTTTGTGCACAAGGCCAACTTCGGCATCCTGGACCAGCCCGTGCCGCAGAAGTACGAGCTGGTGGAAACCGACTTTGGCTTTGAGGGTGAAACGCTGGTCCCCATCAACAACCCGCCCGCCGGCCACCGCGTGACTGGCGCCACCACGCCCACCACCACGCGCCGCCTGGCCAACAAGTACTACCTGCCCTTCTCGCGCCGATTTGGCTGCCACTACCCCGACAGCGGCATCGACCACATCATCTACAACTGCGCCAGCCCCATCAGCGACGACCGCCTCATGCTGGTGCAATGGCTGTACCGCAATGACACCGAAAAACAGTGCAGCACGCAGGAGCTGATCGACTGGGACGCCGCCATCACCGCCGAAGACCGTGACATCCTGGAGGCCACCGACTTTGACGCCTGCATCGACACCCGGCGCCGCCAGGAATTCCACATGCCGTCCGACAAACCCGGCCTGCTGATACGCCGCATGCTGATGGATGTGTTGGCCGAACACGGCGAAGTAGAAATGCACGCCGGCAACCGCCGCACCGTGGTGCCCATCCACCCCGAAGCGACGGTGAAGGAGTGAGCATGCTCATGAAAACCAGCACGGACACGGCCATGGCCGACGAAGACGCCCCGGCCCCGCAAATGCCGGATGCCCCCGACGCGCAGACCGTGCTGCACGCCAACAAGGTGGAGAAAACCTATGGCAACGGCACCCACGCACTGGCCCGCATGAGTCTGCGCATCCAGCGTGGCGACTTTGTCTCGCTGCTCGGCCCCTCGGGCTGCGGCAAGAGCACGCTGCTCAAGATGTTTGCCGGGTTGGAGGAGCCCAGCCACGGCCACATCCGCTGGGCGGGGGCCGACCAACCATCCAAGTCCGGGCTGAAGTCGGCCATGGTGTTCCAGGAGGCCACGCTCATGCCATTGGCCACCGTGGCCGCCAACGTGCGCCTGCCGCTGGACCTGCAAAAGGTGCCACGGCCTGAGGCTGACGCCCGCGTGGCCGAGGCCCTGGCCCAGGTCGGCTTGGGCGCCTTTGGCCACGTGTACCCGCGCGAGCTGTCGGGCGGTATGCAGATGCGCGCCTCCATTGCGCGCGCCTTGGTCACCAAGCCCGACGTGCTGCTGATGGACGAGCCATTCGGCGCGCTGGACGAGTTCACCCGCAACAAGCTCGACACCGACTTGCGGGCGTTGTGGCAGGCCACGGGCCTGACGGTGGTGTTTGTCACCCACAGCATTTACGAGGCGGTGTTCCTCTCCAGCCGCGTGGTGATGATGGCGGCGCGCCCCGGCCGCATCGTGGCCGATGTGCCGCTGGAAGAGCCTGACAGGTCGGAGGCCTACCGCCTCTCGCCCCCGTTTGCCGAGCATTGCCGCGAGCTGTCCGCCATGCTGATGGCCGCCAGCGACCGGGCCGAACTGCATTGAGTTGCACTAAGGAATACACACCATGCAAACCTCATTCCTCAAACAAACCAACACCCTCAAATGGCTGGCCCCGCTAGTGGTGGGCGCCGCCTTCCTGCTGCTATGGCAAGGCATCTGCACCGCCTGGCAGGTGCCGGTCTACCTGGTGCCCAAACCCACAGACATTGCGCAGACGCTATTAACGGACGGCCCCTCGCTGCTCATGGCGCTGGGCACCACGCTCAAGATCACCGTGCTGGCCTTTGTGCTGGCCACGGTGCTGGGCGTCATTGCCGCGTTTCTGTTTGTGCAGAGCCGCCTCATGGAGGCCAGCCTCTTCCCCTACGCCATCCTGTTGCAGGTGACGCCCGTGGTGGCGGTGGCGCCGCTCATCATCATCTGGGTCAAGCAGCCCACGCTGGCGCTGGTGATCTGCGCCACGCTGGTCACGCTGTTTCCCATCATCTCCAACACCGTGCTGGGCCTGCGCAGCGTGAACCCCGGGTTGGTGAACCTGTTCAAGCTCAACCGCGCCAGCCGCTGGCAAACGCTGGTGCGCCTGCGCATTCCCAGCGCGCTGCCCTTCTTCTTTGGGGGCCTGCGCATCTCCAGCGGGCTGGCGCTGATTGGCGCCGTGGTCGCCGAGTTTGTGGCTGGCACGGGCGGCACCGGCGCGGGCCTGGCCTACGAGATTTTGCAGGCCGGTTTCCAGATCAACATCCCGCGCCTGTTTGCCGCGCTGGCCCTCATCTCGCTCACCGGCATCGCCCTGTTTGTCAGCATGGACTGGCTCTCCAAAAAAGCCCTGGGCCACTGGCATGACAGCGCGCAGGGCGCATAACAAAAAAACATCTATGACCTCTACCCTCATCCGCAACGCCGCCGCCATCGTCAACGGCCAGCGCGGCGCAGCCTCTCGCACCGCCGGGCCCGACATCCGCATCCGCGGCAACCTGATCGAAGCCATCGGCCAGCTCACGCCCGAGCCCGGCGAGCGCGTGATGGACGCCACCGACTGCGTGGTCTACCCCGCCTGGGTCAACACCCACCACCACCTGTTCCAGTCGCTCATCAAGGGCGACGCGCATGGGCTGGACCTGCCGCTCACCGCCTGGCTAGCCGCCACGCCCTACCGCTTTCGCGCCGCGTTTGACGAAGGCCTGTTCCGCACCGCCGTGCGCATTGGCCTGCTGGAGCTGGCGCTCTCAGGATGCGCCACCGTTGCCGACCACAACTACCTGTACTACCCCGGTATGCCGTTTGACAGCTCAGCCATACTGTTTGAAGAAGCCGAACGCATGGGCCTGCGCATGGTGCTGTGCCGCGGTGGTGCCACCAAGGTACGCCAGCTGGAGGCCGAATTACCCCAGGCCCTGCGCCCCGAATCACTAGACACCTTCTTAGGCGACGTGCAGCGCCTCACCAAGCTTTACCACGACGCATCCCCCAACGCCATGCGCCGCGTGGTGATGGCGCCCACCACACCGCCCTACTCCATGGCCCCGGCCGAACTGGTGGAGTGCGCCCGCACTGCGCGCAGTCTGGGCATTCGCCTGCACTCGCATTTGTCCGAAACCGTGGCCTACCAAGACTCCGTGCACAGCATGCACGGCATGAGCCCAGTGCGCTTTGTGGCCGAGCACGAATGGCTGGGCAGCGATGTGTGGTTTGCGCATTTGGTGAAGCTGGACGCTGAAGAGATTGCCCTCTTGGGCAGCACCGGCACTGGCATCGCCCACTGCCCGCAAAGCAACGGCCGCCTGGGCAGCGGAATCGCCCCCATCCTGGCGCTGCAGGCCGCAGGCGTGCCCATCTCCATGGGCGTGGACGGCGCAGCATCGAACGAAGCCGCCGACATGATCTCCGAAGTGCACGCCGCCTGGCTCATGCAGCGCGCGGCAGCGGGTGACCGCTGCCAGCCTATCTACCGCGGCGGCCATGGCGAAGGCGAAAGCACAGCAGTGACTGCGGACGACGTGGTGGCCTGGGGCACATCCGGCGGCGCCAAGGTGCTGGGCCTGGACGCCATCGGCACGTTAGCCCCCGGCATGGCTGCCGACATCGCCCTCTACGCGCTGGACGACCCGCGCTACTTTGGCCTGCACGACTTGGCGGTGGGGCCGGTGGCCAGCGGCGGGCGGCCTACGCTCAAGGGGCTATGGGTGAATGGGCAGCAGGTTGTCGAGAACGATGTGCTGCGGGGGGTGGATGTGGGGGAGCTGCGGAGTGAGGCACGGGTGGCGGTGCGGAGGTTGATGACGGTTTGACGGTTGTTACTGTCATTCAATGCCCGTCTTGCCTCGTCGACGAATGCCTTTGTTTCAATGCTCCAACATTGAGTCAGGCGTTAAGCGAACGTGAAAAGGGCCTGCAATGCAGGCCCTAGTGGTAATATTTAAAAGTTACCGCGTCTTGGTCTATCTTCTGATGCTGGGTTGATGAATTTTCATTTCCTTGCCTCCTTCCTGATTTGCCCTCCACAGGGACTTGGTGACACCTAGAAAACCCCTTTCGTTGGCGCGACTGGGGTTTTCGCCTTTGAGCTGACGAATGACTTTATTGACGGATGCCATGGTTTTCATTCAACTGCTGTATTTCATTGTATGTAGTTCGGACCGTATTCAATAAACAACAGTCAAGCCTCGAAGCTGTTTTTTGCAGCCTTGCAATCGTCGGCTACATACAAGGTGTATGGCATAAATTTCCGTCCCAATCCGCTTCTTCGACATCAATTCATGCCCCTCCATATAGAAACCCCTCTCCTAGAATCCCGCGCCCTCAGCCTCGCCGCACAGCGCACCGTCTGGCTCAAGATGGAGGCGCTGCAGCCGCCAGGCAGCTTCAAAATTCGTGGCATTGGCCATGCCTGCCAGATCCATGCGCAGCGCGGGGCCAAGCGTTTTGTGTCGTCGTCTGGTGGCAACGCGGGCATGGCGGTGGCGTATGCGGGGCGCGTGCTGAACATCCCCGTCACCGTGGTAGTGCCGCAGACCACCACGGCGCGGGCGCAAGAGCTGCTGCGGCTGGAGGGCGCGGACGTGATCGTGCACGGCGCGTCGTGGCAAGAGGCGAATGAGTTGGCCCTCTCCATGGTGGGACCAGACGATGCATTTTTGCACCCGTTTGACGACCCGCTGCTGTGGGCCGGCCACGCCAGCATGATCGACGAAGTGGCCCGCGCGAGCGTGGTGCCCGATGCAGTGGTGCTGTCGGTGGGTGGTGGTGGCCTGATGTCCGGCGTGGCCGAGGGCATGGCGCGCAATGGCTGGGGGCAGGTGCCCATCATTGCGGTGGAGACGGATGGTGCTGCGTCGCTACACGCGGCCATGCAGGCCGGGCACACGGTAGCACTGGACGCCATCACCAGCATTGCTGGCTCGCTAGGCGCCAAGCGCGTGTGCGAACAGGCTTTCCAGTGGACACAAAAGCGCCCGGTACAAAGTGTGTTGGTGTCAGACGCGAGTGCGCTGGATGCGTGCGAGAGATTCTTGACCGACCACCGCGTGCTGGTGGAACCGGCCTGCGGCGCCAGCCTGGCGCTAGCCTATGAAGCCAACACGGCGCTGGCGCCCTACCGCAACGTGCTGTTCATCGTGTGCGGTGGTGCCACCGCCACGGTGGCGCAAATCCGCCAGTGGCGGCAGGCCGCCTAGCGGAGCCGGAGGTTCAAGGGGCGGCGTTCTTCTTGGCAATTTCATTGCCAACGTAGCCACCGCCCACGGCGCCTGCGATGGTGGCAAGGGTCTTGCCATCGCCACTGCCAATCTGGCTACCCAGCGCACCGCCAACTAGAGCACCCACACCGATACCGACTACGCTGTTTTTCTGGGCCGGAGCAGCAGCGGGTTGCGCTGGGGCACCAGAATTGGTGGCCACCTGCGTGGAAGTTTTTTGGGTAGTGGGCTTCTGGCCTACCGCTTTATGCAGCGAAGCTGGTGCAGGAGACGCTGACACATCTGCCGGAGCAGTGACGGCAACATCCGCCTTCGCATTGGAGTTGGGAAGAATTCCCGTAATGGCAGCGGCGCCCAGCAGGCTCACCAAAACCACGGAGCCCGCAGCAACCGCAATCAATGGATGCAGACGCCACACGCGAGGTTGATTGGCAGGGATGGGGTACGAGTTCATAGTATGTCCTTACGTGGTGACTTGATAAACCACGTCGTCAGTTTGGCTGACGCACGCGGTGGAAACCAGAGGACGAAATCTCGATTTTGTGTAGGAGTCCGCCTACAAGGACAACACCGCCGGCTTGGCGGCAGTTTGAAAAGCCCGCTGTCCAAGGCACAATGTCATCCAGTCTTTTCCACTCAAGTCCTATGCATCCCGCCCTTCACTTTGATGAGCAAGCCCTCAAGCTGTTCTGTGAATCCCACCGGATTCGCAGCTTGGCCCTGTTTGGCTCACAAGCCAAAGGAACAGCGCGGGCCGACAGCGATGTAGATATGTTGGTTGACTTTGAGCCCGACGGCGTGCCTGGCTTACTGGGTATGGCAGCATTGGAAGATGAACTTTCGGCCTTGGTGGGTGGGCGTAAAGTAGATTTACGCACGCCGCGTGATTTATCGCGTCACTTCAGGGACGAAGTGGTGCGTACCGCCCAAGTGCAATATGCGCGCTGAAGATCGCATCCGATTGCTACACATGGCAGAGGCCGCTCAGGCCGCTTTGAAGTTTGTCGATGGCAAGCAGCAGGCAGACCTGCAGACGGACCAAATGTTGCTGTTCGCAGTGGTCCGGGCCATTGAAATCTTGGGCGAGGCCGCCAACAAGGTCTCCGAGGACGTTCAGTCCGCCAACAGTTCCATTCCGTGGCGCGCCATTGTCGGCATGCGCAATCGCTTGGTGCATGCCTACTTTGACGTGGACACCGAAATGGTCTGGAAGACGCTTCAAAGCGAAATTCCAGGACTGCTCGGCGCTCTGCAAGCACTACTCTCAGCCGATCAAGGCTAGCGGCTCGGGCGCATTGCAAGTTCGTTATCTAGGCCGTGACCTGCACACCCTTCCAGAAGGCCACCCGGTCCCGCACCATCTCGGCCTCGGGTTTGGGGTCGGCGTAGTACCAGACGGCGTCGGTGTTGATCTCGCCATTGATCAGTAACGAGTAGTAACTGGCCTGGCCCTTCCAGGCGCAGCTGGTCTTGTGGTTGCTGAACTGCACGTAGTCGCGGTTCAGGGTGTTGGCGGGAAAGTAGTGGTTGCCCTCCACCAGTACGGTGTCGTCGCTTTCGGCGATCACGGTGCCGTTCCAAATAGCTTTCATGGGGCCTCCTGTCAATCAAGAATATATAGCTCCATTGCACCACACGCGGGGCGACCCGGGGGCTTTCGAGGGCAATGGGTTTCGCTTATCCTGAGCCCCACTCTGAAAGGAACATCCCATGGCAAAACCTCTGCATTTTTTGCGTCGCACGGTTCTCATTGCGGCCACCGGCCTGCTGACCCTGGGGGTTGCGCAGGCACAGACCGCCGTGCGCGTGGGCTCCAAGATCGACACCGAAGGCAAGCTGCTGGGCAACATCGTGGTGCTGGCGCTGGAGGCCAATGGCATCAAGACCGAAAACAAGGTCTCGCTGGGCAATACCAAGGTGGTGCGCACCGCGCTGCTGGCCGGCGAGATTGACCTGTACCCCGAATACACCGGCAACGGCGCCTTCATGCTGGGCGATGAGAGCAACAAGGCCTGGAAAGACCTGCGCGCGGGCTACGAGCTGGCCAAGAAGATGGACATGGAGAAAAACCATCTCGTCTGGCTGGAACCCGCCAACGCCAACAACACCTGGGCCATTGCCGTGCGCAAGGACATCGCCACGGCCAACAAGCTGCGCACACTGGATGACATGGGCAAATACATTGCGGGCGGCGGCGCCTTCAAGCTGGCGGCCTCGGCCGAATTCATGGAGCGTGCAGACGCCATGCCGGCCTTCCAGGCGGCCTACGGTTTCAAGCTGCGCGCGGACCAGGCGCTGGTGCTGGCGGGTGGCGATACCTCCGCCACCATCAAGGCCGCGGCCGAGAAAACATCGGGCGTGAATGCCGCCATGGCCTACGGCACCGATGGCCCTGTGGCTGCGCTGGGCCTGGTGGTGATGGAAGACCCCAAGGGCGTGCAACCGGTGTACGCCCCCGCACCGGTGGTGCGTGAGGAGGTGCTGAAACGCACGCCTGCCATTGCCACGGTGCTGGCGCCCATCTTCAAATCGCTGGACGGCCCCACGCTGCAGACGCTGAATGCGCGCATCCAGATTGAAGGCCAGGACGCCCGCAAAGTGGCGGCCGACTACTTGCGTAGCAAGGGCTTCACCAAATAAGCACCCTGCCTGCCATGGGCCAGCCGCCGCACGCGCCGTCGCGCAACCCGGTGCTGGCGGTGTGCCTGGCGCTGGGCGTGGGCGCCGCGTGGGCCCTGCCCTTTGTGCGTGTGGCGCCCAACCGGCTGCTCTCGGGCGAGCCGGTGTTTCTGGCGCAACTGCTAGGCACTCCGGCCTGGCTGGCTGTCGCGTTGGCAGTTGCCGCGCTGGTCTTGGCGGTGCTGCGGCCCCAAGGCCGCATCACGCAAGGTTTTGTGGCCACGGGCATGGCTCTGCTACTGGCGCTGCTGTGGGCCCTGGCGGCCCACCATGCCACGGCCGTGGCGCACACCGAATCCCCGCTGGCCCGCACCGCGCTGGGCGCCGGCTTCTGGAGCCTGATGGCGCTGGCCTGGCTGGCCTGCCTCGATGCCGTGGGTCGACTGCAGCTGCGCACCCTGCCTCGTCTGGCCGTGCTGGCGCTGACCACCCTGCCCCTGCTGGCGCTACTGGCCATGGGTTGGGGGCAAGACCTGTCCATCCTCAAGGAATACGCCAACCGCAGCGATGTGTTTGGCGCGGCCGTGCTGCGGCATTTGCAAATCGTAGTGCTGGCCGTTCTGCCCGCAGTGCTGCTGGGCCTGCCACTGGCCTGGGCCATGGCGCGGGCGCAGCGGCTGCGGCAGGCGCTGTTCCCCGTGCTCAATGTCATTCAGACCCTGCCATCCATCGCGTTGTTTGGCCTGCTGATGGCGCCGCTGGCCTGGCTGGCGGCCACCTATCCGCTGCTGGGGCGTGCCGGCATCAGCGGTGTGGGCCTGGCTCCAGCGGTGCTGGCGCTGATTCTGTATTCGCTGCTGCCCATCGTGCGCTCGGCCCTGGCCGGGCTGGAGCAGGTGCCGGTGGCGGTGACTACCTCGGCCCGCGCCATGGGCCTGGGTGCCTGGCAGGTGCTTTGGCAGGTAGAGCTGCCGCTGGCGCTGCCGGTGCTGCTGGTGGGCCTGCGCACGGCGGTGGTGCAGACCATTGGCTTGGCCGCCGTCACCGCACTGGTGGGCGCGGGCGGGCTGGGCGCCATGATGTTTGACGGCCTGTTCAGCGCTGCCAACGAACTGGTGATGCTGGGCGTGCTGCCCATTGTGCTGATGGCCGTGCTGGCCGATGCCCTGTTCAAGGCGCTGGCTGCGCTGCTGGAAAGACCCGTTTCATGATCACGTTTGACAACACCAGCAAGTCCTATGGCGACACCTCTGCCATAGCAGGCCTGAACCTGAACATTGCGCGCGGCGAGCTGGTGGTGCTGATAGGCCCTTCTGGCTCGGGCAAGTCCACCGCGCTGAAGATGATCAACCGCATGGTGGACCACGACGGTGGCCGCATCCTGCTGGATGGCCAAGAGATCTACAGCTTCAACGTGCGCGACCTGCGCCGCCGCATGGGCTACGCCATCCAGTCGGTGGGCCTGTTCCCGCACTGGACGGTGGAGCGCAACATTGCCACCGTGCCGCAGTTGCTGGGCTGGAGCGCAGAGCGCATCGAGGCGCGCGTGACCGAGCTGTTGACCCTGTTTGCCATGGAGCCCGCACAGTACCGCACACGCGTGCCGCACCAGCTGTCGGGCGGGCAGCAGCAGCGGGTGGGCGTGGCCCGTGCGCTGGCCGCCGACCCCGATGTGCTGCTGATGGACGAGCCCTTTGGCGCGCTGGACCCGGTGACGCGCGCCGCGCTGCAGCTGGAACTCAAGCGCGTGCACCAGGCGTCGGGAAAAACCATTGTGCTGGTCACCCACGACATTGACGAAGCCCTGCTGCTGGCCACGCGCATCGTGCTGCTGCGCGAGGGGCGGATCGTCCAGGTGGGTACGCCGCTGGAGTTGCTGTCTGCACCAGCGGATGACTTTGTGGCGGACTTTCTGGGCCGTGCGGACCGCGGGCTCAAGCTGCTGTCGCTGCGGCCCATAGCTCCCCTGGTAACGCCGCTGGTAGTGCCCGGTTCAACCAGCGCGCCGGTCGAAGCCAGCATTGCCCACACGGCCACCGTGCGCGAAGCCATTTCCAGCATGGCGGTGCATGCGGTGTCCGCCCTGCGCGTAGTGGATGACGCTGGCCACACGTTGGGCCAGGTCACCGCCGCAGACCTGCTGGCCCCCGCACCCCATGGCTAAGATCCTGCGCGCCGCACTCTGGCACGACCGGCTGGTCTGGGTCCTGGCCCTGCTGCTGGCGCTAGCGTATGGGCTGCCGCACACCCAGCCGGTGTTTGCCGCCTGGTTCCCCGCGCTGGAGCGGCCCGTGTATCTGCAAGAGCCGCTGGCCGAGCTGGTGTGGCAGCACCTGGGCCTGGTGCTGGTGTCCAGCGCAGTGTCAGTACTGGTAGGCACGGTGGCGGGCCTGGGCGCCACGCGCACGGGTGGCAAGGCGTTTCGCCCCTTGCTGGAAACCATTGCCGCCATGGGCCAGACGTTTCCACCCGTCGCCGTGCTGGCTGTGGCGGTGCCGGTGGTGGGTTTTGGTGAATTGCCGGCGCTGCTGGCGCTGTCCCTCTTCGGGCTGCTGCCCGTGCTGCAGGCCACCATGGCCGGTCTGGAGGCCGTGCCCCAGCCGGTACAAGAATCAGCCCGCGCGCTTGGCCTGGGGCCGTGGCAGCTGCTGTGGCAGGTGCAGGTGCCGCTGGCCCTGCCGCTGTGGGTGGCCGGCGTGCGCACCTCGGTCATCATCAACATCGGCACCGCGGCCATCGCCTCCACAGTAGGTGCCAAGACGCTGGGCTCGCCCATCATCGTGGGCCTCTCGGGCTTCAACACCGCCTACGTGCTGCAAGGCGCCGTGCTGGTCGGCCTGCTGGCCGTGGCGGCCGACATGGCGTTTGAACGGCTGGCGCGCGGGGTGCAGTGGGATGCCTGAGCCCAGCGGTTAGCATGCGCCATGATTGAAATTGTTCTGGAATTTTTGGGCGAATTTCTGCTGCAGGTCATCGGCGAAGCACTGCTGGAGTTGGGATTCCATGCGCTGGCCGAACCATTTCGCAAGACACCCAATCCGTGGATGGCAGCGCTGGGCTATGTATGCTTCGGTGCGCTCCTGGGTGGCCTGAGTTTGCTGCCGTTTCCTACCAACCTGGTTGCGCCGCAATGGCGCGTACTCAACTTGCTGCTCACCCCAGTAGCAGTCGGCGCAACCATGGCACTGATGGGCGCATGGCGTGCACGCCGCGGCCAAACCGTGCAGCGGATCGACCGGTTTGCCTACGGTTATTTGTTTGCCCTGGCGCTGGCGTTGGTACGGTTTCTTTACGCCAACTGAGCGGGCGCACAAGTGCAATCGCTACCAATTCAATAGCTGCTCGCGCATATTCCACGGGGGCTAGAGGCCCGTTTTACATCTAAAACCATGGGCACTACAATTTAGCTACTTTTGTAGTAAATCAACCAAGGAGCCGCCATGGGCATGCCCGTTCGCATCGACGACACCCTGTACGACCAAGCCCGAGCGCAAGCCCAGGCCGAGCGGCGCACCATTGCCGGCCAGATCGAGTTCTGGGCCATCGTGGGCCGCACCGCACTCGACAACCCCGACCTCCCCATCGACTTTGTGCGCGACCTGATCGTCGCGCGCGCCGAAGGCCCTGCTCTGGCCAGCGAGTTTGTGCCCGAAGGCAGCCGCAGCGCATGAGCGCCACCGTGCGGATACTGCAGAGCGCCTCGTTCAAACGCGGCTACAAGCGTCTGCACAGCAACCAGAAAGCGGATGTAGACGACGCCGTAGCCGCCATCGTGCGCGACCCGACGTTAGGTGAAGCCAAGAAGGGCGATTTGGCAGGTGTGTTTGTCTACAAGTTCAGCTGTGTAGGCCAGCTCACGTTGATGGCGTATGAATACGACCCCGGCACGCGGATGCTGTTGTTGCTGGGTTCGCATGAGAATTTTTATCGCGAGCTCAAGCGCTAGCGAGATCAAAAACTGATTGATACGCCATCTGACAAGCGAAATGAGTAAAAAACACGACGATCAGCTAGCGCTTGCGCATCTTGCCCTCATCGACATGGAGAGGACTCAGCAATCCATTGAGTATCTGCAGGACACGGATGACATGTACCTAAAACAGGCTCTCTGAACCTGCCCCTGTTTGACGTACCGCTTAGCCATTCCCTTATGCGGCCTTCAATAGCTGTGCCGCGTGCCAGCGTTCTTCAAATTGCATGGGGCTGACATAGCCCAGCGTGGAGTGCAATCGGCTGTGGTTGTAGAACGTCAGCCAGTCAATCACTTCATCCATGGCCTGGCGTCGGGTTGCAAATCTTTGCCCGTATAGCCTGCCCACTTTCAATCGACCCCATAGGCTCTCCGTGGGTGCGTTGTCCCAGCAGTTGCCTTTGCGGCTCATCGAACTTTTCATCTTGTAGCCCGCCAGTGTGCTCTGAAACTCATGTCCGCAATATTGGCTTCCTCGGTCCGAGTGGAAGATCAACCCCGGCGCTGGGTGGCGTCTGAACCATGCCATCTTCAGAGCATCCGTCACAAGACTGCTTTGCATGTGCGCCTGCATACTCCAGCCCACCACCTGGCGGCTGAACAGGTCAACAACAGCAGCCAAGTACAGCCAACCCTCATCGGTGGCGATATACGTGATATCACCCGTCCAGACCTGATTGGGAGCCGTCATGGTGAAGTTACGTTGCACCAGATCAGGGGCAATGGGCAGATGGTGCTTGCTGTCCGTGGTGACGACAAACTTGCGTTTGCACCTGGCACGGATGCCATGCAGTTGCATGAGCCGACGTACCCGCTCCTTGCCCACGCGGTGACCTCGTGCTACCAGCTCCTTCCACATTTTTGGCCAACCGTATTCCGCTTTGACTTGGGCATGGATGGCGCGAATGTGGGTCAACAAAGCTTCGTCGCTCATGCGCCGACAGGTGCCAGGCTTGCTGGGTTTGTCCAGACATCTACGCTGCCCGTGTTCAAAGTAGCCGCTGGCACTGACGCCCAGTACATCGCAGGCCAGGGTGATGGGCCAGTGGGCTTTGTTGCTGGTTATCCAGGCGTACTTCACAGAGATTCCCGCGCGAAGTACGCCGTAGCTTTTTTTAGGATGTCGCGCTCCATCTTCACCCGTGCCAGTTCGGCCCTCAGTCGGGCCAATTCCATTTGCTCAGGGTTCACAGTTTTATCGCCTGCTCCCTTGAGTTCTCCCTTGGCGCCCAGCCTGACCCAGTTCTCCAAGCTTGCTTTGGGGATGCCCAGTATCTTGGCGGTGACGGACGATGCCTGTCCACCCTTGACCAGCCTGACGGCCTCCAGCTTGAATTCCAGCGTGTACTTGGCTCGTCGTTTCGTTTCACTCATTTCGTTCTCCTTGAACTGATTTTTAACCATCAGCTAAGCAGTACGTTTTTCGGGGGCAAGGTCACTCTTCAGAGATGCCGTCGTTTGTTACGCAAAACCATTTCTGACCAGTAAATACAGTGACGGTACAGATGGATTGCGCATCAGCTCCAATCTTGTGCCGAAGGAGCTAAAAGTACTTCACACGGAAATAGTGAACCTGAGACACCAACTCGTAGCTCACACTGATATGGTTCTGCTTAGTCCAAAAGTGGAGAAGTACCAAGACGAGACAGGCAGCAGCAGCTTTTCAGTGACCGTTTCTGAGTACGAGACCATCCATAAGGAACATTTGATTGCACCTTTAGTGAAACTGGCGGAAACGATTTATGCAGGCTTGCTTCGCCGTCGCTCTGACCAAACAAAGCATGACTTCAAAAGTTGAATGTGTCCAAGACACCAGATATGCGGGCCTGAAACTACTTCAGTTTAACTGTTAGTCGGATCATTCAACATCATCAAAACAATCAATACGCTATACATTTTATAGCTGCTCGCGCATATTTCACGGTGGCTAGAGGCCTAAATAGCATCTAACCCCGCCGCACAACACCCCCTTAGCGGAAGCTAAATTCGCCTGGCGCCTGGATCGGGTCCACGCCCACGCTGATGGTGGCCTTGGGCGCGAACTTGCCTTCCAGCAGCAGCTTGGACAGCGGGTTCTCGATGCGCTGCTGGATGGCACGCTTCAGGGGCCGCGCGCCAAACACCGGGTCGAAGCCCACCTTGGCCAGCTCGGCCACGGCCGCATCGCTCACGTTCAGCGTCAGGTCCATCTTGGCCAGGCGGCCCATCAGCGTAGCCAACTGGATCTTGGCGATGGACGCAATGTTGGCGGCGTCCAGCGAATGGAAGACCACGGTCTCGTCAATGCGGTTCAGGAACTCGGGGCGGAAGTGATTCTTCAGCTCGCCGGTCACGGCCTCTTTCACGTCCTCATAGTCCTGCCCCACCATGCTCTGGATGAGCTGGCTGCCGATGTTGCTGGTCATCACGATCACGGTGTTCTTGAAGTCCACGGTGCGGCCCTGGCCATCGGTCAAGCGGCCATCGTCCAGCACCTGCAACAGCACGTTGAACACGTCGGGGTGGGCCTTCTCGATCTCGTCCAGCAGCAGCACGCTGTAGGGCTTGCGGCGCACGGCTTCGGTCAGGTAGCCGCCCTCCTCGTAGCCCACATAACCCGGGGGGGCGCCAATCAGGCGGGCCACCGAATGCTTCTCCATGAATTCGCTCATGTCGACGCGAACCAGGTGCTCTTCGCTGTCGAACATGAAACCCGCCAGCGCCTTGCACAGCTCGGTCTTGCCCACGCCCGTGGGGCCCAGGAACAGGAAGGAGCCCGTGGGGCGGTTGGGGTCACTCAGACCCGAGCGTGAGCGGCGGATGGCATTGGCCACGGCGGCAATGGCTTCGTCCTGCCCGACCACGCGGTCGTGCAGCTTGCCTTCCATTTGCAGCAGCTTGTCGCGCTCGCCCTGCAGCATCTTGCTGACGGGGATGCCGGTGGCGCGGCTCACCACCTCAGCAATTTCTTCGGCGCCCACCATGGTGCGCAGCAGCTGGGTGCGGCCACCATGTTTGGCGTCTTTGGTCTTGTCAGACTCTTGAGCCTGTGCGTCTTTCAGACGCTTCTCCAGCTCGGGCAGCTTGCCGTATTGCAGCTCGCCGGCCTTATTGAAGTCGCCCTTGTCGGTCAGCTCCTTGATCTGGAAGCGCACCTTCTCCACCTCTTGCATGAGGGTCTTGGAGCCCTGGGCCTGAGCCTTCTCGGCCTTCCACAGCTCGTCCAGATCAGCAATCTCTTTTTGCAGTGCGGTGATTTCACCGTTGATCAGCTCCAGGCGCTTTTGCGAGGCTTCGTCTTTCTCGCGCTTCACGGCTTCGCGCTCGATCTGGAGCTGGATCAGGCGGCGGTCTTTCTTGTCCATGACCTCGGGCTTGGAATCCAGCTCGATCTTGATTTTGCTGGCGGCTTCATCGATCAGGTCGATGGCCTTGTCGGGTAGGAAGCGGTCGGTGATGTAGCGGTGGCTCAGCTCGGCCGCGGCCACGATGGCGGGGTCGGTGATCTGCACGCCGTGGTGGGTCTCATAGCGCTCTTTCAGGCCGCGCAGGATGGCGATGGTGGCTTCTACCGTGGGCTCGCCCACCAGAATTTTCTGGAAACGACGCTCCAGTGCGGCGTCCTTCTCGATGTACTTGCGGTATTCGTCCAGCGTGGTGGCGCCCACGCAGTGCAGCTCGCCACGGGCCAGCGCGGGCTTGAGCATGTTGCCAGCATCCATGGCGCCCTCGCCCTTGCCAGCGCCCACCATTGTGTGCAGCTCGTCGATGAAGACGATGGTCTGGCCCTCGTCCTTGGCCAGGTCTTTCAGCACGTTCTTCAGGCGCTCTTCAAACTCGCCGCGGAACTTGGCACCGGCCAAAAGCGCGGCCATGTCCAGGCTCAGCACACGCTTGCCCTTGAGGGAATCGGGCACGGCGCCGTCCACGATGCGCTGGGCCAGGCCTTCCACAATGGCGGTCTTGCCCACCCCGGGTTCGCCAATCAGCACGGGGTTGTTTTTGGTGCGGCGCTGCAGCACCTGGATGGCGCGGCGGATTTCATCGTCGCGGCCAATCACCGGGTCCAGCTTGCCCAGGCGGGCGCGCTCGGTCAGGTCGATGCAGTATTTTTTGAGCGACTCGCGCTGCTCCTCAGCATCGGCGCTGTCCACATTCTGGCCGCCGCGCACGGCGTCGATGGCGGCTTCCAGGCTCTTGCGGGTCAGGCCGTTGGCGCGGGCCAGGTTGCCGGCATCGCCCTTGTGGTCGGCCAGTGCCAGCAAAAACAGTTCGCCCGCGACGAACTGGTCGCCACGTTTGATGGATTCTTTTTCTGCGGCTTGCAGCAGGCTCACCATGTCGCGGCCCACGGTTACCTGTTCGTGACCTTGCACTTGCGGCAGGCGCTTGATGGCAGCTTCGGCCGAGGCCAGCAAGCCCGCCACATTGACACCGGCACGGTTCATCAACGCCTTGGGGCCATCGTCCACACGGATCATGGCCGCCAGCACGTGCACCGGCTCGATGTAGGCGTTGTCGTTGGTCAAGGCCAGCGTCTGGGCTTCGCCCAGGGCTTCCTGGAATTTGGTGGTGAGTTTTTCGATTCGCATTGCTGCTCCCGCGACTGTTATTTCAGATGCTTCACAGCTTGGGGGCTTCCGGCCCCATTTCAAGTGCGCCAGCGCACAGTAGCCCCCAAGCGGTGCCTGCCATTGCCCTCATGTTGACCCAGATCAACCCCGGGCGCTAGGCCATCTCCCAGACCTCGCTGACATGGTCCGGCACCGCGGCGTCCATGCGCAAGGTGGTGAAGCGTGCCGTCAACCGGTAGCCCCCTGCCCCCTGGCGCTGCACTTCGCAGGCCAGCCAGCCGTCGCCATTCCAGGCATGGGCGTGGATATCGGCCTGGCCGCCAGAGAGCGGCACCACTTCATGGGGGATCACGTCAGCGGGCGACACATTGGCAAACCGCAGCGGTGCATGCAGCGGTGGCGTGACCAGGGCATAGGCCTTGACCGGGCTGTGGCTGAACGCAATGGTGGCCGTGGCGCTGCAGTGGTAATCACCCGAGAGAAACACCACATTGCTGATCTTGTGCTGTGCGATGAAGTCCAGCACCCGGCGGCGTTCGGGCTCCACCAGCTGCCAGTTGTCGCTGTCGCGCGGCGACGGCCTGCCCGAAGCCTGCACCAGCCCCGGCGCCAACACTGAGCCTGTGGCAATGAACTTGGGGTGCGCGCCGCGCGCCTGCTCTGCCAGCAACCAGTCCTCCAGCAGCTGCCACTGTCCCTCTTCCAGAATGCGGCGCTGCCCCTGGGGGCCCAGCGCCCGGTCGCGGTGGATACGGGTGTTGAGCGACAGGAAGGCGGCCACTTCGTGCGTCAGCGCACCGTCGTGCCCCTGTGGGCCCAGCGGCTCGGGCCCGTGGGCGCGCTGAAAAGCGGCAAACGCGCTCAGCGCGTTGCGCGACAACACCGCCCGCGCTGTGCTGAGCTGGGGTTCGTCTCGGCTCCAGTTGTCGCCTATTTCATGGTCGTCCATCGCCATGTACAACGGCAGGCTGCGCGCCAACTGGCGGAAGCCCAGCGAGCCAAAGGCCTCACGGTAGCGCGGCAGCAGCATCTCGATGGGGGATGCGCTGGACGCCAACCCGGCACGGGCATCGGCGTAAATCTGATCGCCCAGCATCCACATGAATGAAGCCGGCTCGGCGCGCTGCTGCAGGGCCAGAGCCTGCAGCGTATGGTCACTGCGCGCGGCCTCCAGCTCGGTGATGCCGGGGTGGCGGCAGGTGGACGCGACAAAGCGCAGCGTTGCGCCCGGCACCAAGGTGCTACCGCGCAGGCGCAGCACGCACTCGCCCATCCAGCGCAGGCTGCGGCGCTGGCGTGACAGCGTGCCCGGCTGCGCCTTGAGCGCAATGGCGCGTTGCTCGCTCACCAGATGCGCCAGGGGGCGCAGCAACAGCACGGCATCGTGCACGGTCAAATCCAACGGCCGCGGCTTGATGCAGGCCTGCGCGCCCTTCCCCAGCAGTAGGCTGGGCCGTGGCTCCGCGCGCTGCATGCCGCTGGTCCGCGGTGCAGGGGAAGGTCCGTCCGCCGTGGGTACCGGGCTGCGCCCGCCGTTTTGCACCACCTCGTCCACCGTCACCGGGTCACCCCAGCTCTCTGGCCAGTGGTGTGCCACGGCATCGTCGGCGCCCACGGGGGCATCGGCCGCAATACTGTGAAGGCTGACCATGGCCACGGTGATGGGGCCCACCCAATTCGCAGGGACAGCTATGTCGGCCACTGCATAGACGATGCTTTGATCAGGCACCGCACCCGCGCTCACGCCTACCAATCCTTCTAACGGGCTGCTATGCAAGTCCCAGGCTTGCACCACACGCTGGCGGCCCACCGACAGCAGTGTCATGGCAGCCACGGCGGTGTCGGCCTGGCTGTTGTCTACCTCCATCCATACGCGCACCAGGGTCTGGTCGCCCTCGCGGCGCACCCAGCCGGCAAGGGGACCGGTGCGCGGCAGGCGTGC
Source organism: Rhodoferax sp. P1_F3 (assembly GCF_056405715.1). NCBI lineage: Bacteria > Pseudomonadati > Pseudomonadota > Betaproteobacteria > Burkholderiales > Comamonadaceae > Rhodoferax > Rhodoferax sp. P1_F3. Next base: position 90,218 of record NZ_JBFUBO010000011.1, on the reverse strand, counting down.
GCGCAAGCGGTTTTGGGTGGCGGGCGCAGGCAGCTCGGCGGCCTGGGCGTTGTTGAAAAACTCCACTACATCACCAAAGATCACCTCAGGCGCGCGCTTGCCGATGGTGCAGTCAAAGTGCGCGTGGTCCGGTGCCACCAGAAAGCGGTCCAGTTGGGTGGCCAGGCGCTCAGCACCAAAGGCGCGGCTGAACTGCCGCTTGGTTTCTTCCAGCGATTCCTTGTCGAACAGCACGTTGTCGGCCCCGTGCAGCAGCATCACCGGCATGCCCAGGTAGCGGCGCACGTTTTCATCGGTCACATAAATGTTCTGGCCATCGGCATCGACCAGGTGCTCGTACTCCACGCACTTGGCGCCGTGCAAAAACACACCCAGGTTGGTACGACCAAAGTACAGGTCCAGCTTCTCATGCGTACCGGGGCGGCCCGGCTGGCTCTCAATGAGCTGGTCGTGGCGGAACAGACGGCTCAAAAAACCCGCCATGCGTTTGCACGAGGTGCTGTCGGGGTGCGGCACGCGCAGGTCATGCTCACCCGGGCAGCGCTCGTGCTCGTCGTAGGAAAAGCTGGCAAAGAAGCGGTCCATCAACGCATGCAGGCCGTCGGCCTGGGCCGTGCCCGCAGCGAACTCGACAAACTCCAGCCCCAGCGCATTGACCATGAGCGAGGCCACCTGCAGCCGCATCTGCGCCGTGACCGAACCGATCACATAGGGCTGGAACTGCGAGAACAGCACTGCGGCCACCTTGGGCAAACCACCAGGGTGGGTCAGGTGCCCACCTAACAGAGACATGGCGGTGGACGCCGAGCCCACACAGTGGCTGAACACGCTGACCTGGCCGGGCAGCAGGGGCTCGTCCTTGCGCTCCTCTTGCAGCGTCTTCAGCACATGGTTGACAGCGGCGGGAATGTCACAGGCACCAATGTCGTCCATGCTGGACAGCCGCGTGGACGCATGCAGAAACGGGCTGACACGGTATTCCATGAGCCAGACATCCCAGCCCTGGGCATAGAGCATGGCGGCCAGGGCGCGCTCGCCCAGTTCTTCGGCCACAAAGGGCAAGGTGTTTTGCGCAAAGCCGTTGAGCAGCACGATGGACTTGAAGCGGCGCAGCCCCTGGACGGTGACGCTGGATTCCACCTGCGGCTGGGCGTAGCGCACCAGTCCCACGCGAATCCAGTCGGTGCTGTCCTTGGGCGGCGCACCGTCGGGCGGCAACTGCGTGCTGGCACGCAGGGGCACGGTCAGGCACACGGGCGCCTGGGGCAGCACCACCTGGCCGCCTGCCAAGCGGATGGGCGGATACAGGTCGGCAGAAAGTTCGAAATGCCCATCGTCCGGGCCCGCCAACGGGTCCTTGGCGGGCAGGTCGGGTTTGTAGTCCGGCAGCCGAAAATCCAGCATGCGGCAGCTGACCACATAGCGCAGCACCATGAGCGGGTAGCTGATGAACGCAGCCAGTGCATTCACGGTGTCCGGGCCAGGTTTCATCTGGGGGGCAATGCGCCGCACCATCTCAGGAATGTCCATGCACAGGCGGCCGCTTGCCAGCTCGGCACCATCACTGGCCTGCAGCAGGCGCACGTCCAGCTGGGTGAGTTGGTCCCACACACTGCGCCGCTGCGGGGCGGGCCAGCCACCATGGCGCAGCGTGCGTACACACCACTGCCGCAGCTCGCCCCAGCCCAGTGCGGGCTGGATGAACTTGGACCCCACCAGGCGATAGCGCAGCTGACCATCGCTGGGATCTCGCAACTCCAGCCGGTAGTCAAACACGCGGGCGGCACTGGCGTTCCAGAGCATCATGGCGCCGTCGTGCAACGTGGTCCACCAGCCGGGGCCGGGGCGCTCCAGCTTGGGGTCTTTGGGGTGTGCCGCGTCGGGTATCCAGCGGGCGATGGCATAGGTCAGCCCTGCGCGGATAGCCCGGCTGACGCGTGCGCCCAGCCACTCTTGCGCCTGCGCAAACATCTGCACCTGCCCCCCTGTGACCTGCAGCACCAAGGGCGGCCCGTCCGTCCGGTCCACCACCACACGTGAAGCGGTCAGGCGCTTGGCAGTCGGTGTGCCGGGCACGGCCTGCAGCGTGTGCGTGGGGTCTTGCCAGAGCTGGGTCCAGTCCTGCACATCCATTTCCAGAAACAGCGCCGCGGGCACGCTCTCGGCACCACCCTGCGGTTGCAGCCAAGTGGGCAGTGGCGCACCCGCCGTGGGAACGAAAGCTCCCCGCAACACCTCGGCCATCACCGCGCCATGCGGTGCATCCGGCACGGCATGCACGGTTTGCTGGCGAGGTGGATGCGTTGGAAGTACATGGTGCTTCAGATCTGCCACCGGAGGTACCAGCAGCAAGCGGCAGGCGCGCTCGGCCAGCGCAGTGATGGTAAGCAAGGGGTTCACGCCCAGCGAAGTGGGGATCACCGAGCCATCCATCACCAGCAGGCCGGTGTGCACCCGGCCATCGGGCAGGAAGACCTGGCCCAGGTGGTTGACCACGCCCTCTGCGGCCGAGCCCGCCATGCGGCAGCCGCCTAGCGGGTGCACGGTGATCCAGCTGGTGTCAGTCTTGGGGCCGCTGAGCACACTGGCAATCTTGTCCGGCAGCACACCGGTAGCGGGGTTGGGCAAGAATTCCGCGCCCGCGCCTTCCACACTGCTGGCACGGCTGCGGTGCAGCAGCGGCGCAGGGTCTTGGGCGTCTTTGCCCCAGGACCACTGCACGCGCGCATGCGCAGTCGCCAGCTCTGCGCGCCCCGCAGAAGAATCGTGGCCCATGCCCAACATCACCAGGCTGCGCGCCGTCGCATCGGCCCGCACGGTGAGCGGGTCTTGCCCGGCCTTGCCACGCAGGCCAAAGCGCGCCAGCTGGGGCAGGATGCCCAGGGTGGCCAGCGCCTGGCCCACGACGGGCGACAACATGCCCGGAATGCCACCATCCTCGGTCACTGTGCTTTGGGTGTGGTCCAGGTGGTCATGGAAGCGGATCACACCGCTGATGGTCGGGCCCACCTTCTCTGCCAGGGCGGGGCCGCTGCCCTGCCCTACGGCATTGGCGGTGTCTTTCAGGTCGTAGGCCGCACTCAGGTCATCGCCATTGGCCGAAATACCGCGGCCCAGCCAGGTCTTGGCCACAGCCAGTCCCTGGATTTCAGAGCGCAGCAGAATCTCGCTGGAACCAAATGTGCCGGCGCTGAGCACCACGGTGCCCGTGCGCACCACAAATTCGTAGCGATCGTTCAGTGCGCCACCGGGAGCATCAAATGACGCCTCCCAGGCCGCACGTTCGGTGGTGCGTATGCAGTGCACCACCCAGTCGCGCCCGGGGTGGGCCACATCGGGGCTGTGCAGCACATGCAGCACGCTCACGCCGGTGAACATGCGCGCGCCCAGCTTGGCGGCGCGTGGCAGGTAGGTCTTGTTCAAACTAAGCTTGGCATCGTGGTTGCAGCCCGAGCAGCAGTCGCCGCAACCCACGCAGGCATCACGCGGGCCCAGGTCCGGCGGCGTGTCCTTGCGGAATTCGATGACCAGGGGCACGTCTTCGGTGATGACCGACAGGCGCGCATTGGCAAAGCGCTTGGCTGCAGCCTGGCCAATGTCCTGCAGGCGCTGGTACTTCAGGGTTTGCTGCGGCACGCAGGCGGGCGAGGCCTTTTGCGCATCAGGCGACTGCACCTCCAGCACCTGCGCAGCCAGTGCGTAGTCCGCATCCAGCGGCGCATCGCGCAGGGCCGCAGGCCAAGCGGCCTGCTGGAACACGCGCGCATCGGGGCGCAGTGCCACGGCCGCGTTGATCAAGCTGCCGCCACCCAGCCCATTGCCCACCAGCGCGGTGGCACGGGTGCCTACGCGAAAGTCAAACAGCGCGTCTTCATAGCCAATGGCGGCGGGGCCTTTTTGGCGCTCCAGGTCGCCCCCCACCTCGGCACGGACAAAGCCGCCGAACTGGCCAAAGTCGGTAGGGAATTCTCCCGCCACATACTCTGCGCCGCGCTCCAGCACGGCCACGCCCTGGCCACGCTCGGCAAACCGCAACGCGGCCACCGAACCGCCATAGCCCGACCCCACCACCAGCACGTCGGGGGCATAGCCCTCATCCGTGCAGGACGCGATCAATTGCTCAACACCGTGTGACAGCCAGTGCATAGCCCGTTCTCCCTGAAGTTATTTACTTATGACACAAAAGGGACCTTTTCCCTGCACCATCGTTCATAGTCTTCTACCGGCATGGGCTTTGCGGCATACCAGCCCTGGGCGTAATCGCAGCCCATGGAGCGCAGCAGCACCCATTCCTCCGCATTCTCTGCCCCTTCGGCCACCACACTCAGGCCCAGGCGGTGGCCCAGAGCGATGGTGGACTCCAGCAACGAGGCCTCATCCGTTCCTGCCCGCACGTTGCGCACAAAGGCACGGTCAATCTTGAGTTCGGCCACCGGCATTTTTTGCAGGTAGGCCAGCGAGGAATAGCCGGTTCCAAAATCATCAATCGACAGACTGAAGCCGGCACTGGTCAGGGCATTCATGACGTCCAGCGCCGCTGCGGGGTCTTGCATCGCACCGCTCTCGGTGATTTCAAGGCGAATGTCGACGGGGTCGGCCCCTGTATCACGCGCCAGCGCCGCTACCCGCGCGGCAAACCCCACTTCGCCCAGATCAAACGTCGAAAGGTTGACTGAAATTTGCAACGGCCGGCCCTGGGCGCGGTAGTTGGCCACCATGCGCATGGCCTCCTCCAATACCCAGCGCGTGAGCAGCGTGATGCGCCCGGTCTTTTCGGCAAAGGGAACAAATTCACCGGGCGGTATCAGACCACGGCGCGGGTGCTCCCAACGCACCAGGGCTTCCGCGCTTTGTACGGCACCGTCTTCCAGCCGTACTTTGGGCTGCAGGTACAGGCGCAGCTCACCAGCCTCCACCGCGCGCTTGAGTTCGGACAGCAAGTCCAAATCGGCGCGCTGGCTGGTCTCGAGGTCGGCCCGGTACTCCATCCAGTTCTTGTGCTGGGCCCGGCCGGCGTCCAGCGCGATCTCGGCATTGCGCAACAGCTGCGCCATGGACGGCTGGCTGGCCAGCACCAGCGCGGCGCCCGCCGCCAGCGCAATGTCCACCGCCTGGCCTTCCACCTCGGCGGGGTGGTTGAATTCGTATTCGATCTCCTCTCGCACCGAGACCAGCGTAAGCTGGCTGGGGTAGATCAGGCAGAACTGGTCGGCATGCATGCGGCCCACGCGGGCCCTGGAATGGGTTTTGCACACCGCCAAGAGGCGCTTGCCCGCCTCCTGCAAGATGCGGTCACCCAGCGTGGGGCCCAGGGTTTCGTTGATGGCGTGAAAGCGCTCCACATTGAGCATCAGCACGCAAGGCACATGACCCTCGTCAATCATCAGCTGGCCGTACTGGCGTATGCCCTCGCGATTCAACAGGCCGGTGAGCGGGTCAAAACGAGCCATGCGCGCGGTCTCGCGCTGCAGGCGCAGCGTGCGTTCGGCAATGCCATAGCAAAACGCGATAGGCAGTAACAGCGTGCGCACAAAGTCAAAGGTGGAGCCCAACGCCAGCTCGGTGGGCATGGGTTCGCGCAGCAGCACGCTGTAAAGCAAAAAGGTCATCCAGTAGGCCGCAATCGGGGTTAAGCCCAGCAACAAAATGCCGCAGCCCCGTTCGCCCCCACGCCAGCCGCGCCAGTTAGCGGTTAGCAGCACCAGAAAGTGCAAGGGCACCAGCGCGTAGATCAGTACATTCGCCAGCCCTGGCAGCAAGTAGTGCATGGGAATCATGGCGGCGAACATCACGGCCACGCCATAGGCCACCTTGGTGGTGCGCGGGCTGTGCTTGGCAAAACGGCCAAAGCGCACGCTGAGCAAGACTGAGAGTACCCCCACGAGGTAATTAAATATCCAGGCGTTGAGCCACAGGGAAGAACTCACATTCAGCACAAACGGCAGTCCGCTCTTGGTGAAGATGGTGATGGACTGCAGCGTCGCGTAGAGCGCGTAGATGGCGTAGTTCGCGTCACGCAGGGTGATGCCAAAGAACAGCGCCACCAGAGCAGTGGTGAATAGAAACACCGCGCCGCTGTGGTTCAGCAGGTCCACGCCCTGCTCGTCCCGCAGGCTATCTTCGGGCACCACGGACTCCACCAGCAGCGTGCGCGCCAGCCCGGGGTAGGCCAAGGCGCCGGCAGCGGGTTCAAAGCGGGCATACAAGGGGAAGGCCGCCGTAACATCGGGCGTGAAGATGGCGCGCAGGCCGGTGACCAGCACGCCGCTGCTTTGGCCCAGACGCAAGGCCTGCCCAAGCGGCTTGCCATGGGCGTCAAACAGGGTGATGTTGACACGCTGCACATTCAGGTCGGCAAACGACAACCGGTTCACCGCTTCCAGCGCGTGTCCCTGCGGCAGGCTGGCAATGCGGATCCAGCAGGAATGGTCTTGGGGGTCGACTGGGACTTTGCCCTCGTCGCTAGTGGTCCAGCCATTGTTGGACGTCTGGATGATCTGTTCGGCGGAGAGGCCATCGCAGCGGTAGTCCACTGGCAGCGCAGCGCTCCAAACGCAGACACTCCACAGCGTGGCGACTACCGCAATACCCCAACGCAGCCCACGTAGCCGGAGATCCATGTCCGCCCTTGTCGAATGAGAGATAAAACTGGCCAACACGGACAACGCCCCAACACGCCAGCCTGGGCGCATTGTAGGGTCAGAGGGCTGGATTTGGCCTGTTTTCAGGGGTCGGCTGCTACGCTTTTTGACGCATGGCGCTCAGGCGTTGCGCACCTCTATGCCCCAGCGGGCCAGCGCGTCGTCGTCGCTGACGCGGGCGTCCACCCAGTGCGCGCCCTCGGGGGTCTGTTCTTTCTTCCAGAACGGCGCCTGCGTCTTGAGGTAATCCATCAAAAACTCGCAGGCCTGAAAGCTCTGGCCGCGGTGTGCCGAGGTCACCACCACCAGCACCACCCCATCGGTGGGCCGTAGCAGGCCCACGCGGTGCACCACACGGGCGCCCAGAATATCAAAGCGGGCAAAGGCCGTATCCACCATGGCCTCGATGGCCTTCTCGGTCATGCCCGGATAGTGCTCCAGCTCCATCGTCTGCACCGAGCCCCCTGCGCCTGGCGCATTGCGGTCACGCACCGTGCCTACAAAGCTGCACACCGCGCCCACGCGCGGGTCACCCGCCTGCAGGGCGGCAATCTCCTGCGCCACATCAAAAGGCTGTTGCTGGATGCGGACACGGGCGGTGAAAGCGGCTTCAGATTGCATGGCTGAATTGTGGCACCGTGCTAGGATGGTGCCCATGCTCGCATTCATCGCACTCCTCGCCACGGCCACTCTGGCCCTGGTCGGCGCGCGTCTGGTGGTTGCGAACAAATCCAAAAAACCCAAGCTCATTTGACCGGAGCTGCGGTTCCGTCCTCAGATGAGCGATGGAACTGCGAACAACACCCTCCCCCGTTTACCGCAACCCGCCGCGCAGCTGACGATGGTTCTTTCCATCGGTCTTGTTTTTGCAAAGGATGTTCGCGTGCACGCTACTGACACTTTTTCCGGCCTCTGGATTCCACTGGTCACCCCCTTTCACAACGACGTGGTGGACCACACGGCCCTGCGCAAACTGGTGCAGCACCTGGTGCCCCAGGGCATTGCCGGCATCGTGGTCTGCGGATCCACGGGCGAGGCCGCCGCTTTAAGCACGGACGAGCAACTGGCCGTGCTGGACACGGTGGCACAGGCCGCACCGGGCCTGCCGCTGGTGATGGGCCTGTCGGGCTACCACCTGCCCGACACGCTGGACTGGGTGCGCACGTTGAGCACCCGCAAGCTGGCTGGACTGCTGGTGCCTGCGCCCCACTACATCCGCCCCTCGCAAGCCGGGTTGGTGCAATGGTTCACGGCGATTGCGGACGCCAGTGCGCAACCTGTACTGATCTACGACATTCCGGCACGCACCGGCGTGCAGCTGGCATTGGCCACTCTGCGCACGCTGGCCAGGCACCCCAACATCCAAGGCATCAAGGACTGTGGTGGTGATATGGCCAAGACCCAGACGCTGATTGCCGATGGTCAGCTGCAGGTGCTGGCCGGGGACGATGCCAATATCTTCACCACGCTGGCGCTGGGTGGCAGCGGCGCCATTGCGGCCAGCGGCCATGTGCATACGGCGCGCCTGGTGGCACTCATGCAACACGTGGTGCGTGGCGAACTGGCAGCGGCGCGAGCGTTGTGGCGGCCGCTGCTGCCCTTGATGGAAGCTCTGTTTGCCGAGCCCAATCCTGGTCCCATCAAGACATTGTTAGCACAGCAAGGATGGATGCACGCCGAGTTGCGCGCGCCCATGACAGCAGCATCCGCTGAACTCACCACCAGACTGGTGGCAATCAGCGAAAACGTGGAAACTAGCCCCCGGTAACGGGTGGAAAAAAGGCGACTTCGCAGCCCGCAGTAAGCGGTGCGGACTCGGGGCTCATGACCTGGTCCAGCGCCATGCGCACTGCGCGGCCGGGGGCCAGGGCATCTGCCCCTGCGCCGCCGCGTGCCACCAGCTCGGCACGGAGCGCGGCGAGCGTGGCGGACGGGGTGTCCAGCACTTCGGTGCCCGTGCCCATGGCTTCGCGCACCGCGGCAAAGTAACGCACGGTGACTTTCATGCCAGCAGCTCGCTGAAGGGGATGTAGCGCACCGTGGCGCCGTACTGGATCGCCTCGCTCGGCGGCGTGTCGATCACGCCGTCGCCCCAAACGGCCGAGGTCAGCACACCTGAACTCTGGTTGGTGAACAGGTCCAGGCCACCCCGGTCGTTGCGGCGCACGCGCAAGAATTCACGGCGCTTGTCGGCCCGCGGCCATTCAAAGTCGGCGCGGGCGGCAATGGTTCGCAGCGCCACGTCACCCACACCCTGCAGCTTCAACAGGAACGGCCGCACCAGCAGCATGAAGGTCACAAAGCTGGACACCGGGTTGCCGGGCAGACCCAAAAAGTGGGCCTCGCCCACCGTGCCATGCGCAAAGGGCTTGCCGGGCTTGATGGCGATTTGCCATAGGTGCAGCGCCCCCAGGGCCTGCACAGCGGGCTTGATATGGTCTTCCTCACCTACCGACACACCGCCGCTGGTCAGGATCACATCGTGGCTGGCAGCCGCCTGCTGCAGGGCCTGCTTGGTTGCCTCCAGTTGGTCGGGCACGATGCCCAAGTCCGTGACCTCGCAGCCCAGGCGGCGCAGCATTGCGTGCAGGAAAAAGCGGTTGGAGTTGTAAATGGCGCCCGGCGGCATGTCGGCCGGCGCTACGGCGCCGGGCATGACTAGCTCGTCCCCCGTAGAAAACAACGCCACGCGGGGCCTGCGCACCACAGTCAGCTGGGCCATGCCCACGCTGGCGGCCAGGCCGAGTTCGGCGGGCCCCAGGCGGTTGCCAGCGGCCAGCACCACGTCACCGCGGCGCACGTCTTCGCCGGAGCGGCGGATGTTCTGGCCCGGAATCGGCAAGGTGTTGATGCGTACCACAGTCGCGCCTTGGGCGTCTGGGGCATCCTGCACGCTGCAGTCTTCCTGCATCACCACGGCATCCGCCCCCGGTGGCACCGGTGCGCCGGTAAAGATGCGCGCGATGGTGCCCGGCAGCAACGGCGTACCCATGCTGCCAGCTGCGATGCGCTGGGAGACGGGCAGGCCTGCGGCGGCCGCCAGCACATCGTCCACGCGCACGGCGTAACCGTCCATGGCACTGTTGTCATGCGGCGGCACCTGCAGAGCCGACACGATGGACTGGGCCAGCACGCGGCCATCGGCCTCCATGGTGGACACGGACTCGTGCTGTGCCAACGGTTGCACGGTGGCCAACAGCTGGGCCAGCGCGTCGTCCAGCGGCATCAGGGGTTTGCGTGGGGCGATGGACATGGGCCGGATTTTGCTATGGTTTTGGTAGCTGCTGGCGCATATTCCACGGGGGCCAGGCAGCTATTTCACACTTAAAGACTCAGTAACCGCACTCGCTGGCAATCAGCGTCTTTATGGCTGCCACATCGGCGTCCATCACCTGCACGCGTTTGGGCAAGGCCTCGATGCCGTTGAACTTGGCGGGCCGCTCGGGCTCGCGACCCAGGGCCTCAACAATGGTGGCGGCAAACTTGATGGGCAAGGCCGTTTCCAGCACCACCATAGGCACGCCGGCGGTGCGTTGCTCCAGCGCCACCTTCAGGCCGTCGGCCGTGTGGGTGTCGATGACCATGCCGTGGCGGCTCCAAGTGTCCTGAATCGTTTTCAGGCGATTGGCATGCGTGCTCTTGCCGCTGACAAAGCCGTAGCGGGTAGCGGCCTCGGCAAACGCCGGGTCGGCGCTCAGGTCAAACTGGCCGGTTTGGGACAGGCCTTCGCCAAACAGCGCCTTCACGCGCGCACCATCACGCCCCAGCAGGTCAAACACAAAGCGCTCGAAGTTGGAGGCCTTGGAGATGTCCATGGACGGGCTGGAGGTTTCGTGCGTATCGGCGGTGCCGCGCACGCGGTAGACGCCGGTGCGGAAGAACTCGTCCAGCACATCGTTCTCGTTGGTGGCGACCACCAACTTGTCAATCGGCAGGCCCATCTGACGCGCCACATGCCCGGCACAGACGTTGCCGAAGTTGCCCGAGGGCACGGCGAAGCTGACCTTTTGGTCGTTAGAGGTGGTAGCCTGGATATAGCCCGCAAAGTAGTACACCACCTGGGCCAACAAGCGTGCCCAGTTGATGGAGTTGACGGTGCCGATCTTGTACTTGCGCTTGAACTCCAGGTCGTTGGACACGGCCTTGACGATGTCCTGGCAGTCGTCGAACACGCCGTTGATGGCGATGTTGTGGATGTTGGCGTCCTGCAGGCTGAACATCTGCGCCTGCTGAAAAGGGCTCATGCGGCCATTGGGACTGGTCATGAAGACGCGCACGCCCTTTTTGCCGCGCATGGCGTATTCGGCCGCGCTGCCGGTGTCGCCACTGGTAGCGCCCAGGATGTTGAGCTCTTCAACGCGGCGGCCCAGCTCGTACTCGAACAGGTTGCCCAGCAGCTGCATGGCCATGTCCTTGAAGGCCAGCGTGGGGCCGTTGGACAGGGCTTCGATCCAGACGCCGTCTTCCAGGTGGCGCAGCGGCACGATCTCACCGGTGCCAAACACCTCGGCGGTGTAGGTCTTGGCGCACAGGGCGCGCAAATCCGCAGCAGGAATGTCGTCGATATAGAGGGACAGGATTTCAAACGCCAGTGCCGCATAGCCCTGCTGGTGGTAGACGGTGCGCCACTGCTGCAGCGTGGCGTCGCTCACCTGCGGATAGGCCTCTGGCAAGTACAGGCCACCATCGGGCGCCAGGCCTTCGAGCAGGATTTCGCAGAAGCGTTTGCGGTCCGGGTTGCCGCGGGTGGAGAGGTAACGCATCAGTTCAGCTCCTCTTTGCGGATGCGGGTGATGGGCGCCAGCACCGTGGGCAGGGCCTGCATCTGGGCAATGGCCGCGTTCATCTTGGCCTCGGCGCAGTCGTGCGTGAGGATGATGACATCGGTCTGGGTGCCGGCTTCGCCACTGATCTCGTCGGCTTCGCGCTGCAGCACCGCGTCGATGCTGATGCCGGCCTCGGCCAGGATGCCGGTGACCTTGGCCAGCACGCCGGCCTCGTCGGCCACGCGCAGGCGCAGGTAGTAGCTGGTCACCACCTCACCCATGGGCAGGATGGGCGTATCGCTCATGCTGTGCGGCTGGAAGGCCAGGTGCGGCACGCGCTGGGCCGCATCGGCAGTATGCAGGCGGGTAATGTCCACCAGGTCGGCAATCACGGCGCTGCCAGTGGGCTCTGAGCCCGCGCCTTTGCCGTAGTACAGCGTGGTGCCCACAGCGTCGCCGTTCACCACTACGGCGTTCATCGCGCCTTCCACATTGGCGATCAGGCGCTTGGCCGGAATCAGCGTGGGGTGCACGCGCAACTCAATGCCATTGGCCATACGCTTGGTAATGCCCAACAGTTTGATGCGGTAGCCCAGCTGCTCGGCGTACTTGATGTCGGCCGAGCCCAGCTTGGTGATGCCTTCCACGTAGGCCTTGTCGAACTGCACGGGAATGCCAAAGGCAATCGCGCTCATCAGCGTGAGCTTGTGCGCGGCGTCCACGCCTTCGATGTCAAACGTGGGGTCAGCCTCGGCATACCCCAGGCGCTGCGCTTCTTTCAGCACCACATCAAAGTCCAGGCCCTTGTCGCGCATCTCGGACAGGATGAAGTTGGTGGTGCCGTTGATGATGCCGGCGATCCACTGCACGCGGTTGGCGGTCAGGCCTTCGCGCAGCGCCTTGATGATGGGGATGCCACCGGCCACGGCGGCTTCAAACGCCACCATCACGCCCTTGGCGGACGCGGCGGCAAAAATCTCGGTGCCGTGCACGGCCAGCAATGCCTTGTTGGCAGTCACCACATGCTTGCCTGCGGCAATGGCTTCCAGCACCAGTTCCTTGGCCAGGGTGTAACCGCCGATCAGTTCCACCACGATGTCGATATCGGGATTGCGGATGATCTCGCGCGCATCGGCCACCACGCGGGCCTTGTCACCCACGATTTCCTGGGCCAGCGCGGTGTTGCGGCGCGACACCATGGTCACCTCGATGCCACGGCCGGCGCGGCCCTTGATTTCTTCCTGGTTGCGCTGCAGGACGTTGAACACACCGCTGCCCACGGTGCCAAGGCCCATCACGCCTACTTGTATCGGTTTCATAGTTTTTCAGGTAAAAAGGCTTCTAGCCCGCACAAACACTGCGCGAGCAGCTATCAAAATCAGAGTGAATCAGCCGGCGTTGCGGGCACGGTAGTGCTCCAGGAACTTGGCGATGCGGCCAATGGCTTCGCGCAGGTCGTCTTCGTGCGGCAAAAACACAATGCGGAAATGGTCCGGTTGCGGCCAGTTGAAACCCGTGCCCTGCACCAGCATCACGCGGGTCTCGCGCAGCAGCTCCAGGAAGAACTGGCGATCATCCGCGATGGGGTACACCTTGGGGTCCAGCTTGGGAAACATATAGAGCGCAGCTTGCGGCTTCACACAGCTCACGCCGGGGATGGCGGTGATCAACTCATAGGCCAGATCGCGCTGGCGGCGCAAGCGCCCGCCTTCACAGACCAGGTCGTTGATGCTCTGGTAGCCGCCCAAAGCGGTCTGAATCGCCCACTGGCCGGGCACGTTGGAGCACAACTTCATGTTCGAGAGCATGTTCAGGCCCTCGATGTAGTCGGTCGCATTCTTCTTGTCGCCTGACACCACCAGCCAGCCAGCACGGTAGCCGCAGGAACGGTAGCTCTTGGACAGGGAGTTGAAGGTCAGCGTTAGCACGTCTTCGGACAGGCTGCCTAGCGCGGTGTGGTACACGCCGTCATACAGCACCTTGTCGTAGACCTCGTCGGCCAGGATCACCAGGCCGTGTTCGCGCGCGATGCCGATGATGCCCTTGAGCAGCTCATCGGAATACATCACGCCCGTGGGGTTGTTGGGGTTGATGACCACGATGCCCTTGGTGCGGGGCGTGATCTTGGCGCGGATGTCGTCCAGGCTGGGCATCCAGCCATTGGCTTCATCGCACAGATAGTGCACCGGCGTGCCGCCCGACAGGCTGGTGGCTGCCGTCCACAACGGGTAATCGGGCATGGGCAGTAACAATTCGTCACCATTGTCCAGCAGCGCGTTGGTCGCCATGGTGATGAGCTCGCTGGCGCCGTTGCCCAGGTAGATGTCGTCCAGCGTCACGGCCTTGATGCCCTGCTGCTGGGTGTAGTGCATGACGGCCTTGCGTGCCGCAAAAATGCCCTTGCTGTCCGAATACCCGGCCGAGTTGGGCAGGTTACGGATCATGTCCTGCTGAATTTCCTCAGGCGCATCAAAGCCAAACACCGCCAGGTTGCCCAGGTTGAGTTTGATGATCTTCTGCCCCTCATCCTCCATCTGCCGCGCCGCGTCCATGATGGGCCCGCGGATGTCGTACAGCACATTGGCAAGCTTGGCAGATTTCTGAATGGTTTTCAAAGGCCCTCCGGCGGTCTTCAGCATGGGGTGAAACCTATAATTTGACCACAGTTCCGCAGCGCAACTGCCCCGCCGCACCCCGCGCCCGACCCAAACACCCGCACACAAGCCCATGAAACTTTTGCCCGATGCCCTACAAGGCCCGTCCATCACCGGTTACGGCCCTGGCTGGGTGGCAGTCAATGGCCAGCAGTACACAACCAGCCTGATCGTCAGCAGCGAGGGCCTGTGCCAGCCCTGGAGCTGCGCAGCCTTTGACCAGCTGGAGGCGGCCCACTTTGAAGAGCTGGCCGCGTTGGCGCCCGAATTGGTACTGTTTGGCAGCGGTGACCGCATCCAGTTTCCACGCCCGCAGTGGCTGACGCCCTTGTACAGCCGGCGCATCGGGTTGGAGACCATGGACACGCAGGCGGCCTGCCGCACCTTCAACTTTCTGGCAGGGGAAGGCCGCAAGGTGGTGGCGGCGCTGCTGGTCTAGGGATTCCTCTAGAGCCTTCAGGGTTGGGAGGGTGGTTTTCAGAGTAAAATCACGGGTTGCGGTCTGGGGCGACATTCGCTGTCACGTTTGGCGCCCTTCACTATGACTGACAGGTCCGGCTTAACCGGACTGCAACACCGAGACTGAAACTGCTTATGGCCATCGTTGTCAACAAACCCCTGCCCGAATTTGAAGCCAACGCCACCGGCGGCATCAGGGTGACCAACACCACCCACGTCGGCAAAACCATGGTGCTGTACTTCTACCCCAAGGACAACACCCCTGGCTGCACCACCGAAGCGATGCAATTCCGGGACAAATACAAGGATTTCGTCAAAGCAGGTGCCGAGGTTTTTGGCGTCTCTCGCGACAATATGAAGTCGCACGACGAATTCAAAGCCAAGCTGGAACTCCCGTTTGAGCTGATCGCCGATACCGAAGAAAAAATGTGCCACATGTTCGGCGTGGTCAAGAACAAGATCATGTACGGCAAAAAGGTCAAAGGCATTGAGCGCAGCACCTTCCTGGTGGGCGCCGATGGCCTGCTGAAAGAGGAATGGCGCGGCCTCAAGGTACCGGGCCATGTGGACGAAGTGCTCAAGGCCGTGAAAGTGCTGAAAAAAGCAGCATGATTTCATTGCGTGTTGTTTTGGTGCACACCAAAGCAACAGCGTCACGGCACTCATGCATAATGAATTCATGCCGTTGAACGTCGCAACCGCGCTCCCACAAAAAGCCGCCTTGGCTCAAGGCGGCTTTTTCGTTTTTACGGCTACGGTTTTTTACATTTCACTCTCTGCGAGCCCACTCCATGCCATTGCCTCCCGCCCCGTCCAAGCGCGCCGATCGCCTGACTGCCAAAGACTTTGACGCCCCCGCACGTGCCACAGCCCGCCCTGTGCGCAAGGCCCAGCAAGTCGAGACACTTGCTGCCGCAGCCCCAAACTTGAGTGAAAAACCCACCGCCAAAGAGTCGACCAAACGGGTCCAGACTTCGGCACTGACCCACACGCCGGTCAGCAGCCCAGCGGTAGTGGCCGCAGCACCGACAGCGCCCCGAGCGGTCGCACCGTCACGCCGCATCAAACGCACCGGCCCCAGCGGCCCGAGCAAGCTGTTTGTGCTGGACACCAACGTGTTGCTGCACGACCCGATGTGCCTGTTCCGCTTTGAGGAACACGACATTTACCTGCCCATGATCGTCCTGGAAGAGCTGGACGGTCATAAAAAGGGCATGACCGAAGTGGCGCGCAACGCCCGCCAGACCAGCCGCACGCTGGACACGCTGGCTGGCGCGCCCGGCGCCGACATCACGGCCGGCTTTGAGCTCAACAGCACCGGTCACAAGGATGCCGGTGGCAAGCTGATGTTCCAGACCCAGCCGCTGAACTACACCTTGCCAACCAGCCTGCCCCAGGGCAAGGCCGACAACCAGATCCTGGGCGTGGTGGAGGCCCTGCGCCAGCACTACGCGCCGCGCGAGGTGGTACTGGTGTCCAAGGACATCAACATGCGGGTCAAGGCCCGTGCGCTGGGCCTGGCCACCGACGACTACCAGAACGACAAGACGCTGGAAGACGGCGACCTGCTGTACTCCGGTGCCTTAGCCCTGCCCTCCGACTTCTGGGCCACGCATGGCCAGGCCGTGGAAAGCTGGCAACAAGGCCCGCACACCTTCTACAAGGTGGACGGTCCCGTGGTGCCCAGCATGATGATCAACCAGTTTGTCTACTTCGAATCCCCCGGCGAACCCAGCCTGTATGCCCGTGTGACCGAGATCCGTGGTACCACGGCCGTACTGAAGACGCTGAAAGACTTCAACCACCTGAAGAATGCGGTCTGGGGCGTGACCACCCGCAACCGCGAGCAGAACTTCGCGATGAACCTGCTGACCGACCCCGAAGTCGATTTTGTGACGCTGACCGGCACGGCCGGCACCGGCAAGACGTTGATGGCCCTGGCCGCTGGCCTGACCCAGGTGCTGGACGATCGCCGCTACACTGAAATCATCGTCACCCGAGCCACCGTGAGTGTGGGCGAGGACATCGGCTTCCTACCCGGCACCGAAGAAGAAAAGATGGGCCCCTGGATGGGCGCACTGGACGACAACCTCGAAGTGCTGGGCAAGACGGACACCAGCGCCGGCGAATGGGGCCGCGCGGCGACCAACGAACTGATCCGCAGCCGCATCAAGATCAAGAGCATGAACTTTATGCGCGGCCGGACCTTCCTGAACAAGTACGTCATCATCGACGAGGCGCAAAACCTGACGCCCAAGCAGATGAAGACGCTGATTACCCGTGCGGGCCCCGGCACCAAGATCATTTGCATGGGCAACCTGGCCCAGATCGACACGCCCTACCTGACCGAAGGTTCATCGGGCCTGACCTTCGCGGTGGACAAGTTCAAGGGTTGGCCGCACGGTGGCCACATCACGCTGGCGCGTGGTGAGCGTTCGCGCTTGGCGGACTTTGCCAGTGAAGTACTTTGATGCTTGTGGGTCAGACCACTCGCGCAGCGATGTGCTCTGACCCCAACTGATTGGGATGCTATTAATTCAATAGCTACTCGCGCATATTCGACGGGGGCTAGAGGCCAATTTGGCTTCTAGCCCCCGTTCTTTTGGCGAAGTTAATCAGTAGTCGTCGCCACCGCTGTAGGCCAGGTTCTCGAACTTGGTAAAGCGGTTCATGAAGGCCAGCTTCACCGTGCCCGTGGGGCCGTTACGCTGCTTGGCGATGATGACTTCGGCCACACCGGGCTCCTTGCACTGGTCCTTGGTGTAGTACTCGTCGCGGTAGATGAACATGATGATGTCCGCATCCTGCTCAATGGCGCCGGATTCGCGCAAATCACTCATCATGGGGCGCTTGTCGGGGCGCTGCTCCACCGAGCGGTTGAGCTGCGAGAGCGCAATCACCGGACATTTGAGTTCCCGCGCCAGCATCTTCAGGCCCCGGGAGATTTCGCCCAGCTCGGTGGCGCGGTTTTCACCGTCGCTGCTGCTGCCGCTCATGAGCTGCAAATAGTCCACCACGATCAGGCCCAACTGGCCGCACTGGCGTGCCAGGCGGCGCGCATTCGCCCTGACCTCGCTGGAATTCAAACCCGCGCTTTCGTCGATGTGCAGGGAGATGGTGCGCAGCTTCTCGATCGCCTCCGACAGGCGTGGCCACTCGTCATCAGTGAGCTTGCCGGTGCGCAGATGGCCCTGGTCAATACGGCCGATAGAGCCCACGATACGCACCGCCAGCTGGGCGGCGCCCATTTCCATCGAGAAGATGGCGACCGGCAGGCCTTCGTTGAGTGCCACGTGCTCGGCAATGTTGATGGCCAGCGCAGTTTTGCCCATGGAGGGGCGTGCGGCCAGCACGATCAGATCACCGGCCTGCAGGCCGGCCGTCATGCGGTCAAAGTCGATAAAGCCCGTAGGCACCCCGGTCACATCGTTGGGGTTGTCGGCCATCTCCTGCACGCGGTCCAGCAGGTTGACCACCAACGTGTCCATGCCCTGGAAGCCCTGCTTGTTGCGCTTGCCTTGCTCACCGATATTGAAGATCTTTTGCTCGGACTCGTCCACGATCTCGGACACCGGCCGCCCCTTGGGGTTGAAAGCGTTGGTGGCAATCTCATCACTGGCACTGACCAGCTTGCGCAGGATGGAGCGGTCACGCACGATCTCGGCATAGCGGCGGATATTGCTGGCGCTGGGCACGTACTGGGCCAGCGAATTCAGGTAGGCCAGACCGCCCATTTCCTCAGCCTTGCCCTGGCTTTGCAGGTGCTCAAACACCGTGATCACGTCAGCTGGCTTGTTGCCGTTGATCAGCGTACCAATGGAGGCATAAATCAGGCGGTGTTCGTAGCGGTAAAAATCCGTGTCCACCAACACATCGCTGACGCGGTCCCAGGCTTCGTTGTCCAGCAACAGCCCGCCCAGCACACTGGACTCGCCTTCGATGGAGTTGGGCGGCACCCGCAACTGGGCGATCTGGCGGTCGGTATCAAAGTTATCGCTGGCGGACAGTACGGCGGACATTGGTGGTTTTCCTTCAAGCCTTTCATCCTACGATGTGGCCGCATTGGCGTCGAGGGACAAGGCTGGGGGCAAGTTGTGGGCAAACTGTGCAAATGATGGGATAACTCCGTCCCAAAAACACAAAAGCCGCAAGGGACCAGCCCCAGCGGCTTTTGGTGAGGGCACACCCCGTTGCCGGGGCGCACCATCAAAGTGCCATTAAGCGGTTTCGCCGTACACGGACACGGTGATGTCGACCACCACGTCAGTGTGCAAAGCCACGCTCACGGTGCTTTCGCTCACGACCTTGATAGGACCGTTGGGCATGCGCACTTGAGACTTGGCCACCTTGTAGCCGGCTTTCACCAGTTCTTCGGCGATGTCGTAGTTGGTCACGGAACCAAACAAACGGCCATCCACACCAGCTTTTTGGGTCAGCTTGATGGTGGTACCACCCAGCTTGGCACCCAGTGCCTGGGATTCAGCCAGCTTGGCAGCGGCTGCTTTTTCCAGCTCAGCGCGCTTGGCTTCGAATTCTGCCTTGGCAGATTCAGTAGCGCGGCGTGCACGGCCGGAGGGGATCAGGAAGTTGCGTGCGTAGCCATCTTTGACCTTGACGATTTCGCCCAGGTTGCCGAGGTTCACGACCTTGTCGAGCAGAATAATTTGCATGGTCGGGACTCCTTAGATCTTGTGCTGGTCGCTGTAAGGCAGCATCGCCAGGAAGCGAGCGCGCTTGATAGCGGTGTTCAATTGGCGCTGGAAAATAGCGCGGGTGCCGGTCAGGCGTGCGGGAATGATCTTGCCGTTTTCAGCAATGAAGTCACGCAGTGTGTCGATGTCTTTGTAGTCAATCTCTTCCACACCGGTCACGGTGAAGCGGCAAAAGCGCTTGCGCTTGAACAGCAGGGATTGTGTGTTGCGCTTGGGGCGCTTGTCTTTGTTGAAACGTTTTGGTCCGGGCATGATGGACTCCTAAAAATTAGTCTTGCAAAAAATCTTGAATGTGAAACACGAGTGACTTGCCTTGGCGTGCATTGGCGAGAAAACCGCTGAACTTCCAGACACTGCCGATGGCCTGCTTTGCAAGCCGCTCCGCCAATGTGCCGAAAGCCACTGCTTTCACCACCACCTTCACGGTTCGCTGGCCCCCTGCTTCTTCCACTTGGGACTCGTGTTCGAGTCGCAAATTCAGGGCGGGTAAGCCGGCTGGCGTGTAACGCATGGATTCAACCTCTGCGATACAGGCACTTAAAACCAGTGAGTTGGCTTGCACTCCTTTTCAGGCAAATGCGTGTTTACGCTTGGTACTCGGCCTGTTGGGCCTTGCGTGCATCTTCGCGTTCCACAGTCTTCATCATGGAAGAAGGGCCGGTATCGGCTTTTTTCTTCAACACGGTGAGGTGGCGCAACACGGCGTCGTTGAACTTGAACGCGTGTTCCAGTTCAGACATCACAGCCTGGTCGGCTTCGATGTTGACGCACAGGTAGTGGGCCTTGGCCAGCTTGTTGATCATGTACACCATCTGACGACGGCCCCAATCTTCAACACGGTGCACCTTGCCACCGCCAGCGGTGATCATGCCCTTGTAACGTTCCAGCATGGCAGGAACTTGTTCGCTCTGATCCGGGTGGATCATGAGGATGATTTCGTAATGACGCATTGATACTCCTTGAGGATTTCCCAGCATCTGGGATTAAGTAAGCTGCCCCCGGCGTCTAAACAGGGTGCAGCAAGGCGAAGCCCATGATTATAGCTCAGCCCAGGTCGGGCACCAAATCACGCTCTGGTATGGGTTCTGGGCGCGTTACGCAGCTGAGCAAAAACCCGACCACAAAGCCTGCCACCACCCCAAACACCCCCGCAGACACGGGTTGGATGCCCCACCACAGGCCTTCGCCCTGCAAACCCAGGGCCAAACGCAGACTCGGCAAATTCACCGCCATGTAGTAGACCGTGACGCCCAGACCCGCCAACATGCTCCCCACCGCCCCCACCCGTGTCATGCGGGGCCAAAAGATGCCCAGCACCATGGACGGCACAAAGGCCGCTCCGGCCAACGAGAACGATGCCGACACCAGATACAGGATGCCGGCCGGCCGCTGCGCCGCCGCGTAGGCCGCCACCAGGGCCACCACCAGCAAGGCGAATTTGGACCACATCACGCGGCGCATGGCCTGGGCCTTGTTGCCGCTGCCCTCGAAGTACACATCGTGGGCCAACGCATTGCCAATAGTCAACAACAGGCCATCGGCCGTGGAAAGCGCAGCGGCCAAGCCGCCTGCCGCCACCAACACCGACACCACATAGGGCAAGCCGCCGATCTCCGGCGTGGCCAACATGACGAGGTCCGCCCCCACGCGCAGCTCGGCAAACTGCAAAATGTGGTCCCCGTTCACATCCATCACAGTTAGCAGCGTGGGGTCGCGCGACCACTGGGCGATCCAGCCGGGCAGCGTGTCCATGGGCTGCCCCACCAGATGCGCCATGACCTCGTACTTCACCAACACCGCCAGCGCCGGGGCAGACAGGTACAGCAACGCAATGAACACCAGCGACCATGCCACCGAACGCCGCGTCTCCGCTACCGAAGGCGTGGTGTAGTAGCGCGTGAGCAGGTGCGGCAGGCCAGCCGTGCCCACCATCAGGCAAAACATCAGGGCCAGAAAATTCAGGCGTGAGGTTTGGGTGCTCTCCGGTGTGTCGCCCACCCCACCGGCCTTGCCCGCAAAGGGTTGGGAATGCAGAGGCATGCCACCCAGCGGTTGCGCGCGCTCCAGGTTGTCGGCGCGGGCCTTGGTCCAGCGCTCACGCGCCGTGGCGGCGTCTTTGGGTAGTGCAGACAGTTCTCGCCGCAGCGTCTGGGCACGCGTGTTGTCGGCCTTGATATCGCCCAGTGCACGCAGCTGCTGGCGCAACTCCAACCGCTCTTGCTGCAATGCCTCCTCCACGTTTTGCAGCTTGCGCTCCAGCACCGCGGCGCGGTGCGCGTAGATGCCGATCACTTCCTGCTCGACCGGCGAGTTCAAAAACTGCTGCTCCAGCGCCGCAATCTTGGGCAGCTGCTGGCCATAGGCCAAGGGCGCCAGCGGGTTACCGGTCTGCTTGTAGGACAGCCAGGACACCGGGATCAGAAAGGCCAGGATGATGATGACGTACTGGGTGACCTGGGTCCAGGTCACGGCGCGCATACCGCCCAGAAACGAACACACCAGCACGCCACCCAGGCCCAGCAAAATACCAATCTCGAAGTTCACGCCCGTCAGGCGCGAGGTGATCAACCCCACGCCATACAGCTGCGCCACCACATAGGTGAACGAGCACAGCACGGCTGCCAATGCGGCCAGCATGCGCGGCCACCGCCCCCCAAAACGCACCGCGAAATAGTCGGGCACGGTATACAGGTTCATGCGGCGCAAATACGGCGCTACCAGCAGGGCTACGAGGCAAAACCCGCCGGTCCAGCCCAACACATAGGCCAGACCGCCTGGCTGCCCCCCTGCCCCTGAAAAGCCTTGCAGGTACAGGCCACCGGCCAGGCTGATGAAAGAGGCGGCGCTCATCCAGTCGGCCGCCGTGGCCATGCCGTTGTAGATGCCGGGTACGCGGCGCCCGGCCACGTAGTACTCATTGGCATCGGCCGTACGGCCTACCACGCCAATCACGGCGTACATCATCAAGGTGGTGGTCAAAAAGATGCCTGCCACCCATGGCTTGGACAAGCCGAACTGCTCCGCCACCGCAAGTGCCCCGAGCAACAGCAGCAACGTGGTCACGTAGATACCAAAACGCCGGTGCAGGGTGCGCGTGTAGCGGCCATAGGCCCGCGGATCAAAGGTGGGGGCTTCCGTCTCGCGCCGGTTGGCGCGCCAGGCAAACACCACCACGATGGCAATGAAGACCAACACCGCGCCCTGGGCTGCAAACCAGAAGCCTACGGGCCAGGACAACAGCTCCCACTGCAAATCTCGCGCGAAAAAGATAACCCCGAACGACACAGCAAACCACAGCGCCAGCAACCCTGCATGCAGGTGCCACCGGCGTGTGGTCTGCACACGCGTCATTGGTTGGCGAGCTGCTGCCAGGTCGCGACGACCGAGTCCGGGTTCAAGGAGATCGACGAGATGCCCTGCTGCTCCAGCCACTGCGCGAAGTCAGGGTGGTCGCTGGGGCCTTGACCGCAGATACCGATGTACTTGCCCTGGCGCTTGCAGGCGTCAATGGCCAGCGTGATCAGCGCCTTGACCGCAGGGTCACGCTCGTCAAAGTCGGCCGCTAGCAGCTCCAGGCCCGAGTCACGGTCCAGGCCCAACGTGAGCTGGGTCAGGTCGTTGGAGCCGATGGAGAAGCCGTCGAAGTACTCGAGGAACTGGTCTGCCAGGATGGCGTTACTGGGGATCTCGCACATCATGACCAGCTTGAGTTCGTCCTCGCCGCGGCGCAGGCCGTGGCGGCCCAGCAGCTCTGTGACCTTTTTGGCCTGGCCCAGGGTGCGCACAAAGGGCACCATGACTTGCACATTGGTCAAGCCCATGTCGTTGCGCACGCGCTTAAGCGCCTCGCACTCCATGGCAAAGGCCTCACCAAACTCGGTGCTGGTGTAACGCACGGCGCCGCGGAAGCCCAGCATGGGGTTCTCTTCCTCGGGCTCGTAGCGGCTGCCGCCAATGAGCTTGCGGTACTCGTTGCTTTTGAAGTCCGAAAGACGCACGATGACGGGCTTGGGCCAGAACGCTGCGGCAATGGTGGCCACACCTTCGGCCACGCGGTCCACATAAAACGCACGGGGGGATGCATGGCCGCGGGCCACCGACTCGACCGCCTTTTTCAGGTCGCTATCGATGTTGGGGTAGTCCAGAATGGCCTTGGGGTGCACGCCAATGTTGTTGTTGATGATGAACTCCAGCCGCGCCAGGCCCACGCCCTGGTTGGGCAACTGGCAAAAGTCAAACGCCAGCTGGGGGTTGCCCACGTTCATCATGATCTTGACCGGGATCTCGGGCATCTCGCCGCGCTGCACCTCAGACACTTCAGTTTCCAGCAGGCCGTCGTAGATGAAGCCCGTATCGCCCTCAGCGCAGCTCACCGTCACCAACATGCCGTCCTTGAGCAGGTCGGTGGCGTTGCCACAGCCCACCACGGCCGGAATACCCAGCTCGCGCGCAATGATGGCGGCGTGGCAGGTGCGACCGCCGCGGTTGGTCACGATGGCGCTGGCGCGCTTCATGACGGGTTCCCAGTTGGGGTCGGTCATGTCAGTCACCAAAATGTCACCGGCCTGCACCTGGTCCATCTCGTTGATGTTGTGCACGATGCGCACCGGGCCGGTGCCAATCTTCTGGCCAATCGCACGGCCTTCCACCAGCACCGCGCCTTTGCCCTTGAGCTTGTAGCGGTACTCGGCCTGGTTGCCGGCCTGGCTCTTCACCGTTTCAGGGCGGGCCTGCAGGATGTAAAGCTCGCCGTCGATACCGTCCTTACCCCACTCGATGTCCATGGGGCGGCCGTAATGGTCTTCAATCACCAGCGCATAACGGGCAAGTTGCTCCACATCGGCATCGGTCAGCGAATAGCGGTTGCGCAGCTCGGTGGGCACATCGGTGGTTTTGACCAGCTTGCCGCCGGCGGCCTTTTCTTCAGGCGAGGTGAACACCATTTGCAGCAGCTTGGAGCCCAGGTTGCGGCGGATCAGCGCGCGCTTGCCAGCCTTGAGCATGGGCTTGTGCACGTAAAACTCGTCCGGGTTCACAGCGCCCTGCACCACGGTTTCACCCAGGCCGTAGCTGCTGGTGATGAACACCACCTGGTCAAAGCCGGACTCAGTGTCGATGGTGAACATCACCCCTGCTGCGCCCAGGTCGGAGCGCACCATGCGCTGAACGCCCGCACTGAGGGCCACCACGTCATGGGCGAAGCCCTTGTGCACGCGGTAGCTGATGGCGCGGTCGTTGTAGAGGCTGGCAAACACCTCTTTCATCTTGTGCAGCACGTCCTCGATGCCGACCACGTTGAGGAAGGTTTCCTGCTGGCCCGCGAAGGAGGCATCGGGCAAATCTTCGGCCGTGGCGGAGGAACGCACGGCAAAGCTGGCTTGGGCGTTTCCGCCCGACAGGGTGACAAAAGCGTCACGGATGGCTTTTTCCAGGTCCGCAGGGAAAGGCTGGGCCTCGACCATGGCGCGGATTTCGGCTCCCACGACGGCCAGAGCGCGCACGTCTTCGGTATCCAGGTTCTTGAGTTTGGCGCTGATTTTGTCGGCCAGGCCGGCGTGGGCCAGAAACTGGCGGAAGGCATGTGCCGTGGTGGCAAAACCCGTAGGCACTTTTACGCCCTGCGGTAGCTGGGAAATCATCTCCCCCAGGCTGGCGTTTTTGCCCCCCACAGAGTCCACATCGGCCATGCGCAGCAGCTCGAAGGGGACGACCAGGTCGGTCGGGTTGAAAAGATTAGACATAGGAATGCTCCAGAAGTTAAAACCTTTACGTGGCCCCACGGGGAAACCTCACCCGCCTGCCGCAGCGCACGACCGTTCGTTTTCTGTTGTTGCTTTTATGGAATTACGAAGCGGTTACCAAATGCGCTAAATTGTGGTGATTGTAGGTGGCGTGGGCACTAGGTAAGACTACTGAAAATCCGGGCGCGCTTGCAAATCACTGACACCCTGGACCCATCCACCATGCACCAACGCACCGTATTTTTCATATCTGACGGCACCGGCATCACCGCCGAGACCTTTGGCAACGCCATCCTGGCGCAGTTCGAGTTGAAGGCCCGCCACGTGCGCCTGCCCTTTGTGGACACGGCCGACAAGGCCTACCAGGCGGTACGCCAGATCAACCACACCGGGGTGGTGGATGGCAACAAACCCATTGTGTTCACCACGCTGGTGAACATGGAGGTGCTCAAGGTCATCCAGGAGGGCTGCCAGGGCATGCTGTTGGACATGTTTGGCATGTTTGTGAACCCGCTGGAAAACGAGCTGCAGATCAAGTCCCACCACCGCATTGGCCGCTTCAGCGACGCCAGCAAGAGCAAGGAGTACCAGGACCGCATCGAGGCGATCAACTTCTCGCTGGCGCACGACGACGGCCAAAGCAACCGCGATCTGGAACAAAGCGATGTGATTCTGGTGGGCGTGAGCCGCAGCGGCAAAACCCCCACCTCGCTCTACCTGGCCATGCAGTACGGCCTGAAGGCGTCCAACTACCCGCTGATCCCCGAAGACTTTGAGCGCCGCCAGCTGCCCCCTGCGCTGGTGCCGCACAAGGCCAAGATCTTTGGCCTGACGATTCAGCCCGAGCGCCTCTCCGAGATCCGCAATGAGCGGCGCCCCAACTCCAAATACGCCTCCATTGAGAACTGCCGCATGGAAGTCAGCGAGGCCGAGGCCATGATGCGGCGCACCGGCATCCGCTGGCTGTCCACCACCACCAAGTCCATCGAAGAGATCTCCACCACCATCCTGCAAGAAATCCACCCCGAGCGGCTGATGTACTAGACCGCTATGGTTTCAATAGCTGCTCGCGCACTATTGACGGGGGCTAGCGGCCCATTTTGCTTAAAAACTCAGGCTGGCAGCTCGGCCAGCACCTTGCCGGCCTCAATCGTGATGCGGCGGTCGCAGCGCGCGGCAATGGCGCGGTCGTGCGTCACCAGCACCAGGGTCGTGCCCTGCTCGCGGTTCAGGTCAAACATCAGCTCCATGATCTTTTCGCCGGTGGCGAAGTCCAGGCTGCCCGTGGGCTCATCGGCCAGCAGCACGGCGGGCTTGACCACAAAGGCACGGGCCAGTGCCACGCGCTGCTGCTCGCCGCCACTCAGCACCTTGGGGTAGGAGTTCAGGCGCTGGGCCAGGCCCACGCGGGCCAGCATCTCGGTGGCCGCGCTGCGGGCGTCCTTGCGACCGTCCAGCTCCAGGGGCAGCATCACGTTTTCCAGCGCCGTGAGGTTGCCCAGCAACTGGAAGCTCTGGAACACGAAGCCCACCTGGCGCGCGCGCAACGCGGCGCGGGCATCTTCGTCGATGGCAAACAGATCGTGGCCCGCCAGCCGCACGGTGCCGCGCGTGGGCGTGTCCAGCCCGGCGATGATGGAGAGCAATGTGCTCTTGCCCGACCCGGATGCTCCGACGATGGCCGCGGTCTCGCGGGCTTTGAGTGCAAAATCAATATCGCGCAGAATCTCCAGCGTGCCGGTGGAATCGGTCACCGCCTTGAAAACATGCTCTACCGAAATGATGGGATCTGACATGGGACTCTCTGTAGTTCGACGACACTGTAGCGCGCTGCTTATTTTGGCGGGATTCGCAGGGGCTTGTGCCCTGCCCGCCTTGGCCGCCGCGCCCACGCCGGCCACCATCGTGGTGGTGGGTGATTCGCTGAGCGCCGAATACGGCCTCAAACGTGGCACCGGCTGGGTGGCCCTGCTGGAAAAACGCCTGGCCCAGGAAAAACAAGATGCCAAGGTGGTCAACGCCAGCATCAGCGGCGACACCACTTCTGGCGGCCGCTCACGCCTGCCTGCGCTGCTGGCCCAGCACCATCCCACCGTGGTGGTGATCGAGCTGGGCGGTAACGACGCACTACGCGGCCTGCCCCTGGCCATGACCCAAGACAACCTGCAAGCCATGACCCAGGCAGCCCAAGCTGCCGGTGCCAAGGTGCTGCTGGCCGGCATGCAGGTGCCCCCCAACTATGGGCAGGACTACACCAAGCGTTTCAGCGACACCTTTGCCACCGTGGCCAAGGCCAACAAGGCGGCGCTGGTGCCCTTCTTGCTCAAAGGCATCGCGGATGGGCCCAATGCCACACAGCTATTCCAGGCCGACCGTATCCACCCCAAGGAAGAGGCGCATCCCACCATCCTCAACACGGTGTGGCCCACGCTGCGCACCTTGTTGCGCTAGGCCTGCCCATGAGTTTGAAATTGATGGCCGCTGCCCAGGCCCTGGCCCAACTGGACCAGTTTGACGCGGTGATCGACGCGCGTAGCGAAGGCGAGTACGCGCTGGACCACCTGCCCGGTGCGCAAAACTGGCCCACGCTGCACGACGACGAGCGCATCACCATCGGCACCCTGTACAAACAGGTCAGCCCGTTTGAGGCGCGCAAGCTGGGCGGTGTCGTTGCGGCGCGCAACATCGCCAGCAACATCGAAGCCCACGCACTGGACAAGCCCAAGCACTGGGCGCCACTGGCCTACTGCTGGCGCGGCGGCCAGCGCAGTGGCTCACTCAGCCTGGTGCTGGACCAGATTGGCTTCAAGGTCACGCTGGTCGAAGGCGGTTACAAAGCCTTTCGTGCCGCCATGCTGGAAGACATTCCGCAGCAGGCGCAGCGGCTGCAGCTGGAGGTGGTGTGCGGCACCACGGGCTGCGGCAAGACGCGGCTGCTGCACGCCCTGGCAGCTGAGGGCGCCCAGGTGCTGGACCTGGAAGGCCTGGCCAACCACCGCAGTTCCCTGTTGGGCGCGGTGCCCGGCCTGCCCCAGCCCACGCAAAAGCGCTTTGACACGCTGGTGTGGAACACGCTGCGCCGCTTCGACGCCACGCGCCCGGTGTACGTGGAGAGTGAGAGCAAGAAAATTGGCAACCTGACCCTGCCCATGGCCCTGGTGGAGCGCATGCACGCCAGCCCCTGCCTGCAGCTGAGCCTGCCCACCGAAGAGCGCATAGAGCTGCTGCTGGAGGACTACAGCCACCTGGTGCACGACACCACCTACTTTTGCCAGCGGCTGGATGTGATGGCCGAATTCCGTGGCAAGGCAGTGGTGCAGGGCTGGAAAGACCAGGTGCTGGCCGGCAACTTCCGCCCCGTGGTGCAAGACCTGCTGACCCAGCACTACGACCCAAGCTACCTCAAGTCCATGCAGAACCACTTCCGCCACTACAGCGGCGCGCGCAGCATCACTGCCAGCAACCGCTCCGCCGAGGCGATGCGTGAACTGGCCCGGGCGCTCTTGGCGCCCTAGCAAATGTGCAGATGGGGATGCAGGACTAAACGGGCAGAGCGTTCAGTAGGTGCCGCTCAGGAGGCTTCGCCGGCAGCGTTGCCTTCGGCAGGAATACCAGACTCGGCATCAGGCTCGTCATTCTCAGGCGCGTCACCCGTGAGTTTGCGCTCGGCCTTGCTCTTGAGTTTTTCTTCTTTTTTCTTGCGCTTGGCCAGTTCTTTCTGACGCTTTTCGTAACCGTAATTGGGTGTTGCCAAGGTGTGCTTTCAGTATGTTGGGGGCACTTTACCACCTTGGTGCGCCATCCCTGCCTTGCACATGCCCTTTACGCGTGATTTGTCAGGCCACAGGGCCCTGCTCGGTGCATGCAGGCCATTGCACCGCGCCACGGTACGCGTGCCAGCTGGCGTGCCCCAGCCAGGGCCCTACCACCAGCAACCCCAAGCTCCAGGGCACCAGCATGGCCAGCACAATCAAAGTGGTCAGGATGGCGCCCCAAAGCAGCATCACCGCCGTATTGTGAAACACCACCTCCAGGCTGGTGATGGCGGCCGAGATGGCGTCGGTGCCTCGGTCCAAAATCATGGGAATGGACACCACCGCTATGGCAAACACCAGCATGGCAAAGGCTCCACCCACCAGCGCATAGGCGACGACAAACTCCCAGTTGTCCGGGTTGAAGATGGCTTGCACCACGCCCGTGGTCGACGGCATGCCGGTGTTAAAGAACACCGCAAACACCACCAGCGACGCCCGGCCCCACAACAATTCGAGCACCACCAATACCAGCACCAACAGTCCCATGCTGCCCAGATGGCGATCCCAGCAGGTGATCGAGGCGCCGAGCTCTGAGGCAACACCCAACTCGCGGCGGCGGCTGACCTCGTACAGGCCCATGGCCAGAAATGGGCCCAGCAGCAGACAGCCCGAGGCAATCGACAGGGTGTATTCGGGTTTGGAGTGGAAAACCGCCGTGAGCACCACCGCCATCAGGCAAAACGCTACGCCGTAAAACGCGGCTATCCCGGGGTGGGCCACCAGGTCGGCAGCGCCCTTGCGCAACCACACCAAGGGCTGCCCCCCATTCAAACGGACAATGGTTTTGCGCGGCGCCGTTGAGGGCGGCGGGAAATACGGTTCGGTTTCTGGCAAAGGGGTCTGCATAAGTGCCCACAGCCTACCCAGACCATGGGACTTTGCCTATTCAGGAAAACGCGCGGTGATCGCGCGAACCTTCAGCGCAAGACCTGCAGCGCGCGCGCGATGTCACCCTGCAGATCGGCCACGGCTTCCAGACCCACAGAGAAGCGCACCAGCGTCCCCGGCAGCAAATGCGCCGGCCAGCCCGAGCGCATGGTTTCCAGCTCATAGGGCACCACCAGGCTGATGGGACCGCCCCAGCTGTAGCCCAGTCGGAACAGCTGCAGTGCGTCACAAAACGCATCCGTTTGCGCCTGGCTGAAGCGGGCCTCCAGAATTACGCTGAACAGCCCTGCCGCACGGCCCTCGGCATCGCTGCACAAGGCTTTCCAATGGGCGTGGCCAGGCGATTCTTCGAGTGCCGGGTGCAACACCTGCACAAACTCGGGTTGGGTTTGCGCCCAGGCCGCCAGCTCGCGCGCAGCCACATCGTGGGCACGGTAGCGCAATGCGATGCTGGGCAAAGAACGAAGAACCAGCTCTACATCGTTCATACCCACGCCAATGCCAAAGCGCATGTGGGTCAGCTTGAGCTTGAGGTGCAGGCCGGCATCTCGCGTGATCACGCTGCCCATGAGCACATCGCCACCGCCGCTTGGGTACTTGGTCAGCGCGTGGGCCGAGATATCGACCCCCACCGCAGGGCTGGCGCCGGGCACCAGGTCAAATGGCGCAAACGCCAAGCCTGCGCCCCAGGTGTTGTCCAGCGCAGTCAGCACCTTGCGGCGCTGGCAGATGCGCACCATCTCCACCAGATCGGGAAACTCCAGTGACACCGAACCTGCGGCCTCCAGCCAAACCAGTTTGGTGCGGCTGGAGATTTGCGCCTCCAGGTCCTCGGGGTCCATGGGGTTGTAGTACTGGTGCGTGATGCCCCAGCCCATCAACTCGCCTTCCACCAGGGATTTGTTGGGGCCGTAGGCGTTGTCGGGCAGCAGCACCTCGTCGCCACTCTTGAGCAGCGACAGCGCGACAAGGCCCAGCGCCGCCAGCCCACTAGGAACCAGCAGGCACTGCGTGCCGCCTTCCAGCGTGGCCAGGCGCTCTTCCAGCGCGTAGCTGGTGGGCGTGCCGTGGAGGCCGTAGGTGTAGGCGGTCTTGTCTTTCCACTCGCGGCTGCGCATGGCGGCCACGGTGGGGAAGAAGACGGTGGATGCCTTGAAGACGCCAGGCTGCGGTGCCTCAAAGCCTTCCGGCGGAACGTAGGGGTGGTGAATGAGGCTGGTGGTGGGATGCGCCATCAGACCAACCTCACACGGACCATTTTTGGATCAATTGCTGAGGGCGCAGCGAGTCATAGCCCTCGAAGGGCTGGTGGATCCAGGGGTTGGTAGGTAGGAACTCGACCGAGTAATCGGGCGTGAAGGTGCTCAGGGCCTTGGTCCAGATCACGGCGCTGCGCAGCTCGCTGATAGGCTTGTAGTTGTTCTTGAGCTGGTGAATCACCGCGTTCAGCGTGTGGCCCGAATCAGCCAGGTCGTCCACCAACAGCACGCGGCCGGCGATCTCGCCCTTGGGCGTGGTGATGAAGCGGGCGATGTCCAGATTGCCCTGCTGCGTACCGGCTTCGGCACGGTAAGAGCTGGTGGACATGATGGCCAGAGGCTTGTCAAATACACGCGACAAGATGTCGCCGGGGCGCATGCCGCCACGGGCCAGGCACAGGATGGTGTCGAACTCCCAACCCGACTGAAAAATCTTGATCGCTAGTTTTTCAATCAGGTTGTGGTACTCGTCGTAGCTCACATACAGGTGCTTGCCGTCTTCTGTCAACATCAGGATGCTCCTAAATTGGTAGCTGCTTGCGCAATATTCACGGGGGCTAGAGGTCTATTTGACTTAAAACCAGGCGATCACTCGGCCAGGTAGGGGTGCTTCATCATGATGGTGTGGTCGCGGTCCGGGCTGGTAGACACCATGTGGATAGGCACGCCGGTGACCTGCTCGATACGCTGCAAATACAGGCGTGCTGCCACGGGCAGCTTGTCGTACTGCGTCACACCCACGGTGCTGTCGCTCCAGCCTTCCATGGTTTCGTAAATTGGCTTGCAGCGTGAAATGTCATCGGCGCCCATGGGCAGGATGTCGACCACTTCACCGTCCAGTTCGTAGCCGGTGCACAGCAGCAGTTCTTTCAGGCCGTCCAGCACATCCAGCTTGGTGATGCACAGGCCGGACAAACCGTTGACCTGGGCAGAGCGCTTGAGCAAGGCGGCGTCAAACCAGCCGCAGCGACGCGAACGGCCGGTGGTCACGCCCTTTTCGGCACCCACGGTGCTCATGTGGTAGCCGGGTGTGCCCTCCACTTCCCAGTCCAGCTCGGTAGGGAAAGGGCCGCCACCCACGCGGGTGCAATAGGCCTTGGTAATACCCAGGATGTAGTGCAGCATGCCCGGCCCCACACCAGAACCCGCAGCGGCATTGCCGGCCACACAGTTGCTCGACGTCACATAGGGGTAGGTGCCGTGGTCCACGTCCAGAAGCGTGCCCTGTGCACCTTCAAACAACAAATTTGCACCATGGAGGTTGGCTTCATTGAGCTCGCGCGACACGTCAGCCATCATGGGCTTGAGCAGCTCGGCGTGGCGCATGGCTTCCGCGTACACGGGCTCAAACAGTACTTGGCCGTCCTTCATGTAGGGCGCCAGCGTGGGACCAAAATCAAACGCGGCAGAACCCAGGTAGCTGGTCAGCACATGGTTATGCAGGTCCAGCAGCTCACGCAGTTTGGTGGCAAAGCGCTCTGGGTATTTCAGGTCCTGCACGCGCAGGGCGCGGCGGGCAATCTTGTCTTCGTAGGCTGGGCCAATGCCGCGGCCAGTGGTGCCGATCTTGGCGTTGCCGCCCTTCTCACGTGCGGCTTCACGGGCCACATCCAGCGCCGCGTGGAACGGCAAAATCAGCGGGCACGCTTCGCTGATGCGCAGGCGCGAGCGCAGTTCCACACCCACTTTTTCCAGCCCTTCAATTTCTTCAAACAACTTGGCGGCCGACAGCACCACACCATTGCCGATGTAGCACTTCACGCCGGGACGCATGATGCCGCTGGGGATCAGGTGCAAGGCGGTTTTCACGCCGTTGATGACCAAGGTGTGGCCCGCGTTGTGGCCGCCCTGAAAACGCACCACGCCTTGTGCACTTTCGGTGAGCCAATCGACCAGCTTGCCCTTGCCCTCGTCGCCCCACTGGGTGCCCACGACCACTACATTTCGACCTTTGGTTGTATTCATTTCGCTCTGCTTTAAATTGCTGTTACGACCCACTGACCGGCGGCTTGCACCAATTCGCGGTCGCACTGAAACTCATCGACTTCACTCTCATGCCCTGGCAGCACACACACCACCGTCTCGCCCTGCTGGCGCAGTTGGGCAATGGCGGTGCGCAGTGCAGCCGCCTCCCCCCAAGGCGCACGGATGGCCGCACGCAAGGGGCGCACAGCAGCGGCGCCGACCAGAACTTTCACGTCCAGGCTGAACCCAACTGCCGGGCGCTTGCGGCCAAACACCGAACCCACCTCGTCATAGCGGCCACCGCGAGCCAGCGCATCGCTGGCACCGGCGGCATAGACAGAAAAGCGCACACCGGTGTAATAGGCGTAGCCACGCAGATCCGCCAGATCAAACGACACGCGCACGCCTTCTAGGTGGCCCGCCAGCCATTTCAAATGGTCCAGCGCTTCGTGAATCGCGGGCAAAGGGGGCAAGACCTTGCGAGCATGCTCCAGCACCTGTTCGCCACCGTAAAGATCGACCAGCGCCAACAGGCCTTGGGCAATCGCTTCGGGGCAGCTCTTCACCAGCAAAGCCAATTCGCTGCAGTCTTTGGCAGCCAGGGCGGCGTGCACCAGCACCTGCTGCGCGGCGTCCAGGCCCGATTGGGCCAACAGGGCTGCCACGATGCGCGCATCCGCCATGTCCACCGTGAGCGCACCCACTTGGGCGGTCTTCAGGGCATCCAGGGTCAGCGTCAAAATTTCTAGATCGGCTTCCAGGCCAGAGTGGCCATAGATTTCGGCGCCAAACTGCAAGGGTTCGCGCGTGGCGTGTGGCACTGCAGGACGCGTGTGCAACACCGGGCCGCAATAGCAGAGGCGGGTCACGCCCTGGCGGTTCAGCAAATGGGCGTCGATGCGGGCCGCCTGTGGTGTGCTATCAGCCCGCAGCCCCATGGTGCGGCCCGAAAGCTGGTCCACCAATTTGAAGGTTTGCAGGTCCAGCGCCTCACCGGTCCCCGACAACAAAGACTCCAGGTGTTCCAGCATAGGGGGCATGACCAGCTCATAGCCATAGCAGCGCGCCATGTCCAGCAGGTCTCGACGTATTTCTTCGATGTGGCGCGCTTCAGACGGCAACACATCGGCAATGTGATCCGGCAGGACCCAAGCAGACATGGAATTAGTGGGGGCTGTTAAAACAGCGATTTTACCGGGCTTGAGGCCCGGTTTTCAGGGCGTGAGCCACCAAATCGTGATCAAACCCGCCAAGATGCTGAGCAAACCGAAGAATCGGATCTGCCCATCCTGCAGCTGCAGCAGCTGCGTAAACATGCGGCGCCACCCGGTGGGGGAGATAAACGGGAACAGACCCTCTATCACCAACACCAGGGCCAGCGCCAGCCAGAACGCGTCAGCGCTCAAGGCCTACTTCTTGGCTGCGGCCGTTGCGCCGCCGCCATTGCGAAATACCTTGAAAAATTCAGAAGAGCTGGGATCCAGCACCATCACATCGCTCTTGTTGGCAAAGCTGGTCTTGTAGGCTTCCAGGCTGCGGTAGAACTGCGCGAACTGCGGGTCTTTGCCAAACGCCTCGGCATAAATGCGTGCAGCCTCGGCATCGCCCTCACCCTTGATCTTTTGGGCCTCGCGGTAGGCATTGGCAATGGCGATCTCGCGCTGGCGGTCCGCATCCGCGCGGATTTTTTCACCCTCAGCCGCTCCGGTGGAACGGAGCTCGTTGGCTACGCGCTTGCGCTCGGCCTCCATGCGGCGGTAGACCGACTCGGTGATGGCTTCCACATAGTCCACGCGGGTGATGCGCACATCCACCACATCCACACCCCAAGGCTTGGCACCACGCACCTTGTCGAGCACTTCGGCTTTCACGTCAGCCATCAGCGCTTCGCGCTTCAACGACAGCAGTTCTTTCACCGTGCGCTTGTTGATCTCTTCCTGAAAGGCATTGCGCACCACGCGGTTGAGCTGGCTGGCACCGGCACTTTCGTTCAGGCCCACATTGCGGATGTACTCGGTAGGCTCGCTGATGCGCCAACGCACATACCAGTCGATCACCACGCGTTGCTTTTCTGCAGTCAGCATGGGCTCGGCATCGGTGCTGTCCAGCGTCAGCAGGCGCTTGTCGATGTACGAGACATTTTGGAACGGCGGCGGCAGCTTGAAGTTGAGGCCTGGCTCCGTGATGACTTCCTTGATTTGGCCCAAGGCATAGACCACGCCAAACTGGCGCTGGTCCACTACAAACAGCGTAGAGCTGGCCAGCGCCAACACCACCAGCAACGAAGAAAAGATAAGTCCGATCCGGTTCATGGTCAGTTCCTAGCGCGAATCGCGGTCACGGGTGCGCGAAGCATCCCGGCTGCGTGCATCGTTGTTCAAAATGGTCACTGCTGGGGCAGTGGCAGGAGCGGTCGTGGTTGCGGCTGTGCCAGCATCCGCCGCAGGCGCTTGGGTCCCATTCATCTGCAAAACCTTGTCCAACGGCAAATACAGCATGTTGCCGCCCTGGCGAGACTCCACCAGCACCTTGGTCACGTTGCCATAGATTTGTTGCATGGTGTCCAGGTACATGCGGTCACGCGTGACCTGTGGCGCCTTTTGGTATTCGGTGTAGACCGAGCGGAAGCGCTGTGCATCGCCCTGGGCCTGGGCCACCACACGAGCTTTATAGGCATCGGCTTCTTCCTTCAGGCGCGAAGCGGAACCCACGGCACGGGGCACCACGTCATTGGCATAGGCCTGGGCTTCGTTCTTGGAACGCTCGCGTTCCTGGCCCGCCTTGAGCACATCGTCAAACGAGGCTTGTACCTGCTCGGGCGGACGCACACCGCCCTGCTGCAAGTTGATACCGACCACTTCCACACCCACCTTGTAGCGGTCCAGAATAGTCTGCATCAGGGCGCGTACACGCGGCGCAATCTGGTCACGCTCCTCGGAAAGGGCTGCGTCCATCTTCATCTTGCCCAACACTTCACGCACCGCGGTTTCTGCGGCCTGCACAACAGCCTCATCGGGCTTCTTGCTTTCAAACAAAAAAGCACGGGCATCGCTCAGGCGGTATTGCACCGCAAACTTGATGTCCAGAATGTTTTCGTCTTCGGTCAGCATGGCGGACTCTTTGAGGCCGGTCGCCTTCAAGACCACATCACGGCCCACATCCACCGAACGGATTTGGCTCACAAACACCAACTCATGCTTTTCAATCGGGTAGGGCAAGCGCCAGTTGAAGCCAGCATTGACGGTGGACTTGTACTTGCCAAACTGGGTGATCACGGCCTGCTGGCCTTCTTGCACGATGAAAAAGCCGGTACCCAGCCAGATCAGCAACAACACGCCAACGATCAGGCCAATGCCAATACCGGCACTCTTCATGTCTGGCTGAAATCCGCCGCCATTGCCACCGTTGCCTGTGCCTTGGGGCTTAGCGCCACCACCGAACAAGCCGCCGAGCTTGCGGTTGAAGTCGCGCCACAACTCGTCCAAATCTGGTGGGCCCGATTGGGCAGCACCCCGGTGACCTGATTGCGGCCCCGTGCTGGGCTTGCTGGCTTCAGGGGGGGATACCGGTGGCTCCACGCCCTCGCCCTCCGGCTGCTTGTCCTCACCTCGGCCCCAACGCGAATCGTTGAGGTTGAACATATGGCGCATCCACTGCGGGCGACGAAGCCCCTGGAGGGAAAGCGTAGGAATTTTCATGGTTTTGTCTCGCATACAACTGCTGACGATTGTGCCTAACTAATCACCGTCCCCAGACGGATCAGGGACATACGCTGGCGAAAGGTCTGCCTCCACTGGCAACGCAGCCATTTGCGCCAAGCGCTGGCGCAACAAAGGCATGCCCTTGTTGTCCCGCGCGCTGACAAACACCCGCGGGGTTTGCACGCCATTGACCTCGTATTCATCTTCCAAGCGCAAGGGTTTGTGCTCCGCATCCAGGGCATCGATCTTGTTGAAGACAAGTAGCTGGGGAATGTGGTCTGCACCAATCTCTGCCAGCACAGCCTGCACCTGGGCAATCTGCTCCGGGAAATTAGGATTGGATGCGTCTACCACGTGCAACAGCAAATCGGCGTCAATCGCCTCTTGCAGCGTGGCCTGAAAGGCATCGACCAAGCCGTGCGGCAAATCACGAATGAACCCCACCGTATCCGACAGAGAGACCGAGCGCTGCGCATCACCCAGGTAGAGCTGGCGCGTGGTGGTGTCCAGTGTGGCAAACAGCTGATCGGCCGCGTAGGCACGCGCTTTGACCAACGCATTGAACAACGTCGATTTACCCGCGTTGGTATAGCCAATCAGGGAGATATTGAAGGCATCTCGTCGCTCACGCTGCCTGCGCTGGGTTTGGCGTTGGCGCTTGACCTTGGTCAAACGTTCTTTGGTACGTTTGATCGTTTCGCTGATCATGCGGCGGTCCAGCTCAATTTGCTTTTCACCTGGGCCCCCACGCACCCCGGCACCACCCGTTTGGCGCTCCAAGTGAGACCAGCGGCGGACCAGGCGTGTGCTGAGGTACTGCAGGCGCGCCAACTCCACCTGCAACTTGCCTTCATGGCTGCGCGCACGCTGGGCGAATATCTCCAGAATCAGAAAGGTGCGGTCATTGACTGGAAGCTCGAGGTGGCGTTCCAGATTGCGCTGCTGGCCAGGGCTGAGCGACTGGTCAAACAGGATTTCCTGGGCACCCAGTTGCTGGGCCAACATCTTGATTTCATCGGCTTTTCCGGACCCGACGAACAACGCCGCGTCGGGTGCCCGGCGTTTGCAGGTGATGCGCGCCACAGGGCTCAACCCGGCGGTTTGTGCCAGTAGGCCCAGTTCTTCGAGTTCGCCGTCGAAATTGGGAACACCCAAGTCCACCCCAACCAAGATGGTGGGGGCGATGGGTAAATCAGTGCGATTGGTCAAAAGCGGATCTGGCCGATCAAACAGCTACGGGCCACCAGGCCCGCAGAATTAGGCAGCGCCAGCGTCGTCTGCCGTGGCCGCAGCAAGATTCACTGCGCGGCCTGGAACGATGGTGGAGATGGCGTGCTTGTAGACCATTTGTGTCACCGTGTTGCGCAGCAACACGACGTACTGGTCGAACGATTCAATCTGTCCCTGAAGTTTGATGCCGTTCACCAAGTAAATGGAGACCGGCACGTGTTCCCGACGCAAGGCGTTGAGGAACGGGTCTTGTAGGAGTTGACCTTTGTTGTTCACGATATTCTCCGTGTTCAAAAAATGAAGAGGCCTCGACCATACCACAGCATTGGACATGCGCTGAGCGCAACCGTGGTAACCCGGGGGGCAAAAGGCTACTTGTCCGCCTAATGGGCGCTAGTCTTTGTCCGCGTAAGGGTTCTCCGAGGATTTCATCTGGATTTTGAGGGGCGTGCCCACCAAATCGAACTCCTTTCGGAAACGCCCTTCCAGAAAGCGCTTGTAGGTCTCGGTCACATGCTCCAGCGAATTGCCATGCACCACAATGATGGGCGGATTCATACCGCCCTGGTGCGCGTAACGGAGTTTGGGGCGGTACACCCCAGTTTTCTTGGGCGTCTGAAATTGCACTGCTTCGAGCAACAAGCGCGTGAGCACTGGTGTCGGCATTTTGCAGTTGGCAGAGCGATGGGCTTGCGCAATGGAATCCCATACCGGACCGAGGCCCTGGCGCTTGTGCGCAGAGATCATGTGCAAGGCCGCAAACTTGAGAAAGCCCAATCGCGTCTCAATGGAGCGCTTGACCAGCTCACGCTGGTATTCATCGACCGCATCCCATTTGTTGATCGCCACCACCACAGCCCGTCCCGACTCCAGGATGTAGCCTGCGATGTGCGCATCCTGGTCAGTCACGCCTTGGATCGCATCGATCAAAAGCAAGACCACGCTCGCAGATTCAATGGCCTGCAGAGTTTTCACGACGGAGAATTTTTCAATCGCCTCAAAGACCTTGCCTTTGCGGCGCAAACCTGCAGTGTCAATCAGTTCAAAGCGCTGCCCGTTGCGTTCAAAAGGTACCGAAATCGCGTCCCGCGTGGTGCCGGGCATATCAAATGCCACCAACCGCTCCTCACCCAACCAAGTGTTGATCAGG
Source organism: Rhodoferax sp. P1_F3 (assembly GCF_056405715.1). NCBI lineage: Bacteria > Pseudomonadati > Pseudomonadota > Betaproteobacteria > Burkholderiales > Comamonadaceae > Rhodoferax > Rhodoferax sp. P1_F3. The sequence continues at coordinate 51,237 of NZ_JBFUBO010000011.1, read as the reverse complement.
GTGGATTTGCCTACATTCGGGCGCCCTGCTACGGCGAGTTTGATAACGGCAGGATCAGCATCTTCTGCAGCATCCTCAGGCACCGTCCAATTCAGAAGCGCCAACGCCATGTCGACCAAGGAACGAATGCCTTGTCCATGGGCGGCGGATACCGGAAACACTTCGCCCAGCCCCAGCTCAAAAAACTCGGACAGCTGAGCGCCATCTTTCATGCCCTCGGCCTTGTTGGCGATCACCAAGCAGGGTTTACCTAGCTTACGCAGGTACTTGCCGATGTCGTAGTCTTGGGCGGATACACCGCCCCTCGCGTCCACAACAAACACCACCACGTCTGCCTCCGCAACCGCCTGTCGCGTCTGCTTGGCCATTTCCTTGTAGATGCCAGAACTGGCGTCCGGCTCGAAGCCACCGGTGTCAATAACGATGTATTCGTGCTTGCCCTGCTTGCCGTTGCCGTAATGGCGGTCGCGTGTCAACCCCGCGAAATCGGCCACGATAGCGTCCCGGGTTTTGGTAAGCCGATTGAACAACGTGGATTTGCCGACGTTCGGACGACCGACCAGCGCGATAACAGGTTTCATGGAAAATGCCCTTTTTTAATTATTCAGGGCGGTACGCAAAAACGCCGCCTTTTTGCGTTACGGCAATCAATGTTTTTCCAACCAGCGCGGGCGAGGCCATGATGGGCGAACCATCCGTGCTCAGGCGGTTCAGAGGAGCCGCATCTTGGCGTGCCAAGAAATGCAGCAAGCCCAAACTATCCCCCACCACAATGCTTTGGCCCAGCAGCACGGGCGCGGTCAAACCGCGCCAACGCAGGCTCTCAGAGGACCAGAGGCGCTCGCCATCGGCACGCCGCCAAGCCACTACTTTTCCATCGTTCTCTGAGCCAACCAAAACGCTGTCGTCGCCGCCCAACCCCGTACTGCCAACCGCCGGTTTCGTCCACGCCACTTTGCCTGTTGCGGCGTCCACGCAGCCGACCACGGACTGAAAAGCCCGCACACACACGCTGTTGCCCACACGGCTCACGCCGGCAGAGAGATCCACCAGCCGCTCAACCTCGTTGGTTCCGCGGCTCACAGCCACAGGTGCCTCCCAGCGCACACTACCTGATTGGGGGTTCATGCCCACCAAGCGACCACCAATGCCTACCACCAAGGTATCGCCAACCGGTATCAGCACCCCTGCTTGCCCCAGCACCAATGCGTCAGAACCGCGTTGCTGTTGCCACAGCTTGCGACCGGTAGCCGCATCAAAAGCGGTAATAGTGCGGTCGGCCGAGAGTGAAAACACACGCTCGCCAGCCACTAGAGGGGTTGTCAATGCTGCGGCCCCTAAACGTTGGCGCCAAATGATCTGCCCGGCTTCTAGAGCAATCAATTCACCCTGGTCTGTCACCACGGCAGCGTAGTGACCGTCACTGCCTACGCCCGTCACCACCGATGCGGCCAATTCCGCTTGCCACACCTGCGCCCCGGTTTCACCATTCAACGCCACCACACGACCGCTGGAAGATGCAAGAAACAGCGTGTTGCCAACCACCCGTAACTCTGTAGGAGCATTGATGGCGCCAATATTGGCAGCCCAAGCAGGCTTGACGCCCAGCAAAGCAGCGTTGGGCCCCAACTCAGCGGGCACAGGCTTGGAAGGCCCCGCGCAACCGCACAGCACCATAGACAGCGCCCCCAATAAAACGGCGATCCAGCGGGTCACGACAGGCCGCGACATCAGGTTGCATCACCTGCGGTGGCGCCCAACGCATTCAGTTTGACCAGTACCATTCGGCGGTATTCAGACTGGGCATCAAAGCCCAGATAGGCCTTTTGGTACAAGGCGATTGCCTCTGTATTTTTACCCTGAGCTGCCAACACATCCCCCTTGCGATCTGCTACCAGAGACGCGAACTCGGTTGGGAAAGCGCCATCCAACAGTTTGAGAGATTCGTCATAGGCTTTGGCCTCCAGGCGCATACCTGCCAAGCGCAACTTGGCAACGGCGGCGTACCCCTCATCGGCCTTATTCTCCGCCACCCACCCCAGCACGTTCTGCGCGATTTCGGGTTTGCTAGACAGATACGCCATCTTCGCGACCAGCAAACCTGCCTGCGGTGTATAGACTGCAGAACCAAAACGCTGCTTCATATCACCAAAAGCTCGCTCAGCTTGGGCTACATCGCCACTGCGCACGACCTTCTCAACTTCATCAAACATCGCGGCCGCTTGTGTCGCCTGCTTTTGCTGCCAGTACTGGTAACCATTCCAAGCGGCCAAAGCACCCAGCACCAGTATCAAAATACCCGTGATGAGGTTGCCATACTGTTTCCAGAAATGTTTGAGCTGGTCTAGCTGCTCTTGTTCTTCAAGGTCTAAGTGGTTTGCCATATCAATCTCAATTAAGCGGGGGATTGTAGGCTCTTGGCCCATTGTTCAATTTGCTCCAGCGGCTGGGCGACCTGCGTTTGGCTTGCCTCCCGCAGGGGCTTGATGGTCACCTGGCCTTGACGCATTTCATCGGAACCAAACACCAAAGCGAAGCGGGCGCCAGAGGCATCCGCGCGCTTGAACTGCGATTTGAAACTGGCCATGCCCTCTGGGCCCGAAGTGTGCATTTGCACCGATACTCCCAGCGACCGTAGCGCCTGCAGGTGACGCATGACCTGCGGAAGGTCAGTAGCTTCGGAAATGATGGCATACGCATCCGGCACGCATGTAGATACGGCAGAGCCCTGTTCTTTCAGCAATTCGAGCACGCGCTCAATGCCCAGGGCCCAGCCCACGGCCGGCGCTGCCTTGCCGCCAATCTGGACGATTAGATCGTCGTAGCGGCCACCAGCACACACCGTGCCCTGAGAGCCCAAGCGGTCAGTAACGAATTCAAAGACCGTCAAGTTGTAGTAGTCAAGGCCCCGCACTAGGCGCGGGTTGATGGTGTAAGTGACATCGTTCGCATCGAGGATAGCCTTCAGACCTTCAAAATGCGCCAGCGACTCAGCGCCGAGAAAATCCAGCAAGCGCGGTGCCGCCGCGACCATCTCCTGCATGGCGGGGTTCTTAGTGTCAAGGATGCGCAACGGGTTGCTGTGCAGCCGACGCCTAGCATCTTCATCCAGAATGTCGGCATGCTTCTCAAAATATGCAATGAGTTGTGCCCGATGTTGTGCCCGCTCTGCGGGTTGGCCCAAACTATTGAGTTCCAGCCGCACGTCGGTCAGACCGATAGCCTTCCATAGCGAAATGGCCAGCAAGATCACCTCTGCATCGGTGTCCGGGCCGGCAAAGCCCAGGGCTTCGACACCTACCTGGTGGAACTGGCGATAGCGCCCGCGTTGCGGCTTTTCGCGGCGAAACATTGGCCCCATGTAAAACAGACGCTTGCCGCCGTCGTAGAGCAAGTTACTCTCGATCACGGCACGCACCACAGCCGCAGTTCCTTCGGGACGCATGCTCAGGTGCTCGGCCTGTCCGTGCTTGTCGGAGCGGTCTTCAAAGGAATACATCTCCTTCTCGACAATGTCCGTTACTTCACCAATGCCACGCACAAAAAGCGCAGTCTGCTCAAGGATAGGGGTGCGAATATTGCGGTAGGCATAACGCGACATCAATTCGCGCACCGTGGCCTCAAGCGCTTCCCAACGCGCAGAATCCGGAGGCAGAATGTCATTCATCCCCTTCACACCAACGAGTTTCTCCACCTTGCGTGGAGCGATCTTGTCAACCATAAGTTTTTGAATCAGGAATTGGATTCTGCGGACGCAAAACGCCGCTGAATGTAATCTTCAACCACCGCTTGAAATTCGGTGGCAATCGCATCGCCGCGCAAGGTCATACGTTTTGCGCCATCAATGTACACAGGAGCAGATGGCGCTTCACCCGTACCGGGCAGGCTGATGCCAATGTCCGCATGCTTGCTCTCGCCAGGTCCATTGACAATGCAGCCCATGACGGCCACCTTCAAGTGTTCAACGCCCGGGTAGGCGGAACGCCAGATTGGCATCTTCTCCCGCAAAAAATCATCAATCTGCTTGGTCAACTCTTGAAACGTCGTGCTGGTAGTGCGGCCACATCCAGGGCAGGCAGTCACACTGGGAACGAACGTGCGCAGCCCCAAAGCCTGGATGATTTCCGAGGCGATAACGACCTCCTGGGTACGGGCTTCGCCAGGCGCAGGCGTCAGAGAAACACGAATAGTGTCGCCAATGCCCTCCTGCAGCAACACAGACAGTGCCGCAGCTGAGGCCACGGTGCCTTTTGTTCCCATTCCTGCTTCAGTCAAACCCAAATGCAAAGCGTAGCGCGAGCGGCGTCCCAGCTCGCGGTAGACCGCAATCAGATCTTGCACACCACTGACCTTGCACGAAAGCATGATCTGCTCGGGCCGCATGCCCAGCTCCTGCGCGCGCTGCGCAGACTCCAATGCCGACGTGATCAAGGCCTCGTACATCACCTGCTTGGCATCCCATGGAGTTGCACGGGCGGCGTTCTCGTCCATCAAGGACGCCAGCAACTCCTGGTCAAGACTGCCCCAGTTGACGCCAATACGAATAGGTTTATCCCAACGGACCGCGGCTTCGATCATTTGGGAAAATTGCTTGTCCCGCTTATCACCCTTACCTACGTTGCCAGGGTTGATACGGTATTTGGACAGCGCCTGGGCACACTCTGGAAAATCCGTAAGCAGGCGATGTCCGTTGAAGTGAAAATCCCCAATCAGGGGGACATCAATTCCCATGCGATCCAACTGCTCGCGAATATAGGGCACGGCTTGCGCTGCTTCCGGCGTATTGACGGTAATACGAACCAGCTCCGAACCCGCATTGGCCAACTCTTTGACCTGGATCGCTGTACCAATGGCATCCACGGTGTCGGTGTTGGTCATGGACTGGACGCGCACCGGTGCACCACCACCCACCGTAACAACGCGGCTTCCCCAGGTCACTACGGACTGCAAGGAGCGTCGCTGGCTAGGCACTGCCAGCGCAATCGGAGAATTCGCTTCCACTACTTCACCTCAAATCGAGCAACGTTGTCGCGAGCAATGGCAGCCACATTGAAGGCCTTGCCGCGCACTTCTACATCGGTCAGGTCGGCACGACCGACCACCACCGTCAAGGGACTCACGCCCGTGGCCTTGACCACCTCCCCTTGGGCCAGCATTCTGCGCACCTGTACGCTGCCCTTGGCATCGGTAACCTCTACCCACGAAGGCCCCCGCACACGAAATACCACCATGTCTGTCGGTGAGACGACGACCGTCTCTGCCACAGGGGTGGGTGCAACAACTGCCGACACCACAGTAGCAGCCGTTGGGGCTGGTGTCTGCGCGGGAGTACCGGTTTGCACTGCTTCTGCCGCCACAGGCACAGCGGGCGCATTCACTGCGACTGCAGGAGCTGGCATATCAGAAGGTGCAATAGCCTCAGCTTGCGGGTTTTTGACCGGTTCGGCACCAACGGCATCCGACGCAGCAGTCGTTACCTTCTCAATCTGAAACTCAGGAACCATCACGACCACCACGGCGGCCACCAGCAAGGCCACGACCACCAGCGCGGCGGGACGCTTGAGAAAAGACGGCAACGATATGGCACTGGTATCTCCGGATGCCCGAAATGGCGCATTGATGCCCCGCTCCCCCGTATCCAGACGGGGGATACCGTTCTGTGGCAACTTAGCCAACACAGGAGCCGCGTCAATCTTCAGGCTGCGACACACGCTAGAGGCCAAGGCCCGCACAAAGACAGCATCTGGCAAGAGGTCCAGGCGATCTGACTCCAGTGCCTCCAGCTTCTTGACAGGCACTTTCATTGACACGGCCAAGGCCGCGACATGCAAACCCGCAGACTCTCTCGCAGCGCGCAGCATGGCACCTGCGGTCAAGACAGGAGAAACAGTCGGCGCTTGCGCATCTGCAACATCCGCCATAGGTGTATCACTCATCGAATGCTCCGCGCTCCAGCAAGGTTGTCTCTTTGGACTGAGGGAAACGTTTCTTCAACTGCCCGGACAACTGCGACACAGCCTCGCGATTGTCCAAGCGACGCTCGATCTTGATGCCCAGCCACAGCGACTCGGCATTGGCGTAATCACCATTATTGATACGACGGACATAAAACTGCGCACGCACATACTCCCCACGCTGAAACAGCAGCAGTGCCAAGTTGTAGCCCGTAACAGGGCTCGCTGCATCCAGTTCATACGAACGGATCAAGCTGTTCTCTGCCTCACTACGCTGCCCGGCTTTAGCCTGGCAAACGCCCAGCGCCATCCACGATTTCGCACGATCAGTGTAGGTAGGGTCTGCAATTGCATTGCCGAATTGTTTGTATGACTCTGCCATACGGCCCTGCTGGCACAGCAACCAGCCATAGTTGTGCTGCACCGTGCCCGCTTGAGGATTGATCTGCAGCGCCCGCTTAAAGCTCTCTTCAGCCAAGCCCATATCATTGAGCCGCAAGTAGATCAAGCCACGCAGGTTGTGCGCTTCGAAAAGACTCGGATCGGCAGCGATGGACTGCTTCAGCTCATCCAAAGCGATGTTGGTCTGCCCGTTGTTGTAATAACCCGCCGCAAGCTCCAGACGAATACGCGCACGCTTACGAGCCGCGGATTCGTCCGAGTCCGTCACGAGATCGGCATTGCCAGATGGACCGGCGGTGTTCGCGGCACAGCCCACCAATCCAGAAACCACATGCAAAGCCAGCGTGGACCAAAGCAATCCGCGTATGCACTTCCCAACCAGACCAGCAAGCTTAGGCATCCAAATCCCTTTTCGTTTCGACGGAGGCAATCTCCAAAACAGGATGCAGCATAACGGTTCGTTGCTTGGAAATTCGCTTAGCGACATCCGTTCTATCTTTAACGTCACCAGCAAGCTGGCCGCATGCGGCATCAATGTCGTCTCCACGGGTCTTGCGCACCGTGGTTACGATACCCGCGTCGCTAAGGATCTTGGAAAATGTCTGAACGCGTGCGTTAGGAGATCGGGTCAACCCTGAGGCCGGAAAGGGATTAAAAGGAATTAAATTGAACTTGCATGGCAAGGCTTGAGGCTTGCCGGGCTGCACCAAGGCAATCAATTCACGGGCATGTTCAGGCGTGTCATTCACGCCATCCAGCATGCAGTATTCGAAAGTAATGAAGTCACGCGGCGCGAAGGCCAAATAACGCCTGCAAGCGTCCAGCAACTCTGCAATGGGGTACTTCTTGTTCAGCGGAACCAAACTATCACGTAGTGCGTCGTTGGGCGCATGCAAAGACACCGCCAAAGCCACCGGGCACTCCGCGCCTAAACGGTCCATCATCGGAACCACGCCCGAGGTAGACACCGTTACGCGGCGGCGCGACAGGCCATAAGCATGGTCACTGAGCATGGTGCGCAAAGCAGGGACCAGGGCAGAGAAGTTCTGTAGCGGCTCGCCCATGCCCATCATCACGACATTCGAAATGACCCGCTGGGTGACACCCAAATGCTTGCGCAGAAAATGCTCGGCGAACCACAGCTGCGCAACGATCTCCGCTGTCGTGAGGTTGCGACTGAACCCCTGATGGCCCGTAGAACAAAATCGGCATCCCACGGCGCATCCGGCCTGGGATGAAATGCACAAAGTGCCTCGGTCATCCTCGGGAATGAAGACCGCTTCAACGGCATCGCCCTGCCCTACGTCGAACAACCACTTGATCGTGCCGTCAGCGGACATGTGCTGCGTGATCACGGGCAGGGCCCGCATTTCGGCGCAGGTCTTGAGCTTTTCCCGGAGCGACTTGGCCAAGTCACTCATGGTGTCGAAATCAGCCGCCCCTCTTTGGTGAATCCAACGGAACAGCTGGGTGGCCCGGAAACGCTTTTCCCCGAGCCGCTCACAAAAGGCGGCCAAGCCCTCGAGATCAAATTCGAGCAGGTTGGCCGTCATTGCATAACTTAGCGAGAGTAAACGTTCATGCCGGGGAAGAAGAACGACACTTCAACAGCGGCGGTTTCTGCGGCGTCGGAACCGTGCACGGCATTGGCGTCAATGCTGTCCGCGAAGTCAGCACGGATTGTTCCAGCAGCTGCTTTCTTGGGGTCGGTCGCGCCCATCAGGTCACGGTTCTTCAGGATCGCGTTTTCGCCTTCCAGGGCTTGAATCATCACGGGGCCGGAGATCATGAAGTCCACCAGGTCCTTGAAGAAGGGACGTGCCTTGTGCACAGCGTAAAACGCTTCAGCTTCTCCGCGCGACAGGTGCGCCATGCGAGCAGCCACAACCTTCAGGCCAGCTGCTTCAAAGCGTGCATAAATTTGACCGATCACGTTCTTCGCAACTGCGTCGGGCTTGATGATGGAGAGAGTACGTTCGATTGCCATATGAGTTCCTAAAGTTTCTTGCTACAACATTTGCCCGAACAGAGCAAAGCCTGCGATTTTACCATTGCTGTTTAACGATTTCGCCCACCACGACGCTGATTGCCACCGCCTTTGGGGCGACCTGCATCCTGGCGCTGCCGGGAAAAGCTATCGGCACCGATGTAGCCAAACGCGGTCTTCATTGGATCCGGTTGGGATGAGGCGCCTTGGCGATCGGCGGGTTTGTCCTGGCGCAAGCCACTGCGACCCGCATTTTTACCCGCAACAGGGTTGCCAGGCTTTGGAAAGGCTGGGCCGCGGCCCGGAGTATTGCGCCCACGCTGCTTGGGCGGGCGGGCTCCTCCATTGGCGTTACCGCCACGGTTCGATGGCTCGCGGGTTACACCCTCTTCACGCGGGGCCCGCCCTCCTCCGGCTGCTTGCACCAGAGAGCGGATATCTGCATCGTCCAATTCCATCCAGGCACCACGCTTGAGACCGCGCGGCAACACCATGGCGCCATAGCGGATGCGGATCAAACGGCTGACGGCGTGCCCAACTGCTTCCAGCATACGGCGCACTTCCCGGTTTCGACCTTCAGAAATCGTGACGCGGTACCAGCAGTTCGAACCCTCACCACCACCATCTTCAATAGAGCCAAACTGGGCTAAACCATCGTCCAACTGCACACCATTCAGCAGAGCCTGCTTTTCTTCTTTGTTCAAGGCGCCCAGCACACGCACCGCGTACTCGCGCTCCAAGCCAAACCGAGGGTGCATCAGGTTGTTGGCCAACTCGCCAGAACTCGTAAACAACAGCAGCCCCTCGGTATTCAAGTCGAGGCGCCCCACCGACTGCCACTTGCCTTGGTGCAACTTGGGCAAACGGCGAAACACCGTGGGACGGTTTTGGGGATCGTCATGGGTTACTACCTCACCCACAGGCTTGTGGTACGCGATCACACGCGCTGGTGGCGGGTCAATGCGAAAGCGAATGGGCTTACCGTTCACCTTGATGTTGTCACCAAATTGAATGCGCTGGCCAATGTGCGCAGGCTCGTTGTTGACCGAGATGCGCCCCTCCAGAATCAGCTGCTCCATTTCTAAACGGGAACCCATGCCCGACTGGGCCAGTACCTTGTGCAATTTGGGCGTCTCTGCCAAAGGAGCCAGCACGCGCTTGGGCACCGTCAGGTCTTCAATGGCTTCGTCCGCATCGAACTGGCCGGAAATCACATCGTCAAAGCGGTTGACAGGTCCGGATGCAGGTACGTCGCTGGTGCGCGTGGCAGAAGTGGCCAGCGCGGTAGCCTGCTCTGCTGGTGTGGGCACCGTGTGGTCAGATTCCAGCGTCGGTTCGTTTGTTTCTTCGTTCATTCTGCTAACCCAATCATGTTTGTTCCGAGCCCAAGGTGTCCAAAGGCATATTCATCTGCGCCCCCGGCGCATCAGCATCAGAATCTGCCGCCTCCGCTTGCGCCACTGCCGGCTGCTCTTCCAGTGCCGCCGCCAACACGTCCAACGTGTCACCAGGGCTAGTAGGGCTTTCCAGCAGCGGGAGCTGGTCCAGCGATTGCAGTCCCAAGTCATCCAAAAACTGCTTCGTGGTCGCGAACAAAGCTGGTCGTCCTGCGGCCTCGCGATGCCCAATCACCTCCACCCAGCCACGGTCTTCCAGTTGTTTGATCAACAAAGAACTGATCGTGACGCCTCGAATGTCTTCCATATCGCCCCGGGTTACCGGTTGGCGATAGGCAATGATGGCCAACGTTTCCAACGTTGCCCGCGTGTAACGCGGTGGCTTTTCTGGATGCAGCCGGTCCAAGTACTCGCGCATTTCCGGCCGACTCTGGAAGCGCCATCCCGTGGCAACGTTCACCAACTCCACGCCCCGCTCAGCCCAGTCGTTCTTCAGATCTTCCAAAAGCTGCTTGATCGAATCCACGCCAATGGCATCCCCAAACAACTCTCGCATGCTTTTGAGCGGCAAAGGTTGTTGAGCGCACACCAATGCGGTTTCCAGAACCCGCTTTGCATCGACCATGTTCATAGTCAGGGTATTTCGAATATGTCACCAACACAAATGAGCGGCTGCGGTGGGGCCGTCAAGGGCAACTTCAGCGGCGTACTTCGCCGCAGTGCCAGCCCGGGAGCGACTTACCGGGGCTTTCAGTGTCCTCCCGGACCTGCAAGCGCATTGTATCGCAGCCCCCAGTCGCCCAACATTTGCAAGAAGTCTGCGGGTGGTTGGGACTCAAACGCCAAAGGCTCGCCGGACACCGGGTGTGCAAATGCCAGCTTGTAAGCATGTAAGGCCTGCCGCGCCAATGCGCCGGCAGCGCTGCCGCCGTACAGAGTATCGGCAACCAACGGGTGCCCTAAGGACGCCATGTGTACGCGTATCTGATGGGTTCTCCCCGTATGGAGAATACAACGCACCCAGCAGCCCTCGCCCCCGTTGGCAACCCACACGATGTCTGTTTTCGCCGTTTTGCCAGACGTTTGGGCCAGGTCGACCACCGCCATACGCAGGCGATTGCGGGGATCTCGGCCAATAGGCTTGTCCACCGTTTGCCGCGTGGCCCCCACCCAGGCACGGTGCGCCAAGGCCACATACTGGCGGCTCACCTCCCTTGCAGCAATCGCCTTGACCAGTGCATCCATGGCCACGCGCGTGCGGGCCACCACCATCAGGCCACTAGTGTCCTTGTCCAAACGGTGCACGATGCCAGCCCGAGGTACCGAGGCGCAAGCAGGGTCTCGGGCCAGCAGCCCATTGAGCAGGGTTCCGCTCCAATTGCCCGGTGCAGGATGAACCACCAGGCCCGCTGGCTTGTTGATGACCAGCAAATGCGCGTCTTCAAAAACCACGTCCAGCGCCATGGTCTCAGGCCGAAAAGCCTGGCTTTGGGGCGTGGGCCGCAGCTCCACCTCGACCATGTCACCCGCCTTGACGCGCTGTGAGGTCTTGCGCACCGTCTGGGCATTGAGGCGCACCGAGCCATCTTCGATGAGCTGCTGCAAGTAGCTGCGAGAAAATTCATTGGCCGCCAAAGCCAGCGCGCGGTCCAATCGCTCCCCATGTTGGGGGGTGTCGATCACCACACTGCGTGTCTCGGATTCTGCAACCGGCTCCGCCACCTCATCCAAGTCCGGCTCCAGAGAGGGCGTCGATATAATTCCGGCGGTCTGATTCAAGAAGGTCCCCAAGATGCTACGTGTGAAATTATCGGTCGTTTGTGCCCCGCTGTTGACGGCCTTCACATTGCTGTTGGTGGGCTGCTCCAGCACGCCGGTGGACAAAACTGCAGGCATGAGTCCCAACCGCCTGTACGCGGAGGCCAAAGACGAAATGAACTCTTCGCAGTGGGACAAAGCCATACCTCTGCTCGAGAAGCTCGAAGCCCGTGCCGCCGGCACCCCGCTGGCGCAGCAAGCGCAGGTGGACAAGGCTTACGCATATTACAAATCTGCTGAACCCGCGCAAGCCCTGTCCACGCTGGACCGTTTCATCAAGCTCAACCCCGCTAGCCCAGCACTGGACTACGCCATCTACCTCAAGGGGATCATCAATTTCAATGACGATCTCGGCGTTCTGTCTTCCATAACCCGCCAAGATTTGGCCGAGCGCGACCAGAAGGCCGCCAAAGAATCGTACGAAGCGTTCAAGGAACTGGTGACCCGGTTCCCCGACTCCAAGTACACCCCGGATGCACGCCAGCGCATGAACTACATCGTCGGCTCGCTCGCACAGTACGAGGTGTATGTGGCACGTTACTACTACAAACGCGGGGCCTATTTGGCCGCCATCAACCGGGCGCAAATCGCCGTAACAGACTACCGCGACGTGCCCGCAGTGGAAGAAGCCTTGTTCATTCTCTACAAGTCCTACGACGCACTGGGCATGGAGCAGCTGCGCGACGACACCAAACGGGTCATGGAAAAAACATTCCCTCAGTCGGACTACCTGCTCAAGGGCGGCAAGCCTAATACGGATCCGTGGTGGAAGATTTGGTAAGGTCGTGCAGGGCCTGCTGAAAGGCCTCTGCAGAGTCAAGCCTGCGCATGGGCGGCAGGCTTGCAAGCAACTTGCGGCCATACCCCATCTGGCTGAGCCGCACGTCGCACAACACCAGCACACCGCGATCCGTTTCACGGCGGATCAGCCGCCCCACCCCCTGCTTTAAGGCCACGGCAGCCTGGGGTAGCTGGTAGTGGGCAAAGGCACTCTGCCCCTCCTCTTCCAATGCCTGACAACGGGCCTCGACCAAGGGATCGTCGGGAGGCGCGAAAGGGATTTTGTCTATCACCACCAGTTGCAGTGCCGCGCCCGGTACGTCCACCCCCTCCCAAAAGGAAGCGGACGCTACAAGCACACACCCCGCCGCATCGGACGCGCTGGCAAAGCGGTCAATCAGCTCACGTTTGGAGCCGTCGCCCTGCACCAGCACCTGAATCGGACTAGAGGCCGCCAATCGCTCCCGCAAACGCTGGCCAATGCGGCGCATGGCACGCAAGGTAGTGGTGAGCACCAGGGTCCGCCCGCCCAATATGATGGCTGCCTGCGCCACCAAATCGGCTACCTGATCGCTGTGCTGGGGCTCGGACGGTTTGGGGAAAACATTCGGCACATACAGTGCGGCCTGCTCCAAATAATTGAAGGGGCTGGCCACTTGCAAGACTTGGGCGCCCTCCAAGCCCGTGGACGCCAAAAACCACTGCAATCCGGCTTCATGGCCCAAGGTGGCGGACGTAAAGACCCAGGACTTGCGCCCTTCCTCCATGCTCCCATCCCCCGCGACTTTGGAACGGAGCGCATCGGCAATTTGCAGGGGAGACTCAACCAGGCGCAGCCGCAACCCAGCTTCCAGCCAGCGCACATTGCCGGCCCGAGGCGGAGCCGCAAAATCATCCAACCGCATAAGCAACGCCTGTGTGCGCTCGCGCAAAGCGCCCAAGTCCGGTGACATTTCAGCAACGAGATCAAGCGCTTGCAATACGCGCCTCAACACTGCGGCAACCCGTGCCATGGCCTGCGACCAGGCCTGGGGCTCGATCCCAGCTGGGGTATCTCCCACCCAGCGCAAGCGGGTGGGTATGTCAGCCCGACCGCCGCACAGCAGCTGCCACTCAGCCAACGTGTGCTCCAGATACCCCACCAGCCCCTGCCAGTCGGCCAGTCCGCGGGCATACTGGTTGCCCAACACCACCACATCACGCCCCAGCGACAGCAGTTGCCCCGTGGTGAGCTGTTGGCCCAAAAACTGGACACCGATTTCATTGAGTTGATGGGCTTCGTCAAAGATGACCGCGTCGACAGAAGGCAACAACTCTGCGACGCCCGATTCCTTGACGTTCCAGTCGGCAAAAAACAAATGGTGATTGATGACCACCATGTCGGCGGCCATCGCCTCACGCCGCGCCTGGTACACATGGCAACCCTGGTATTGCGGACAACGTCCACCCTGGCAGTTTTCACGGGTGGAGGTGACCAGCGGAATCACGGGCGACTGTTCATCCACAGAGGCCAACTCGGCCAGGTCACCTGTTCGAGTGCTGAGGGCCCAAAACTCCACTGCAGCGATGGCACACAGGTCATCGGGCGTCTGCAGCGTGCTGCCGTAGCGCGCGACACCCAGTCGATGCAAGCACAGGTAGCTGGCGCGCCCCTTGAGCAGCGCCACCCGAGCTCCGACACCAAGGGCCGCCAGCAGCTTGGGAATGTCCCGGCCGAAAAGCTGGTCTTGCAGGGCCTTGGTCGCGGTGGACACCAGCACACGCGAACCACTCAGCAGCGCTGGCGCGAGGTAGGCGTAGGTCTTGCCAATGCCGGTGCCAGCCTCCACCACCAGCACCCCTCCGGATTCCAACGTCCGAGCTACAGCTTGGGCCATTTCCAGCTGGCCAGCACGCGGAGAAAATTCCTGCACCGCGCGGGCGATGGAACCATCTACCGCAAACGCCTCGACCACCACATCAGACAGGCCCATGCCTCAGGCCGGTTCGTCAGGCTGCAAAGCGTCCTGCAAACGGGTGATCTCATCGCGCAACGCCAAGCGCCTTTTCTTCAGGCGACGCATCATCAGCTCATCCTTTGGCGCATCCAGCAACGCGATGTCAATCAGGGCATCCAAATCGCCATGTTCGATGCGCAGCTCGATCAGGCGTCGCTGCGGGGAGTGGAGATTGGTTTCCAATGGTAAATGGGGATAAGTACGTGGTTAAATGGCGCCGGTTGCTGGCGACTCCGCTCGATAATACGGCCAGATTCTTCATTCTCGGAAAAGCATTGCTGGATAGAACCCACCATGGCCACTGGATACCGTCTTACTGCCTCCACCGGCATTCACAAAGGTGACCGGGATTACCAGCAGGACCAGGTCGCTTTGTTCAAGCATGGCCGCAGCAATGGCTGTCTGCTGGCCATCGTGGCGGACGGCATGGGTGGGCGCAGCGGCGGACGCAAAGCTTCCGATCAGGTGATGATGACCGCCAAACAACTGTTTGAGCGCTACGACCCCGATACCGATGACGCCGCGGCCACGCTGATGCAAATCGTGCAAGAAGCGCACATCGTCATCAAACTCACCGCCATTTCTTCTGAAGAAGAACCGCACAGCACGCTGGCAGCATTTCTGATCAACCCGGGTGGCGACTGCCACTGGGCCCACACCGGGGACTCGCGCGTGTACCAGTACCACGGCAACCGCTTTGTGAAGCGCACCATGGACCATTCCTACGTGCAGGCGCTGGTGAACCGCGGCGAAATCACCGAAGAGCAGGCGGCAGTGCATCCACAGTCCAACATTCTGATGGGCTGCCTGGGCACGGACAGCGACCCTCCGGTGGACTTTCACTTCATTCCCAAGCTGCGGGCGGGCGACGTGCTGATGGCCTGCAGCGACGGCGTGTGGCACTACTTCAACAACGGGGAGCTTGGGTCGGTGCTGTCCACCCTGTCGGCGCGCGAGGCCACTGAATTTCTGATTGAAAAAGCCCGCTCACGCGGCCACGGTGGCGGAGACAACCTCTCCCTTGTGGTGGTGAAGGTCGAGACCCTGCAGGGCTAGGTTCAAGCCACCATCAGGGTGGCGTAGGCAGGGACTGTTGGGGTTTGGTGCTTTCACGCAGCCGCTTCTCGCGGGCGGCCTTGCGTTCTTGGGCCGCTTTTTGTTTGTCCGCAAAAGCCAGTTGGTTTGCCGTCTGCGCACTGGCAGCCAGGCTAGGTTTGGGAGCTGCAGCTGAGCGGTTGCTAACCTGCCCGGCCTGCGCTTGGTGTTGGGCCTGCTTGTCCCGCTGCTGCTGCAGTTTGTCCTGCTCCACATCCCCATTGCCTTGTGTCTCAGCATCACGGGCCAAGCGTTCCCGCGCTTTGTCGTCCAGACGCTGCCGCTGCTCGACGGCACGCTGTGTGCGCTCGGCATTGTTCAACACCGCCTCTTGGCGTGCCAGCGCTTTGTTGCTGGCGCGGCGGCGCGCAGACACGTCTTCTATGCAAGCGGTGACAGCAAAGCGCTTGGCGCACACAGCCTCTTGCGCGGCAAACTCGGTCTGCGCCTGGGCACGTGCCGCGGCAATGGACTGGCGCTGCGCTTCAATGTCATCCTGGGCCAGCGCCGAGCCAGATGCCAACCAACACAGCAACCAAACAACAGCTGCCTTTTTCATGTCAGCCCTGTGTCCACAACGCGTCGCTCGAGCAATAAAAACTCTTTGGACTGCATCTCCGTGAGACGCGAGACCGTGCGTGGGAACTCGTGTGACATGGGCCCTTCGGTGTACAGCGCCTCGGGCGCCACAGCGGCCGACATGATGAGTTTGACGCGCCGGTCGTACAACACATCCACCAGCCAAGTGAAGCGCCGCGCCTCCGACGCCATGCGCACTGGCATATGGGGCACATCGCTCAAGAACACTGTGTGAAAGCGCGAGGCGATTTCCAGGTAGTCATTTTGTGAGCGGGGGCCACCGCACAGGGTTTTGAAATCAAACCAGACAGCGCCACCCGCCATGCGCCGGGCATGGATCTCGCGTGACTCGATGTGCAGTACCGGGTCTTCGTCGTGCTGCTCCGCCAATGCGTTGAAGGTGGCGGTCATGGCCGTATCGGCCTCGGGGCCGTTGGGCGTGTGATAGAGCTGAGCATCCTCCAGCGTACGGCGCCGGTAATCGGTGCCGTTGTCCACGCTCAGCACTTCCAGCTTCGCATTAAGCAAGGCGATTGCCGGCAAGATGCGGTCGCGGTGCAAGCCACCGGGGTACAGGTCATTGGGCTTGAAGTTGGAGGTGGTGACAAAGCCCACGCCGTTGTCAAACAGCGCCGTCAGCAGGCGGTGCAGGATCATCGCGTCAGTGATGTCTGCCACGTGGAACTCGTCAAAGCAGATCAGGCGGTAGCGCTTGGCCATGCGCTTACCCAGCTCGTCCAGCGGGTTCACCGTGCCCTGCAGATCGATCAGCTCACGGTGCACCTCACGCATGAACTCGTGGAAGTGCAGGCGCGTTTTGCGCCTGAGTGGCACAGCGTTGAAGAAGCAATCCATCAGAAAGCTCTTGCCCCGTCCCACACCGCCATACATATACACGCCACGCGGAATCTCGGGGCGGTTGATCAGCTTCTTGAGCGCGTTGGAGCGCTTTTCTTTGTATTGCGCCCACTCGGTGGCGCAGCGCTCCAACGCCTCGACGGCGCGCAACTGGGCCGGGTCGGCTGTGTAGCCGCGCGCGGCCAGCTCGGCTTCGTAGGTTGCTTTGACGCTCAAGACGAACTCCGATTCACTATGAAAACAATAGCTGCTAGCGCACTGTCCACGGGGGCTAGCAGCCTATTTCATTCCTAAATCAGAAGTTCAGGGTGCGCTTGTCCACCGCCAGCGCCGCTTCCTTGGTGGCTTCACTCAAGGAGGGGTGGGCGTGGCAAATGCGCGCGATGTCCTCGGCACTGGCCTTGAATTCCATGGCCACGACAGCCTCGGAAATCAGTTCGGAGGCCTGCGGACCCACGATGTGCACGCCCAGGATTTCGTCAGTCGTGGCATCGGCCAGAAACTTGACGAAACCGGTGGTATCGCCCAGCGCGCGTGCGCGACCGTTCGCCAGGAAGGGGAACTGACCCGCCTTGTAGGCCACGCCATCGGCTTTGAGCTGCTGCTCGGTACGGCCCACCCAAGCAATCTCGGGGCTGGTGTAGATGACCCAGGGCACGGTGTTGAAGTTGACGTGTCCGTGCTGGCCAGCAATGCGCTCAGCCACGGCAACGCCCTCTTCTTCCGCCTTGTGCGCCAGCATGGGGCCGCGCACCACGTCGCCCACCGCCCATACGCCGGGCAGGTTGGTCTTGCAGTCGCCGTCCACCACGATGGCACCGCGCTCGTCCAACGTCAGACCCACCGCTTCGGGGTTCAGCCCGATGGTGTTGGGCACACGGCCGATGGAGATGATGAGCTTGTCCACGTCAAGCGTCTGGGCTTCGCCCTTGGCGTTGGTGTAGGCAACGGAAACACCCTTCTTGCCATTCTTGATCTCGCCGACCTTCACGCCTAGCTCGATCTTCAGGCCCTGCTTGGTGAAGGCCTTGAAAGCTTCCTTGGCCACGCCCTCGTCCACCGCACCCAGGAATGTGGGCAGGCCTTCGAGGATGGTGACTTCAGCACCCAGACGCTTCCACACCGAGCCCATTTCCAGGCCAATGACGCCGGAACCAATCAGGCCCAGTTTCTTGGGCACCGCGCCGATGTTCAGCGCGCCGTCGTTGGACAGCACGTTGACTTCATCGAACGGTGTACCTGGCAAGGCACGGGCGTTGGAGCCGGTGGCGATGATGACCTGCTTGCCGGTAATCACTTCTTCCGCAGCACCAGCCACCTTGATTTCATAGCCGCCTTCAGCAGCCTTGACGAAGGAACCACGGCCATGGAAGAACGCAATCTTGTTCTTCTTGAACAGGTACAGAATGCCGTCGTTGTTCTGCTTCACCACGGTGTTCTTGCGCGCCAGCATCTTGGCCACATCCATGCTCACGCCGGTGGCCGTGATGCCGTGCTCGGCAAAGTGGTGGTTGGCGTGGTTGAAGTGCTCAGACGACTGCAGCAAGGCCTTGGAAGGAATGCAACCCACGTTGGTGCAGGTACCGCCGGGCGCAGGACCGCCCTTGTCGTTCTTCCATTCGTCGATACAAGCCACGTTGAAGCCCAGCTGGGCGGCGCGGATGGCGGCGATGTAGCCACCGGGGCCACCGCCAATGACGATCACGTCAAATTGTTTGCTCATAAATTTCTCTTCATTCAATGTAAATTGCTTTGGAGTAGCTCTCGCGACTCATCTCGCGGACATCACAGCTGATTTGCACAGGAAACCCCATTCCGCGCGGCAAGCCGGCCATCAATGCAGCGACCACGGCTTGAGATAGTTGCTGCCGGACAACCTCAGTCCGACCAGTCAACAATTCCAGAGAGGCATGCACAAAGCCTTCCGAAACACCACCTGCTCCAATGCGAAACTGATTGCGCTGCACCACACGGCTCTTGACGTCCGGTCCATCAAAGACACCAGACAGCAATAGCGCCTGATGTGCACCGCCCAGTAAGTCAGCCGAAGCCACATGCGACTCCAGATTGGCACTGATTTCAATTGTCAAATGCGGCATGGTTTAAATGACCAGATCGGGAAGTAAGAAAAGGTGCATCAAGCCCAAATAACTCATGGTCACTATGAACTTGATGCACGCAGCGCTTAGATGTCGAACAACAGACGTGCGGGATCTTCCAGCGCTTCCTTCATGGCCACCAGGCCCAGCACGGCTTCGCGGCCATCGATGATGCGGTGGTCGTAGGACATGGCGAAGTAGTTCATGGGGCGAACCACCACGACACCGTTTTCCACCATGGCGCGATCCTTGGTGGCGTGCACGCCCAGGATGGCAGACTGAGGCGGGTTGATGATGGGGGTGGACATCATGGAGCCGAAGGTGCCACCGTTGGAGATGGAGAAGGTGCCACCGGTCATGTCTTCAATGCCCAGCTTGCCGTCCTTGGCCTTTTGGCCGTACTCGGCGATCTTCTTCTCGATGTCGGCAAAGCTCATCTGGTCGGCGTTGCGCAAAATGGGCACCACCAAACCACGGGGCGAACCGACTGCGATACCAATGTCAAAGTAGCCGTGGTAGACGATGTCGTTGCCGTCCACCGACGCGTTCAGCACCGGGAACTTCTTCAGTGCGTGCACAGCCGCCTTGACGAAGAAGCTCATGAAGCCCAGCTTCACGCCGTGTTCCTTCTCAAAGCGCTCTTGCATGCGCTTGCGCATCTCCATGACCGGGGCCATGTTGATTTCGTTGAAGGTGGTCAGGATGGCGTTGCTGCTTTGCGATTGCAGCAGGCGCTCGGCCACGCGGGCGCGCAGACGGCTCATGGGCACACGCTGCTCAGGGCGGTCACCCTGGTTCACGCTGGGAGATGCCACTTGGGGCAAAGAAGCGGTGCGAACCCCCGTGGGAATTGTGGCAGCAGCTACAACTTTAGGAGCAGCCGCAGCGGCTAACACATCACCCTTGGTGATGCGGCCGTCTTTGCCCGTGCCGTCCACGCTGGAAGCAGCGATGCCATTGTCGGCCAACAGCTTGGCCGCAGCAGGCATGGCCACACCGGCCTTGGAGTTGCTGGCAGGTGCGCCAGCAGCTGCAGGTGCAGCGGCTGGAGAAGCCGCCACTGGGGCTGCTGCTGCTGGAGCCGCGGCGCCAGCCACAGCGGCCGTGTCGATGCGGGCGATCAGCTGTTCGGCCACCACGGTGCCTCCATCGGCCACCAAAATTTCGACGATCACGCCAGAGGACGGTGCAGGTACTTCCAGCACCACCTTGTCGGTTTCGATGTCGATCAGGATTTCGTCCGCGGTGACGGCATCACCCACTTTTTTCTTCCATGCCAGCATGGTGGCTTCGGCCACAGATTCAGAGAGCTGCGGTACTTTGACTTCTACGATTGCCATATCAATTCTTTCCGTATGTGTTCGAGTGAGGGGGCTGCTGACGGCTTACTTTGTCAGCACAAAGCCCTTGAGCTTGGCGAATGCGCCTTCCACCAGCGCTTTTTGTTGCTCTTGGTGGAGGTGGGAATAGCCCACCGCAGGCGACGCAGACGCGGCGCGTCCGGAGTAGCCCAGCTTCTGGCCTTCGAGCATGTTTTCGTGGATGTAGTGCTGCACGAAGAACCAGGCGCCCTGGTTCTGTGGCTCGTCCTGGCACCACACAACGTCGGTGGCGTTGGGGTACTTCTTCAGCTCGGCCGCAAACACCTTGTGCGGGAAGGGATACAGCTGCTCCACGCGGATGATGGCCACGTCGTCGTAGCCCTTCTCTTCGCGCTTCTTCACCAGGTCGTAATACACCTTGCCGGAGCAGGCGATCACGCGCTTGACCTTGTCGCCCTTGAGCTCTTTGCTCTCGGGGATCACGGTCTGGAAAGCACCCTTGGTGAACTCGGTCAACGGCGAGGTGGCGTCCTTGTTGCGCAGCAGGCTCTTGGGCGTCATGATGATCAGAGGCTTGCGCAGGTTGCGCACCATCTGGCGACGCAGCACGTGGAAGATCTGGCTGGCCGTGGTGGGCTGGACGATCTGCATGTTGGTGTCGGCCGCCAACTGCATGAAGCGCTCCAGGCGTGCCGAGCTGTGCTCGGGGCCTTGGCCTTCGTAGCCGTGTGGCAGCATCAGCGTGATGCCGTTCACACGGCCCCACTTCACTTCGCCGGAGGCGATGAACTGGTCGATCACCACCTGGGCACCGTTGGCAAAGTCGCCGAACTGGGCTTCCCAGATCACCAGCGTGTTGGGGTCGTTGGACGCATAACCGTATTCAAAGCCCAACACCGCTTCTTCGGACAGGATGGAGTCAATGACGACAAACGGGGCTTGGTTGTCGGCCACGTTTTGCAAAGGCACATAGGTGCCTGCATCCCACTTCTCGCGGTTCTGGTCGTGAATCACAGCGTGGCGGTGGGTAAAGGTGCCACGTCCGCTGTCTTCGCCCGACAAACGCACGGGGTAACCGCTGGCCACCAAAGAGGCAAACGCCATGTGCTCGCCCATGCCCCAATCCACATTCACTTCACCGCGCCCCATGGCGGCACGGTCGTCATACACCTTCTTCACCAGCTGGTGCGGTGTCACTCCGGCGGGAATGGTGGTCAGCTTTTCAGACAGGCGCTTCCACTCAGTTAGGGGGATGGCGGTGTCACCCGCATCGGTCCATTTTTTGCCCAGGAAGGGCGACCAGTCCACCGAGTACTTGCTCTTGAAGTTGGTCAATACCGGGTCCACCGTGTGCTTGCCAGCGTCCATGGCGGCGCGGTACTCCTTGACCATGGCATCGCCCAACTCCGCACCCAAACCTTGGGCAGCCAGCTTGTCGGCGTACAGCTTGCGGGTACCCGGATGGGTGCCGACCTTTTTGTACATCAGCGGCTGGGTCAGCGACGGTGTGTCTTGCTCGTTGTGGCCGAGCTTGCGGAAGCAAGTGATGTCCAACACCACGTCCTGGCCGAACTCCATACGGAATTCCAGCGCCAACTGAGTGGCCAACACCACGGCTTCAGGATCATCTCCGTTCACGTGCAACACGGGAGACTCGACCATCTTCACGATATCCGTGCAGAAAGCGCTGGAGCGCATATCGCGCGGGTCCGAGGTGGTGAAACCGATCTGGTTGTTGATGATCAGGTGGACCGTGCCACCAGTGGTGTAACCACGGGTCTGGGCCAGTGCAAGGGTTTCCTGGTTCACGCCCTGGCCGCCGAACGCAGCATCACCGTGCACCAGCACGGGCAGCACCTGCATGCCTCGGGGGTCACCACGGCGATCCATACGCGCACGCACCGAGCCTTCCACCACGGGGTTCACGATCTCCAGATGGGATGGGTTGAACGCCAACGAGAGGTGCACCGGACCGCCAGGAGTGGACACGTCGGAGCTGAAGCCCTGGTGGTACTTCACGTCACCAGCAGGCAGTTCTTCGGGCGCAGTGTGGTCGAACTCGGCGAACAGGTCCGCAGGCATCTTGCCCAGGGTGTTCACCAGCACGTTCAGGCGGCCGCGGTGGGCCATGCCGATCACGATTTCCTGCACTCCCTTGGCACCGGCTTGCTGGATCAGCTCGTCCATGGCAGCAATGAAGCTCTCGCCCCCTTCGAGGGAGAAACGCTTCTGGCCGACATATTTGGTGTGAAGAAAACGCTCCAGGCCTTCGGCCGCGGTCAGGCGCTCCAGAATGTGTTTTTTCTTTTCGGCATTGAACTGGGGCTTGCTGCGGCTGGCTTCCAGTTTTTGCTGCCACCAGCGTTTCTGGTTCTGGTCGGTGGTGTACATGTACTCCACGCCAATGGTGCCGCAGTAGGTTTCGCGCAATGCGTTCATGAGCTCACGCAAGCTCATGGATTCTTTGCCGAAGAAGGTGTTGCTAATGTTGAAGACCGTTTCCTGGTCTGCGTCGTTGAAGCCGTAGAACGTCGGCTCTAGCTCTGGGATTTTGTCGCGCTCGGTACGCTTGAGCGGATCGAGGTCAGCCCATCGGGCGCCCACGTTGCGGTAGGCGGCAATCAACTGCTGCACAGCGGTGCGCTTGCGCCCCATCTCGGAGTCTGCACCCGTGGCCATTACCACATGCTTTACGCCTTTTTTGGCCAGATCAACGAAGGCGTTGATCACGGGCATATGAGCTACGTCTTTGGATGTAGTGCCATCGGCTGCGGGAACGTTTTGCAACGCGTCAAAGTAATCGCGCCAGGTGTCGGGAACGCTGCCGGGGTTGGCCAAGTAGTTCTCGTACATCTCTTCGACATACGGAGCATTGCCACCGAACAGGTAGGTGTTGTTTTGGTAGGTTTGGTACACGGACGAAGCCGTGCTCGCACCATTGGAGCTTGAATCACTCATATTTCGCTGACCTCCGTTCCCCTTCAGGGAACATTAGCTGGTTAAAGCTAGTTAATTAACCTTCCGCGACACGGCTGAACCGATTGGCGGATGCGACTGTGGCATGGGAAGGGCCTTCATTGCAGAGCGAATTGTGCCACCTTATGGGGTGCGCGGCAAAGGGAATTCACCAGACTGGGGCAATGCACACCCAGGCCAGACCACTGCCTACCTAGGGGAAATTGTGCTTTTATTGCAATAGTGCATGGCATAAAATTCGCTTCATGCCTGTGTGCTTAGGCCTCTCCATTTCGCCAGAAAGCCCTTTCCATGCGTTTACGTTTTCTTTCCTGTCTGGCTCTTGGCAGCGCATTGCTCGTCGGCACAGCCCATGCTGAATGGGACGATACGCTGAAGCAGGCCTTGTCGTTGGCCGAATCAGGTGCGGC
Source organism: Rhodoferax sp. P1_F3 (assembly GCF_056405715.1). Classification (NCBI taxonomy): domain Bacteria; kingdom Pseudomonadati; phylum Pseudomonadota; class Betaproteobacteria; order Burkholderiales; family Comamonadaceae; genus Rhodoferax; species Rhodoferax sp. P1_F3. The sequence goes on along the minus strand of NZ_JBFUBO010000011.1, from coordinate 27,563 downwards.
GCAAAAGGCCTTTGAGATGCTGGAGCCCCAGGAAATGCAGCGCTCCGGCGATCCCGATTTCGATTTGGTATTGGGCATTGCCGCCAACCAGGCAGGGCATTACACGCGCGCCATCTTTGCGCTGGAACGGGTCTTGATGGTTACCCCCAACAACGCCCGGGCGCGGGCCGAGCTCGGACATGCGTTGTATGCCGTGGGCGACAACGCGGGTGCCAAAACCATGCTGGGCCAAGCCAAGGAGCAAGGCATTCCCACCGAGGCAGCCCGCACCATCGACCAGTTGCTCCAAACCATCGAGCGTATCGAGGCGGAAGCCAAGACCACGACCCGGGGCTACCTTGAAGCCACAGCGGGGTTCGACAACAATGTCAATAGCGCCCCGGATAGCAAGACCTTTGGCCTGAAACCGGTGTCCAGCCAGTTTGGTGGCATGGGGCTGGGCATCTCCGGGCGCACCGCCATTGCGCCGCGCTGGTCTGCAATCGGTAGCCTGAACGCGAGTTTTCGCGCGCACGAGCCAAATGCATTGGCCTATGACAACACCCAGATCGACGCCAGTGCAGGTGCCGCCTACCTGGTAGACCGCAATGAATACACCGTGGCCCTGCAATTGGGCAACAGCACCATTGCGAGCGTATCGGCCCGCAGCAGTTGGAGCATCACTGGCGAGTGGACACATCGCTTTGATGGGTTTCGCCAGTTCAATGCCTATGCACAACTGGGCCAGCTCCGCTACCCGCAGCAAACCCGCAATGTGGACCGCTACACCGTGGGTGCGTCTTACGGACAACAGTTCAAAAGCGGACTGTCCGCCTACGGCAGCGGCTACATCGGACAAGAAATCACCATGGAACCGGGGGTAGGCCATTTGGGGCAACAGTTCATCGGTGCACGCGCGGGCCTGCAGCAACCGTTTTCAGCAGCATTGGCTGGCTTTGCCACCGTGAGCCTGGAAGACCGCGGCTACAACGGGCCGGACCCTTTCTTTGGCAGCGTGCGCCACGACCAGCAATGGGGGCTGACCTTGGGAACCATCTGGGTGCCAGCCAAGGCTTGGCGCGTGACCTCGCAATGGGCCTACCTGCAAAACGTGTCCAACCTCAGCACATCCACCTTTGAAAAACAGACGCTTTCAATCACCGCACGTCGCGAATTTTGATAGCAGGAGCACACCATGCGCACATATCTCTTCTCTTGCCGCGCTGCTCTAGCAGTGGGTTTGCTTGCCGCATCCCCCTGGAGCTGGGCAGTGGACGCTGGCACGGCCAACTTTGTGTTTGGCGACGTATCGGTACGCTCCACCAACGGAAACAATGTGCCGCTGAAGAAAGGCGGCTCCGTTCAGAGTGGCGACGACATCGTGACCAGCACGGGCGCGCAGGCACAGATCCGCTTCAGCGACGGCGGCATGGTCGCAATCCAACCCAATTCGCAGTTCAAACTGGCCAGCTATGCCGACAACAAAGACACAAAAACAGACAGCTTTCTGGTCGAATTGGCCAAGGGCGGCATGCGCGCCATCACCGGCCTAATCGGCAAGCGCAATCATGACAACTACAAAGTCATTACCAATACCGCGACCATCGGCATCCGTGGGTCCTCGTTCCTGATTTCCTACAACACCGACGGCTCCGTTGCCGTGAACGCAGAGCAAGACGCCATCGTGGTTTGCACCAACACCGGCTGTGCTGGCCTGACCGCTGGAGAAACCGTGGTAGTCAAGGACAAGAACCAAGACCCGGCGCGCACCACCCAGCGCACCTCGTCCGAAGGCAGTGTGCCTCCTCCGCCACAGAGTCAGACCGTGGCGGGCAACAAGGTGTACATCATCAACGACCTGCAGGCCGAATTCAAGGGTATCGACAGTGCACTCAATACCACCGGCTATTCCACGGTGAACGCCGATGGAAAAGCCTCCGCAGTCGTGATCGACACACCCCTGGTCTCCTTTTTGGACTCGGATGGGTCCAAGCAATTGCTCAAGGCAAACAATGTGTCCAGCTTCAATGCATCTGGGGATCCGTTTGCCGCAGACTACATCGGCTGGGGCTACTGGGCGACGGCCACCAAGGGCCCGCTGTCAGGCACGACCGCCGCACTGCAGGATGTGCACTACATCGTGGGCCGCCCGACGCCCACGCTGCAGATGCCCACAGTAGGCACCTTTGAATACAACATGATTGGCGGAACCGCGCCAACGGCTACTAACACCTCCACAGGTGCAACTCTGGTCGGGCAATTGGTTAGTGCCAGCATGACAGTGGACTTTGGTTCTTCGTATGTGCAGAGTGTCAGCGCTACTACACGCTTCGCAGGCAACGACTACACCGCCAGCGCCAGCGGCTCCTTGAGCGGAGCCCGCTTCAACGCATCCGTGACCGACTCCAACTTCAAGGGCATATTCTCCGGCGCCGGTGCGGCCAAGGCTGCTTTTACCTTTCAGCAAAACAGCACGGCCGTGGGCACGATCACGGGTGCGGTGGGTATGACCAAAAGCGCAGAAGTCACCAACAACGCCCAATAGTTCACGTCACGACGAACTCAGATCACGGATCTGCTGCAGGGCCGACGGATCTTCCATGGTGGTGAGATCCCCAGGATCGCGCCCCTCGCACACCGCCTGAATGGCGCGGCGCAGCAGCTTGCCGCTGCGGGTTTTGGGCAATACCGTCACAAAGCGCACCCGCGCCGGGCGGCCCACAGCGCCAATCGAATGGTCCACCACCTTCATGATTTCGCCTTCAAGCTTTAGCTTGGCCGCGTCGTCAATCAGCGAACTGGCGTCTTTGGCCACAACAAATGCCATGGCCACCTGGCCCTTGAGCACGTCGGCCACGCCGACCACGGCCACCTCCGACACGTTGGGGTGGCTGGAAATGCTTTCCTCAATTTCCCGCGTTCCCAGGCGGTGGCCCGCCACGTTGATCACATCGTCGGTACGGCCTAGGATGAAAAAGTAACCGTCCTTGTCACGCACACCCCAGTCAAAGGTGTTGTAAACCAATTTACCGGGAATGCTGCTCCAGTAGGTTTTGACAAACCGGGCATCGTCTCGCCACACGGTTTGCATGCAGCCCGGCGGCAACGGCCCTTCGATGGCCACCACGCCTTTCTGGTCTGCGCCTAGCAGCTCTTCGCCTGTGTTTTCGTCCAAGAGTTTGACGTTGTAGCCATACATGGCCACGCCGGGGCTGCCAAATTTACTGGGCGCTTGCTCAACGCCATTGGCGATGCTGAGGATGGGCCAACCGGTCTCCGTTTGCCAGTAGTTGTCCACGATGGGCTTGCCCAGCGCCTGGCTGATCCACTGCGCCGTGGGTTCGTCCAGCGGCTCGCCCGCCAAAAATAGGGCGCGCAAGCTGGACAGGTCGTATCGAGACAGCAAGGCGGGGTCTTGTTTTTTGAGCACCCGCACCGCCGTGGGGGCGCTGAACATCACGGTCACCTTGTATTTTTCGACCAGGCTCCACCAGATGCCGCCGTCCGGGCGGGTCGGCAGCCCTTCGTACATGATGGTGGCCATGCCGGCGATCAGGGGGCCGTAGACGATGTAGCTATGACCCACCACCCAGCCAATGTCACTGGTGGAGAAATAGGTTTCGCCCGCCTTGCCGCCATAAATATGCTGCATGCTGGCCGCCAGGGCGACCGCGTAGCCGCCGGTATCGCGCTGCACGCCCTTCGGTTTACCGGTGGTGCCGCTGGTGTACAGCGTGTAGCTAGGGTGCGTGGCATCTACCCACTCGCACGGAACCACCGTTTGCAAGTGATTCTGGCGCACAGCCCCCCACAGATGGTCGCGACCAGCTACTAAATTCATAGCAACCAGTTGCCGATCTACCAACAGTACCGCAGCCGGTTTGTGGGTTGAGGTGGCAATGGCTTCGTCCAGCAGCGGCTTGTAGGCCACCACCTTGCCACCGCGGGAGCCTGCGTCAGCGCTCACCACCACAGTGGGGGTCGCATCTTCAATGCGCGAGGCCAGGGAGCCGGCTGCAAAGCCTCCGAACACCACCGAATGGATAGCACCAATGCGCGCACAGGCCAGCATGGCGAATGCGGCCTCTGCCACCATGGGCATGTAAATCAACACCCGGTCCCCCTTGCTCACGCCCAGCGCACGCAAGGCTGCCGCCATGCACTGCACTTCGGTATGCAGCTGGGCGAAGGTGTACGTCTGCTCGATATTGGTTTCTGTGGAAACGGCGATCAGTGCGGCCTGGTCAGCACGGGTTGGGAGGTGGCGGTCCACCGCGTTGTGGCACAGATTGGTGGTGCCGCCCACAAACCACCGTGCAAAGGGCGGGTTGCTGTAGTCGCAAACCTGCTGCGGCAGCGTTTGCCAATCGATCAGTGCGGCCTGCTCCGCCCAGAAACCGTCGCGGTCGTCGATAGAGCGACGGTAAAAGTCGGCGTAGCCAAGCATGGTGTGTCTCCGGTCGGGTCTATAAAACTGAATTCATAATTATGAACAAGCAACTTGCTACAAGCTGACTTCAGTATTTATCCAAGGAGGCGCCTCGCCCCCTTGGCCCGCCAAAGACAGCTGGTCTACTTGATGAGTGCCTGCATGGCCTTGAAATCAGGGTGCTCGGCAGAGCGCACCCATTCAAACCCGACCATCTCGGTCGTCACCAGCTCGGCGCCGGCACCGGCCAGACGGTCAAAGGCGGCATCCCGGTTGCGTTCGGAGCGGGAACTGCAGGCGTCGGTCACCACCCACACCTCAAAATCATCTTCCAGCAGGTCTAGCGCCGTCTGCAGCAAGCACACATGCGCTTCGCAGCCCGCAATCACGATGCTGCCGCGCTGGTCCGCCGGTGGTTTTTGCAGGTGCTTAGGCAGGCTACGCGCATTGCCTTGCACGGGTTTGGCCGGCGGGCGCAGCCACTCGCCCAGCCCCTCTTCCACCGCGCTGAACTGCATTTTGCTGAGTACGCGGGCCTCTGACTCTTCCAGTGCTTCCAGCAGTTGCGGCACCGTGGCCCCCAATCCCGACGGGTTTTGCTCGGTATAAAAAGCAGGCACGTCCAGCAAAGCGGCCCAACGTGCCAGCCGCACGGCATTGGCCAATACCAGATCACCTTCCAGCATGGCAGGCAAGAGCCGCACTTGGTAATCCACCAAAACCAGTTGGCTTTCTTCAATATCTAACAACATGGGATTCTTTCCTTCTGACTAATAAAGATAAGCATAACCGCCGCCCAACTTAGCTAACGACGTGACATCCCGGCTGCGCTAGCCAAACAAATCCACCTGGGCGGGTGCGTTGCCCTGCGCCTCTTCAAGCGCCAACGCTGGGGCCATGGCCCAGCGCACGGCCGCGTGGTCCACATGCGCAGAAAAGGACTGCAGGGCCAATGCGTTGAGCGCGGACAAGCGTCGGGCATCGCGCAATAACAAGGCGCCCAAGGCAGAGGCCAGCAAAGCCATGGTTTCTGACTGCAGCTGGGCCGCCGGGCAGCCCAAAGCCCCTAGAGCGGCAGACACAGGCGCCAGAGATTGCAGCAAGTCGGCAACGACATGGTGGGTCTGAGCGAGCTGTTCAGGGTCGGTGGTGTCCTGAGCCAGGAGGTGCAAAACCAAGCTCGCTTCACTGGGGTGGGCGGAAAAATACGCAAACCAGGCATGGGCACGCACATGAAGAACGCTGGACCCTGCCGTATTTTTAGGCACCTTGGCCTGCTGGGCGGCAGCCTGTGCGCCCTGCAAGGTTTCTTGCAGCATCGCCGCAAACAGCGCCTGCTTGCCTGGAAAGTAGGCATACAGCGCACCCGGCGTGTACCCAGCCCTGCGGGCAATGTCGCGCACATTGGCGCCCTGAACGCCCCCATCGGCAATGGCCGAACGCACCGCCCGCATCACGATGCCCCGCCTGGCCTCAGCCATCGCCTGCTGGCGCTTGTTCTTCAGTTCCATGGAACACACACCCTATCAAACACTACGTCAAGTATTTGAACATTACTCAATTAAAAAAACCATGAATTTAATTTTGAACATTGTTTATTTTTTAGAACATAAGCTCCTTGCATTCAGTCTACAAACTTTTCATTTCTTCAACAAATCAAAGACTTACCAGAACATCTTGAGACACTACATTGCTTGACACCAATCGCTTAGCTCATTACATTGCGCCGATGCTTTTTCGCTTTCTGTTTGTTGCTGCTCTCTTGATGGGTACTGCACACGCCGAACCCACGCCTCCCGCCGACGATATGTCACGCTTCATGAATGAGCGTGGCTTGTTGGCGCGCATTGGTGATGTGGGGGAGAAAATGGGCACCAAGGCGTCTGAACTGGTGCTGAACTCCATGGCCTTCCTGGGCGTGCCGTACAAACGTGGCGGCAACGATGCACAGACTGGCTTTGATTGCAGCGGCTTTGTTCGCGCCATCTATGAGCAAACCGCAGGCTTGCTGCTACCCCGCAAGGCCGAGCAACAGGCCGCAGCCACCGAAAAAATCGACAAAAAAGACCTGCAACCCGGCGACTTGGTGTTCTTCAACACCATGCGCCGCGCCTTCAGCCACGTGGGTATTTACGTGGGCAATGGCAAATTCATCCACTCGCCGCGCCCCGGTGCAGAGGTGCGGGTGGAAGACATGGGCATCAGCTATTGGTCCAAGCGTTTTGACGGTGCACGCCGCGTTGCCACCGAAGAGCCCGCCCCGCTAGCCGCTCGCTGAGCGTGTCGATACGGGCGCACAGCCGCAAACCCGCCGCGGCACAATCGCCGCATGGCCAGCCCCAGTAACAGCTCCAAGAATCTGCAACCCGGCGCAGACCAGCGCGACCGCACTGTTGCAGCTTGGGTGGATGCCCTGAGGCGCAAGGCCGATGCGGCCACCCTGAAAAACCTGCCCACACTGTCCGATGCAGATGCCGCCCGCGTGATGGCACTGCTGCGCATGGACAGTCCGCCACCGGCTGCGCCCGCACCGGTGATCGAAGCACCAACGGACAGCGTGCCCGGCCACTTCCGCCCTCGCCTCACGCTGCAAACCCTGGGCCGTGGCGATGGCCTGCTGGGCCTCAAACCGCAAGGCAAACTGGGCCCGCGCAGCGACAGCGTGACGCTGGCGCAGTTCGACTGGACTTACAGCACGGCAGCCGGCGACCGCTGGCAGACGCCCGCCCCCACCTCCATCCTCAACAACCGGCCCCAGGCGGTGCAGGAGCTGTTTGACACCGGTGGCCCCGTGGTGCGCATGCAGCGCGACCTGGCCACCGAGGCCGACGCCATGGACCTGGTGTGGGACATGGGTTTTGTGCCACTGGACCCGCAGTCTTTCCAATGGCGCAGCCGCGAACACCCAGCCTTGGGCTCGGTCTGGACGCTGCCGCAGGAGGAATTCTTTGGCGACTTCTGGGCCGACCAGGTGCCCACTTTGCAAGCCAAGGGCTGGTCGGTCGTTGTCAAACCCGGCTTTGCCCACGAAAGCGTGCCGGTGCAGCGCTGGAAGCTAGTGGTGAGCCCCGACACCGGCGAAGTGCTGGGCAAGGAACTCGACGCGCCCCTGGTGAAACCCGGCCGCGGCGTGGAAAAGCTGCAACTGCCCGCGCGCGAAGGCGCCTGGTTGCTGAGCCTGGGCATTGAGATTGACGGCCAGACGCTGGACCTGGCGCCCATGCTGGCCGACCTGCTGCGCCGCGACCACCGCTGGCTCAACGCCGCGCAAATCGCTGGCATCGACGACCTGGCCATCGTCTCGCTGCGCGCGCCCGGCGGCAAACGCATTGACGCACCGGCCGCGCCGATCAAGGCCATCGTCGGCGCCATGGTGGACCTGTTGACCGACCCGCTGCGCAATCAGGAGAGCTTGCTGAAACTGGGCGCGTGGGAGGCACGCCGCCTGGACGCACTGCGCGCCAGCCTGTTGGAAGCCCACCGAGTGGGCGCGCACAATGCCTGGCAACTGGAAGGCGATGTGGGGCTGGCCAGCCTGGCCAAGCGCCTCAAAGCCCTGGGTGCACCACAACCCGTTGCTGCGCCTAATGGTTTGAAAGTGCAACTGCGCCCCTACCAACTGGAAGGCCTGGCCTGGCTGCAGTACCTGCGCGCCCACAGCTTGGGCGGCATCCTGGCCGATGACATGGGCCTGGGCAAAACGGCGCAGGCATTGGCGCATGTGCTGGTAGAGAAGCACGCGGGCCGACTGGACCTGCCCGTGCTCGTGGTGCTGCCCACATCACTCATCTTCAACTGGCAGGCCGAAGCGAAGCGCATGGCGCCAGAGCTACGCCTGCTCACGCTGCAAGGCCCGGAACGCGCAGACCTGTTCGCGCAGATGCCCAACAACGACCTGGTGCTGACCACCTACCCGCTGCTATGGCGCGACATGGATGCGCTGGCCGCGCAGCGTTTTCACCTCGTCATATTGGACGAAGCGCAGATGGTCAAGAACGCGGGCAGCCGCAGCGCACGCGCGCTGCGCCGCCTGCAGACCCGCCACAGCCTGTGCCTGACCGGCACGCCGATGGAAAACCACCTGGGCGAACTCTGGGCGCAATTCGACTGGCTGATGCCGGGCTTCCTCGGCGACGCGCGCCACTTTGCAGCGCGCTGGCGCAAGCCGATCGAAGAAAACGGCGAAACCCTGCGCGCCGCGCTGCTGGCCCAGCGCGTGCGCCCCTTTATCCTGCGCCGGCGCAAGCAGGACGTGGCCAGCGAACTGCCGCCGCGTACCGAGGTCGTCAAGCGTGTGCAGCTGCAAGGCCAGCAGCGCGAGCTGTACGAAAGCGTGCGTGTGGCGGCCGATGTGCAGGTGCGCCGCGTGCTGCAGCGCCAGAGTTTCAACGGTGCGCAGATCAGCATCCTGGATGCGCTGTTGAAATTGCGCCAAGTCTGCTGCGACCCCCACTTGGTCAAGGGCAGCAAGCTGGGAGCCACCATGGAGCGCGCCAAGCTGGAGCTGCTGGCCGACATGCTGCCCGCGCTGGTGGAAGAAGGCCGGCGCGTGCTGGTGTTCTCGCAATTCACTGAGCTGCTGGACTTGATTGCAGACCAGTTGCACGCCCAGGCCCTGCCCTTCCTGAGTCTTACCGGCAAGACGGCCACCACGGAGCGTGGCAGCGTGGTGCAACGTTTCCAGGCGCAGGAAGTACCCATCCTGCTGCTGAGCCTGAAAGCCGGCGGCGTGGGCCTGAACCTCACCGCCGCCGACACCGTGATCCACATGGACCCGTGGTGGAACCCGGCCGTGGAAGAACAGGCCACCGCACGCGCCCACCGCATCGGCCAGGACCAGCCGGTGTTTGTCTACAAGCTGGTGGTGGAAGGCAGCATCGAAGAACGCATGCTGGAGCTGCAGGCGCGCAAACTGGCGCTGGCGGACAGTGTGCTGGGGCATGACGCGGCGGGAGCTTTGAAATTTGATGCCGCAGATCTGGACGCCCTACTCGCCCCGCTGGGCGCGATCACCGCCGCCGGGCAAACGCCCGAAGAAGCGGTGCGACGCTGGGGCAATAGCGGCCGCCGGGCTTAACTCTTGGCCAGAGGCCAACGCCCCAGCACCTCGTGCACGGTTTTGCCGTAGTGGCTATTGATCAGCACGAGCTCATATGCAGGCCAACACACGGGGGCTATCGCATGCACCAGCCCCAACCGGCCTTTGTAGGCCAGGGTCATATGGGGGGTGAAACTGCGCAGCACGGGCATATGCGCGTCCGCCATCGCCATGCCCAGCGCCAGCCGAAACTGCCTGAGCGCATTCAGTCCTTCCCCGCCGCACAACACATAAGGCACACCCCGGCTGCGAAACGCCATGGCCTTATCGAACACCACCTCAAACGCAGGAAAGACCAACGCGTCGGCTACCTGGCTGGCCCGCTGCACCAAACCCGGCGGCACTGCGTCGTACTCCCCCAGGTTGTGCAAGCTCACATGCAGGCGGTCCGCCGCCAGGGGCTCGCACCGCAAACCATGGGCCTGGGCCAAGTGCTGCCCCAGCACCTCCAGAGTCCGCGCGTCGTCTGGCGCGGGGCGGATAGCGAAGAACACGGTAAACGCCCGGTGTGGCCGCCGCGGCGCGGGTTTCGGGCGTGGCCGGGGTGGTGACGGGCCACCCGCCTCAAAGCCGGGCAGGTTGAACTGCTCAGGCATTACACCCCCTTATTTTTAAAGGAATAGCCTTGTAGCCAACGCAGAATATGCGCCAGCAGCTACTGAATCCATAGCAAATCAACGCACGCTATGGCTGCATTTTTTCTACGGCCATCACACAATGGTAGTGCTTTGTGTGCCTAAAGCATGCGTGGCTCCCGTCAGGCGGTGAACATGGCGCCCACTTGGTTCAGCCAGCTTTGACGCTTGGCATCGGTAGCGTGGCTGACGGGGGACAGGGCCACCCACTCCACCTTGCGCACGCCGCATTTGCGCAACGTGCCGCGCACCAGGGCGCGCTGCACGGCATCGCCATACAACCAGCGGTAGGCCCATTTGGGTGTGTTCATGGTGGTTACGACGACTGCGCGTTGGATGTGGGTCAAACGGCCCTCGACACCACGCTTGGAGGGCTTGTAGGCCCATCCATTGGTGAACACCTTGTCGATAAATCCCTTGAGCAAGGCCGGCATCACCTCCCACCAGATCGGGAAGATGAAGACCAATTGCTGGGCGGCGTCGATGCGGGCCTGGTAGCGCGGGACGTTGGGGTCTGCCCTTTGGCCACGTGCGTACACGGCCAAGTCTGCGCCCCGCATGACGGGGTCAAAGTCTTCGGCATCCAGGTGCAGGCGGTCCACGGTGTGGCCGGCTTGCTCCAGCTGCTGCACCACGCGGTGGTACAGGGCGTGGCAATAACTCTTGGAATAGGGGTGGGCCAGGATGACCAGGGTTTGCATGTGTGCTCCATCAAAAAATGTGATGGGGCGATGATGCGAAGCGCGGGCCGCGCCGTCATTAACAAAGGTTCAGAGCGCCTTCAATTTGCGCCGAATCCGGCTCAGGTGCACGGCACTCACGCCCAGGTAGGCCGCCAATATGTGCAGCGGAATGCGCTCCAGCCGCTGCTGGTGCGTGGCCAGCAAGGCCTGGTAACGCTGGGTGGGCGTGTCGGCAATGGCGCTGGTGTAGAGGTTGGCGTAGTGGATAAGCCGCTGCTGCAACAGGGCCTGCAAGTCGGCCTGCAGTGCGGGGTCCACCAGGGCCCGGGCTTTGATGGCAGCACCGTCCACCACACGCAAACGGCAGGCTTCCATGGTCACCAGGTGCAGCGCGCTGGGGCGCCCGGTCAGCAGGCTCTCCATCGAACTGACCACCTCGCCTTCAAAGAAAAACTGGGTGCTGGTCTCACGCCCCTGCGAGTCGATCAGAAAGAGTCGCGCGCAGCCCTGCTCAATCAGGTAAAGACGCTGCGCCACGTCACCCGCATGCAGCAACACCTGGCGTGCTTCGACGTGGCGACTGGTGCCGAGCTCCAGGAAGGTGGTATGCAGCGCGTTCATGGTGGGTGCCCAAACATTGTCCACGAAGCATCGGGCCCAGCGGGGAACGCTGTTTTATAGTCAGCCCACCTCGTCCACACCCACGCCATGCCCCCTGCCCCTACCTGCCCCACCGCTGACACCCCCATCCCCTTGCAAGCCGAACCCGGCCACCTGATCCGCCGGGCGCACCAGTTGGCAGTGGGCACGTTTGCCAAGACGCATGGCAAGCAAATCACGCCGGTGCAGTACGCTGTTCTAAGGGCGCTGCAAGACGCGCCAGGCATCGACCAAGTGACGCTGGCAGACCGGGTGGCGCTGGACACGTCCACCACCGCCGACATTGCCACCCGGCTGGATGCCAAGGGCTGGATCGTGCGGGAGCTGCTGCCGCGGCGCCAGCGCGCGCTGCGGCTTACGCCCGAGGGGGAAGCGGTGCTGGCCGAGATGCTGCCGCGCGTCGCCCCCATGTATGCGCAGTTGCTGGATGCGCTGGAGCCAGCTGAGCGCGAAGAGTTTTTGCGCCTGTTGCGCAAGTTTGTGCACCTCAACACCCCCACGGCCGATACGCACCCAACCCCTACGGACTGAGTTGCAGTTAAGGGAAAACCCTCATTTCCACCCCCTAGCTTTGGAATTGACTTAGGTCTATGATTCTTCACATTCAGCATACTGAATGTAGATTTTTACCACCCGAGGAGCCTGGCCATGTTTCCCATCAACACCTGGTACGTTGCCGCCCGCAGCGAAGAAATCCCCAGCGACCGCCCCCTGGGCCGCCGCATCTGTAACCAGCCCATGGCCCTGTTCCGCAACAGTGCGGGCCAGGTGGCAGCAGTGGAAGACTTCTGCCCGCACCGCGGTGCCCCGCTCTCGCTGGGCAAGGTGGAGGGCGACACCCTGGTCTGCGGCTACCACGGCCTGGCCATGGGTTGCGATGGCAAAACCGTGTCCATGCCCTGCCAGCGCACACGCGGCTTCCCGGCCATCCGCAGCTTCCCCATCCACGAGGCGCATGGCTTCGTCTGGGTCTGGCCCGGCGATGCAGCCAAGGCCGATGCGGCCCTGGTGCCCCAGTTTGAATGGCTGGGCAACCCGCAGTTTGGCTACGGTGGCGGCCTGTACAACATTGCCTGCGACTACCGCCTGATGATCGACAACCTGATGGACCTGACACACGAAACCTATGTGCACAGCACCAGCATTGGCCAAAAGGAAATTGACGAAGTGCCCTGCCAGACCCGCGTGGATGGCGACCATGTGATTACCGAGCGCTACATGGAAGGCATTGAGGCGCCCCCATTCTGGAAGATGGCGCTGCGCATGAACGGCCTGCCCGACGACCAGCCGGTGGACCGCTGGCAGATCTGCCACTTCACGCCGCCCAGCCACATCATGATCGAGGTGGGCGTGGCGCTGCAGGGCCATGGCGGCTACCAGGCGCCGGACGAATTCAAGGCCGCGAGCTGGGTGGTGGACTTCATCACGCCCGAGACGGACACCAGCATCCACTACTTCTGGGGCATGGCGCGCAAGTTCAAGCCGCAGGATGCCGAGTTAACGGCCCAGATCCGCGAAGGCCAGGGCAAGATTTTTGGCGAAGACCAGGAGATGCTGGAGCGCCAGCAGAAGAACCTGCTGGCCAACCCCGAGCGCAAGCTGCTGATGCTCAACATCGACACCGGCGGTGTGCAGTCGCGCAAGGTGATTGACCGCGTCATCGCGGCCGAAAACGCGGTCACGGTATGAGCACTGCCGCAACCCTACAGGTGCGCGTGGTGCACAAGCGCAGCGAGGCAGAGGACATTTGCAGCCTGGAGCTGGTGGCTGCCGACGGTGGCGCCCTGCCCGCCTTCACGGCCGGTGCCCACATTGACGTGCACCTGCCCAACGGCCTGCAGCGCCAGTACTCGCTGTGCAATGCGCCTGGCGACACGCAGCGCTATGTGATTGGTGTGCTGCGCGATGCCACGTCGCGCGGGGGCTCGGCCAACGTGCATGAAGCGGTGAATGAGGGCAGCCTGCTGACCATCAGCGCACCGCGCAACCTGTTCCCCCTGGCAGAGCAGGCACCGCACCACCTGCTGCTGGCCGGTGGCATTGGCATCACGCCCATGCTGGCCATGGCCGAACACCTGGCCGGCACCAGCCAGTCCTTCACGCTGCACCACTGCAACCGCAGCCGGGCGCGCACGGCCTTCATCAGCCGCCTAGCTGGCGCCCCCTTTGCCAGCCAGGTGCAGCACCACTTTGACGATGGTGACGCCGCGCAAAAGCTGGATATTGCCGCCACGCTGCAGCGTGCGCCGGCGGGCACGCACCTCTATGTGTGTGGCCCCCAGGGGTTTATGGACGCGGTGCTAAACGCGGGGCGCGCCGCCGGCTGGCCAGAGGCGCGCTTGCACCGCGAGTACTTTGGCGCCGCGCCGGTGGACCACACCAACGACGGGAGCTTTGAGTTGGAGATTGCCAGCAGCGGCAAGGTCATCAAGGTGCTGCCAGACCAAACCGCGCTGGAAGCACTGCACGCCGCGGGCGTGGACATTCCCATGTCGTGCGAGCAAGGCGTGTGCGGCACCTGCCTCACACGCGTGAAGGCCGGCACGCCGGACCACCGCGACCAGTACCTGATGCCCGAGGAGCAGGCGGCGAACGACCAGTTTTTGCCCTGCTGCTCACGCGCGTCCAGCGCGCGGCTGGTGCTGGACTTATAGTCGCCGGATGCCATTGCTACGCCCCATCACCCGCTCCACAGCACTGCTGTTGGGCATGGCGATGTTGGTGTCGTGCACGTCGGCACCGCCGGTGGATGCGCCTGCGGCAGCAAGCATACAGCGCGCATCGCCACCCGCGGTGCCCGCCTCACCCCTACTGGCCAAGGTCTATCGCATTGACCCCGCAGCCTCGACACTACACATCCTGGTCTACCGCGGGGGTGCCATGGCCCGGCTGGGCCACAACCATGTGGTGAGTTCGCCCAATCTTCAGGGCAGCGTCTGGCAAGGGGCGTCTCTGGACAGCGCGGGCTTCGACATCACCGTGCCGGTCAATGATTTGATCGTGGACGACAACGCCACGCGCGCCGCAGAAGGCGAGGACTTTGCGCAGAACGTGTCGGAAGACGCGAAGCTGGGCACCAAAACCAACATGCTGCGCGACACCCAGCTGGACGGCGCGCGCTACCCGGACATCCGCATCACGTCGATCCGTGTGCAGGGCGATGCCACGGCGCCCGTGGTCATCGCCGCCCTGCGCATCAAAGACCAAACCCGCGAGGTCACACTACCCGTCGCCCTGCAAACCTCGGGTAAGCGCTTGCAGGTGCAAGGCAAGTTTGAGATCCGGCAGACCGACTTTGGCATCACCCCGCTCAGCATCGCGCTGGGTGCCCTGCAGGTGGTGGACACGCTCACCATCAAGTTCGCACTGGTGGCTGTGGCTGACTAACTGCGGGGGGCCGCAATACCAGCCACAAGGCCACCGCTATCAGGCCACCGCCCAAGGCGTGCGCGGTGGTGGCCGCTTCGTCCAGCACCAGCGCGCCCCACAGCACCCCAAACAGCGGGATGAGAAAAGTCACGGTTAGCGCCTTCATAGGGCCCACTTCCGCAATCAGCTTGAAATACAGCACATAGGCCAGCGAGGTGCACAGCAGGCCCATCACCAGCATCGACAGCCAGACGGTGGCCGCCACCTCGCGCCACGCCACGGGGTGTGTTGCGGTGTCCCAGATGGCAAATGGCAGCAACACCACCACGGCCCCCAGTTGGCTGCCCAGCGCCACGATGCGGCTGTCCAGCCCACCGCGCTGGCTGATCCACCGCTTGGTGAGAAAGCCCGCCAGCCCATAACAGGCGGTGGCCACCAAGCATGCGGCAACGCCCCATAGTGTGGCCGCAGTCATTGCCACGGGCCCCGCCCCGGTCAGGATGACGACGCCCATCAAACCCACGAACACACCCAGAGCCTTGGGCCAGGTCAAGGCTTCACCAAATGCCAATGCGCCGATGGCGACGCCCATGAGCGGTGTGGTGGCGTTCAGGATAGCGCTGTAGCCCGCCGGCAGAATGCGGGCGGCGAATGCAAACATCAAAAACGGAACGCCAGAATTGATGGCGCCCAGCACCAGCGTGGCCCTGAACTTGCCCTGGAAGGCGAGCGGCAACCGCATCAGCGCCACCACGCCCAACAGGCCAGCGGTACCCAACACCACGCGCCCAAACGCCGTGGGCACGGCTCCTAGCACGGGCGCGGCAATGCGCATGAACAGAAAACTGCCACCCCACAGGGCAGCAAGCAAAAGCAGTCGAGACAGGTTGGCAGCATTCATGGTGTGGGTCCAAAGCAGAGTGGTTCTGAGGGGTGATTCTTCTTGCAAGCATTAGTCAAAGCAATCGATTTATATTGAACGATGATTTAGAATTTCTAAACTCTATGCAACTCCCGCCCCTCCTCGCCCTGCGCTTCTTCGAGGCCACGGCACGCTGGCTCAGCGTCAAACTGGCCGCCGAAGAACTGTGCGTCACGCCGGGAGCGGTGTCCCAGCAGCTGCGCAAACTCGAAGACTTTCTGGGCTGCCCGCTGTTCGAGCGCCTGCCGCGCGGCCTGGCCCTAACCCCTGCAGGGCGCGAGTACCAAGCCACCTGCCAGGAGGCGCTGGCCATGATCGCGCGGGCCACGGCCAAACTTACGCAGACACAGCGCCAGACCATTGTGGTCAGCTGCACGCCGCAGTTTGCGGCGCAATGGTTGGTTCCCCGGCTTCAGGGCTTCATGCAAGAGTCGCCCACCATTGATGTGCACGTCAGCACCACCCTGCGCATAGTGGATCTGCACACCGAAGAGGTTCACTTTGCCATCCGCCATGGTCTGGGGCGCTACCCCGGGTTGCGGGCCGAAACACTGATGGAAGGTGACTACATTGCGGTGTGCAGCCCGGAGTTGATCCAGCCCCGCACGTCGATTACTGCGGCCGACATACAGAGCCATCTGCTGCTGCACGATGAGGGCCGCAAAGACTGGCGGCTGTGGCTGGATGCCCAGGGCCTGAGCCAGGTGGACAGCAGCGGTGGCGTGGTGTTTGTGGATTCCAACGCCGCCATCGAAGCCGCGCTGGCCGGCCTGGGCTATGCGCTGGTACGGGCCGGGCTGGTGGAAGCCGAGCTGGCCGCGGGCCACCTGCTCAGCGTGCAGGCCACACCGCTGCATTTGCCGATGGCGTATTACCTGGTCTACCTGCCCGAAACCCTGGCAGACCCTACCATGGCGCGCTTTCGCGACTGGATCATGGCTTTGTGAGTTTCCAGTAAAAACCAGCTGTAGCCCCCGCAAACATTGCGCAAGCAGCTCCTGAATTTATAGCGACTCGTGCGCATCCGCACTGCCCCGGCGCCAGTAGCTCGAGGCGCGAATCCACTGCGGGTTGGCCATGCACTCGGACACCAGGTAGGCACGCAGGGCTTTAGCCTGGGTGGACTCGCAGGCTATCCACGAATGGAACACACCGGCCGGCATGGCGGTGCGGCGCAGTGCGTCCAGCAAGGGCAGTGCATCGGCGCCCGCACTGCTGCGGTGCACCCATTGCACGCTCAGCGTGGCAGCACTGGGCAGCGTGATGTGGTCGGCGGGGCCGTCCACTTCAACCAGCACTTCGGCACGCGCACCCGCAGGCAGCTCGGCCAGGCGGCGGGCGATGGCGGGCAAGGCGGTGTCGTCACCCATCAACAAATGCCAGTCAAACCCTGTGGGCACGATGAGCGAACCGCGCGGGCCGCCCACGCCCAGCGTCTGGCCCACCTGGGCCTGTGCCGCCCATTCGGTGGCCGGGCCACCGGGCTGGTGCAACGCAAAGTCAATCTGCAGTGTGCGGGCCACCGGGTCAAAGTGGTGGGGCGTGTAGTCGCGCATGGTGGGGCGTGCGCCCTCAGGCCACACCGGGCCTTCGGCACCCACGGTGGGCAAGGCCAACACGCCGGTCACCGGATCAGGGAAAAAGAGTTTGACGTGGTCGTCAAAACCCAGGCTCACAAAGCCTTCCAGGTCATCTCCGGCCAGCGTGATGCGTACCAGGTGGGGCGTGAGGCGTTCCGCCTGGCTGACCTGCAGCTGGCGAAAACGTAGGGGATGGCGAACGCGTTGGGACGTCAGATCGACAGACATTAAATTTTCTCCAGCTGTTGGGCCGCATGGTCCAGCACCGCGGCAAAGGCATTGGCCTGGTCGGGTGTCAGCGCTTCGCGCGACAGGCGCATGCGCATGGCCAGCTTGAGGTTCTCGATGGCGCGCATCACCTGCGGCGGGCGGCCTCCGCGGGCACCGGCGCCGTCTACACCGCCGTTCAGGCGGGCCAGCATGGCGTCGGTCAGGGCTCGGTTCTCTTCCAGAAAGGCTTTGCCCGCATCCGTGACGGCGTAGCGTTTGCGGCCACCGGCGTCAGCGCTTTCGCCCTGCAGATAACCCTGCTCTTCCAGCAGCGTCAGTGTGGGATATACGGTGCCTGGGCTGGGGCTGTAGCTGCCGCCCAGGCGGTCTTCAATGAGTTTGATGAGCTCGTAGCCGTGGCTGGGCTTGTCGCTGATGAGTTGCAGCAGCACAAAGCGCAGGCCGCCGTGGCTGAAGATGCGGCCGCCGCCGCGGCGGCTGTGCATCTCATCGCCATGCCGACCTCGGCCGCCGCCCATGGCGTCGCCGTGCTCGGAAGAGCGCATGTGGTACTTGAAATGTTCGTGGTGGTGTCGCATGGTTATGCTCCTTTACTAGATTCAATTATGATATATCTAAATGCATTCTAAATAAAGTCAAAACCCTATCTTTACCAGGCTTTTACGCAAGCTGATACCCGTCGCTTTGTGCGCCAGCACACAGCGCCGAGACCACCAATCGCCGAGCATGGGGGCCACCTATTCCACGACCCGAGGACCACGGACATGCCCATTGCACATTTCCACAAGGCCACCGACCCCGCCACGGAGGACGAGGTGCACATCAACACCGATGCCGTTTTGTATGTGGAAGAACCGCCTGCCACGCAAATAGGCAGAACCGCCATGCAGGTGATGGGCTTGCAAACCGATGGCATCCGCATTACCGAGGACTTGAGCCAGGTGCTGGTGCAACTACCGCTGCTGGTAGCGACGTGGCGGCACTACCACGCAGGCGAGCCGCCCGAAGGCGCGAGCGTGGTGCACATTGCCACGCACAACGTGAGCTATGTGGTGCCCAACGTGCCGCACACGCCTGCGTTCTGGACCGTCCACTTCAAGGACGCGTCCGAGCTGCGCGTCGTGCACCCCTTGCCTATGGACCTGTAGACTCGCCAGCAATGGCGGTCAGGTCGCGCCAGCGTGCCTGCTGGCGCCACTGCGCAGCCCACGGGGCAAGTGCAGCGGCTGGCATCGGCTTGGCCACCCCGTAGCCCTGGGCTAGATGGCAGCCCATGCCCAGCAAAGCGGCACCAATGTCCAGCGTCTCCACCCCTTCGGCAATCACCTCGCGGTTGAAGGCGTCGGCCAAACGAATCACGCTCTCCACAATCCCGCGGTCTTCACTGTCTGTGAGCATGTCACGCACAAAACTCTGGTCGATCTTCAGCGTGTCGACGGGCAGCTTGCGCAGATAGGTCAGGGACGAATAGCCTGTGCCGAAGTCATCCAGCGCAAAACGCACACCCAGCGTCTGGCACCTCCGCAACACGGCACCTGCCGCATTGATGTCTTCAAACGCTGCCGTCTCCAGCACCTCCAGCTCCAGCGATTCCGGTGGCAGCTGTGGGTGGGCAGACAGGGCGGCAGCCAACTTGTCGCAGAAATCGGCCTGGACCAGGTGTGACGCCGAGATGTTGACGCCCATCTGCAACTGCAGGCCTGCTTGCAGCCACTGCGCGGCTTGTGAGAGTGCGGAGCGGATCACCCAGTCTCCCAGGGGCTGCTCGAGGTTGCTGCCCTGGATATGGGGCAGAAACTCCGACGGCGGCAGCAAGCCCTTTTCCGGATGCTGCCAGCGCACCAAGGCCTCCACGCCGACCAAACGACCGTCTCGCAAATCCACCTTGGGCTGGTAATGCAGCACCAGCTCGTCCTGCGCCAACGCCAGGCGGACCCGGTCGATGTAATTTCGGTGTTGCTGCGCCTTGCGATCACTCTCCGGGTCGAACAAGTGGAAGCGGTTCTTGCCCGCGTTCTTGGCCAGGTACATGGCCTGGTCGGCATGGCGCAACAACGTGTCGGCATCGGCGTGGTCTTGTGGGTACAGGCTGACCCCGATGCTGGCCGAGACACAGACTGCCCGGCCATCCACCTGCACCGGGCTGCTGGCGGCTGCCAGCACCCGTTCGAGAATGATGGAGCAGTCTTCAGGCGAAGCGATGTCAGCCAACAACAGCACGAATTCATCGCCCCCCAACCGGGCCAGCGTGTCTTCGGCGCGCATGATTCTCTTCAGATGTTCGGCCACACCGATCAGCAGCTGGTCACCACCTGGGTGGCCATACTCGTCATTGACCTGCTTGAAACTGTCCAGATCGAGGTAGCAGACCGCCAGCGACAGGTCGCTGCGGGCCGTACGGGCAATTGCCTGCGCCATCCGGTCGGCCAGGAGACGGCGGTTGGGCACTCCGGTCAGAGGGTCGTAGTGCGCAATGCGGTCCAGCTCGGCATCATGTGCCTTCAGTCGGCTGATGTCAGAAAACACCGCCACATAGTGTTCAACCGCACCGCCGCCACCGCGAACCACCGATATCGACAGGAGTTCGGCATAGATCTCGCCACTCTTGCGGCGGTTCCAGATCTCGCCCTGCCAGTAATCCTGCTTGCCAATCGCACCCCACATTTGGCGGTAAAACTCGGTGTCTTGTTTGCCTGAGGACAAAATGCGCGGCGAATGGCCAATGACCTCTTCTGCCGCATAACCGGTAATACGGACAAACGCCGGGTTGACCTTGGCAATCAGGCCGTCGGCATTGACCACCATCAGGCCCTCATAGCTGCATTCGAATACGGTGCTCGCTTCGCGCTGGGCCAATTCATAGGCTTTTTGCTGGGTCACGTCGGTGTGCGAGCCAGCCATGGTCAGCGGCTTGCCATCGCTATCCCATTCAACGATACGACCCCTGGCATGCAGCCAGCGCCATTCACCGCTCTTGTTTTTGCAGCGCAAATCAAGTTCGTGCTTGTCAGTCTGGCCGTCCATATGGCGCTGAATGGACGCCATGGAAGCGGCCAAATCGTCGGGGTGTACATGGTCACCCCAATGCTCAACACTGACATCCATTTCTCCGGGCGCGTAACCCAGCATGGTCTCAAAGCGTGGGCTGACGTGAAAGTCATTGGTCTTCAGGTTCCAGTCCCAAAAGCCTTGGTCAGAGCCTTCGATCACGCGCGCCAGTTGTTGCTCTCGTGCCCGCAGCAAATCCTTGGCCCTCCGGCGTTCGGTGATGTCGCGAGCGACACCAAAAATGCCGGATATGGAGCCATCGGGATCGCGCACCGGCCCCTTCGTTACCAGAAACACCAAACTTTTGCCGTCGTGTGTCTTCACGGTTTCTTCATGGGTTTGGGTGATGCCGCCCTCCATGATGGTCTTGTCCAAGCCCATAAGATGTTGTCCCGACGCAGTGTCGAACAGCGCTGTATCGTCCTTGCCCAAGATCCAGGACAAGGGCTTGCCGATGAATTGGGCTGTGGCCTGATTCCCCAATACATACCGCCCCGCACGGTCTTTGACAAACACCGCGTCTGAAGTACCGGATACCACCCCGTCAAGCAGGCGGCGCTGCTTTTCGGCGCGGTGCAGAGAGTGACGCAGAACAGCGCTGAGCAGGCTGACCGCCACCCCATTGGCAACCAGAGAGGCCCACTGGATCTGATTCTGGCTGGACGTGCCGGTCTGCGATGTCAGCGGCTCCAAGAACACCCAATAGGCCCCCACTGCGGAGACCACCGTCGACAGCAAACCCGGCCCCAATCCACCAATCAGAGCGCTCAGAATGATGGGCATCATGAACAATATCAACATAGGCCGATGAGACTGGCCATGCGCGATGCCCTCCCGCACAATGACCGTGAGCAAGGTCACCAGCAACGCGAAGAAATAGACCATCCAACGGGGGGCTTGTAGTACGGCCAAGCCATGGTCCAGGCTCCCGATAAAACTGCTGTCGTCCGCAGGCTGCACAGGCGGGACGGCCTGCAGTGCGACAAAGAACATGCCGGCCGTGCTAACGACAAAGAGCAAGCCCTTGGCGGTGGATAGCCAGAGCAGTGAAGAGCGATCGGTGAAGTTGGCCAGTAACTGGTCAGAGAGAAAAATCCAGGCCAACGCAAAAACCAGATAGGCACTGGTGGCAATGACAATGAATCGGTTACGGGCGTTATCCAGTTTCATGGGCATTTAGAGATGTGTGACCCCCTCCTTGTACACCTAATCCACCAGACACGGCAACCTGCGTCCACCGGCAATAGTGGGCCCTTTGTTGCCGTATCCTTGGGCCCACTCAGCACAATCTGTCGGAGCCCTGGATGAAAAAATCAGTGACCGCCCTGGTCTGGGCCATCGTCTCCACCTCGGGGCACAGCCATGACCTGACCGCCCTGCCCTTGGGCGACGGCAAGATTTCGCAGTCACCCAAAGTGGGTTGGATTTGGGCCTGCCACATCGACCCGCAGGCCGGTGGCGCCCAGCAGGTCGGGCCATGGATCAACACCGCCAAAGGCACCTACGACCTGACCGCCAAGGCCGTGGTACCAGGGCAAGTAAGCTGGCCCTCGCAGTTCAAGCTCAGCATTCAGAACGAGCAGCGCGTGTTCAGCGGCAACGACCTGCCCAGCCACGCCACCGGCACTTTTCCGGTCCCCAGCAACAGCGATGCCTACCGCTACGACCGCAACCCCAACAGCATCAAGGCGCAGACCATGCAAGTGGCGCTGCCGCTGTGGCCCACGTTGGCAGCGCAGGCCACCTGCGTGCCGGGGGCGATTGGGTTTCTGTTGAGCGGCTCCGTGCTGTTCAACGCCTTGGATGCGCCGGGCCGCGACGCGGTGGCCCATGAAACCCAAGATGCCTGCCAGGGCCACCCGCAAGAGTCTGGCGTGTACCACTACCACAGCCTCAGCAACTGCGTGGCCGACAAACGCGAGCCGACCGGGCACTCCGCGCTGGTGGGCTACCTGCTGGACGGCTTCGGTATTTACGGCCCATCTGGCGAAAAAGGACAGGCCTTGGCCAGCAAAGACCTGGACGAATGCCACGGTCACACGCACACCATTACCTGGGAAGGCAAGCAGGTGGCGATGTACCACTACCACGCCACGCCAGACTTCCCCTACACCGCGGGCTGCCTGCGCGGCAGCTACAAGCAGTCCGACGTCACAACCATCAGCGGCCCGCGCCCACAGCGCAATATGCAAGGCCCAGGTGGCCCTGGTGGTGCACCACCCGACCTGAACAAGGCCGCCTCCGCTTTGGGCATCAGTGCACAAAAATTGCGTGAGGCTTTGGGCCCGCCCCCACCGGACCTAGGCGCCGCTGCCACCAAGCTGGGCATCAGTGTGGACGCGCTGCAGTCCGCCCTGAATGCCGCCCGTTGATTGTTTGAGGAACCCCATGGCTACCTTGCTCCCGCGCTGGAACCTGTCGCTGCGTACCGAACTCATTGTCTGCCTGCTGGTCACCAGCCTGGTGTCAACCGCCATCGTCGGCGGGCTGACCTACCAGCGGCTGATGAAGAAGTTCAACACCCTGGTCATGCAGGAGTCCAGCAAGAACTTCACCAACGATGTGCAGAAGTATTTCAAGACCTATGGCAGTTGGGAGGAAGGCCAGAAGGTGGAGGGCTTCCGGGCTTTTTCCGAGCGCAATCGCCCTCCCCCGCGGCCCGATGCAGGCGGTGGCGTGCTCCCGCCGCCGGCAGCCCCCCGCCCTGTCGGTCCCGGGCTCGTGGCCCAGCCGGGCAACCAGCCACCGCCACCGTCGCCGGGTGGTGGCCTGCACAAGCCGCCGTTTCGCTTCTACCTGTTTGGTGCGGACTACCGCTCGCTGTTCACACTGGCGCCCTACAAGCCTGGCGACCCAATTCGCGATGAAGACCGGGCCCGCATGTTCCCCATCTTGCTGGACGAGAAGGTGATTGCCTATTCCTCACCACAAGGAGAGCCCAACTACTCCGACCTCGATCTGGGCTACCTCTCGGCCATGCGCGAATCGCTGGTGCTGGGCACCACCATGGGCCTGGCCCTCACCCTGGTGCTGGGTCTGTTTTTGGGCAACCGGCTGAGTCGCTCCCTGCGCCACCTGACGGGGGCCGTACAGGCCATGGGCGAAGGCGCGCTGCGCCAGCAGGTGCCCGTGGAGTCCGACAACGAGGTGGGCGTGTTGGCCCAGGCCTTCAACCGCATGAGCGACGAGATCGCGCGGCAGTATGAAGACCTGCGCCAGTCCCACACGCAGATCGAGGCCATGGCCGCGCAGATGCGGGAGCTCAGCCTGCGCGATGCGCTGACGGGCCTGCACAACCGCCGTCATTTTGATGCGCAGTGCGCCCAGTTCTTTGCCAGCGCCCAGCGCTACGAACGCCCCTTCAGCGTGATGCTGTGCGACATCGACCACTTCAAGAGCGTCAACGACCGCTTCTCCCACGCCACGGGCGACGAGGTGCTACGCCGCCTGGGCGAGATATTGCAGCAGAGCATGCGCGGCTCAGACCTGGTGGCGCGCTACGGTGGCGAAGAGTTTGTGGTGGCCTTCCCTGAGACCGATCTGGTTCACGCCCGCGAAGCCTGTGAATCCCTGCGCCAGCACGTGGAAACCTACCCCTGGCACGAGGTACACCCCGACCTGCGCATCACCATCAGCATGGGCCTTTGCAGCGACACCAACCTTGCCAGTTTCGATCGCATGCTCGAAGCGGCCGATACCCTGCTCTACCGCGCCAAGCATGGCGGACGCAATCTCGTCTGCACCGACTAGAAATACCACCAGCACCCGGTGCACCGGCGCTGCGGATTTACGCCGTCGGGGCAGACAGAACTGGTGACCGAACCCTACGTTGCGATTGGCTCGGAGGGCATGTCGCCCAGGGCGAGGCATGCGTCGGACATAGCCAACAACTGCTCCCGAGGCACCGCTTTGCTGAACAGATAGCCCTGCGCCAACTGGCAGCCTTCGGCGGCCAAGAAGTCTGCCTGCTCCTGCGTTTCCACGCCCTCAGCCACTACCTGTTGGTTCAGGCAACGCGCGATAGACAAAATGGCCCTGACCAGTTCTGCCCGAAAGTGGTCCGTCGTCGCCGAATGGATAAACGATCGATCGATTTTGAGTGTGTCGATGGGAAAACGGGCCAGATAGGACAAAGCTGAATAACCGGTGCCAAAGTCATCGATGGCAATGGTGACACCCATATCGCGCAACGCCTGCAAGGCGTTGACCACGAGCCCATCCTCGTCCAGCAGCAGGCTTTCAGTGATTTCAAACTCCAGCCACTGCGGCTGGCAATGCGTCTCCGCCAAGATTCCCTGCACCTGTGCCACCAAGCCCGGCACCTGTATCTGGCGAACCGACAGATTGACCGCTACCTTGCGTGGCAGCGCTGCCGCGGCGTTCCACACCACCGCCGTCAGACAGGACTCGCGCAACACCCAGGCACCCAGCTCGTTGATCAATCCTGAGTCCTCCGCCACAGGGATGAACTGATCCGGTGGAACCATGCCCAAGCGTGGATGGGCCCAGCGCAATAGCGCCTCGCAGCCGACCATGGCCCCGGACCCCAGCAGCACCTTGGGCTGGTAGTGCAACGCCAGCTCGCCGCGCTCCAGTGCCCGGCGTAGATCAGACTCCAGGGTCAGCCGTTCCTGCGCGCGAACCGTCAGGTCTTTCGAATAAAACCGGAAGTCATTGCGCCCGCTGCGCTTGGCGGAATACATGGCGGAGTCGGCGTACTTGAGCAGTTCCTCTGACACCATGCTGTCTGTCGGGTACACGGCAATCCCGACGCTGCAGGAGATAAAAATCTCCCGTCCCTCAAGCCAAAAGCTCTGCTTGAAAGCCGCCTGGACCTTACCCGCCACGCGTGTCAGATGGGCCCCCGTACGAATTTGCGGCAACAAGATGCCGAACTCATCCCCGCCCAGCCGGGCCACGGTGTCGTAGCTTCTTACACTGTTGCGCAGACGCACGGCCACCTCTTTGAGCAAGGCGTCCCCCGTCGCATGGCCCATGGTGTCATTGATCTGCTTGAAGCGATCCAGATCCACCACCATCACCCCGGCCTGGTGGCGGTGGTAGGCCGCATCCTTGAGCATTTGCGCTAGGCGATCGTTGAACAATACCCGGTTGGGCATCCCCGTCAGGGGGTCGTAAAACGCCATTTGATGGATCTTGTCTTGATAGGCTTTGAGTTCACTGATATCGCGCCCTACCATCAAGATGCTGCTGACGCTCGCGTCGCCGCCGACCTCTGGCGTCAAACTGACCAAACTGCAGACGCTACGTTCCTGGGCGTCAGACCAGTGCAGTTCAAACTCCACGGATTCCTTGCGATCCACAACCTCTGCAAAGCGCTGCTCCAGTGCTGCGCCTGCCTCACCGCCCCACAGGGCCAACGGTGAACACCCCACCGCCCCCGTACTGGAGCGCCCCAGGGCCTGCAGCAGCACCGGATTGGCATAGCGGCAGCCGAACTGCAGATCAAACCGGGCAATCACGTCCGGCGAGTTCTCGACCAGGGTTCGGTACTCGCGCTCACGGCTGGTCAATTCCTGCTGCAACTCCAGCCGCCGCGTGACATCGCGTGAAACCGCAATGAAATGCGGACGCGCACCATCGTCGACACGCATCTGCGACATCGATAGCTCAAACTGGCGCAGGCCAACAGGCGTCATGACCGAAATGACATGCCCCAAGGAAACCCCCGACCGCTCAGCCTCCGCGTAGGCGATTTCGGCGGTTGCCACGCTTTCGGGTGACAGGACCTCCTTCAGGGTTCGCCCCAGCAAGCTCTCCCGGCTTGCTGCCAAAAGTTCAGGGTTGTGCGTCCATATGTTCAGGTAGCGACCATCCCGGTCCGTTTCGAACAAAAGATCCGGGAAGGCATCAATGACGCCTTGCGTAAAGGCCAACGCTTTCTGGAGCTCGCTCTCGGTGTGCTTGCGATCGGTGATGTCTCTGGAATAACCGACGGTACCCACCACCTTGCCCTGCTCATGCAGCGGTGACTTCCACACCTCCATCCAGCGCCGTTGGTTGTGCTCATCGACATAGAGCTCTTCCACGTAATGGGCCACGCCCGCCGCCATGACAGCCTTGTCATCGGCAACATAGGTCTCAGCCAGATCGTGCGGGAAGAATTCGAATTCAGTTCGGCCTTCCAGTTCCGCGGTGGAAGACACCCTTGCCACTCTGGCGTACGCGGTGTTTGCCGCCAGCAAGCGGCTTTGTTCGTCCTTGAGCCAGACAAAGAAAGGAAACTCATCCAGCAAAGTGCGCCAGTACTGCTGGCGTTTCAACAATGCATCCTGCATTCGCTTGGATTCCGACATGTCGCGGGCGATAGCCACGGCGAACGATTGCCCATCCATCTGCAGCGTGACGCCGTGCACCTGCACCGGTATCAAGTCGCCACCCAGCGTCCGGAATACTGTGTCAACGAGGAAGGTGTACCCCTGGGGGCTCTGCAGTATTTCCAGACAGCGCTGCTGGGAAACGTTTGGATCGATGTCCGGCGGCCCCATTGTCAACAAGACTTCACGGCCATACCCCAAAGCGCGTGTGGCAGCATCGTTGGCATAGATGAAGCGCCCATCTCCACCCGTGATGAACACACTGTCCTGGTACAGGTCGAGGCCCTTGCCCAGTAGAACCCAAGCCAAGCTCGCGTCATCGACCCGCATGCCGGTAATGTTTGGCATTAACAGCACCGCACGTAGATATCCAACAATCCGCTGTTTTTAATCATTCTTCGGCCCCGCGAAATAGGCGTAAAAATGAAACTATATGCGAAATCAGTAGTGTCCCAACGTTTGCACATCAGGACGTCGTAAGTTAATGATTTGCTTGAAGAATTTGGTGATTGAATCTGGTCTCGATTTAAACGTCGAACGCCAGACTGGCGGTTTTTTGCGGCTTTGCGCCCAAGACCACCATGCACCAAG
>NZ_JBFUBO010000010.1:0-155228 GCF_056405715.1 Rhodoferax sp. P1_F3 | reverse complement strand
GGCCTGTTTGGCGTGATTGGTTACCTGTTCATCAAGCTGGGCACAGAACCTGCTCCGCTGCTGCTGGGCTTTATCCTGGGGCCGATGATGGAAGAGTACTTGCGCCGTGCACTGCTGCTCAGCCGTGGGGACTGGAGTGTGTTCCTCACACGCCCCCTGTCAGCCAGTCTGCTGGCCGCGGCCGTGCTGTTGCTGGTCGTGGTGCTGATGCCTTCCATCAAGGCCAAGCGCGAAGAGGCGTTTGTTGAAGATTAATTTTTGAGTCCGTCCTTCCCTTGAACATCCAAACCGCGCAGCACCCACAACGCCTCTCGCTTCACAACGAAGTTCACGCCCGCCCGCCCGAGTCCATGGCTTCGCCCATGGCGCTCTCGCATGTGGTCATGGTCTGCAATGCCGAGCAGAGAGAGGCTAGCCGCGCGCACATTGCCGCCTTGGCGCGCGACCACCATCTGGCCGCGCCGGATGCGGATTCCATTCATATCCGCATGGACCTGGGCTTGTACCGGCTGCGCTGGGAGCTGCACACCGAGTTTGTGACCTGGACCTTCATGCGCCCGATCAGTAACCAGGTGGGCACGGACCGAGAGCCCGAGCTGGCGCTGAACGCCGTGCCCCAGCAGTGGCTGGCCAACCTGCCGGGCGGCTGCCTGGCCAGCCTGCACCTGTGGGTGTTGTCCACCAACGAGGTGGACACGGGTCCCTGGATACGCCAGCTGCTGCACGAGGACACGCTGGTGGCTTCCACGGTGGCCGATGGCTTTGGCGAGGTGTACACCGACTTTGCGGTGCATGCGGACGGTTTTTCTCGCATGGTGCTGCTGGCCGGTGGTGTCACACCGCGGCGCCTGGGGCGCCTGGTGCAGTGCCTGCTGGAGATCGAGACTTATCGCATGGCGGCCCTGCTGGGTTTGCCCGCGGCACGCGATGCTTCGGTGGTGCTGGCATCGGCGGAGCGCGAACTGGCAGAGCTGGCCGAGGCCATTCGCAGTGCCACGCGCGATGACGAGCCCATGCTGCTGGATCGGCTGACACGCCTTGCGGGGCAGGTAGAAAGCCAGCATGCGGCCACGCATTCCCGTTTTTCAGCGAGTGCGGCCTACTTTGAGCTGGTGGACAAACGCATTGAAGACATTGCCGAGTCGCGCCTGGCCGGTATGCAAACCATTGGCGAGTTCATGGAGCGCCGGCTGACCCCTGCGCGCAGCACCTGCGCCTGGTCCAGCCGCCGCCAGGATGCGCTGTCGCAGCGCGTATCGCGCATCAGCAACTTGCTGCGCACGCGGGTGGAGATCGAGCAGCAGCAGAGCAGCCAGGCCCTGCTGGCGACCATGAACAGCCGCCAGGACATGCAGCTCAAGCTGCAGTCCACGGTGGAGGGACTGTCTGTAGCGGCCATTACCTATTACATCGTCGGCTTGGCTAGCTACTGGGCGAAGGCCGCGCAGCACTGGGGCTGGCCCTGGAGTCCGGAGCTGACGGCTGCGGCCGCCATTCCGGTGGTGGCGGGCACCGTGTGGTGGTCCCTGCGTCGCCTGCACCACCGGGTGTTTCGGGCGTCATAGGCAAAGTCAATCCGGTTCATTGGATCAATCAAACCAAAACATGGTGTGTAGGCTCTAAGATTCAGGCTGTTCATGTTCAGAACAGCAACTTCTAGAGGAAAACCACCATGTCATTGATCAACACCCAAGTCGTCCCATTCAAGAACGAAGCTTTCCACAACGGCAAGTTTGTGACCGTGACCAACGAGACCCTCAAGGGCAAGTGGAACGTGTTCATCTTCATGCCCGCAGCGTTCACCTTCAACTGCCCTACCGAAGTGGAAGACGCCGCTGAGCACTACGCAGAATTCCAAAAGGCCGGTGCCGAGGTCTACATCGTGACCACCGACACCCACTTCGCCCACAAGGTGTGGCACGAAACCTCTCCCGCCGTGGGCAAGGCCAAGTTCCCCCTGATTGGCGACCCCACCCACGCCCTGACACGCGGTTTTGACGTGCACATCGACGAAGAAGGCCTGGCGCTGCGCGGCACTTTCATCATTGACCCCACTGGCACCATCAAGACGCTGGAAATCCATTCCAACGAAATCGCCCGTGACGTCAAGGAAACTGTGCGCAAGCTGAAGGCTGCCCAGTACACCGCCGCCCACCCCGGCCAAGTGTGCCCCGCCAAGTGGAACGAAGGCGCCAAGACCATTACGCCTTCCCTGGATCTGGTCGGCAAGATCTAAGCCCATCCGGCAAGACGGCAGAGCGCCTTGAGCGCTCACTAGCCGGACAGCGTCCTGGTGCGTGTGCGCCAGGCCGTCCGGCTTTTTTATGCCCAAATTGGGCTGTAGCCCGCGTGTAGTGTGTGCAAGCAGCTACCAAATGAATAGCAAAAGGAATCACCATGCTCGACGACACCCTCAAATCCCAACTCGGCGCCTACCTGGAGCGCGTGACGCTGCCGATCGAGATCGTGGCGTCCCTCGGTGAGGACGACAACTCGGTGGAAATGCGCGACCTGCTGCAAACCATCCAGAGCCTGCGCACCGACAAGATCACCGTCGCCTATGACGGACAGGACGCTCGCAAGCCTTCTTTCACCCTGAAGCGTGCTGGTACTGCCACCAGCTTGCGCTTTGCCGGCCTGCCTCTGGGCCACGAGTTCACCTCGCTAGTGCTGGCCCTGCTGTGGAGCGGCGGCCATCCCCCCAAGGTGGAGCAGGACGTGATCGACCAGATCAAAGCCTTGTCCCCCGCGGATGGCGGTGACTTCAATTTCGAGGTCTACATGAGCCTGACTTGCCACAACTGCCCGGACGTGGTGCAGGCCCTAAGCCTCATGGCCATTCTCAACCCCAAAGTGAAGACGACCGTCATCGAAGGCGGTGCCTTCCAGGACGAAATCAACGCCCGCGAAATCATGGCCGTGCCCAGCGTCTACCTGAATGGCGCACTGTTTGGCAACGGCCGCATGCTGGTCGAAGAAATTGTGGCCAAGCTGGATACTGGCGCTGCTGACAAAGACGCGGCCAAGCTGTCTGCCAAAGACCCGTACGATGTGCTCATCGTCGGCGGTGGCCCTGCGGGGGCCGCTGCAGCCGTGTACGCCGCCCGCAAGGGCATCCGCGTGGGTGTGGCGGCCGAGCGCTTCGGTGGCCAGGTAAACGACACCATGGCCATTGAGAACTACATCTCGGTGCAGGAGACCGACGGCCCCAAGTTTGCTGCCGCACTGGAAGCCCAAACGCGCTCCTACGGCGTGGACATCATGAACCTGCAGCGCGCCGACAAGATCGTGCCCGCAGCCCAGCCTGGCGGCCTGACCGAAGTGGTGCTGGCCAACGGCGGTTCGCTCAAGGCCAAGACAGTCATCCTGTCCACCGGTGCGCGCTGGCGCAATGTCAATGTGCCCGGCGAACAGGAGTACAAGAACAAGGGCGTGGCCTACTGCCCGCACTGCGACGGCCCGCTGTTCAAGGGCAAGCGCACCGCGGTCATCGGCGGCGGCAACTCAGGCATCGAAGCCGCCATTGATCTGGCTGGCATCGTGGCCCACGTCACCGTCATCGAGTTTGCCGACCAGTTGAAGGCCGACGCCGTGCTCGTGAAGAAGCTCAACAGCCTGCCCAATGTGACCGTGCACACCAACGCCCAGACCACCGAAATCACCGGTGCCGATGGCAAGGTGAACGGCCTCAAGTACAAGGACCGCGCCACCGGCGTGGAACACCTAGTGGAACTGGAAGGCGTGTTCGTGCAAATCGGCCTGGTGCCCAACACCGAATGGCTCAAGGGCACGATTGAACTCAGCAAGTTCGGCGAGATCATCGTGGACGCCAAGGGCCACACCAACGCATCCGGCGTGTTTGCGGCGGGCGACTGCACCACCGTGCCGTTCAAGCAGATCGTGATCGCGGCGGGCGAGGGATCGAAGGCGGCGTTGAGTGCGTTTGACCATTTGATTCGGCAATAAGCGGATCACTTGCCCCGTTGACGCTGAGCTTTTTGAGGCGTTGGGTTTGAATGAGAAAGGGCGCTGCGGCGCCCTTTCTCATTGCGCGAGCAGCTATGGTTTTTGTAGCGTATTGATTGGCGACATCGTTGATAAGCTGTCAAGCGGACTTGTTGTGCCTCCGGCAGCCACCGTCAGCACGGGCTTGCTTGTTGCATCGACGCCATGAACGGCAAAGACGTTCTTTGCCAGATCGATTCCAGCCGTTACGATTGCGATGACATCCTCTCTCGGACAAGTTGATGAAAAGTTCGCACTTCCCACCATGGCACTCAGTTGCCGTTAACCGCAACCCTGACGGGTCGCGGCTTGCACGGGACGGGGAAGTCCCTTTCATTCGTTAGGCCGCGCATGAATAACCTGCCTCTCGATCAGTTGCTCTTCGAAATCGAGGACGTTCTGCGAGCGATGCCTCCTTCGCAGAGCCTGGGCAACGACGACTCAGATGTGCTTGCTTGGCTCGGTCGAGCTTCAGCAGCGGTTCATGCATGGAACCCCGCGAAAGCGACTATGTTCTTCGATGGCTACGTCGGGCGCCTGAGCTCCTCAATGGCTCGAGACTACACGCCCGCTATGCGCGGAGTGCTGGTGATGCTGCACCAAGCTCGTCATGACCTTCGAATGAAGACTACCGGCCCGCTCTCGGTGGTTGTAGCAAAAGGCGGTGTCTTTGAGTACTTTGATGAGCTTCGCCGTGTCGTCGAACTTGCACGAACCGACGTGCTCTTTGTTGACCCCTACCTCGACGCTGAGTTCGTCCCCCGCTACTTGCCCTTCGTCGCGAAGGGAGCAGCGGTGAGGTTGCTTGGTAGGGAGAAGATTCCGGCCTTAGTTGCAGCGGTTGGGCTCTTTGCAGCACAACATGGTTTGTCTGCGGCGGTGCGCTCGTCTGGTGGGCTGCACGATCGCTACGTGCTCATCGATGGCTCTGAGTGCTATCAGTCAGGGGCTTCCTTCAAGGACGGTGCGAAGAAGGCCGGGACGACCCTTACTCAGATTACAGACGCTTTCGCAGGGGTGCGCGACACATATGAGGCGCTTTGGACCAGCGGAACAGTTCACCTGTAGCGCAGCGGTACTCTTTGCCGTGCTGAGTGGCCCGGCCGCTTTTGCGGTGTCAGGGGCTGAGTGCGTCGGCGACCAAAAACCTTTTGCGGAGCTGCAGGCTGACAAAAGCTTCACCGTTGAAGGCCCGTTCACGGTTGCGGATATTGAAGCCAAGCACATGATTCAGATTCGAGAGACGGGCAAGCTTGTGCCGTTTGGCAATGCGCAGGAGCGATGGAATACCTTCAAGGGCACAATGCTGGACGGCGATCAGTTCTTCAGTCTGGCTTTTCGTGTCGACCGCTATCAGATGGACGGGCTGGCTCTGATTCACGCTGGCTGCCTCGTGAAATTTCTTTTGGTCAATGCTGATTATTGATCCGGCCCCATGAAGTTTGAACTGCTCTATCACCGCCGACCAGTACGCATCGTTCTTGCAACGGTCATCAGTTATCTGCTGGCCGGTGCCGCAGTCGTTTTATACATAAAGTGGCCGCACTACGAAGGCCATTCTCATGTGCCGTTCAGCGGCTTTCCCGCGTTCTTCGTTTGGTCGCCCGTTGTACCGTATGCCGTTTTGAGCGATCTGTTGGCAGCGCCGCCCAAAAGTCTGGACGCTTGCATCTTATTCTCTGTAGTTTTTTGTACGCTACTTTGGTGTTCAATCAGGCTTTCCCAACCAAGTGCTGCGGCCAAACGGCGCTAAATTCTGTCGCTATGCAGCGCCCGTCAAATCTTTGCCACGACATAAGATGAAGCATCGCCGTCTGTATACCTTTCTTGCTGCCATCGCTTTGCTGCTAGGCATTGGCTTCGCCATTCCTGAGGAACCCCGCATTCCTGTAGCGGGCGCCACCTCGAAAGACTGGAATCCAAAGTCATTCTGGTATGAGCCATGGGGAATTTCCGGCGTGCATAAAGGTATTGATGTGTTCGCACACCAAGGTAGAAATGTTGTATCCGCCGTCCCAGGTGTTGTCCTCTATCAAGGTCGCCTCGGTATTGGTGGCAACGTGGTTGCGGTCCTAGGGCCGAAATGGAGAGTGCACTACTACGCACACTTGGCCGATGCCGATCCGTCGCCCCGCTTCCTTGCCAAGGGGGCGGTGCTAGGTTTGGTTGGAACTAGCGGAAACGCCGCAGGCAAGCCGCCACATCTGCACTATTCAGTTGTGTCGCTCATCCCTCTGCCATGGCGCTTTAGTTCAGAGA
Organism: Rhodoferax sp. P1_F3; assembly: GCF_056405715.1. Classification (NCBI taxonomy): domain Bacteria; kingdom Pseudomonadati; phylum Pseudomonadota; class Betaproteobacteria; order Burkholderiales; family Comamonadaceae; genus Rhodoferax; species Rhodoferax sp. P1_F3. The sequence continues at coordinate 148,964 of NZ_JBFUBO010000010.1, read as the reverse complement.
CACAAGGGTGGAAGAAAATGTTCTTCCTAGATCCAGGTGCTCTGCTGCAAGCTGGCGCCTAATCGTTAGGCCGCAATGGCAACCATGTTTTCAATCCGACCCTTTCAATCCCCGGACTGGCCGTCCCTCTGGCCGATCCTACAATCGGTCTTCGCAACCGGAGACACCTATGCCTTCTCTCCGACTAGTACCGAGGCCGAGATTCACAACACATGGGTCACACTTCCTCAGGCTACCTTCGTTGCCACAACTGCCGCTGGCACTGTCATTGGCACATACATCCTCAAGCCAAACCAACCGGGGCTTGGCAGTCACGTCTGCAACTGCGGCTATGTTGTCGCTGAGTCCGCGCGCGGCCACGGTGTCGCTGCGGCGCTTTGCGAACACTCACAAGCGCAGGCGCGCGCGCTGGGCTACCGATCCATGCAGTTCAACTTGGTCGTTTCCACCAACGTAGTTGCTGTGCGTCTGTGGCAGAAACTTGGTTTTTCCATCGTCGGCACACTACCTGGCGCCTTCAAGCACAGCCGCATGGGCTACGTTGACGCTTATGTCATGCACAAAAGTCTCGTTGTGGACTAACACCTCGAACGCTAACCCGCAGAAGCAAAGCTCTCCCGGAGAGCACTACCATCATTCAAACGACCTTGTTCGTTGGACAGGTTTCACGCATCTATTAAGGTAAGTGCTGCAATCAACACCCGGAGTCAGTTCTCATGAAGTTTTTCCTTTCGTCCGTTTTCGTCGCCGCAATCTTGGCCGTACCTGGTGTCGGCTACAGCCAGGTTGCGGTGTCCCCGAATCCCAACCACGAGCAATTGCTGGCCAGCAGCGACACCAAGTCGGCCGCGAACAAGCGATTGGTTTATGACTTTTGGCGTGAGGTTTTTGAAGGCGGGCACATGGAGCTTGCGGACAAATACATGGCCGAGTCCTACATTCAGCACAACCCGGACGTACCGACGGGCCGAGCCGCTTTTGTCGAGTTCTTTCAGAAGTTCAGCAAACCAAAGGCTATTGAGGCGAAAGTGAAGGCGCCGCTGGTTTCGATCGTTGCAGATGGCGACTTCGTGGTCCTGTCTTTTGTGCGCGAACTGCCCGACCCGAAGGACTCCACGAAGAAGTACACGACGACTTGGTTCGACATGTTCCGTATTGAAAACGGAAAGATTGCCGAGCACTGGGATCCTGCGACCAAACGCTGAGCAATAGATGTCGCATCGAGAGGCGCCATGAATCGCCAGATATTTTTTAAGTTGCTATCTGAGCAACTTTTTCCGCTTCAGAGAGCCGCGTTGAATTCATTGCTAGGTATGGGGCTTTTCCAAATAGTTTCCTGGCATTGGCTGACGAAGTCGACCCCGCTTCTTTAAATCCCCGAGGGGCACTGCACCTCGCACGTATTGCGCATTACCTCGGCAAGACCGCGAAAGCTTTGGGCTTTGCGCGCTCGGGGTTCACCAGGTCGGCCGAAGCCGCAATAAACTTGCGTGTTGATCTCATGGAAGTCATCCGCAATGCGGGTGGCTCCTAACCTCCTCATGGGCCGGACACGCTCCATGGGGCCATCGCCTGTCTGCAGCATCTACATCCATTTCCGTGCCTGTCCGTATCTACCTCGCCCCCATGGAAGGGCTTCTCGACTTTGTCCTGCGTGACATCCTGACCCGCGTGGGCGGGGTGGAGAAGTGCGTGTCGGAGTTCATTCGCATCACGCACTCGCTGATGTCGGAGAAGGCTTTGCTACGCACGGTGCCCGAGCTGGCCCATGGTGCGCGCACCTTTGCCGGCGTGCCGGTGTGGCCGCAGTTGCTGGGGTCGGATGCGGTGTGTATGGCTGAGAACGCAGCCCGCCTGGCCGAGATGGGTTCGCCCGGCATTGACCTCAATTTTGGCTGCCCGGCCAAGGTGGTGAACCGGCATGGTGGCGGTGCCACGCTGCTGCAAGACCCGGAGATCCTGCACACCATCGTGGCCGCGGTGCGCGCGGCCGTGCCGGCCCACCTTCCCGTCACCGCCAAGATGCGACTGGGCTACAACGACGACAGCTTGGCGCTGGACTGCGCGCGGGCGCTGGAGGCCGGTGGTGCAGCCGAGATTGTGGTGCACGCGCGCACGAAGGCGCAGGGTTACCGCCCCCCGGCCTACTGGGACCGTGTGGCCGATGTGCGCGAAGCGGTGCGGGTGCCGGTGGCGGTGAACGGAGAAATCTGGACCGTGGAAGACGCACAGGCGGCCGTGGCGCAAAGCGGTTGCAGCATCGTCATGCTGGGTCGCGGCATCGTGGCGCGCCCCGCGCTGGCGCGCAGTGTTCTGACTGCCATGGGCACGGTAGATGGCAGCATCGCCCAGCCTGGCGATGACTGGAGCTGGGAGCAAATGGGCCCGCTGATGCACGCCTTCTGGCAAATAGCGACGACCCATCTGGAGAAAAAACAGCAGGCCGGGCGCGTGAAACAATGGCTCAACTTGCTGCGCCGCCACTACCCGCAGGCGCAGACGGCGTTTGACGAGATGCGCACCTTGGTCAAACCCAGCGATGTGGAAGCTTGGATGCGCGTAAGAATCCCCCAGCCATGAACATTCACCTCGGTTACCGCCCCAGCTGCATTGGCCGCATCGTCGAGCTACACGCCAGCTACTACGCCCGCACCGCAGGCTTTGGTGTGTCGTTTGAAGCCAAGGTGGCGTCCGGTCTGGCGGCGTTTTGCCTGGACTACCAGCCGGACCGCGACGGCCTGTGGTTGGCGGAACAAGACGGCGTGATCCATGGCTCCATTGCCATTGATGGATCGCACGCTGCAGAGTCCGGCGCGCACCTGCGCTGGTTCATCACCTCAGACGCCTCACGCGGCCAGGGCGTGGGCTCACAGTTGCTGGAAGCTGCCCTGGCGTTTTGCCGGGCGCGTGGCTACCGGCAGGTGCACCTATGGACGTTTGATGGCCTGCACGCGGCACGGCACCTGTACGAAAAGCATGGCTTCACGCTGACCCGCAGCCAACAGGGCACGCAGTGGGGCAAAGAGGTGACAGAGCAGCTGTTTACATGCCAAATAGGCCTCTAGCCCCCGTCGATATTGCGCGAGCAGCTCCTGAATTCGTAGCAAGCGGCGCCGGACGCTAGGCCCACAAGCTCTCCAGTCCCTCTACTGGCACAAAGCGTTTGTTGCGGATAGCCAGCCGCGTGGGGCCGGGCAGGGCGCGTGCGGGCACCGAGTGCCGCGGGTCGCCGGGGTAGCAGAGGATGACCTCGCCGTTGTCGCTGAAGTTCTCCGGGCAGACGCAGGGCGGTGTCTGTTGCCGTGCGGTGTACAGTGCCTCGGCGGCACTGGCATAGCGCGCCAGGTGTGCCAGGCTCATGATCTGCGGCGGCGCCATTTCAATCTCGCCACGGTGGTAGCGCAGCAGCGCTTCCTTGGGGGTAAGCCAGATGCTGGCCGTGGTCTCGAAGTTGTCGTGGCTGGCCTCCTGGTCCGCGGGCGCCCGCGCCAGAAAGAAGCGGGTGTCAAAGCGCTTTTTGCTCAGAGCCGCCATGCGCGGTGTGATCCAGCGACTCCAGGGCACCAGTGCACTGGCTTGTAGCATGGGGCCCGATGCTGCCACCCAGGCTTGCCAGTCTTGGGGCTCAGGGCTCGCCGGGCGCGTGGTACCAGCGGCCAATAGCACGCCAGCCTCTTCAAACAGCTCGCGCAGCGCTGCCACATAGAGGCCGGCCGCAATGCCACCACCAACTTCAGGTTCGCTCAGCTGCTGGGCGAGCACTTCGGCGGACATATCCAGAGCACTCACGGCGGCGGGGGAACTGTCATGCGCGTCCAGCTTGCCGCCGGGAAACACATAGGCCTCACCAAAGGTGTCTGAGAGGCCGCTGCGTTTCATCAAAAACACTTCCAGGCCTGCTGGGCCATCGCGCAGCAGCACCACGGTGGAGGCATCGCGCGGCGCGCCAGTGGCGGGTTCAAGCATGTCATGCATGGGACTGTCTTTTCTCTTGTGTTTTTTAGTGAGCGATTGCTTGAATTAAAGTACGTGCAGCTGGCAGGGGCTATACGCACAAGCCCCTAGCCTGATCCAACAACCCGAGGAGACAAGCAATGCATCTGGATTTCAAAGGCCGTGTGGCCATCGTAACGGGCGCGGGCGGCGGTTTGGGCCGCCAGCATGCGCTGGCCCTGGCCGCCCGCGGTGCCAAGGTGGTGGTGAATGACCTGGGCGGTGCACGTGATGGCTCGGGCGGCTCATTGTCGGCGGCCGAAGCGGTGGTGGCCGAAATACGGGCGGCCGGTGGCGAAGCCATGGCCAATGGTGCGTCCGTCACCGACTTTGAGGCGGTGCAGGCCATGGTGAAGCAGGCAGTGGACGCCTGGGGCCGTGTGGACATTCTGGTGAACAACGCAGGTATCTTGCGCGACAAAAGCTTCTCCAAAATGGAGGTGAGCGACTTCCGCCTGGTGGTGGACGTGCACCTGATGGGCGCCGTGCACTGCTGCAAGGCCGTGTGGCCCTATATGAACGAACAAAAGTACGGGCGCATCCTGATGACCACGTCGTCGTCGGGCCTGTATGGAAACTTTGGCCAGAGCAACTACGGCGCGGCCAAGCTGGCGCTGGTGGGGCTGATGCAAACCCTGTCGATTGAAGGCGCCAAGAACAACATCCGCGTGAACAGCCTGGCCCCCACAGCCGCCACACGCATGACCGAAGACCTGATGCCGCCCGCCGTGCTGGAGGCGCTCATGCCCGAAGCCGTGGTACCCGCCATGCTGGTGCTGGTGAGTGAGGATGCGCCCACCCGCACCACGCTGTGTGCCGGTGCCGGCAGTGTGGAAGCGGCCCACATCACGCTGACCCAGGGCACCTGGATCGGCCTGGATGCGCAAAGCCCGGAGCGTCTGGCCGCCCAGCTGTCGGAGGCGCTGGATCGCAATGGCGAAGCCGTGCCGCAAAGCGGTGCAGCGCAGGGCGCACAAGAGGTGAGCAGGGCGTCCGCGCGACTGGCGCGTTGACCTACAGCGCACCTGCTGCGGTGGGCGCCGCCTCTTCCGGCACGCGTGTGGCGCCTGACTGCGCCAGCGCGCGCCGCTCGGCCACATCCATCACGGCCGTGGGGTCGGTTTCCAAAGCACTTTTGTGGGCAATGCCAATGCCGAAGCGCGGCTGGAAGGTGTGGTTGGCATCTTTGATGCCCAAAATCTTCAGCGGCCGGGTCAGCACGGCGCGCAGCCGTAGCACCATGCGCTCCACTTCCTGCGCGTTCTTCACGGCAGAAATCACCACCACAAAGCAGCGCGGGTGGTACAACCCGACCACGTAGCGAAAGCCCACCGCACGCCGGATACGCGCCGTCATGGCTTGCAGGATTTGTTGCTCCACGCCGTGCCCGGCGGACTCACCCAGCTCATACAAATTGCCCAGATGCAGGCACACCACCGCGCATTCCCGCTTCAGGCGGGCGCTGCGCCAAAAGGCATCGTCTACCTTGGATACGAGGACCGAACCGGTGTGCAGGCCCGTGGCCGGGTCGGTGCCGGAGGCTTTTTTGGTCAGGCGAATCAGCTGCTTGTTGACGCGGTTGCGCTTTACGGTGAGGCCCGTGATCAGCAAGAAGTGGCACAGCGTGCAAAACGCGATCAATGCCGTCAGGGGCCAGCTCAGCGCGCCGGGCGACAAAGCCTGCCCGAACATGCCCACCACCATGGCCACCAGGAACAGGCAGGCCAACACCATCCAGCGTGCCAGATCGTCACCCAGCAGGGCTGCGCGGATGGTGATCACCAGCCCCACCAAGGCGCCCAGTGTGCTCAACATGCCGGCGACCAGCAGGGGCGACGTGCTATGGGGGTCGTCCCCATACAAGACATACGCCGTAGCCACCACCGCGGTCGCAATCAGGCCCAGGGAGACGAAGACCATGCTGCGGTAGACCGCGCGGTCGTCGCGCTTCACCCCCAGCCAGAGGCCCAGGTAGGTCAGCGCCAGCGCACCGCTCAGCGGCGCCATGCTGACTTTCATCACCTCCATGGTCAGTTCAGGAATCTCAGGAAACAGCTGACCCGCCAGGCCCGACATGATCACGCAGCTCCAGCCGGTCAGCAATACAAAGACCAGCGCGCGCCAGGCACCCACGGTGGGATTGATCACCAGGTCGGACAGGGCCACGATGGTCAGGGTGAGAAATCCCCCCAACATGCAGGACCAGACAATGAGTTCCGAGGTATCCATCGGCGGCATTATTCCATCCGCGAGCAATAAATGGCGGCCTGTGGTACCTTTGCGCCCCACAGAAAGAGGAAGGGCCCCTAGGCATGGACAGTAATCAAGTGGCCTTGAGCGCCCTGACAGCACAGCGTTTGCGCGGTATCCGCCGGGGCGTGGAAAAGGAAAGCCTGCGTGCGCTGCCCAGCGGCCTGCTGGCCATGACGTCGCACCCCCAGGCCCTGGGCTCGGCACTTACCCACCCGCACATCACCACCGACTTCAGCGAATCCCAGGTGGAGCTGATCACCAGTGTGCACGCCGACCCCGATGCCTGTGTGGAGCAGCTCACCCAGATCCAGCAGTTCACGCTGCGTGCCATGGGCGATGAGCGCCTGTGGGTGTCCAGCATGCCCTGTTGTTTGCCCGAAGACGATGCCATCCCTATTGGCCAGTACGGCAGCTCCAACGTAGGGCAATCCAAGAGCGTGTACCGCATGGGTCTGGGCCACCGTTACGGCCGACGCATGCAAACCATCTCGGGCATCCACTACAACTGGTCGCTGCCTGATGTGTCCAGCGAGCAGTACTTTGGGCTGATTCGCAACTTCCGCCGCCACGCCTTTTTGCTGCTGTACCTGTTTGGCGCTTCACCCGCCGTGTGTTCGTCCTTTGTGGCCGGGCGCCAACACCAGTTGCAGCCCCTGAGCAGCGGCACCATGTACCTGCCCTATGCCACCTCGTTGCGCATGGGGCGCCTGGGTTATCAGAGTGATGCGCAGTCGTCCCTGGCCGTGAGTTACAACAGCCTGGAGGGCTATGCCCACTCGCTGCACGGTGCCCTGACAAAGCCTTACGCACCCTACGAAGCCATTGGCGTGAAGGCTGCGGACGGCAGCTACAACCAGCTGGCCACCACCCTGCTGCAGATCGAGAACGAGTTCTACGGCACCATCCGCCCCAAGCGCGTCACCTTTGCGGGCGAGCGCCCGCTGCATGCGCTGCGCGAGCGCGGTGTGGAGTACGTGGAAGTGCGCCTGATGGATCTGGACCCGTTCGAGGTGGTGGGCATCAACAGCCAGACCATGCGCTTTCTGGATGTGTTTTTGTTGCACTGCCTGTCGTCGGTCAGCGCGCCTGATACGCCGCAGGAAATTGCTGCCGTCGCGCGCAACCAGCATGCGGTGGCCGAGCGGGGCCGCGAGCCTGGTTTGCAACTGCAGCGCGGCGATGCCATGGTGGAGTTGAAGGCCTGGGGCGAAGAGCTGTTGAGCGGCATGCTGCCCTACGCGCAGGCGCTGGACGCAACCCATGGCGGCAGCCAGTACCAGGACGCCTTGCGCGCTGCAGAGCACGGCCTGCAGCACCCCGACACCTTACCCTCAGCCCGCGTGTTGCGCGAGATCACGGAGCGCCATGAGGGCTCGTTCGTGTCCTTTGTGCGGGCGCAGTCGGAGCAGACGCGTGCGGCCATGCTGCAAGCGCCGGTGGCGGCGGACGCAGCGGCCGGCTTTGCTGCAGAGTCACAGAAATCGTGGGATGCGCAACGCGCGATTGAGGCGGCCGACACCATGCCCTTTGGCATCTACCTGCAGGAGTATTTGGCTCCGCGCAGGTTGCAGGCCCAGTCGATCAAGGCCGTGCTGGCCTGATCGACTTTCGCCGCCGCTGAATTAGGCGGCTTTGCGAGCGCGTGTGGCCGTCTTGGCCACGGCGCGTTTTGCAGACGCCACTTTGGCCTTGGTCTTGGAGCCGGCAATCTTGCTCACCAGCGCGCCACTCTTGGCTTCGATCTTGGACGCCACGTTGTTCACGGCCACAGCTGCGGGCACAGCGGCTACTGCAATGGTGTTCAGGGTGGTCAGACCGGTGGATTTTTCAAAGCGGCTGGCGTTGGCTGCCATTTGTTCCAGGCCCTTGCCGGCCAGTGCCACAGCCTTGTTCACCGCAGTGTCGGCACCGTCAGTGGTCAGGGTCACGCCCTGGGTGTACAGCGAGGTGACTTTCTTCTGGGCAGCCAAGGCATTGGTGCGCACTTCGGTGCTGATGCGATTGCCGGCCTTCTTGACGGCAGCGGCCCAGGACTGGTCCACATAACCCACGGCGCGGGCATTGCCCACGCGGTAGGCGTTGATCACGTTCTTGGCGGTGTTGCCGTAGGACTCGATCAGTTCGTTGGTGACGGTGGACAGCTTTTTGTTGGCCATGGAAAACTCCTGCAAGGTAGGTTGAATAGAAAGCACTGCCTTGCATTCTCCAAAGGCCGCCTAGTGAAGGCACCTTAAATCCTGCGTCTATCCTAGAGCTAGCTGCCTAAGTTGCGCAGCTCTTCAGCCTGCCGCGTGGCCACTGAGACAACCGGCGACGTCCGCGCCCGGCATGGGTTTGCCATGCAGATAGCCCTGGATCTCCTCGCAGCCCATGTCCTGCAGCAGTGTGTGCTGGGCCTGGGTTTCCACGCCCTCGGCAATCACGCTGAGGCCCAGGCTGTGTGCCAGCGAGATGATGGCCTGGGCAATCACCTGGTCGTCGCGGTCGGTACAAATCTGGCGCACAAACGACTGGTCGATCTTCAACACGTCCAGCGGAAAGCGCTTGAGGTAGGCCAGGCTCGAATAGCCGGTGCCAAAGTCGTCAATCGCCAATTTCAGGCCCATAGCCTTGAAGCGGCGCAGCAACTCCAGCGTGTGGTGCAGGTCCAGCATGGCTGTGCCCTCGGTGATTTCCAGCTCCAGTTGCTGTGCGGGCAGGCCCGAGTTTTCCAGCGCCGCCTCCACGTGGCGGAACAGCTGCGGGTCACCAAACTGGCGCAGCGACAGGTTGACAGCCACACGCAGCGGTGGCGCTCCTGAAGGTCGCAGCGCCTGCCAGGCCACGGCCTGTTGGCAGGCCTGCTGCAGCATCCAGGCGCCCATGCCCACGATCTGGCCGTTGTCCTCGGCAATGGGGATGAACTTGGCGGGCGACACCAGGCCTAGCGTGGGGTGCTGCCAGCGCATCAGCGCCTCAAAACCCTTGACCGCACCGCCCTGTGCCAGCACCTGGGGCTGGAAGAAAGCGGCCAGTTCTTGCCGGTCCACCGCGCGGTGCAGGTCGTTGTGCAGGCGAAAGGCCGAGCTCAGGTCGGGTGCGGCGCTGGCGTCGTGCACAGCAATGTGCTGGCCCGGTTGCGCACGCGCAGCGGCCAGCGCCAGGTCCAGCCGCGCCAGCACCACCTCGGGCCGGTCGTCGGTGGCAATTTGCGTGCACACGGCCACCGAGATGGTGGGGAAGTGCTCATCGCCCGCCACCGATACAGACTGTGCCATGGCGCCCAGCAGGTGGTTGGCGATGACGGAGTGCGACAAACCCTCAGGCCAGCGCGGGGCCAGCACAGCCAGCCGGTCGTCACCCAGGCGCGCCAGCACGCAGCGCCCGGCCTGGGCCATGGGGGCGGTTTGGGTGAGTGCAGCCAGTCGCCGTGCCAGAGCACCCACGCACGCATCCAGCGGGCCGGCGCCCAGCACCTGGGCCATCTGCGCCAGGTTGTCCAGTCCCACAACCAGCAGCACCAGTGCCTCCTGCGGCTCTGGCGGGGCGCTCAGCGCATCGTTAAGCAGCAGCAGAAAGTGCGCGCGGTTGGGCAGGTCGGTGGCGGGGTCGTAGTGCAGCAGGTGGTGGGCCTGTTCCACACGCCGTTTGCTGGCCGTCTGTTGGGCCGCGGCTTTGTCCAGTTGCGCCTGAATGCAGGTCAGCAGCTCGTCGCGCTGGAAAGGCTTGGTCAGGTAGTCGTCGGCACCCAGATTCATGCCCTGGCGCACATCGCCGCGGTCGGCCTTGGCGGTCAGCAGCACGACGGGTATGTGTGCCACGGCTGCATCGGCGCGCAGGGCGCGCACCAGCTCGTGGCCGGTCATCTCGGGCATCATCACATCGCTGAGCACGATGTCGGGCAGCTCCGTCCGAATCAGTTCCAGCGCCTCCCGTCCGTTGGGGGCGGCGAACACGGTAAAGCCCTCCATGCGCAGCAGCAGGCTCAGGTTGTTGCGGATGTCGGTCTCGTCTTCCGCAATCACAATTCTGGCGCTCATGCAGACGGCCCTTCGGCGCCACCGGAATGGCCCAGGCGCACAGTGAAACTGGTGCCCTGGCCCGCCGCACTGGCCACTTGGATGCTGCCACCGTGCAGATCCACCGAGTTCTTGACGATGGCCAGGCCCAGGCCCGTGCCCTGGATCTCGCCCACATTGCTGGCGCGGTGGAAGGATTCGAACAGGTGCGGTATTTCCTCGGTCGGAATGCCAATGCCCTGGTCGGACACCTGCATCACCACCTGATCGGCCTCGCGCCGCATGGTGAAGCGCACCTCGCCGCCCTGGGGGGAGTACTTCATGGCGTTGGACAACAGGTTGCCAAAAATATGGCCCAGCAACTTCTCGTCATACAGGCCGGTGGCGGGCTGCACATCAAAGTCGGTGACCAGGGTGCAGCGGCAGTCGGGGTGCTGGGTTTTGGCGTCTTCCACCAAGGTGTGGCCCAGGGCCACCAGGTCCAGCAGCGTGGGTTTGAATTCCAGCATCTGGGCCTCGGCCTTGCCCAGCAGCAGCACACGGTCCAGCATGCGCGTCATGCGCTGCACGCCGTTCTCGATGGTCTGGATCACGTCGATCTTGTCGGACGCCGGCATGCGGTCACCGTAGTACTTCAGCAGCTCGGCCGACGACAGGATGGTGGCCAGCGGCGTGCGGAACTCATGGCTGGTCATGGCCACGAAGCGGCTGCGCAGCTCGTTGAGTTCCTTCTGCTGCTCCAGCGCGAAGCGCGTGCTCTGCTCTGCCTTGATGCGCTCGGTAATGTCCAGCAGGGTCCAGATCACGCCCGAGTCGGGGTCGGCCGCACGCACGCGGCTGCCCGCCATCTGCACCCAAAACACCTCGCCGTTACGCCGCTTGAGCTGGCGCTCGTTGGAGAAGCTGCCGGTGGCCTGCAGGGCCACGCGTTGCTCTTCGCCCCAGCGCGCCCAGGCTTCCAGGTCGGTGTGCACCATGGCGGTGGACTGGCCCAGCAGTTCTTCGCGGGTGTAGCCCACCATCTCGGCGTACTTGTCGTTCACCCACTGGTGCTTGCGGTCCACCGACAGCACGATGCCGACCAGCGCGCTGTGCAAAATGGCCTCGCGTTCAGAGGACGTGCGTTGCAGGTCCACCTCGGCCTGCTTGCGCTCGGTGATATCAGAGAAAAAGGTGAGTGTGCCCGGCGTGCCATCCCAGGGCACGACGGTCACGCCGATGTCGATCCATCGCACCACGTTGTCGGGCAGCAGCAGGCGGATCTCGTAGCGGTTGGGCACGTCTTCACCGGCCAGGCGGCGCTTGCGGCGGTCGTCCACCAGGGCGCGGTCGTCGGGGTGGATGCGGTGCAGGTAGCCTTCACGCAGCATGTCCTCGCGCGTCATCTGTACCAGCTCGGCGGCGCGGTGGTTGGCAAACACAAAGCGACCATCCTGCACGACCAGCATGCCTTCGCCCGAGTGCTCGATCACTGCACGGTAGCGCTCTTCCGACCGCTGCAAGGCCTCGGCGATTTGCTTGCTCTCGGTGATTTCCGAGAAGAAAGTCAGCGTCGCCATGCCGCCTTCCCAGGCTACGGGCGTGGGGCGGATGTTGAGCCAGCGCACCACCCCATCGTGGCCGATGTGGCGTGCCTCGTAGTGGCGGGCAATCTCCTGGCCGCTGGCCAGGCGCTGGCGCAGCTCCAGCACATCGGCTTGGTCGTCGGGGTGGATCCACTCCACCGGGTCGGAGCCAATGATTTTCTCGTTGGGCACGCGCAGGATCTGGCTGGCCTGCTGGTTGGCAAACACGATGCGGTTGTACTGCGCCACAAACATGCCTTCGCCCAGGTGTTCCACCACCGAGCGGTAGCGCTCCTCGGAATTGCGCAGTGACTCTTGGGCCTTGCGGCGCTCCGTCACGTCGCGGATGGAGGCGCCAAAGCCCTGGCCGCGTTCGTTGTTGATGTTCCATATTGACAGCTCGATGGGGAACAGGTGGCCGTCCTTGTGCAAGGCTTCGATCTCGATGATGCGGTTCAGCACCTGGGCATGGCCGGTCTGCAGAAACCGGCGCATGCCGTTCTCGTGTGCATCACGAAAACGATGCGGAATGACGAGTTCGGACATGCGCCGGCCCACGGCCTCGTCACGTGTCCAGCCCAGCACGCGCTCGGCGCCGGGGTTCCAGTCGGTCACAAAACCCTCGGTGTCCATGCCCAAGATCGAATCAGGCGCTGATCCCAGCAGGCCCTGCAGGTGGCTTTCGCTTGCCTGCAGTTGGCGCAGGGTTTCGCTCAGTACCTCGGGGGTCAGCGGCGCGCTGCTGTCAGGGGCGTGGGGCAGGCTCATGGGCTGGGTACCGGTGGCAGGCCCAGCGCGTGGTGCACGCGCCGCTCCAGCAGCGCCGCGGTAAAGGGCTTGAGGATGAAGTCGGTCACGCCACCGTCGATCGCGCTTTTGACAAAGCTTTGCGCGTTTTCGCCGGTGATCATGATGAAGGGCAGCAGGGCGTAGGTGGGCTCCTGGCGCACCCGCTCCAGCAGCTCGCGCCCGGACATCTTGGGCATGTTCCAGTCGCACAGCACCAGGTCGAACGACTGCGCCTGGATCAGTCGCCAGGCTTCTTCGCCATTGCGTGCCAGCGTGATGTTGGTGAACCCCATGGCGCCGAGCAATCGGCGCACGATGTTGCGCATCTCTTCCATGTCTTCCACCAGCAGCAGGCTGGCGCTTAAAAGTGAATTCACGTGCGGACGCCCCCTGATTCCTCTTGTTCGGCAAAGTGTAGCCTGCTCCCCCGCTCGGCGGAATGCGGGTTGGCCCCCAATCTGCCCGACAATCCTGCCCTGACCCTTCACCTACACAAGAAAGAACGCGCGCATGGCCATTCAGTGGTTTCCCGGGCATATGCACCTGACCCGCAAGGCGATCCAGGACCGCATCAAGGCCATTGACGTGGTGATCGAGCTGCTGGATGCCCGCCTGCCCGGTTCCAGCGCCAACCCCATGCTGGCCGAGATGACCGCCGGCAAACCCGCGCTCAAGGTGCTCAACAAACAAGACCTGGCCGACCCCGCGCGCACGGCGCTCTGGCTGGCGCACTACAACGCCATGCCCGGCGTGCGCGCGCTCCCGTTGGACGCAAGCATGACCACGCCCGCACGTGCGTTGGTGGCCGCCTGCCACGAGCTGGCCCCGAACCGCGGCGGCATGGCCAAGCCCATGCGCGTGCTGATCTGCGGTATTCCTAACGTGGGCAAGTCCACCCTCATCAACACGCTGAAGGGCAAGCGCGCGGCCAAAACCGGCGACGAGGCCGGCGTGACCAAGCTGGAGCAGCGCATCACCATTGCGGACGACTTCTACCTGTACGACACGCCCGGCGTGCTGTGGCCGCGCATCATCGTGGCCAAGAGCGGCTACAACCTGGCGGCCAGCGGCGCCATCGGCAAGAACGCGTTTGACGAAGAAGAGGTGGCCCTCGAATTGCTGGACTACCTGCGCCAGCACTACGCGGCCGAGCTGGAGGCACGCTACAAGCTGACCGGCGTGGCGGAACAGAGCGACGAGCAACTGCTGGAGGCCGTGGGCCGCAAGCGTGGCGCGCTGCAAAGTGGCGGCAAGATCAACCTGCAAAAAGCTGCCGAGATCGTTATCCACGACTTCCGCGCCGCCGTGCTGGGCCGTGTCAGCCTGGAGACGCCTGAGGAATTCGCCCAATGGCTGGCCGCGGGCCAGAAGCTGGACGCCGAGCGCCAGCTGAAGAAAGACGCCATCGAGCTGGACCGCCAGATCCGCTTCAAGAAAGTCCCCCGGCCGCCCAAGGCGAAGGATGAGGATGAAAGTGGCCTCTAGCCCTCGTGGAATATGCGCGAACAGCTCCTGAATTTATAGCAAACCCATGTGCATCAACTTCCAGCCTGCTGCCAATCCGGCCTTTATGACCGAGCGCCTGGGGCCGCTGGAGCCGCCTGTGGGGCAGTGGCCGCAAGATATTTACCCCGGCTATGTGGCCCCCGTGGCGGTACGCCGCCGCCAAGGTGCCAGCACGGCGGCGCTGCGCCTGGCCCAGTTTGGCCTGGTGCCGCACTGGTGTTCTGACGCTGCGCAAGCGCGCGACATCAGCCGCAAGACCTACAACGCACGCAGCGAGACGGCCGCTAGCAAGCCCAGCTTTCGCAGCGCCTGGGCAGCCGGCCAGTGGGTGCTGGTGCCGATGGAATGCTTTTTTGAGCCTTGCTGGGAGGACGCGCCCGCCAACGGCGGCCGCCCCACACGCTGGCGTATAGGCCGCGCCGATGGCCAGCCCTTTGCCGTGGCCGGCCTGTGGGACCGCTGGACCGACCCCGCCTCGGACGCGCAGTCGGGCAGCTTCACGGTGCTCACGGTCAATGCCGATGGCCATGCCGTCACCGGCCGCATGCACCGCCCCGACGAAGAAAAGCGTATGCCCGTGATCGTGCCGCCCGCGCACTACGCCGATTGGCTGAACGCCAGCCCGGCGCAGGCCCTGGACCTGATGCGCGCCGCGCCTGCCAGCGAGTTGACGGCCGCACCTGCGCCGCTGAACCCTGATATTCCCGCCCCACCGCAAACCCTGCCGCTTTTTTAGGAAAGGCTCTCCATGCCCCAGTCCCTCACGCCCAGCACCGATTGGAAAGAACAAATCGCGCCCAACGAAGACCAGCTCTACGCGGGCTACGGCCAGCAGTTTGCCGAGCTGCAGGCGCGCAAGTCCAAACAATACGGCAACGGCCGCGCCCTGCACCGCAAGCAGTTGCTCGCGGTGCAGGGAGAGCTCGAAGTGCTGAACGGCTTGCCCGCGTTTGCGCAGCAGGGCCTGTTTGCCAAGGCGGCCAGCTACCCCGTATGGGTGCGCCTGTCCAATGGCGGCATGGACCGTGCCAGCGACCGCAAGCCCGACATTCGCGGGTTTTCCATCCGGGTGCTGGGTGTGCAGGGTGAGTCGGCCCTGGGCGGCCCTTGCAAGAGCCAGGACTTCGCCTTGATCAACCAGGAGGTGTTTGCATTTCCCAAAAGCGGCGAATTCGTGGACTTTGTGGTGGCGGCCTCGAAAGGCGGTGGTGCCCTGATCAAGCACCTGTTTGCACGCTATGGCGTGCTGGGCGGGCCTGCGCGATTGCTGAAAACCATCAAGACCTTTACCAAGCCCTTTGGCGGCTTTGCGGCGCAGACCATGTTCAGCGCGGCGCCTATCGCTTGCGGGCCCTTTGCCGTGCGCGTGCGCCTGGTGCCCGCCGCAGCCAACGGTGCGGGCGTGCAGGGCACGCAAGACGATTGGGGTGCCGAGTTTTCCGGTCGGCTCCAGCAGAAGGCGCTGCAGTGGGACCTGCAACTGCAGCCTTATGTGAACGAGACGCTGACGCCGATTGAGGATGCTTCGGTCAACTGGCCCACGCCGTACACCACCGTGGCGCGCCTGACGCTGCCGATGCAAGACACGGGTGGCGCCGTGGCCCAGGCCTTTGCCAAAGAGGTGGAGTCTGCCGTGTTCGACCCCTGGCAGGCCATGGCCGCGCACCGCCCCCTGGGCGATGTGATGCGCGCCCGCAAGGCCGTGTACTTCGTCAGCCAGCAGGGCCGCGGCGCGGTTTAGCCTATGTATACCGAAGACGATTTGCTGTCGGCCGTGCAAGCGGGTGCACTGAGTGCCGACGCGGCCGATGCCTTGCGCACGCATGCAGCCAGCCGCCGCCGAACACCGATAGTGGACGAAGAACATTTCCGCCTAGTCACCGGTTTTAACGACGTTTTTGTGGTGATCGCCTGCGTGCTGATGCTGGTCTCGGTGGCCTGGATCGGCAATGCGGCAGCCCATTGGGTGGGCAGTCTGGCGGTGGCCGCTTGCGCCTGGGGACTGGCCGAATTCTTCGTGCGCAAGCGCCACATGGCCTTGCCCGCCATCGTGCTGCTGGTGGCGTTTGTGGGCGGCTTGTTCAACTCTATATTTGGCGTGGCCGGCGATGGACAGGGTCTCATGGTGGCCGCCGGCGCCTTGCTGGCAGCCGTGGGCGCGTGGCTGCATTGGCAGCGGTTTCATGTCCCAATTACGGTGGCCGCAGGCTGCGCGGCTTTGGTCGGCGCAGTGTGGGCACTGCTGTTGAAATCTTTCCCGGCACTCTTTTCCTGGATGTCGCTGGTGATTCTGGCGGGCGGTGTTGTCGTGTTCATCGTGGCATTGCGCTGGGATGCCTGCGACACCCAGCGCAAGACCCGCCGGGCGGACGTGGCGTTCTGGCTGCATCTGCTGGCCGCGCCGCTTCTGGTGCACCCGCTGTTTGCCATGTTGTCCATTGCAGGGGGCACCATTGCCCTGTGGCAGGCCCTCGTCGTGTTACTGGCCTATGGGGTCATTGCCGTGGTGTCGCTGGTGATTGACCGACGCGCGCTGATGGTGTCGGCCTTGGGCTATGTGCTCTACACCTTCAGTGCTTTGCTCAAGCAGTATGGCAATGTGGGTCTGGGCTTTGCCATCACCGCGCTGGCGTTGGGCGCGGCCTTGCTACTGCTGTCTGCGTTCTGGCACCGCACGCGCAGCGCGCTGCTGCGCAAAGTGCCCCTGGCGGTGCAGCGCTACATTGCGCCGTTGCAGTAAAGACCTGCCGCCCCAGTTTAGCCGGCTGTTGGCGTCGACGTCACCAGCCAGGCCAGCACTTGGGCCTGCAGTGCGGCGGCGCGGTCCACCATCACCCAGTGGCCGCAGGCATAGTCCTGCACGGTGCTGCCCGGCGTGGTGCTCAGGGTGTGCAGCCACTCGGGTGAATGGAACATGAAGAGCTTGCGCGTGCCATAGACATACAGCATGGGGCAGTGCGGCCGCACTGGTGCCGTGCGGCGCAACCCGCCGGCCACACCCAGCCATACCATGGCGTAAGGGGCGTTCATGTGCCAGCCAATGTTGGCCTGCGGCGCGGGGCAGCGCATGGCGCGTGCCATCCAGCGGGTCATGCGGTTGGCCAGACCGGTGGCGCCCAGTATGCCCACGCCCCATGCCAGCGCCAGCCAGAACTGGTAGGTCAGAACCTGCATTTTTTGCCCGCCCGAGAGCGAGCGCCGGAAAGCTCCGCTGTTGTGGTCGCCAATGTCGATGCCCACGATGCGCGCCACCCGCTGCGGGTGGCGCGCGGCCAGCTCGTAGCCGAAGATGCAGCCCCAGTCGTGCAGCAGAAGCGTCACCGGTTGGCCCGGGCTGACTGCATCGACGATGGCCAGCAGCTGCGCCGTCATCTGGGCCAGCGAGCGTGTGACACCCGTCGGTGGCGTCTCAAAGCCGGGCAGAGTGAAGCGCACACAACGGTAGTGCGGTGTCAGTGCCGCCACCATGCCGTCCCACAGGCGGTAGGTGTCGGGCCAGCCGTGGATCATCACGATGGTGTGCGGGCCGGTGCCCTCCACAAAGACTTCCGTGCCGTGAATCTGGAGCGTGCTGTGTGCCATGGATGAACTGCCTTGCTATTGAATGAGGAGCATCTTGCGCATATTTCTAGAGGGCTGCAGCCCGAAAGAATGCCACACGCGCGGCGTCGGAGGGGTGGGAGGAAAACGCGATGCCCAGCCAGGGGTCTTCCACGCTGGGCTTTTCGGCTTCCTTGTCCGTATCGCCCTGGTGGGGTTTGCCGGGGTTGCGCTGTGCCTCCAGCTTGTCAAACAGGGTCACCATGAGC
Organism: Rhodoferax sp. P1_F3; assembly: GCF_056405715.1. Lineage (NCBI taxonomy): Bacteria > Pseudomonadati > Pseudomonadota > Betaproteobacteria > Burkholderiales > Comamonadaceae > Rhodoferax > Rhodoferax sp. P1_F3. Next base: position 131,051 of record NZ_JBFUBO010000010.1, on the reverse strand, counting down.
GCAGGCGACAGGGCGGCAGATTTGAGAAAGCGCACGGCGTGCACATCGGCCTCGTGCTCGGCCTGGCGCGAGTAGGCGGCCTGGCCCATGAGCACGGGAACAGCGGCCAGCAGCGAGCTGAAGTCTCCCCACACCAGCGCCCCCAGACTGCCCAGCACCCCGGCCTGCACCACCATGCGCATGCCATGGCGGTGTTGCACATGGCCCAGTTCGTGGGCCAACACGGCGGTCAGCACGGCCGCGTCGCCGTCCACCAACTTCACCATTTCATCGGTCAGCAGAATGGTGCCGCCGGGCAGGGCCAGGGCGTTGGCGCCAATGCGCTGGCCATGGCGGAACTCCAGCTTCCAGGCCGGCACGCTGCCCGCGGGTTGGCGTGCCACGGCCTGGGCGAAGGCGTCGCGGATGCGTTGCTGGTCTGCCAGCGGCAGTTGGGCGGATGACATTAGTCCGTCCAGCGCTTGCAACGTAGAGTCGCCAATGGCCGCATCCACGCTTTGCGGCGTGGCGGCCACTACAGCCTGGGCCACCAGCGGCAGGCCCCATTGCTGCAGCCCTACCACCAGCGCCATGAGCACGGCCACGCTGCCCGCCACCCAGCGCCAGTTCTGCTGCATTTTCACAACGATGGATTCGCCCAGCCCCTGGGCTTGGGCCCAGGCGTCCCAGGCTACGCTGTCTTCGCTTTGCACCAGGCCGCCACTGGCCAGGTGCGCCACGCGCATGCCGTGGCGCGTGCGCTCGGGCCAGTCCACCGACTGGGCGGGCACGCTTAGCGTAATACCTGCACCTTCGATGTGCAGCTGGCCCGCCACCACGCGGATGCGCACCGGGTGCGCACGGCCACTGTGGCCATCAAAATAGGTGGCGTCCAGCTCCATGCTTTATAGGCCGACGTCCAGGCCGAAAAAGTCACCCGCAGCGTCGCCCGCGGCTTCCACGTTGGACGCCTGTGCATCGGCCACCAGCAGTGCGGGGTCGATGCGGGTTTTGACTGTCACTGCCTCCAGCCGCAGGCGGGTCACGGCCACCATGGCGAATGGCCAGTACAGGCCCAGCGTGATGATGATCAGGAAACAGTTTTTTAGGTTCAACCACAGCATGGATTTGAAGCCGAGTGCGCTGACAAAGCGCAACTGGACATTGCCGGTGCGGGTCCACACCAGGTTTTGCAGGCGCGAGATGCTGTAGGGTTGAATGCAGAGCATGGCCACGACCGCGAACAGAAAGCCCGCGATGACAAGCGCGATGATCGCGCCAATCTCCGCTTGCTTGAACGAGGGGGCCAAGCCGAAGACCAGCACGCCGACCAGTGCGGCAGGCAGGGAGAAAACCAGCAGGCCGATCCCCATCACTTTCAGTGCGAGCAGGTAGAACGAACCCACACTGGCTTTGAAGGTGGTTTGCAGGTTGCCCAGTGCGTAGTGGTTGTGTTGGTACTGCTTGATGTTCCAGAAAATCCAGGGGGCGACCAGCAGGCCACTCAGACCCACAATGCCCGCCACCAGTAGGTAGGTTTGGACGTTGTGGACCTCATCAACACCCATGGCCCTCGCTCCTACCAGCACCATGCCAGGGATGAAAATAGGCAGCATGGCCCGGTAAGCCCCCGCCAGCGAACCGCGAAAACTGAAGCGCAGCCCGCGCCAACTGGTGTTGGCCAGGCGGAACTGGAGGGATGACTTGAACAGTGCAGGCCACAGCAAGGCCACCACGATCAGCGCCACAAAGCCTGCCGTGGCCGAAAACTTGCCGGCCACCGAATACAGCCCGAACAGCACGCACACCAGCACATACCCCTTAAACATCTTCAGCGGCTTGCCGTGAAACCCCAGCGGCTGGTCGTCTACCAGCGTGTTGCCCATGAAGTAGCGCAGCTTGCGTGCACGCGCCCACGGCAGGTAGAGCGTGAGCGTGACAATGGTGAGCAGCAGGTTGACGATCCAGATGCGGAAGTATTCGCTTCCAGAGCCTGTGAAGCGCAGGCGCAGCAGGTTGGTAGAAGGTGGCGCGGCCACCAGGGTGTCTTGGGCGTCCAGTGCATCGATGGCATCAGGCGCGTCCAGGCCGTTGGGTTGTGTCATGGGAGTCCTCCTTGAAAGTGAATGGGGCCTGTGGCGGCCCTCTGTTTTCCAGGGGGATCATATAGCGGCTCGGGGAGCGGCTCAGGGACGGGATTTCAGCTCCGCATCCAGGGTGTCCCACAGTTCACGTTCGGTCAGCGGTGTCTCCGGAGGTAGGTAGGGGTTGGTCAGGTCAAACACGCGCCGACCCGCCAGGTTCAGGTCGTTGAGCAGTGATTTTTTGAAGGTCTGGTAGCGGCGTTCAAACTTGCCGTTTTTCATCAGCAGGCGCAGGCCTTCCTCCACGCGTTGTGACAACCGGTCGCCCTCGGGGTTACGGGCAAAAAAGTAATAGCGCGGAAGCGGGTAGTACAGCAGCAGCTTGTTCTCGATGGCCAGGCCGGGGAACACCTTGCTGCCCGCGGCGAACTCGGGGCCGACTTCATTCACACCGCGCCCTGGCCAATGCTGAAAGTTTGCAGCTGCGCCTGGGTGCGCACCGTGTCCAGCCGATGCTGGGTGCTGGCCTTGATCAGGAACAGGCGGTAGCCGGTCAGCCCCTTGTCCAGCGGAATGCGGATGGGGTTCAGCACCTGCTCACGCGCCACGCTGGTGGTGCGCGTCATCACCGTGATCTCGCTGCCGTTGGTCAGCAGGATCTCGGCGCGCCCCGCGTTCATTTGCCGCGCGTAGGGTGTCAGGGTGTAGGGCCCCCACTTGTGCGCCGTCTCATCCAGCGCGGCTTGCAGCAGCTCCCAGTAGTAGTTCATGCGCACATCTGCGCCGCTCTCGGGGGGCGGGTAGACATAGCGCATGGGCTCTGCCGCAGCCGCCAGCAGCGGCAAGGCCAAGGCCAGCAGCGCGTTGGCCACGCGCGATCGCAACGACGGAATCATTCTTCGGTCTCGGGTGCCGCATTCGAACCAGTGTAGGCCAGAAGCAGGGCGCCGCGCTAGCGGGAATACGCCTTGCGCGAACCGTCTTCAAACAACTCGTCGTCGCTGACCTGTTTGCCAGCCTCGTCCCAGAGGCGCTGGCGCTTCACGTTGCCCTTGTCGTCGTAGTGTTCTTCCAGTTCGAGCTTGCCGCTGTCAAAGTAGGACTTATGCACACCCACGGGGCGTTCGCCATAGCGCCCATCCAGCGCGTAGCGGCCTTGGGCGCGCAACAGGCCCTTGTCGGAGAAGCGCTGGCTGTCGCGCATCTCGGTATTGCCTTCCAGTGTGTAGACGTCTTTGCTTTGCGGCTGGCCATTCAGGTAGAAGCTGGCTTCGCTGGCCAGGCGGCTGCGCCTGCGCCCGCCCATGTCCACCAGCGTGTAGAGACGCTCGCGCACCAGAGTGCCGCTGGCGTGGTATTCGGATTCGCGCAGCAGTGCGGCAGGTTTCTCGGCCTCGCTCCACAGCTTCTCGCGGCGCTTGCTGCCGTCGTTATCAAAAAAGCGCTCGATGCGGTTGTTGCCTTGGCGTTCTTCTTCATCCTGGGGCTTGCCGTTGCTGTAGAAGCTGGTGGCTTTTTGTACCACGCCGGCCAGCAGGGTTTGGGTGCTGCGCACCTTGCCTTCGTCGCTGTAGGTGGACACGGTGCTGGCCTTGCCACCAAAGCCGCACAGCGCGGCGTCATCCACCTGCGGGGCCAGCAGTGGTTTGGGGCCGCAGCGCAGGGCGGCCAGTTGCTTGGCAGGCGTGTACTGCACCGAGGCGCTTTCGCGCTCGTTCTCCGCCACCCAGTCCACGCGCTTGAGCGTGCCGTCGTCGTACCAGGCGCGGCGCAGGCCGCGCGCGTTGCCGTTCACATTGGTGAATTCCAGCACCAGTTTGCCGTTGGTGGCCCATTCGCGTTCCAGGCCCTCGTGCGGGCCGTTGGCGGTGATGGTGAATTCCTTGTAGAGCTGGCCTTTACGGTAGTAGCGCGACAGGCCCACGGAGTCACCGTTGCGCAGTTCGTACTCGCGCTCCATCTCGCCGGTGTCGCGGTCTTTGCAGCGCAGCATGCCGCTCAGGCCTTTGGTCGCGTTGCCGTTGTTGGTGTCGATGGGTTTGCCGTTGAATTCGCAGTCTTGCACGGCCAGTGCCATGGTGCCTTGGGCCAGAAGGGCGGCCGTCAGCAGGCCGCGCAGGAGGGAGGTTTTCATGTGGACGATTTGTAACAAAAAAGGAATTGTGGCCCCCGCAGTATGTGCGACAGCCGCTGTACAAATGGTAGTAGGAAGTTAGGGTGAACATGTCTCTTGCTTCGCTGACCCAGATCAAAGACCATATTGCAGCCGGGTTGCAGCATGGAGGCTTGTTTCAAACTTACCTTGCGAGGCTCTTATGTTCAAACATATTCTTTTGGCGACGGACGGATCGACGTCTTCCGCCCATGCGGCTGCACTAGCGGTGGGCCTGGCCCGTACCCATGGCGCCAGGTTGACTGCGCTGTATGTGGCCGACCCCTACCCGTACATGGGTGTGGGAGAGATCAACCCCATGGGCCTGCAGGCGTACACGGCAGCAGGCCAGCAACTGGCGGCCCAAGCCCACGCGCAGGTGGATGCGCTGTGCCGCAGTGGCGGTGCGCCGGTGGCACTGCAGGCCCGTTTGGTGGAAGACTCCACTGCCGTGAATGGCATTGTGCAAACGGCGCAGACCGAGGGGGCGGACTTGATCGTGGTGGGCTCCCACGGCCGCTCTGGTGTAGCGCGCCTGGTGCTGGGCAGTGTGGCCGGCAAAGTGGTGGCGCAAAGCCCGGTGCCAGTGCTGGTGGCGCGCTAAGCACCTGCGCTTGAAAAAGGCCGCAGGGCCTCCAGTTACAGGCTTACACCAACGCCTGTGATCGGAGCCCTGTGGCCTTTTTTGTGTTTTGCCTTGCCGCTGCGCTGCTGCTGGCGGGCCTATTGGGTTATCCGCGCTGGCAGCGTTGGCGCCGTTACCGCCTGCAGCAACAGCCGTTTCCCCCGCACTGGCGCAAGGTGCTGCGCCGCCGCGTGCCGCTGGTGGCGCGCCTGCCGGCAGACCTGCAGTTGCAGCTGAAAAAGCACATGCAGGTGTTTGTGGCCGAAAAAACCTTCATTGGTTGCGCCGGTCTGCAGGTGACCGAAGACATGCGCGTGGTGGTGGCCGCACAGGCTTGTCTGCTGCTGCTCAACCGCCCGGGCGCGGCCAGCTACTTTCCCCAAGTACGGCAAATCCTTATGTACCCCGGCCCTTTTGTAGTGAACCGCAGCCACACCGATGGGGCCGGTGTGCAGCAGGAGCAGCGCCAGGCGCTGGCCGGGGAGTCGTGGTCGCAAGGGCAGGTGATTCTGTCGTGGCAGGACACACTGGAGGGCGCGGCCACGCCCGACGACGGCCGCAACGTGGTGATCCACGAGTTTGCCCACCAGTTGGACCAGGAAAACGGCCAGGCCATAGGCGCACCCTTGCCCGCCTGGGGCGACGCCCAGCACAATGCCAGGCGTTGGAAACAGGTGTTCTCGGACGCGTACGAGCACCTGCGCGGCCAGGCTTTCATGCACGAGCAGGGCCTGCTGAGCCACTATGGGGCGCAAGACCCGGCGGAGTTCTTTGCCGTGGTGACCGAGGTGTTTTTCGAGCAGGGCCGCGCGCTGGCTGCCGAGTACCCGGCGCTGTACGCCGAACTGCGTGGTTATTTCAAGGTTGACCCCGCGACCTGGTAGTTCCTTGGGTGGGGCGGCACAATGCTTGCTCCATGCCCGACATGAACACCCTTACCACCCCGGTGCACACGCATACGCTGTTTGAAGACGCGCAGGCCATCTTCACCGGCACGCTGTTCGTCAGCCTGGCGCTGATTCTGTTTGGCCAGGCGGGCCTGTTGACCGGTGGCACGGCGGGCGTGGCCTTTGTGCTGCACTACGCCACGGGCGTGAGCCTGGGCAAGCTGTTCTTCCTCATCAACCTGCCGTTCTATTGGTTTGCCTGGCAGCGCATGGGGCGCGAGTTCACGCTCAAGACCTTTGTGGCCATTACCTTTCTGTCGGCCATGGCCGAGTGGTCGCCACGCCTGTTTGCCATCGAGCGGCTGCACCCGGCCTATGCCGCGGTGCTGGGCGGGCTGCTGTTGGGCTCGGGCTGCCTGTTTCTGGCGCGGCACCGCGCCAGCCTTGGCGGCGCCACCATCGTGTCGCTGTACCTGCAGCAGTCGCGCGGCTGGCGCGCCGGCATGGTGCAAATGGGCATGGACTGCACCATCGTGTTGCTGGCCCTGACCGTGGTGGACCCGGTACGTGTGGCCTATTCGGTGCTGGCCGCCGTGGTGATGAACCTGTTCATCGCCGTCAACCACCGGCCCGGGCGCTACGCGGTGCTGTAGCGCCAGTTTCCATTTACCTGGCTGGCAACTGGGTCTGCAGCAGGCGCAGCACATTGCCGCCCATGAGGTCGGCCACATCGTTCTCTGAGAATCCTGCCTCCAGCAGGCCCTGGGTAATGAGCACCAATCCCGTGGTGTCGAACGCGGTTTTGGTGGCGCCGTCAAAGTCCGAGCCCAGGGCCACATGCTTCACACCGGCCATGTTCACCGCGTAGCGGATGGCTTTCACGATGGCCGTGGTGTCCAGCCCGCAGACCGCGCCCTCAAAGTAGCCAATGCCGATGACGCCGCCCGTAGCGCCAATGGCCTTGATGTGGGCATCGCTGAGGTTGCGCGGGCCGGGGCAGGTGCCTTGTACGCCCGTGTGCGACACCAGCACTGGGCGCCGGGTCATGGCCAGCACGTCGTCAATCACCTTGGGCGAGGCGTGGGCCAGGTCCACCAGCATGCTTTTCTCCTGCAGCCGCGCCACCACCTGCTTGCCAAAGGGTGTGAGCCCGCCTTTTTCCAGTCCGTGGGCGGAGCCACCCACCTCGTTGTCGAAGAAGTGCGTCAGGCCCATGATGCGAAAGCCCGCGTCGTACATGGTGTCGATGGCTTCCAGCTTGCCTTCAAGCGGGTGCAGTCCTTCGGTAGCCAGCACGGCGATGAGCTTGCCGCCCGCAGGCGCTGCACCCTGGGTGAGGGCGGCCAGTTCCGCCTGGCTATGCACCACTTGCATGGCGCCCTGGCTATTGGCGGCGGCCCGGTGCAGCTTCTGGCTCTGGTACAGCGCGCGCTGCAGCAGGCTGTTCCAGGTGGCCGGTGGCCAGCGCTGGGCCATGGCCAGTATGGTGATGCTGTCTGTGTCCGAGCCGTTGCGCTCAAAGTTCAGCCCCTTGGGGGACTTGGTCACCGTGCTGAAAACCTGCAGGCTCACCTTGCCCTCCTGCAGGCGTGGCAGGTCGGAATGGCCATAGCGGTAGCGGGTCAGCAGATCGCGTGACCACAGCAGCGCATCGTCGTGCAGGTCGGCCACAAACAGCCGGTTGTGCAGCGCTACTGCGCGTGCGCTGGCCGTGTACGGCGCTGCCAGGGCCACGCCGTTCATGCGCTGGTCCACTATGCGGGGCAGGGTGAAGAAAATGCCCGCACCCAGGGCGAGCAATACGGCAATAGTGAGGAAAAGTTTGCGTTTCACGGTATCTCCTGTGTTTTCTTCTTGAGTCTGGATTGTTGCGTGCGTACACTCGCAGCTCCAGATAAAAACAAACACACTGGACTAGACAGGGAGTCGACCATGAAAAAGATCAAACCAGGGCTGGGGCAAGCCCTTTTGGCAATGTGTCTGGCTGGGGCGTGCGCTCTGGCCCATGCGACGGAGGCTGTGCCCGCTACCGTTCGCCAGGATGTAGGCACCCTGCTGCCCTTGTTTGCCCCCACTCGCGTAGAAGCCCACTTGGCCAAAACCCCGGGGGTGGTGGTGGTGCAACTCACCTCATTCGAGACCACCTGCTCGTTCTGCATCCGCGGCAACCCGACCTTTGAGGCCCTGGCCAAAGACAGCGTGAACGACGCCCAATTCATCCGCGTGATTTACCGCCCTTGGACCGGCGTGGGCCAAGACCCGTTTGCCAAGGCCCTGGGCGTGGGCGGCCTGCCGGTGTATTTGACCTACCAGGACGGCAAGCTGCTGCGTCGGCACGACGGCATTGGCACCCAGGCCGAACTGCAAAAGGACTTGCTGGAAGGCCTGCGCTAGGCAGGCCTTCACGGCTTAGTTAGCGCCCACAAAGGCGGCCAGTGCCGCGGTGTCCATCGCACCGGTGTTGCTGACCACGGTGCCTGTCTTGCTGTTTTTTGCCACCACATAGGGGACCGACTCCACCGCCAGGCTGTTGAACAGCACGGTGTTGGCCTTGATGGTGGCTTCCAGCTCGGGCGCCACGCTGGCGGGCAGCGGCGCACCGCCCGTACCCGCGAGGATGGAGGCCTCATGCGCCGACATGAATTCGGCCGGACTGCTGGCGCTCAGGATGGCGGCGCCCTGCGGCGCGCTCTTGCCGTTCAGAAACGACACCGGCACCCACACAAATTTCACCTTGCCAAGCAGCGGCTGTGATGCCTGCCACAAGTGGCCGCAGTGCGGGCACTGGGGGTCAAACAGCACATACACCGGGTTGGCGCTCATCAGCGCGCCCACGGTGAAGCCCTTGCCCTCGGCCGCAATCTTGTCGTAGGCCTGCGCCGCTGGCATGCCGCCGGCCGCCGCTTTGGCGGGGGCGTTGTCTTGTTGCGAGCAGGCTGCCAGGCCCAGAGCCAAGGCAGCGGCCAGGGGCAGGGCCATGAGGTTGCGGCGGGACAGGTGGGCGGTGGTGTGGTGCATAGGGTGACGGTAAAAGAAATCAACAAGTATGGAGTGTGCCCGGGCGCAGAAGGTTCCCCGGTTGGTCATTTCGCAGGCACGGCCTGCAAACCCAGCATTGGCGCGGGTTTTATGGCTTGTGAACATAGTTATCCACAAAGTGGCACACAGTCTGGGTGGGTAACTTGTGGCCCATGGAAAACGACTTCTCCACATACACAAATTTGTAATGATTGATACCACAAATTTTTCTGCCATTGGCAAATACGCCAACTATTTGCGGCGCTGCATCATGAAGTGCCTAATATTTGGGCGTCGTGTTGAAAGCCCCAACTGGCGCGGCTCCCAGCAGTTGTGCGGTGGGTTATCCACAACGTGGCCCACATGAACACGGGGTAAGTTTTTTAGTCGTCAAACAGGCCCGGCCCGCCAAACTGGGCCCGCTCGGCCAGCAGCATGCGCAGTTTGGTGGACACGCCGCCCGGGGCCGAAAAACCGCCCGCACCACTGTGCGCCGCCAGGATGCGGTGGCAGGGCACCACGGGCGCAAACGGGTTGGCGCCCAACGCCTGGCCCACGGCGCGGGCCGCACCGGGCTCACCCAGTAGCCGGGCCAGCTCGCCATAGGTCAAAGTCTCGCCTGGGGGAATGCGGCGCGCCAGTTCGTACACGCGTTGGTGGAACGGCGGCACGCCCGTCATGTCCAGAGGCAAGTGAGACAGATCGGTGGGCTCGGTGGGGTGGCCCTCCAGCAGGGCCACGATGGCGTCGATGGCGGTTTGCACCTCGGCGGGGGCAGCGGCCTCGGCACAGTCGGGGAAGCGCTGTGCCATGCGGGCCCGGGTGGCGGCCTCGTCCGCCTCGGGCAGTTGCACCCCGGTCAACCCGGCCGCACCCCAGGCAATGCCGCAGGTGCCCAACGGGGTGGGAAACACGGCATAGGCGAGGGTGGCCATGGACGGGAAGTGCTAAATACCCTGGCTTTGCAGCGTGACCAGGCCCTTGGGGGTTTTCAAAGTGGCGGTCAGGTTGGCCGGGCCGGTGGCGATGTCGATGCCCGTCAGGCCCATGGCGTCATAGGCGGCTTGCAGCTTGTTGGCCGTAGGGTGGGTGATGGCAATGCTTTGCAGCGTGACGCCCGAGCGCGGCAGGCTGTTGCGCGGGTGCAGGCGCAGCGGCTCGGCGTCGTCCGGCTTGCCCCACTGGATCAGGCTGGGGAGCGTGCCGTTGAACAGGCGCTGCCCGTCTTCGCGCACGGTGATCTGCCACTGCAGCAGGCCGCGGCGCGAGTGGCGGCTGGCGGGCATGGCGGGGCCGCGGTCAATCTCCAACACTTTCAGCGCGGCGCGTGCGGCGCGCATGTCGTCGGTGTTGGCCACAAAGTGCACCAGGCGCGGCTCGGTGGCTACGGCGGCTTGCAGGGCGGCGTCGTCCAGGTCAAACCAGCGGCGGGTGGGCGCGTTGGCCGGGCGCTTGGCGCCGGGGTCGATAGCGATGATTTCAAAGTAGGCCAGCGGGTGCGCGGGCGTGGCGATTTTGAAGAGGCGGTTGTGGGTTCCGTACTGCGGGTGTTCGCCGCCCGGGGCAGGGGTGATGCCCAGCGTGGCTTCGCACCACGCCACGCCCTGTTCCAACGAGGCGGCGGCGACTACCAGATGATCGATTTGTGTTTTCATGGTTTGACCATACCACCTCGCCCCTCAATTATTTCAGTTCCACTTGAGGTACACCCAGGCCGTGAGGATGAGCCCAATGCCCCACAGCAGCCAGGTTTCCTGCGCGGCGTAGGGGTAGAGCATCAGGGCAATACCAGTCCAGACCAGCACCGGCTGCGTGGTCTTGCGGCCACGCCGAAACGCGATGTAGCCCACGATGCCAAACAGCAGCGCGCCCACCAGGTAGGCGGGGCTCGGCAGCACCAGGCCCATGGATTCGAGCGCCTTCAGTTCTTCATTCATGCCGCATTTTCACCCCGGCGCCGCGCACCTCCAAGCGCACTTCGTCCAGCACCTGGCCCTTGGCATCGGTAATCTGCACCACATGGCGCCCAGGCCACAGGGCCCACTGCGCGGTGTTGCCCTTGGCCAGCGGCTTGCCGTCCATCAGCCAGCGCAGGTTGCTGCCTTCGGCCTGCAGCGTCAGGCGCTGGCGGTTGGGGGGGATGTCGGGGTCCAGCGCGATGATGGTGCCGGTGGTGGGCGCGGTGATGCGGGCCGTGGGCGCAGCGCCATTCTTTAAGACTTTTTGGCCTCTAGCCCCCGTAGCCATTGCGCGAGCAGCTCCTGAATCCATAGCAAACGCAGTCTGCTGCGTGCCCTCCACAAACCACTCGGTGCGCGCGGCCTCCAGGCTCGGCGCGTTGTCAGCGCTGGCAAACTGCACGGCTTTTTGCACCACGCCTGTGGGCGGCTTGGGCGCGCGGCTGGGCTGTTTGGCGTGCAGAAAATTCATTACCGCGGCCCAGATCGGCGCCGCACCCGTGGTGCCGCTCACGTCCCACATGGGCGCGCCGCTGGCGTTGCCCACCCACACGCCTACGGTGTAGCGCTGCGAGTAGCCCAGCGCCCAGTTGTCGCGCATGTCTTTGCTGGTGCCGGTTTTTACGGCGGTCCAGAAGCGCGTGGCCAGCACGCTGTCGGTGCCGAAGGTGCGGGCGCGTGCCAGCGGGTCACTCATCACGTCACCCACGATGAAGGCTGCGCGCGGGTCCAGTGCCTGGGTGGCGGGCGCTGCTTTGCCGGGCAGCAGGGTGGTGGGGCTGATGCGGCCCCCAGTGCCCAGCGCGCGGTAAGCATTGGTGAGGTTCAGCAGCGAAACCTCGGCGCTGCCCAGCGCCAGGCTGTAGCCGTAGTAGTCGCCACTTTCTTTGAGCGGCAGGCCCAGGCGCACCAGCTGTTTCTGGAAGGCGTCGGGCGACACCATCACCAGCGTGCGCACCGCGGGCACGTTGAGCGATGCACCCAGCGCCGTGCGGGCCGACACCCAGCCCTTGAAATGCCGGTCGTAGTTCTGCGGGATGTAGAGGCCGCCCGTGGTCTGGATCTGCGTGGCCGAGTCTTCTAACAGCGAGGCGGCCGTGATGCGCCGTTCGGCAATGGCCTGCGCGTACAAGAAAGGTTTGAGCGTGGAGCCGGGTTGGCGCAGCGCGGTGACCGCGTCCACATCGGCCGCGTTGCTGAGTGGCCCGCTGGACCCCACCCAGGCCAGTACCTCGCCCGTGGCGTTGTCCAGCACCAGCAGGGCCGCGTCTTCCACATGGCGGCCCGCCAGTTCGCGTACATGGGTTTGCAGCGTTTGCACTGCAAAGCGCTGCAGCGGCGCGCGCAGTGTGGTGGTGATGCGGTGGGCGTTGTTGGCGCCGGACCGGGCCAACTGGCTGGCCACATGCGGCGCAATGCCTTCACTGGCCGCGTAGTCGCGCCGCTGCAAGGCGCCGGCTACAAACAGATCCATGGCGTCGCAGTTGGCGTTGCCGGCGGGCTCCAAGGTCTTCATCACGCTGCAGGCACGCTGCACCACTTGTGGCTCTTTGGCGTTGGGCGCGCGCACCAGGGCGGCGGCCACGGCGGCCTCGCGGTTGTCCAGGCCGTGGGCGGCCTTGCCAAACAGGGTCTGGCTCAGCGCGTCCATGCCGACCAGCTCGCCGCGAAACGGCACCAGGTTCAGGTAGGCCTCCAGGATCTGGTCCTTGCGCCATCCACGCTCCAGGCTTTGCGCCGAAAAGGTTTGGCCCAGCTTCTGCGCCACGCTGCGCCCACCGCTGCCGCGCTTCAGGTCCTCGTCCATCAGGCCCGCCAGCTGCATGGTGATGGTGGAGGCACCGCGCGTCTTGGTGTTCCACAAATTGCCCCAGGCCGCTGCGGACACGGCGCGCCAGTCCACCCCGCTGTGTTCGTAAAAGCGCTTGTCCTCCGACAGCACCAGTGCCGTGCGCAGGGCAGGGGATACATCGGCCAGCGCCACCCACTGGCCGCGCCGCACGGTAGCGTCGGTGCGCAGGCGATGCAGCAGCTCGCCCTGGCGGTCCAGAATCAGTGTGTCGGAAGACTGGTAGCCGGCCTTTACTTCATTAAAAGTGGCTGCAGCCCCCGTGGAATATGCGCTAGCAGCTACCAAAAAAGTAGCAAATGCTTTGACTGACAGCCGCAAAAGCCGTTGGCCACCCCGGCCCTCTGCCCCTGTAGCCTTGGTGACCCTACGCCGCTCTGGGGTGGGCGCGTCCTCGTAAACTGGTTTTGTTTGCAACTTATCCGTCCCCACCTGTATGTCCCACGCTGCTCCGTTGTTCCAGCCCTTTACGTTCAAGGGCCTCACGCTCGCCAACCGCATTGTCATGGCACCCATGACGCGGTCGTTTTCGCCCGGCGGTGTGCCCACCGAGCAAGTGAGTGAGTATTACCGCAAGCGCGCCGCGTCAGCCGTTGGTTTGATTGTGTCGGAGGGTACGGTGGTGCAGCGCCCATCCGCCGCCAACGACCCCGATGTGCCGCGCTTCTGGGGCGATGCAGCCCTGGCCGGCTGGCAAGACGTCATCAACACCGTGCACAGCGCCGGTGGCGTGATGGCACCCCAGCTCTGGCATGTGGGCGCCGCGCGCAACCCCGGCAGCACCTGGACCGCGCCACCCCCGGTGGATTCGCCCTCCGGCCTGTCGCGCCCCGGCAAGCAGTTTGGCGCGCCCATGAGCGATTCGGACATTGCCGACACCATCGCCGCCTTCGCCAAGGCCGCAGGCGCCGCCAAGCGCCTGGGCTTTGACTGCATTGAATTGCACGGCGCCCACGGTTACCTGATCGACCAGTTCTTCTGGGACGGCACCAACCAGCGCGATGACCGCTTTGGTGGCAGCGACCTGGTGGCGCGCGGCCGTTTTGCGGCCGACATCCTGAAGGCTGTGCGTGCCGAAGTGGGGCCCGACTATCCAGTCATCATCCGCCTGTCGCAATGGAAGCAGCAGGACTACAGCGTGCGCATGGCGCAAACGCCCGACGAGATGGCCGCCTGGCTGCAGCCCTTGGCCGATGCGGGCGCCGACATCTTCCATTGCTCGCAACGCCGGTTTTGGGAGCCCGAGTTTGATGGCTCGGATTTGAACTTTGCTGGTTGGGTCAAAAAGCTCACCGGCCGCCCCACCATCACCGTGGGCTCGGTGGGCCTCAGCGGTGAGTTCATCGCAGCCTTTGGCGGTGAAAGCTCCAAGCCCGCGTCGCTGGACGAGCTGCTGCGTCGCTTTAACCGCGGTGACTTTGATTTGGTGGCCGTGGGCCGCGCACTGATCAGCGACCCGGACTGGGCGCTGAAAGTGCGCGATGGGCGGATGGCCGAACTGTCGGACTTTTCGCCGGCGGCGTTGGTGAGTTTGGTGTAATCCGTAGCTGCACAGAAAGAATTATTTATGACTCGCTACCTTATTGCGCTTTGTCTCGGTTCCGCTTTGGCCCTTGGCGGTTGCTCGAGCTATTCGCCATCGGTTCCAGAGAACTATGCGGGGCCCAGGGCACAGCTGGTCGACTCGGCAAAAATCTACAGCACCTCTAAGGCGGATTTTTTTGTTGCGGAGCGCGTAGATGACGCGCGCATCGTGGATAGTTTGTTGGAGACCAGAGTGGTCAATCGCGGGCGTGGCATGTCGATGGCTCCGAAGATTCTGGAGCGAGCATTGGTTGCTGAGCGCCCCGTCAAGATCCATGTCAAGGCAAGGACCGAATACGCGGCACCTATCCAGGCTTTGACCAGTACGGTTTTTCAAGTGACGGGTGTTATCGAATTCACGCCAAAGGCGAATGCCCGTTATGCCGTGAATGGCGAACTGGGCGACAGTTATTCCGCTGTGTGGATTGAGGACATTGACAGCAAGGTAACCATGGGCAACAAGATCGAAGCCCAAGGCTCTGCGAAGCTAGGAATACTCGAGAAGTAGTACGGCTGAGGCAGTTCTCTAGAGCAGAAAGAGCGCAGCCAACCCCAACACCGCAGGCACGGTCTGGATGTACAAAATACGCACCATCACCGTCGCCGCACCCCAAATACCCGCCACTGCCACACACGCCAAGCCATAGGTGGCAAAGGCTTTGGCAATGGCTGGATCGGGCAAGACCAACGCCAGCAGCAGAGCCACCGCCAGAAAGCCGTTGTAGCAACCCTGGTTGGACATGGCCACGGCGCGGGACTCCACCTCGGCCTGTGGAATGCCAAACACCTTGGCGCCGCGTTTCTTGAACAGCACGGTCTCCAGCAGGAAGATGTACACGTGGATCAGGCAGACCAGTGCGACGAGGATTTGGGCGGCGATATGCATGTCAGATGACCGGTTGGTTGAAAGTGCGTGGAGAATACATAATCACGTTATGTTTGTAAAGAAACCTGCTGTCTCCCGTGTTACCCATGACTGAAACCCCCGCTAAACGCGACGGTCGCAAAGAAAACGCCAGCGCCACGCTGGCCGCGCTGCAGTATGCTGCGCTGCGCTGGTTCAGCGAACAGGGCTTTGAGAAGGCGCCGGTCGGCAGCATTTGTGCCGATGCAGGTGTGACCGTTGGGGCGCTGTACCACCACTACGGCGACAAGAAAGGCCTGTTCGCCGCTGTGGTGGAGCAGGTGGACGCGCAGCTGGTGCAACAGGCCCTGGCCGCGCGCCAGGCTGTCGTCGACAACGGTGGTAGCCCATGGGATGCGTTTCTTGCGTCCATCGACACCGTGTTGCAGGCTGGGGCCAATGCGCCACTGCGCCGGCTCATGTTGGTGGAGGCCCCTGCGGTGTTGGGGGCGCAGGTGTGGGGTGAAATTCGGCAGCGACAGGGGCTGGGCGCAATGCGTGCTCAGATTGACGCTCTGCAAGCGCATGGTATTTTTCGGGGGCACGATGCCGAGCGGCTGGCCCGCATCATCCTGGGGGCGCTGTATGGCGCAATGGACTCACTCCCCGCTGATGACGCCAACGTGCCCGCGGCGCTGGACGATACCAAACGCTGTTTGGTCGCGATGCTGGAAGGGCTGTTTCGGGGGTAAAAGCTTAATGATGATCCATTTAAAAACACAAAAACTAATCATTGCAATGCTGCTGTGTGCTGCAAGCTCTGTGGGGGCTTTAGAGCTTCAGCATCAACGTTTTAGCGATGATGAAATTTTCTCGGCCGTCGTCAACAAGTTTAAGAAGCCACTTCTGCATCGGTTTAATTCTGCCGCTGCGGGCGAGCGAAAACCTCTGTTGGTGCTAGGCTCAAAACTGACATTCAGTACGAAAATAAAATCTCAATCATTTATCCACTTGACGCAGCAAGAGCTGGTTGCGCAACAACAGGCGGTTTTTATATTGGTAACCAAAGCGCACCCGGATCTTAAGCGGAACGCGCTGTATGTTGAATACGACATACCGAGCAATGCCTCGTATGGCGTGTTAAAGGTTTATCCTGAAAACGGCGTGCTGGTGGCTGAAATTGAGGACAGTTATCGATCGTCCTCCGGTGCCAGAGCTACTTACGGTAAGTTGTACGACGGTGTGGCTTGTCGGGACAACACAGAAATGGCCTACCGCTGGAATTACTATGAAGACAACGGCTTGAGTGGGCGTTGCCTTGATACGATGTTTACAGAGTTTATGGACTATTTCAGCCGCTGAAATACTGGCCAGCGAAACGCAGGCCTGAGCAGATCCAGCGCGCGGCACACCAGCCAGCCGCACCCGTAGGCCACCAGGTCCCACACGTCGAAGGTGGTGCCCAGCGCAATCCGCAGAACGCGGTGCAGCGCCGTCTGGTCGTGCAGGCCCAGCACGTCGACCATGCCCAGGCCTTGCAGGCCTTCGATCGCACACGCAAACAACAGCGCCCACAACGCCAGCCGCGCAGCCGACTGCGCCACGCAGGTCCGCAGCAATGCGTACACCAGTACCACCACCAGCACGTCGCCACCAAAGCCGCGCAGTACGCCCTGCGGCGCATAGCGGGCGATGGCCACTTCGACGGCCAGCAGCGCCAAGGCTGCGAGCAGCCACTGGGGTCGGAAGGTGCCGATGTTCATTGCGCTTCAGGCTGAGCGGCAGAGGTGGAGTTGGGTGGGCTCTGCAGTCGGCTGTACCAGTCCACTTTGCGCGTCAGCATCATCACTGCGGTCAGCACGGCGAAGAGGGCCAACGTACCGACCACCAGCGCTGTCTGCTCCAGTTGTAGCAGCATATACAGCAGGCCATACAACGTGGCAATGCCCGCGCCGAAGGGCAGGCCGCGCTTCCAGCTGTGCAGCATGTGGCTTGCGTAGTAGCTAAGCAGCAGCACACAGGCGCTGGCGCCGATGGCATAGGCGGCGTCAAACGGCAGGTGCTCGGACAGGCTCACCAGCAACAGGAAGAAGATGCTGATCGCCGCGCCCACCAGAAAGTACTGAACCGGGTGTACGCGCAGACCGCGCATGAATTCGAAAAGGCCGACCGCCACAAAGGTCAGCACGATGAACAGCAGACCGTATTTGGTGGCCCGGTCAGACAGCGAGTAGGTGTTGATGGGGTCGATAAAGCCTAGTCCCAGGGTTTCCACGCAGTCTGTGCCACCGGCCACCGTAGCGGTTGCCGCTACCGCGTCGCTGGGGCTGTCATGGATGGATCCGCCCATGCTGTTGCCATTGCACAGTGCACCTTGGCCGAGTACCGATTGCTGCGCATTGCTGGCCAACGCGGAGATACGCCAGCTGGCCTCAAATCCTTTTTCGCTGATGTTGCGCTCTGAGGGCAAGAACTGACCGATGAAGCTGGGGTGCGGCCAATTGGAGGTCAGGTGGACCTCGGTGGCGCTGCCCACGGGCACGAAGTTCAGGCTTTCGGTGCCGAGCAGCTCCAGTTCTACCTCGGCCACCAGCGGGGCATTGGCTTGGATGTGGTTGGGCAGGTTGGCCTGGATGCCACGAGGGTAAGTGGGGTGAGGCGTTCCAGCCTGCACCTCCTGCGTTGCGCCGTTGATCTTGACCTCGGCCTGGCGGATGCCGCGCGCGTCGGATAGCGCCAGCATCAGCACCGGGGAGTCGCATTGCACTTTCGAACCGGTGTTTTGCCGATCCATGACCACCGCTTTCAGGTTAGCCCATTGTGCAGTGATGTGTGATTTGTAGGTGTAGACCTGGGTGGCATGCAGCCCCCGTGCGCGGGCTTCTACTTGGCTGGTGCCATCCACTGCCAGGCTGCTTGGGGCCACGGCCAGGGTGAATTCGCGGCGCTGGTGCACTGGACGTTTTTCGTTGTCGGACACGTTCCATTCCTCGGTGCATCGCATATGCACCAGTGGTCCCAGCAGCGTCTGGCTGCCGGCCAGGCTGCTGGCCACGCTGTCTACCACGCTCTGGTGCCGCTCCTGACGTTCGTGTACCAGATTGGTAATCTGGTCCAGCCCTAGCAGCAGCAAGATCGCCACCAACAGCAGCCCGGCAAACTTGCCAAAAATCACAGCCTTCATTGTTCGCTCCTTGTTGAAGACTGCGAGTCTAGGGGCCGACGATGAAGTGAAAGTGAAGTCTGTGAAGTGAGCGTGAAGTGGCGGCGCAGCTGGATGCTAAGGCAGGGGTGCATGGTACATTCGCGCCTCCTATCGACTCCCGCTGAGATCGAATGTCAGAAGCCACTCATGCGAAACACACGTCTCATCGTAGTCCTGTCATTGCTATTGAGCACGCTGCTCATCGTAGGCGCATTGGTATGCGCGCCTGGAATGAAGTTTCGTTATCTTTCGGGCATGGAACGCTTGGCGGGAGTGCTCATATTCGTCTTGTTCAGTTGGCCATGGGTGGTCGCGTTTTTTCTGGCAAACAAACCACGCGCATGGCTTGGCGCAAAGGTCTTCGCATGTGCCGCAGTCGTAGGTGCGGCACTGGTGTTCATGCCGATTGCAACCGCTTCGGAAGAGCGGGTTGATGACTTCGTGCGTGTCTACTTGCTGGGTGTATGGATAGTCGGTCCCTTGCTGCTCATGATTCGCAGCCGTGAGCCCCATTCCCTAAACGTTTCTTTGCATGAGTCCAATGAAGTTATTTAGCAAGTTCGCAATTCATTGCGCGTTGATTGCGGCCAGCTTGTTGCTGGCCGGTTGTGAAAAATCGGATGTTCGCTATTCCCAAACTCTGGACCGCAATGACTTGATGGTTCTGCCATTCCCCGGCTGGACGCCAACGGGGAACGACAAAGTTCAACCCGTGGACTTGTCGGCCACAACCGATACGCCCGTCGAAGTGGGCGTGGCCGGGACGTCGGCAGAAATCTCTCCTCTGTATGTTGTGAGGCTGGACGACACACATGCCGCGCTGGTGACCCAGGTGCTACCCGTCGATGAGAACAATCGTCCCTACGACTGCCACGCCTGCTCCGGCACGATTGGGGCCTACTTTTTTGAACACAGTGTCGATGGATGGCACATGATCACCAGACAAGATTCTGTGGCAATCAGTGGTGTGGAGGGCGACATTGGCAGGACCAGTATTACCAAATTGGAAGAGGGGCACTTTGCTGTTGCCGCCGAATGGGGAAGTTGCTGGCAAGGCTATTGCGGCAGGTGGCTGGTGGTCGTCGGCCTACAGGGCGATCTAGCCACCCGACTGAACCCAGGCATTGCCTTGTCGGTAGACAACGATGGCGCCCAGGGCGCCTGTAGTGCCTTGGACAGTCCTACACCCGCCAAGGAAGAACGCAGTGAGTGCCTAGATATTCAAAGCGAGTGGAAATTCCAAGGAAACCACCTGCAGGTGTTGTACAACGGCCGATTGAGCCAATTGGGTACCAACGGTGAATTGCTGCCCACGAAGAAGATTCGAGAACGAACGATTTACGTAGCCACACCCGGCGAGCTCACGCTGATCAGCGGGAGTGTTCCGATTCCTGAGTTTTGACCCATCCTTTCATACATCCACCTTCGGAGGCGAACCCATGGTTATGACGTCCGCAGGCCAGATATTCTTTGCCACCTGCGCGGTGTTCCTTGGCGCTGCGTATTGGTTAGGGCGGCGCGTGTCGCAGCGCTCACAACCCGGCAAGGGAACTAGCACGCTGGTGGTCATCATCATCTTTGCGCTGATTGCCTTGTTCGTTCCGTTCAGCTACTGGACCGGTCAAGCGCTGTACAACCTGGCGACCAAGCCCAGATACAGCGCCACCGTGGTGGGCTACACCTCCGAATTGCGCGACTACGAAGAAAAGGACTCCCGAGACCGCGTCGTCAGAGGTCAGCGCCTGATGCACACGGCGCAAGTGCGGTTTATCGGCCCGGACGGCGTGCCGCTGGAATTGTCGAGCACGGTGGCGTCCACCGAGATTCCCACCGAGGGGGCCAAGCTCACGGTGGTGTACGCCCCCGGGGACCATGCGGCTGCAGAGCTCAGCGGCCGCACCGTGGGCCTGTGGCTGGGAACAAGCGTCATGCTGTTCATCCTGGGCTACTGCCTGTGGGCCACCATCTGGTATGCGCTGGGCCGCCCCATGGCAGGCGTGGCGGCATTCGGCATGACGTTCCTGTTACGCGTCTTCTTGCCCGGTGTCAGCTTGCTAATGGCGCTGACGCTGGGCTATGTGGCACTCAAGTACTTTGCCCTGGGCAATCCGGACGGCTACCCGCTTTGGGTGGCATGTCTATGCACCCTGTTTACGCTGGCGCTATTGCCGCTGTTGGTGACACTGTTCACGCGGGACAAAGTGAGCGTGCGTAGCACATCTCCACACTAAGACATGCAGTGCAAACCTTTCAAGCTATTGGCACATGTACTGGCAGGGTGGCTGCTGGTCGCTGGTATTGCCATCGGCCAAACGCTGGGCTTGGCGTATATCAGCGCTGAGGCCCAGTCGTATGGCAACGTGCCCGTACCAGAGCTGGTGTATGCCCGCTTTGGCAAAAGCCCGGACCCGATGATCCGCGAACAAGTGGCGCAGGGCATGCTGAACAAGGCCGAGGCCTTATCGCAAAGCGGCGAGGCGGCAGAGTCCGCCGCCACCTACGACCTGGTGTACGAACGGTTTGGCCAAGACCTCGCCCCCAATGTGCTGGTGCAAGTGCTCAAAGCGCTGATCAACAAAGGCTACAACCTGGGCCAGCAGCAGCAACTGGAAGCGGAGCGCGCGGTATATGCGCTGATTGACCGCGAATACGGTCAACGCCAGGAGCTGGTGCTCAAAAAGAAACTGGCAGATGCGTTATTTAACACCGGCATCAATTGGCAAAAGGCCGGGAACGCTGAGGCCGCTATTGCGGCCTACAAGCGCATTGACACCCGCTTTGGCACGGAGACTGAACCCAGCCTGCAAGCCAGCGTCGCGGTGGCCCTGGTCAATGCCGCTGTGCAGCTGTCGCATACCGATGTGCGAGCCGCCATTGCCCTGTGCGACCAAATAAAAGCGCGATATGGGCAAGCGCCGTCGCCACAGGTACGCCAACGGGTCGCGCAGGCGCAGGTGAACAAGGCCATCGGTCTGCAAAGGTTGGGCGAAACGGCGCAGGCCTTGTACACCTACGATGGGGTCATTCAGCGGTACGCGGCTGACAAGGCCGCGCCTGTGTTGGTGCAACTGGGGCGGGCCTGGTATGGCAAGGCCATTAGCTTGGCAGCACTTGGAAAAACGGCGAAGGCCATGGCGCTGTACGACACGGTCTACACCCGCTATGGAACCAGCACGCACGCACCGCTGCGTTTGGTAGCAATGCAATCGCTGTTTAACAAAGGCGCGGCACTCGCCGTCCAGGGACAACTGGAACAGGCTGTTGCCAGCTACGCGCTACTCAGCAATGCGCTAGACCGTCGGGGCGATAGTGAGGTGCAGGAAGTCGTGCTGCAAGGCACGGTGAACATGGGAGTCGCACTGCACGAACTGCAACGCTACAGGCAAGCCATTGAGGCGTATGACCGGGCGGTACGGATCTACCAAGCTGACCTGTCAAACGAAATGCGTGAACAGGTTGCATTTGCTTTTTTTAATCGGGCTGTCAGCCTGAAAGCCCTTTCCGACATGCGCAGCGTACGGGTGAACTACGACCGGGTTGCAGAAACTTTTAGTGAAGACCCGAGCCCGATGCTGCGCGAGTATGTGGCCGCCTGGCTCTATAACGCAGCGCAACAGCTGACCGTTAAAGAAGAGTATGCCGATGCTGGGATTCTGTACCAATTGATTCACGCCAATTTTTCCAAAGACACAGCGCCCGGTGTGCGCAAAGTACTGGCCCTAAGCATGAGCAATTTGGCGCTGGGCTTCGGTCTGACCGACAAGCTGGAAGAAGAACGGCAAGTAAACGATTTGCTGGCGGAGCATTTTGCCCAAGACGACAACACCGAAATTCGCACCTTGGTAGCTCGGGCGTTAAGCAACGCCTCAGATGCACGGGTGGTGGAATCAAAGCGGCTGCTTTTAAATGCCCAGAGTCCGGCACTTATGCTGGCACGCGCGGTGGCCGACTTGCAAAAGGCCACGCTCATTTGCGCGCAAGAAGAATGCGCTGCAGTACTCGCCAACTTGGGCTACGCCCAGTTCTTGAATGGTGATGTGACCACGGCGGAGCGGACCATTCGTGAGGCAGTACAACAGGGAGGAGCGCCTGTGCTGGAAAACTTGCACAAAGATGCCGCATTGCACCGCGTCGAGCCCGCGGATACGCGGTTCGAAAAAATGCTCACGTCGTGTTGTGATGCGCGATGAACATGGGAGCAGCGCTTTGCTGATGCGGATCAAGGCGTCTCTTCTTGGCGGAGTGGCAGCAGCAATTGCAGCGCCAGCGTTCTGGTTCGTAGCCGAGCTGGTCCAACCGAGTGGGTTCTGGACCAGTCCCGTCGATGTGCTCTTTGCAAGTCCCGCAATCTGGCTGTTTGCGGGTTTCATTGCGGTTCCCACCAGTCTCTGTCTTGGGCCAGTGCTATTTGCGCTCGCTTGTCGCCTACCAATGCCACAACAGTCAGCTGCCGTCCTGGGGGGGCTTGTCGGTGCTGCAATCATGTACGTCCTGCCGGTTGTTGTTGGCAGCGCAGACCGCCCTTTCTCACCAGAACTCAGCATTTTCGGAGCTCTAACCGGTGCATTCGGCGCATGGGTTGCCGCATATTTCCTCGGTTGTCGTGGAGTACGGGGACGCAACGAGAGTGCGACCGGGACTTCCAAAGCGATCAAGTAGCTGACCATGAGGTCAAATAACGTGAGGCGTTGATTCATTAGGGAGCTATATGCGTTTGGTCGGTACTTTTCTGGTTTTCACCTTAGCCACGTCCTCGGTTCTTGCTGCGGATTTATTCAAGGATGGCAAACCCGTGCCAATGAAAAAGGGGAGTGAAATTGCTGCTTCGACAACGATCAGCGGTTATCCGATGTACTTGGACACAGGCGCATGGCGGTTGGTGAAGATCGAAACCAGCATAGCGGACACACTGGGGGCCGCAGACTCCCTTCGCCATGGTGAGGTGACCCTGCTGCAGGTAGATGCCACAGGTACTGCTGTTGCTTCCATGTCGGTCCTGGTCAACCTGACCTCTACGGGGGACAACCTTTACATGGGAGGCTCGCCGTGTGCGGGCGCGCATATCGTGTCGGTCAACAAAGGTGCAAGCCTGTATGACAACTGTTTGACCATTGACGCGAACGCTTCTGACCCTTCAAAAAGTGAAGGAACGAACTTCGCCATCCGTATTACGCAAAGTCGCAGTGGTGGACGCTTGTATATCCTTGACCTCCGTGTGCTCGCCAGTGTGTTGGGGGTCAGGGGTACTTATCTCGCGGACTGGCAGGCGGATGCCATTAAGGCGTCTGCGGAAAAGAAAGCATTCATCGAGCGCCTGAAGAAATGGGCAGTGGCATTGCAGGATGCCAGTAGCCGCGCGGTGGAATTCAGCAAGCCTGCGGACGCATTCGCGGCCGTTCCGTCTTACCGCACGCTGGTGCAACAATGAATGGATCTATGCGTTATGAACCGACATTCGTTTGACACTTTTTGCCAGCAGCAGCAACTCGACGCAGAGGGGGTGGGGCTAGTACTCGGCCTCAGCGGAAGTCGGCCCGACGCCCTTGAGTGGCGGTACTTTTTAGCGCAATTGCTGCGCGGTGCCGGCCTGGGGGCACTCGGTGCAGGCGTGCTGTTTTTTGTGGCTGCGAACTGGCAAGACTATGGCGTGCTGGGCCGCTTTGTGCTGCTGCAGTCAGGTCTGCTCTTAGGGGTTGCTGTGGCGCTATGGCGGGCACCACCCCAGCCGCTAGGCCAAGCAGGGTTGCTATTGGCCACACTGCTGACCGGTGCCGTGCTGGCGCTTTTTGGTCAGTCCTACCAAACTGGTGCAGACGTGCATGAACTCTTTTTCACCTGGGCGGCATTGAGTTTGCCGTTTGCCCTGGCAGGCAGATCGGGTGCGCTGTGGGCACTGTGGTGGTGTGTGCTGAATGTGGGCCTGGCCCTGCTCTTTGGTTGGTTGGGCAGTGGCCACGTGTTTTGGCGTCTGCTCGACGGCTGGGGCGTCGGCCACGCCGACTTGTTGATGCTGCCCTGTTTGATCAACTTCGCCGCCGCAGCGGTGTTCAGCGCTGTGGCTAACACACGCTTTGCGCCAGCCGCGCCCCAGTGGCTGGTGCGCCTGCTAACAAGTTTCGGCATGGCCTACGGAACGGCCGCGTGTATAAATGTGCTCAGCCGCAGCGGCAATCCAGGTACACCCGTGATGCTGGTTTTTTCGCTGATCTGCGCGTCTCTCGCCGTGCTGACCTGGAAGCGACGCCGTGACGTGTTCAATATCGCCTTGATCGCAGCCAGTTGGATCGCCATCTCGACCACTTGGCTCATCAAGACCATACAGTTCCATGACGTCGGCGCCTTCTTCATGGTGGCGTTCTGGCTCATCGGTACGTCCACGGCGGCGGGCATGCTGTTGATGCACTGGGTGCGAGCGTGGCAAGTCGCGGCAAAGCGGGAGGTTCACGCATGAAGGCCCTGAATCCACAAGAACTGCTGAGTGCGTTGCAAACACGCGGCCTCGCCCCTGCTGACGCAACGCTGGCCTCCATTGAGCCTGGTACACCACGCCCCTGGTACATCAGCCTTCTACTTGGTGTCAGCGGCTGGCTTGCAGGGGCCTTCATGCTGGTTTTTGTGGCGCTGGTGTTTAGTCCCGACTCGCCGAGCGCGCAGGCCATCAGTGCTCTGGCGCTATTGGCCTGCGCCTGGGGTTTGTTCAAGGTGGATCGCGAGGGCACTTTTACCTCACAACTGGCACTCGCGTTGTCTGTCGCTGGGCAGTGCTTGATGCTGTTTGCGCTTAATGAAGACAACCAAAGCATCGCTGTCATTGCTGGCACCGCCGTCGCGCTGCAAGTGGTGATGGTGCTGGTGATGCCCAACCCTCTGCACCGCAGCATGTCAACGCTGTTTGCCATGATCGCCTGGGCCATGATGTTGCGTTTTGGCTTGTTCGGCGAACCAAGGTGGAATAGCTCGACTTACGTGAGTCCTTCGCGTGGCGCAGCCTTACTCGGCTGGGCACTGGCGTGGGGGCCAATGCTGGGGGTCTTGTGGTGGCTGGTGCGCACCGAGGCGCAATGGGTAGCGCGCGGCTGGGCAGCGATGACGCGCCCGGTGCTGCAGGGCCTGATCATTGGCCTGGCATTCGCCACGATTGCGTCGCAGCCCTTCGAGAATCTTGTCTGGTGGGGTCATGGTGCAGAAGTGCAACTCAACGGGCTGGCCTTATGGCCCATGCTGTCGGCCGGCGCAGCATTGGGCGCCGTGGCAGCGGCCTTTGCCCTGCGCAGCCGTGCGCTGATGGGAGCCTGCATCCTTGCGGTGCTGCTGCACATCTCTCACTTTTACTATGTGCTTGGAACGAGCTTGTTGCTCAAGTCCCTGCTGATGATCGCGTTGGGGGTGGCACTGTTGCTGGCCTCACGTGCAGTCACCAAGGCCACACCGGAAACGAAACCATGAACAAACACTTTACGGCTGCGCGCCTATTGATACTGTTCGGTACGTTGCTGGTACTGGGCGCGGTGAACTATGCCATTTACGGCAAAGAACGCATTAAGAGTGACGGCGAAATCGTCTACCTACAGCTCGTCCCGGTAGATCCCCGCTCGTTGATGCAGGGGGATTACATGGCTTTGCGTTTTGCGTTGGTACAAGAGCTGGAGATGTCACTTGCTGCCAACGCCAGCAACCCCGCACAGTCGCCACGCGAAGGTGAAGTGCGCTGGGTCAGCGTAGCACTGGCATCCGACCACGTGGCCACCCTTGGCGCAGCCGAATCGGCGCTCCCACTCAAGCTGCGCTACCGCGTTCGCAACGGCCAAGTCTGGCTGGGTACCAACGCTTTTTTCTTTCAGGAGGGGGATGCCGAACGCTTCAGCAGCGCCCGCTACGGAGAGTTTAGGGTCGACCGCCGCAGCGGCGAGGCGGTCTTAGTGGGATTGCGTGATGACGCCTTGATGGCGCTGTAAGGTCCCACACGGCGTTTGTATATAGCCCACTGCGCGAAGACCTGCGAATAAGGGCGCCCTATGACAGCAAAAACCACTCTCCAGCTCGGCGCCAATAGCAGCAGCGTGCTGTGTACCCAAGACGACCGTGTTGTCCTCCAGCAAGACCTTCCTCTGGGCACCGCATCGCTGGCGCGCCAATGGATGCGCCACACACCACCCACACCTCTGGACATTGAGCACGCTATCGAGCAGACCGAAGACGTGATAATGCCCTTGGCCGCCAAGCTGGTGCGCACGGAGCAGTTGCAACTGCGCGGGTCAGGTGCTGCGCTGATTCTGCAAGGTGTGGGTGCTGTGCCGGATACCGTGTTGCGATGGAATTTGGAAGAAGTGGAAGACCTATTCAACCGCATCGCCATGGTGAGCCAGGGGCGCCCCAGCGCGCACGAGGCCTTGCCTACGGCGCCGGAGTTTTATGCGGCGATGGTGATTTTGCGGGAGTGCTTGCACCACCTGCGGTTTAGTGGGGTGGTGTTGCAGGTCTAGTGTCCAAATTGAGCCAGACGGCGGGAGCGGGTTTGGGGCTCAACTTACAAAAACTAGGCACTCTCACTTTGAGAAATGAACTCATGGTTACTCTTGCCTAAATTGCATTTAGAGCAAAGTGTTTGAAGATTCTGGACCTCAGTTTCACCACCTTTAGACCACGGTACGATGTGATCAACATGCAGCTCAATTTCAGGATTTCTCGCGGGAGATGCTCCGCATGAGCGGCAACGAAAACTATCCGACTGCAATACGGTGAACCTCAGTTTCACATTGATATTTCTTGATGTGCGCTTCGTTGAAACTCTTGCTTTCGAAGTAACTGGGTTTTGTTTCTGAGGTTGATGAGATGGTGGCGGCTCATCAACATTGATCTCTTCATCATCTTCCGCATTAACGTATTCGATGAATGCCGACAATGCACCTCTCCAGCCTCCAAACCTTCTAGTGAAAGTTTCAAGGGAATATCTGGAAATCCCCTTCTTCATGTCGGTTGTGGTTGGCTGATTGCCCAGAGTGGTCCAAATCCTCTCTATCTCCAAGAACAAATCCTCGGTACTTACATTCCTGAGATGCCCCGTTGGTTCGAGACAGGCTCTTGAAACAAAACTAGCCCAGGTTCCAAATCTCTCCGTAACAGTTGGAAGTGAGAAGTTTCCGTTTTTGCTGTAGTCAGTAGAGGTAACAACTCTTTTGTCCAGAAGCTCCGCGACACGTATCAAGTCGCTGATCATCGCTTCATCAGAAATGCGTTTCATCTCACTGTCGTGTTTTTCAGTTCGCAAACCCAGTTTCGCAAGAACTTCCGGCCATGATCCGAATCGCTTTCTGAACGTGCCCTCGGAATACTTGCCCTGAGATCTGTAGAGGGCATGCGACAAATAGCGATCTCCAACAACATTTGCAACCCGTTTGACGTCTGCAAGTAGTTCATCATCGGCTACGCCTTGTCGATATTCGTTGAGCTTGAATTTCATATTGCCTCCGCACCGAGGGTCGATGTCTTGACCGCGAAAAATCGTGACTCGTTGCACGCGATTGTTTCACTAAATGAATCGCAGTCACTCTTAATACTGAGTTGGAGTAAGCCTCGATGTCACATCGCCACGACTGGCCTCACTTCGCCGCCTCCACCTTTACCTTCACATTAGGCGTCTCCCCAAACATCTCCGGTGCGTACATAGCTTCCACGCGTGAGGGTGGCAGCGAGAACTCGCCCACGTTGTTCAGGCGGATGGTGTATTCCATCTTCACCACGCCTTTGGGCAGGTACTCGTAGTAGCTGCGGAAGGACTCAAAACTGCGCTCTTCGAACGCGGCCCAGCCGTAGCCTTCTTTCTTCTCGCCCTGCGTGGCAATCTCGCTGTCGCGGCCCAGGCCGCTACCCAGGATGGTGGCGCCGCCAGGCACGGGGTCGGTGATGGCGACCCAGGTCATGTCGGCGCTGGCGTTCACTTCGATGCTGATGCGCAGCACGTCACCACGTGTGTAGCTACCGGCGGGCAGGTTCTTGTTGGCCTGCTCCACGGGGGTGATGGTCTTCTTGATCTGGTAGCCCGCAAAGAACGGCGCCTTCAGCTGCACCGCGGCCACCGACTGCAGCGTGAGCCAGGGCTTGCCGGCGCCTTGGTGGGTCACGTTCAGCGTGTCTTTGGCGGCGGTAGTTCCCCAGGGCAAGAACATGGTGTTGTTCTTCAGGTTGCCCGGTGATGCGGGTGCACCAAAGATGGAGGTCTGGTGCGCAGCGCCGGATGCATCCGTAGTCTTGATGCGCTCCACCTTGCTCCAGTCCACGCTGGCCGCGCCCGTGCTCATGGAGGCCTTGGTGCTGCCGGCCACCGGCACGGCTTCAAACTTGGCGCTGAATTTCTCCAGTGCCAGGCCGCCCCACAGGTTGGCCGTGGTGGTGTGCCAGGCGCCGTTTTGCTGGCGGCTGATGAAGCCGTTGGCCAGTCGGCCCATGTCGTCTTTCCAGGCCGGGTCGTCCATCACGCTGAGGATCAGGCGGGCAGTGTTCACGTCGCCGTTTTGCATCAGCCACCACCAGTAGTCGTCCTTCTCGCTACTGAAGACCATCTTGGTGCCCTGGTAGCTGATGCGGCTGCGCAGGATCTGGTTGGCCTCGGCGATGCGCTTGTCGCGCTCGGGCACGTCGTTCACGCGTTTCAGGATGTTGAGCCAATCAATCACCGCGTGCGTGGGCCACTGGTTGGGCGCAATGGTGATGCTGTTGACCATGCGGCCCTGTGCCTTGCCGTAGCGCGACAGCGCTTCGATGGCGGCCAGCTTGCGCATGTCCAGGTCCTTGCGCGGGCTCCAGAACTCGCGCTGGATGCGGCCTTCCACAAACGCGATCAAGCCACGCTCCATGGGCGCACGAATCTCGTCGCTCAGTGCAAATGCGGGGTTGATGGTGGACGCTTCATGTGTGGCGGCCAGCAGGTAGGCCGTCAGCGTGTCGCTGCCGCGGTTGGCCTCGCCATCGCGCGGGGGGAAGTAGTTGGCTAAGCCATCGCTGTCCAGGTAGCTCGGGATTTGCGTGGCCACGGTTTGCCACAGCTTGCCGTCACGCAGGCCCACGCTCTTGCTGGTCTTTTGCTCCAGGCAGGCAAAGGGATATAGCGCAAACCAGTCACGCACGCCTGGCAGGCCTTCAGCCAGCTTGGGTTGCAGCGCCATCTTCAAGCCGCCGCGGCCGGGCAGGGCGTCAGCGGGGGCGTTCACGTCCAGGGTCAGCGGGCCGTCAATCTGTACCAGCGTGGCCTGCTGCACTGTCAGCGGTACGGCGGGCACGATGCGTTGGCGCGCCTTCAGCGCGTCGCGCGCGCCAGTGATGGTGTCCTTGGCTTCAATCTCCCACAGGATAGCTTCGTTGCGCGTCAGCGCCAGCTGTGCGGGTGCGGTCACATTCCACGCTACCTCACGGGCATCGCCCGCAGGAATGTCTACGGTTTGCGGTGGCAGGTCCAGCAGCGTGGCGCGCGGCGTCACCAGCACCTTCATGGCCTGTTTGGTGGTGTTGCGCAGGGTCAACTGCGCGCGGAACTGGTCGTCCTCGCGCACCATGGGTGGCAGGCCGCTGATGATCTGCAAATCTTGCGTGGCGCGGATGCTAGTGGAGCCGGTGCCAAACATGCCGGTGAACGCATCAGCCACCGCCACGATCTTGAAGGTGGTCAGTGCATCGTTCAGCGGCACGGTGACCACGGCCTGGCCGTTGGCGTCCAGCTTCACGCTGGGGTTCCACAGCAGCAGGGTTTCCAGCAGCTCACGCGCACCGCTGTGGCCACCGCCACCGCCGGGCGCCACGGCCTTGCGGCCATAGTGGCGCCGGCCGATGATTTCCATTTGTGCGGTGGACGTTTCCACGCCCCAGCTTCGGCGCTGCAGCATCGCGTCCAGCAGGTTCCAGCTGCTGTTGGGCATCAGTTCCAGTAGGGCCTGGTCCACGGCGGCCAGGGCCACTTCGGCATTGGCCGCGGGCTGGCCATTGGGTAGCTTCACGGTGATAGTGACTTTGGCTTGGCTGCGCACGGCGTAGCTTTCCTTGTCGGCTTTCACGCTCACGGCCAGTTCATGCGCCTTGGTGCCTACGCGAATTTCGGCCACACCCAGGCGGAACGCGGGTTTGCTCAAATCCACCAGCGCGGTGGGCGCCACGTACTCGCGTCCCTCGTACCAGAAGCTGGTCCACCACTCACGCGGGGCCTTGTAGCCCCAGGTGAAGAAGCTGTACCACGGCACCTCACGCAGGCGGCCGCGCAGCACCAATGCGCTTACATACACATTGGGGCCCCAGCCTTCCTGAATCTTCAGGCTAATGGTGGGGTCTTGCCCGTTGAGCTGCACCACCTCGGTCTGCACAATGCCTTCGCGTTCCACCGCCACCAAGGCCGTGGCAAAGCGGAAGGGCATGCGCACCTGGAACTTGGCGGTCTCTCCGGGTTGGTAGCTCTTCTTTTCAGGCAGCAGGTCGATGCGGTCGGTGTTCTCGCCACCAAACCAGAGTTCCCCCTGCTTGGTGACATACACGCTGCTGGCGGCCTGGATGGTGTTGCCAGATGCGTCTTTGGCGGTCACCACCAGCTCCACTTCGCCGGCTTCGTTAAGTTCGGTTTCGCAGAGCAGCAGGCCGCGCGAATCGCTCTTGCCGCTGCACACGCTGCCCATTTCCTTGGTGCTGGTTTTGTTGTCGTAGGTGTAGAAGCCGCCCACCATGCGCTTGCGCGTGGTGGTGGTGATGCGGGCGGTGGCTTTTACTTCCAGCGCCACGCCTGTCTGTGGTTTGCCAGTCAGGTCCAGCGCCAGCGCCTGGAATTTGATCTTCTGGCTGCTGGACACCCAGCCTTCGGTCTTGATGCCAGCCACCACAGCGGCGGGCCACAGCGTCTGCGTGCTGCGGATGGTTTGCACTTCGCCATTGGGGTCGGAGTAGGTGGCCTCCAGCAGCAGGTCTTGCGGTTGGCGGCTCTTGGGAACCTTGTCGATGGCTACCTTGCCCGCGCCGTTCTTGTCCAGCGTGATCGGCAGCTTGTCGGCAATCACGCGGGCGTCAGAGCCCGCGTTGGCGTCTTCCTCGCCTTCGCCGTTGGACACCTCACGCGCACCGCGCGGCGCGGAGAAATTGAACTCGCTGAAGTCTGCGTAGTTGAGCGACTTGGCACGCACGAGGGCCGATACACGCACCGGCAGGTTCACCGCACCGCCGCCCGATACGTAATTGATCTGCACGTCCACGGGCACCTTGTCTACGCTCACCAGTGCTTTCTTCTCGGTGGGTGTGACCCGGCCTTCCAGCACCGGCAGGCGGAACTCTTCTACGCGGAACTGGCCGGTGTAAAAGTCTTGGTCGCGCGTGCCGCCGGTCAGCTGCACCTGGTACACGCCCAGCTTGGCACCGGGCGGGATGGAGAACGTGTTTTCCGCACTCAGACCGCCCGTGGCGGTCTTGCGCCACTTCAGGTCCATCTCGTACTGCTGACCGCTACCCACATGGGTAATCAGCAGGGTGTCGGGCTGTTTGGCGGGCAGGTCAAAGCCCTTGGATGTTTCGGTGCGCAGCAAGTGCTTCATCGATACGGTCTCGCCCACACGCAGCAGCGTGCGGTCGAAGATGGTGTGGGCGCGTTCGTCGGGCACCACGTCGCGGCTGGTGGGCAGATTGAAACGCCAAGGCTCGATGCCACGGTTCCAGTCGCTCCAGGTAAAGGCCAGGTCTTGCACCGTGCCCTTGCCGTCGCCCGCAGGCTGGGTCGCGCGTGCGCTCACAAAGTAGGCTGAGCTGTAGCCTTCCTCACCGCTGCAGTGCGGGGGCTGGGGTGAGATGCCGCTGAGGTTGGCAATGCCCTGGGCATTGGTCACGCCGGTGGCGACTTCCTTGCCGCGGCAGTCCGACACGCGCACGGTGGCGCCGGCCACAGGTGTGCCCTTGTCCAGCGAGGTAACCCAGGCCAGCGCGTTCTCACGCCCCAGCTTGAAGTGCACGCCCAGGTTGGTCACCAGGGCCGAGGTGCGCACATACATCGTGCGGGCTGCGCCATGGCGTTCGTCCAACAGGCTCGTGCCCAGCTTTTGCGATGCAATCTCCACCACGTGGAAGCCGGGTGGCAGCGGAATGCCCACCACCTCAAACGGGCGCGGGTCGTTGTTCTCGGGCTTGGGCAGGTCCAGCGTTTTCACACTGGCCTGGCCCTGCAAGAGCGACAGCATGCGCGTCTGCACACCGTATTTGTCTTGGTCGCTCACGATCTTGGGCAACGGGCCCTGCACGTCGGCCGCGGCCTGCTTGCGCGACACGGTGTAGGCGTCGTAGCGCTGGAGCTTACGCCACCAGGCAATGATCTCGGCGTCGGTGCCGGGCTGGAAGGTGCTGACCTTGCCGGCCGGTGCTTTGGGCGCGGTGGGCTTGCCTTGCTCGGCGTTTAGCCCTTTCACATTCAGGGCGGCTTCCACATTGCGCAGCGTGACTGGCAGCAGGGCCACGCCATTGGGCTCGGCAAAGCGTTCCACGATGCCAAACGGTGACGCAGCAAACTTGGCCAGTGGTGGCATGGAGCCCGTGGCCACCTTGAGCGGGAAGCTGTCCGCATTGCGCAGCGCGCGGCCCGATGCGTCCTTGAAATCCTTGGGCAGCTCGATGCTGAACTGGGTTTGCTCGGTAAACGGGGCGGCAAACGAAATGCCGTTCACCACGTCGTCGCCATCGCCTTGCTCGGCCAGGTCGGGCTTGATGGTGTCTTTGCCGCTTTTCAGGCGAATGCCTTGCAACAGCTTCACCGGCACGGGGGCGTTGAAGTTCAACGTCATGGGGCGAATCGGCAGGCAGGCGCTCTGCGCGTTTTCGCGCTCGCAGTTGAAGGTGGCGGCAAACGGCTCGCGCACCTGGAAGTTGAAGCGCTTCTCCACGCTATTAGGCACCCCGGTGGCCGCGCCGCCGCGCGCCGGCGTCGTCACGCCCTTGCCAAACACGATCTGCACCTTGGCCGACGATGACAACTTGCGGTTGCACGCCAGCGTGACGATGGACAGGGGGTTGGCCTTGGCCTCGTTCTCCATGCCCTGGGCTTGCAGCAGGCCATCGCGTTCCTTGCCGCTCAGCAGGCGCACCGCCACACGCTCGCCCAGACCTTCCACCGCGCACCACACATTGGCCTGCACGCTCTCTAGCGTGGCCGCGCCATTCAGGCGCAGGGTGAAAAACTGCTCTTCGTCAATGCGGCTGCCCGAGTAGGGGCGGATGTTTTGCACAAACGGGCCGCCGCTATTGAATTTGTAGCTGGTCGCGCCGGCCAGCTCAGCGCCTTTGGGTGATTTGAAGCCTGCCTTGGCCTGCACCGTGCAGCTGATGCCCGGGGGCAGGTCGTTCTCAAAGTCAAACGCCCACACCCGGTCGTTCACCCAGCGGCCCGTGCCCTTGGTCACCTGGGCGTCGCTGCAGCTCAGCGTCAGCGGCGCTTCGGCCTTGGGGTCGCCAAAGTTGACGGCACTTTCGTCAAATTTGGCCACCACCTGGCGCACCTGGGCGACTTCGCCCTGGGGGGACAGACTGGTGATTTGCAGGGCCAGGGCGGCCCAAGAGGATGCGGCCAGGCCGCAGGCGACGATGATTTTTTGGTATTTCACGCAGGCTCCCGAAAAGCAGCATGGAGCGTAGCCGAAAAAAATTGAAACCAATTGAATCCAACCGTTTCCGCGCTGCGTACCTGTAACAAGCCGCAACGCATGTGCCTGCGCACCCCCTTCAACCCTGACCGATTGGACGCCCCATGAACCACCTTCGTACCGCACTGCTGCTCAGTGCCGCCTGCCTGTGCAGCGGCCTGACGTACGCCGATACCGGCAAACTTTTGCTCACCGGGGGCGTCAGCTCCATCGACGGCGCTGCCGGCGGGGGCCTGACGCCCTGGGCCGTCATTGGCACCAACGCCACCGAAGGCGAAGTGGGCTTCTCTGCCCACGTGAGCCGCGCCGCCACGCAGGACTACAGCCTCAACACCATGGGGGTGGCCGTGGGCTTCAAAGACCGGGTGGAAGTATCCCTGGCGCGGCAGGACTTTGACGCATCCCCCGCCACCGCGCTGAACGGCCTTGGCTTCAACGTGCAGGCCGGCCAGCACGTGAAGATGGATGTGTTGGGCCTGAAGGTGAAAATTGCCGGTGACGCCGTGCTGGACAGCGACAGCTGGATGCCGCAGATCGCCGTGGGTGTGGAGCAAAAGTCGGTGGACGCGGGCTCCATCACCCCGGTGCTGGACTTTCTGGGTGCCAAAAACACCGGCACCGACTTCTATGTCAGCGCCACCAAGCTGTTTTTGGGCCAAAGCCTGCTGGTGAATGGCACGCTGCGCTACACCAATGCCAACCAAAACGGCCTGCTGGGCTTTGGCAGCAAGGCTCCGGGCAAGAACGAAGGCAGCTGGATGCCCGAGGTGTCGGTGGCCTATTTGCTGAGCAAAAACCTCGCGGTGGGCGCCGAATACCGCGTCAAGCCCAACAACCTGGAAGCCCTGGGCCGCGCATCCGGCTTGTCCAGCGGCTTGGCCGAAGACGCCTGGCAAGACGTGTTCGTGGCCTGGGCGCCCAACAAGCACGCCTCCGTCACCCTGGCCTATCTGGACCTGGGCCGCGTCCTGCCCGCCATCACCGCCAACCGCAGCCAGACCGGTTTCTACCTGTCTGCCCAGTTCGCGTTCTAAGCACTCACATTCATAGGAACTGTCATGAAAAAACTATTCATCGCCCTGGCCATGGCCACCCTGGGCCTGGCTGCTCTGCCCGCCATGGCCCAAAGCGCCGCCCACAAGCAGAACGACACGCTGTACCAGGCGCTGGGCGCCAAGTCCGGCCTGGAGGCGCTGATGGAGGTGTTTGTGCAAGCGCTGAAGGCCGACAGCCGCATTGGCGCGCAGTTCAAAGACACCAACGCCAAGTATTTGCAAGAGCAGCTGGTGGACCAGTTTTGCGTGGTGAGCGGCGGGCCCTGCAAATACCAGGGCGCCGACATGAAGGCCGCCCACGCAGGCATGGAGATCAACAAGGCGCAGTTCAATGCGCTGGTGGAGGTGCTGCAGGGCGCCATGGATGCGCGCGGCATTCCGTTCACTACGCAAAACCAGCTGCTGGCACGCCTAGCACCCATGCACCGTGATGTGATCACTGCCCAATGAGCCCGGCCATGCGCAACCGTTTGTTCAAAGCGCCACTGGCCCTGGCCGCATTGGCGGCGTGCGGCTTGGCCGCCGCGGGCACGTTGGAGGTAATGGTGCTGGACCGCGATGGCAAACCCACGCCCGATGCCGTGGTGGTGGTGGTGCCCAGCGGCAAGGGTCAGCCCAAAACGCCGCTGCCCAACAGCGCCGTGGTGAACCAAGAGAAGCAGCAGTTTGTGCCCGCTGTCACCGTGGTGGCCGTGGGCGCCCGCGTGCGCTTCACCAACACCGATCCCTGGAACCACCATGTGCGCATCGGCACCGCGGGCGCGGCCGCCGGCAACTCCGATGGGCAATCCGCCCTGCTGGAAGGCAAGGCCGAGGGCAAACCCGCCAGCTCCGCCGTGTTCACCATGGACAAGCCCGGCGCCGCGGGCGCTGCGCTGCTGGGCTGCTTTATCCACAGCCGCATGAGCGGCGTGGTGTACGTGGCCGAGTCACCCTGGACGGTGAAGACCAATGCCGATGGCGTGGCGGTGTTGGAAGATCTGCCAGAGGGTGCAGCAACCTTGAAGGTGTGGCACGCAGCGCTGTTGGTGGAGAAGGTGCCGCAGGTGTTGACCGTAAGCCATGCACCGGCGAAGGTGACGTTTCAGCTGGACGTGGTGCCACGGCGGCGTAGTTAAGCATCTTGGCCGTAGAACCGTTTTGCAAAGGCGCGGTAAACCCCAGGAAAACCTGCGTAAATAGTCTGGCTCAAGTGGCTGCGCAGGCGTATAAAAGTACCAGTCGCTCTCGCAATGCCCATTGGCGACTAGCACCCGCCCAGCCAAGGCTCTCCGGACGCTAAGGGTGAATTTACGAAAGACATTCATGTCCTCTGCATCGTTGGCCACCTCCCGCCTCCACAAGGCAACACCCATTGTTCAATTCCAATTGAATTCGCACGGACCGGTTACGTTGGCGTCACCGGCCATGTCTGTTTTTACCGATTTGTCGCAGGTGCGCGCAGCCACCGTTCAGTCGCACACCACCCTCGATCAGGCCGAGTTGAAAATGATTTACTTGGGCGTGCGTCTGCTGTTTGTGGTGTCCGACATGCCCGCGGTCGATGGCGTTTTGACATTTGTAGACATCGCGGGCGAGCGCCCCACACTCCTGGTGCAACAGCGAAAAATGAAGCGCCACGAGTTGACGGCTGGTGACCTGATGACACCGCTTACCGAGATTGATACGGTGCCTTTGGCGGCCTTGCGCCGAGCCACCGTGGCCGAGGTGGTTGAAACCCTGGTGCAACACGGGCAACCGCATCTTTTGGTCGTAGAAACGTCACCCGAAGATGGCTCCACTTGCATCCGAGGCCTCATCTCGCAGGCCCAGGTGGAGCGCCAACTTGGCCAGACGCTGCCTCGCCATGACCGCGCGCAGACATTTGCCCAATTGGAGCAGGTGCTGGCCAGTCACTAGCGCTTCTGACGGTACAGCCGGGGCATTGCACCCCGGCTACCCATCACAGCATCTTCTGAATCAATGCTCCCTTGAACAGCACCGGCCCCGTAGGCCCGGTCTCGCTTGGCACGCCGCCCTTGGGTTCCAGGCTGATGGCGAGTGTGGGCACTTCGCGTACATCGCTCTCACCCGCAGTCAGGTGCAGCAGCTTGTCGCTGCCCAGCACGCCCAGCGACTTGGGGCCACCGCCCGGAGGTAGGGCCCAGAGTTGCAGAGACCGGTCGCCCGCCTCTTGGTAGCCACCCACGCGTTGCAGCGTGAGCTTCTTGGCCTTCGGGTCAAACGTCACCAGCATGGACGCGGCAGCCTTGTCGTCCGCCAGTACGGCCACGTATTCGATCTGCGGCGCACTTTGCAGCTGCGTTTGCAGGCGTGCAATCTCACCGCCCAGCTCTTGGCGCATGCCGATGCCCAGTGATACGGCGGCGATGGTGGCCAAGGCACCTGCCGCGGTGGCGGTGCGCCACACGGTCAGGCTGCGCAGCCAGCCGGAGAGACCGACAGGCTCTGCCGCGGCCAACGTGGCTTGCGCACGCGCAGCTTGCTGTGCCGAGCTCTGCTTTTCGCCCTGCATCAGGTTGTCAATGCGGGTCCACACGGCGGGGCTGGGTTGGGCCTGGGGCTGCAGCTCGTTCAGGCTGGCCAGGCGGCTTTGCCAGATGAGGGCGGCGGCGCGCACGGGGGCTTGTTCGCGGGCCAGGGTTTCAAAGCGGCGGCGGGCGCCACCGCGCAAGGTGCCCAGGGCGTAGCTGCTGGCCAAGCGGTCCAGCAGTTCGGGGTGTTGGATGAGGTTCATGGTGGGGCTCCTTACGCAAAGCGCGCCATGCACAGGCGCAGCTGGTCCAGCCCGCGGCGGATCCAGGTTTTGACCGTGCCCAGCGGCAGGCTCAGTTGTTGGGCCAGTTCGCTGTGGCTCAGGTCACGCACATAGGCCAGGCTCACCACCTCGCGCTGTTTGCTTTCCAGCTTGCCCAGGCACTGGTGCAGGGCCCAGGCCTGTTCGCTGGCCTGCGCGGTGTCCATGGGGTTGGCGGCGTCGCCTTCCAGCGTGTCGCTCAGGGTGTCGTCCAGCTCCTGCGTCAGGTGGCTGCGGTCGGCGGCGCGGCGGCGCAGCATGTCCAGCGCGCGGCTGCGCACGATCATGCCCAGCCAGGCCATGGGCGGGCTCAGCGAGGCGCGGTAGTCCGCGGCCGAGCGCCAGATGGACAAAAAGGCTTCTTGCAGCACGTCCTCCGCCAGCTCGCGGCGGGTGACCACGCGCAGGGCCAGGCCATAGAGCTTGGACGCACACAGGTCATACAGCGCCTTGAGCGCGGTGTCGTCCTGGCGGGCAATGCGGTCCAGCAGGGCAATGAGCTGGGCGTCGTGGTTGGCTAGGGGCATGCTGCCATTGTCTGGCAAGCGCGGTGGCACCGCGGGCGGTCGTGGCTTGCGCGCAAACGCACGCAACTTGCTATGAAAAGTAGAGCGACCTGCGCTGGTTTGATGGGGGCTAGAGGGTAAAAACATGCTGAATTACCTGGTGGAGGATGCCTTGGGCTTGTAAGGAGTACGCAGCGCAAGGCCTGCTGGATTCAGGCTCGCAAAACTTGACTGCTGCAGTGGGGCAATCTGAATCCAACCTGGGGGCCGGGTGCGTATTGAGAGCGTGGGTCGGCAAATGTCGTCCCGCCTGTTTCGTCT
This sequence comes from Rhodoferax sp. P1_F3, assembly GCF_056405715.1. Taxonomy (NCBI): domain Bacteria; kingdom Pseudomonadati; phylum Pseudomonadota; class Betaproteobacteria; order Burkholderiales; family Comamonadaceae; genus Rhodoferax; species Rhodoferax sp. P1_F3. The sequence goes on along the minus strand of NZ_JBFUBO010000010.1, from coordinate 92,543 downwards.
CCCACTTTTTCAAAGGACCTGACCATGACCTCTCTGATTCAAACCCTCACTTCTGGCTCTTCTGTTCCTTCCCGCCGCGCCTTCATGGGCCGCACCGGCACCTTGTCTGCGGTTGCCGTGGCCCTGCTGGCTGGCCAAGATGCCATGGCCCAAGGCATGGCTGGGGACACGTCCAAGGACGTCAGCATCCTCAACGTGGCGCTGGGCCTGGAGCACGAAGCCATCAACGCCTACCAACTGGGCGCTGGCAGCGGCCTGCTGCAAAAGCCCGTGCTGGACGTGGCCGTGCGCTTTCAGGCCGACCACAAGGCCCACCGTGATGCACTCGTTGCCACCATCCAGAAGCTGGGCGGCACGCCGGTGATGGAGAAGAAGCTGGATGACTACGCCAAGGCGCTGAAGGCCGACACCCTGCGCAACCAGGGCGATGTGCTGGACCTGGCCGCGCGCCTGGAGCTGGGCGCTATCAACGCCTACCTGGGTGTGATCCCCGCGTTTGGCAACAAAGACCTGGCCAAGGTGGCGGGCCGCCTGGCCGCGGACGAGACCATGCACTACACGCTGCTGCAAAACGCGCTGGGCCGTCCGTTGCCCGCAGGCGCTTTGTCCTTCGGCGCGTGATCGGTATGCGTTTGCCTTGCGTGTTGCTCTTGGGTCTGCTGGGCCTGTCAGCTGGCGCCCAGGCCCAATCGGTGGCGCGCGGGCAGGCGCTGTTCGAGAGCCGCTGTGTGGCCTGCCACAGCCTGGATGCCAACCGCGTGGGGCCCGCCCTACGCGGCGTGGTGGGCCGCACGGCGAGCAAGGCCAAGGACTATTTTTATTCCGAGGCCATGACCGCCGCCACCCATGTGTGGGACGCGCCCAAGCTCAAAGCCTGGCTGACCAACCCCGAAACCGTGGTGCCCGGGCAAGAGATGAACTACCGCCTGGACATTCCCCAAGACCGCGAAGACGTGGTGGCCTACCTGGCCTCTGTGTCCGCACCCGCCCGAAAGTAAAACCCTGAACATGCGTGTCCCTCTCAACCTGCAGGGCGTGAGCTACATCCAGCACGTGGCCACCCTGGGCGGAACCGCCCTCAAGGCCGCGTGTGCCCAGGCCAACGAAGGCGCCAAGCAACTGGTGCAGTACACGGCGGACTACATCTTCTACCGCGCCATGTAAGCCGCACGCCAACTACAGCGCCAGGGTCCACTCTCTCCAGTGCCCGTCTTCGGTGGCGTGCAGCGGCGCGGTGCCGTGTACCCGCAGCGCGCGCTGCTCGGCGGCGGGCAGGCGCAGCACCATGGTGGCTCGCGGCGGCGGGCGCTCCCCTTCGGACAGCACCTTGATCTCGATGCGGTCCGCACTGCAATGCACCTGCAAGCGCCATTGGCCGTAGTTGCCGTCACGGCAGGCCTGCGAATGGCCGTCGTCTTCAAAACAGGTGGCCTCGAACGTGCCATTGCCTGTGTAGGGAAACACCTGGAAACCGCGCAGGTCTTCGACCCGGCCGAAATGGATCTTGCCCACATTCAGCGGAATGGCGCAGCCTTCGCGGGCCAGCAGCGGGGGGGGGGCGTCTAGTGGGGCGTCGAGTGTGACTTGCTCGCCGGCATGGTGGTGCCGTGCCGTATGCCACTCGTACCAGCCACCGGTACCCGGCAACCATACCTCGCGCTGGCTTTGGTTTTTTTCCACCACCGAGGCCACCAGCAGGTTGGCGCCGAGCAGCATGTCGTCGTTTTCTTCCAGGCAGCGCGGGTCTTCCGGGAAGTCGTGGTAGGTCGGGCGGATGATGGGTTCATACGCGCTGTGGTAGCGCCATACCAGGTCGTACAAGTAGGGCATGAGCTGGTAGCGCAGAGCTATGAGTTCGCGGATCTGCGGCGTGACTGCCGGGTACATCCAGGGCTCGTTAACGGTCTGGTCATCGTTCCACGAATGAATACTGAAGCGCGGCAAGAAGATGCCGTGCTGCACCCAGCGCACCAGCAGCTCGGGGCCGGGCGCGGGGCCAGAAAAGCCGCCGATGTCATGCCCGGTGTTGGACACGCCCGACATCGCCAGGCCCATGCCCATGCGGACGTTGTAGCGCAGGGTTTCCCAGGCGGTGTAGTTGTCACCCGACCAGGTTTGCACATAGCGCTGCATACCGGCGGCGCCGGAGCGCGACACCAGGTAGGGGCGTTCGGCCGGCGCGAATTCGGTCTGCGCGGCGTGCGATGCCTGCATCATCAGCAGGGTTTGCAGCGGCTTGGCTTCACGCGCAGGGCGCGGCGTGCCAAAGCCGTGCACCATGGCCTGGTCGCTCCAGATTTCGTATTCGTTGTTGTCATTCCAGGTGGTGGGAATGCCGTACTGCAGCAGCTGCTCGGTGACTTGCTTTTTCCACCAGGCGATGGTGGCTGGCTGGGTGAAATCCAGGTAGGCGCCGGTGCCGTCCCAGAACTGGATGACGGTGGGCTGGCCGTCGGGGTCGGCCACTAACAGGCCGGCCTGGCGGGCTTCTTCGAAACGTGGGTGGTCACGCAGCAGGGCGGGCTTGATGTTGGGCACCAGGCGCACACCTTTGGCGAGGTAGCTCTCTACAAAAGCTGCGGGGTCTGGAAACTTGTCTCGGTTCCAGTTGAACACGTAGCGGCCCGGGCCGATGGAGGTGTAGCCCGAGGACAGGTGGAACGAGTCGCAGGGGATGTCGTGCTCGGCGCAGCGCTCCAGGAATTCGCCCATGCGCTCCTGTGCATTCGGCGCGTCGGTGTAGCTCATGGTCGAGCCCGAATAGCCCAGCGCGTAGCGCGGCGGGAAGATGGGGCGGCCGGTCAGCCAGGTGTAGCGGCGGGTGATGGTGGCCGGGTCGGCGCCAGCGATGTAGTACAGGTCCAGGTCGCCATGGTCGGCCACGAAGTAGCGGTAGTGGCCATGGTAGTTGTCCATCTCGCGACCCATGTCGAAGCTGCAGTCGGACAAGGTGTCGTAGAACAGGCCAAAGCACAAGCCCGCATCTTTTTCGCTACCCTTGCGGGTGATGTAGAACGGGATGTGTTTGTACAGCGGGTCGGTATTGCGCGCGCTATAGCCCATCGGGTCCAGGTTGCACATGCGGTAGCGCTGGCCGGCGCGGTTGGCGTCGCCGGCGCGCTCGCCCAGGCCGAAATAGGCCTCACCGCGCTCGCGCTGCAGGTAGTGGTAGACCTTTTCGTCCCACCAGCCGAAGTTGTAGCTCTGGGTGGGGCGGTCGGCGGCGGCGGCGGTCCACGCACCATGGTGCAGGCTTTCCCAGCGGCAGAAAAAGCCGGCCCGTTTGATGGTGAGGCGCACGGCGGTGGTGGTGATGCACAGCTGGTTATCGTCCTGCGTCAGCTCGAAGCCGGGCAGCGAGAAGCCGCTGGTATCGAAGCGGTCACGGCCCTCCACGGGCAGATTTTCCAGGCCGGGCGCCACCGTCCAGCTGCGCGGCATGTGCAGCTGGCCGTTGGGCAGCACCAGCACGCGCAGGATGTCTTCTTCGAGCACCCAGACATGGGCGACGGCGCCGCCGGTGCTGCGCAGTTCGAGGTGGTTGCCGTTGCGCGCATGCAGGGCGAACGCGGGGGGATTGTCGAGGCGCATGGTCGGATGGAATTGGGGTTACAGACGCAAGCCGTTTTGGTCGAAGCAGTGCAGGTGCTCAGGGGGCGCGCTGACGCGCACGGTGTCGCCGCGCTGGATGGTGGTTTGCCCATTCAGGATCAGCTCGAAAGGCGCATCGGGCACCACGTTGCCGTGAAGGATGCTGGTGGCACCCAGCTGCTCCACCTGCTTGACCTTGAGTTGCAGCGGGCCGGCGTCATCCAGTTGGGCGTGCTCAGGGCGTATGCCCACGGTGTGCGCGCCGGGCAGGGCGGTGGGGAATTCGGCCGCGGGTACGAAGTTCATACGCGGGCTGCCGATGAAGCCGGCCACAAACTGGTTGCAGGGCTTGTTGTACAGCTCCAGCGGCGAGCCGACCTGCTCGATACGGCCAGCGCGCAGCACCACGATCTTGTCGGCCATGGTCATGGCTTCTACCTGGTCGTGGGTGACGTAGATCATGGTCGCGCCCAGGCGGGCATGCAGGTCGCGGATCTCGGCGCGCATGGATACGCGCAGCTCGGCATCCAGGTTGCTGAGTGGCTCGTCGAACAGGAACAGCTTGGGTTCGCGCACGATGGAGCGGCCAATGGCCACGCGCTGGCGCTGCCCGCCCGAGAGCTGGGTGGGCTTGCGCTGCAGCAGCGGTGAAAGCTGTAGCAGGGTGGCGGCGGCGGTGACCTTGGTTTCAATCTCCGACTTGGCCACGCCCAGGTTTTCCAGGCCGAAAGCCATGTTGTCGTACACGCTCATGTGCGGATACAGCGCGTACGACTGGAACACCATGGAGCAACCGCGGTGTGCGGCGGTGACCTCGTTGACGCGCTGGCCGTCGATACGGATATCGCCGCTCGTGGCGGGCTCCAGGCCGGAGATGATGCGCAGCAAGGTGGATTTTCCACAGCCGGATGGGCCGACGAAGACCACGAATTCACCGTCGGACACGGCCAGGTCGACGCCGTGGATGATGGTGATCTTGTCAAAGCTTTTGACGACGTTGGAGAGTTCAAGAGTAGCCATGGGGGATTCCTAGACGGGTTACTTCACACCTGCACTGGCGATGCCGGTGGTGATGTATTTCTGCAAGAAGGCGAAGACGATGGTGATCGGGATCAGCGTGATGACCGTCATGGCCAGCAGGTAGTGCCACTGTGTGTTGAGTTCGCCCTGGAAGGCATTGAGCGCCAGCTGCAGCGTGAAGTGCTCCGACTTCGACAGCACGATCAGCGGCCAGAGGAAATCGTTCCAGCGCCACATGAACGAGAAAATGGCCAGCACTGCCATGGCCGGGGCCGCCAGCGGCAGGATGATCTTCCAGTAGATGCGCCATTCGCTGGCGTTGTCCATGCGCGCGGCTTCCAGCAGCTCGTCGGGAATGGTCAGCATGTATTGGCGCAGCAGGAACACGCCGGTGGGCGTGGCCACCGCCGGCAGGATCACACCCCACAGGTTGTTCAGCAGGTTCAGCTCCGAGATCACCAGGAAGGCCGGCACCAGGATGATGGTGGGCGGAATCATCAGCGTGGCGATGATCAGCACGAACACCGTTTTCTGCCCGGTGAACTGGTATTTCGACAAGGCGAAGGCCGCCATCGAGTTGAACAGCAGCGTGAGGATGGTGGCCACCACGGTGATGAAGACACTGTTCCACAGGTAGCTGCCGAAGGCGAACTTGCCGAACAACTCGGTGTAGTTGCCGCTGGCGAACCTGAGTTCGTTGACCGGCTGGCGATCGTTGATGTTAATGCGCAGCTCGGTCTCTGGCGCGGCCGGGTCGACCATGGTGGCGATAAGGCCGATGCGGCGCACCTGGGCCAGCTCGCGGGTCCGACCCTGTTCGTCCTTGGCGCGGAACAGCGGCAGTGGTTTGTCGAAGCCTGTAACCACCACTTCCTTCTGGCTGTAGGGCAGGAAGGTCGGCGGAAACTGGCTCATCGCACTTTCGGTCTTGAAAGACGACATCACCAGCCAGAGCACCGGACCGAACATCACGATGAGGCCGGCCAGCAGGTAGGCGTAGGAGACCCAGTCGGTCCAGTGCAGGCTGGTGCCGCCGTGGGCACTGCCCTTGGTTCGGGTGAGGAAATTTGCCATCTCTGCGTCCTTATTTCTTGACCTTGCCGGCCTCGCCCGCCTTCGACAGGCGCAGTTGCGCAAGCGTCAACGCCATCAGGCCAACGGCGAGGATCAGCGATGCCGCGGCCGCCAGGCCATACAGGTGGATCTGCTCGGCGAAACCGGTCTGGTAGATGTATTGCACGATGAAGGTGGTGGCCGAGCCCGGGCCGCCGCCGGTGAGCACGAACACCTCGTCGAAGCTCTGCACCGCGCGGATCATCACCAGCACCAGCACCACGATCAGGTTGGGCATGAGCAGCGGCAAGGTGATGCGCCGCAGCACACGGAACGGCGGCGCGGCGTCCATCTCGGCGGCTTCGTAGACATCTTTGGGAATCGCTTGGAGGCCGGCCAGCAGGATCAGCGTATAAAAGCCCATGTGGGCCCAGATGGACACCACCACCACCCAGAAGAATGCCCAATGCCGGTCCAGCAGCCAGTCCATGGACTGCGCGCCCATGGCCACCAAGCCGGCGTTGAACACCCCCTGGCTTTGCAGCAGCCACTTCCAGATCAGCGCCACCACCACCGGCGACAGCAGCACGGGGTAGAAGAACACCCCGCGCCAGAAGCCCCGGCCGATGATCTTGCGGTTCAGCACCAGGGCCGTGACCAGCGAGAAGCACACCATCAGCGCCACCTGGATCAGGCTGAACTTCATGGTATTGAAGATCGAGCGCCAGAAGATGTCGGTGCGGCAGGTCTGCAGGTCGGTGTAGTCGCGGCATTCGAGCAGGATGGAGAAGTTCTCCAGCCCGGTAAACGGCCGCTGTGTGGGCAGCAGGTTCACCCCACCTGTCACCGCGTAGACCAGGTTGATGATGATCGGCAGGAAGGTGAACACCGTGATCACCAGCAGATTGGGGCCGACAAACAGCCAGCCGATGCGGGAGGCTCCCAGCCATTTCTGGCCGAGCCGGAACACCGGTTCGAACAGATTGAAGAACAAGCCCAAAAGGCGCAGAAACACCGACATATCTCTCCTTTCCAGCGGCTCGCGCAGGGGCGAGCATTTCCCCCGCCACCGCAGCCGCGCCAGGGGATTGGCTAGTCAAATACTACAAATTTGATAGCTGCTTGCGCACTATCTATATGCGCTAGAGGCCTAAAAGGCATCTAATCACCGTGAGACGGGCGCTTACTTTTCGGCTTGCTTGACGGCCTCAGCCATGTCGGTGCTGATCTTGTTGACGGCTTCGTCCACGCTGATCTCGCCCACGATGGCCTGGGTGACGCGGGTCACGGTGGGCAGCATCAGGGCGCGGTTGTATTTGTAGCCCTGCAGCGCATAGGCCGCCGGTGCAATGGTAGGGGTGCCGTTGGTGAACACGGTCAGCGCCGCCTTGGCGGTCGGTCCCGCGCTGGTGTACGCCAGGCCCCGTTTGGCCACCTCGGCATGGGCTGGAATGGTGTTGGTGCGCGATGCGAATTCGGCCACATTCGCCTCCTGCGCCATGAAGTCGAGGAACTGGCCGACTTCCTTCGGCGACTTGGTGGTCTTTAGCGCCACCCAGGCCGAGCCACCGGGCATGCCCGAGCAGGCTGCCGGGCCGCAGGGGTTGGGCACGGCCACCCAGTCAAAGGCGCTGCCGATTTCCTTTTGCAGGCGGTTGATCTGCCACGAGCCCGACAGAATCATTACCACGCGGCCGTTCTTGAATTCACCGACCGTGTCGGCATAACTCGAGCCGCCAGAGCCGCCCCACACATCTTTCAGCATGGTGCCGTCCTTGTGCCAGGCGACGAACTTGCCCACTGCGGTCTTGTAGCCTTCGTCGAGTGCAAGGTTGCCTTGGGCATCAAAAATCTTGGCACCGTAGCTCACGGCCGGGCCGCCAAAGCGGTGGCCGGAGCGGTCCCAGGCCATGGCGGCGGGCGTTTGCGTGGCCTTGGCCACCTTGCGTGCGGCCTCGGCCCAATCGTCCCAGGTCGCCTTGGGGCCGGGCATTGGGATCTTGGCCTGTTCAAACAAGGTTTTGTTGACGAAGGGGCCGGTCATGGTCATTTGCGACAGAAAACCGTAAATGCCTTTGTCTCCTGCCTTGTTACGCATCCATGGCAGGGTGCTGCCGAAATTGGTTTCCCAGTATTTGCGGTCTTTCACATAGGCGCTTATGTCGAGGTAGTTCTTTGAAAGACCACCGATTTCGGCCACGCGGGCGATGTCCGGGCCTTGGCCGGCAGCCAGTTGGATGGGCAACTGCTCGACCACCGTTTTGTAGGGCACGATGTCCAAGGCTACCTTGGCACCGGGGTTTTGCTTCTCGTAGCGCTTGATGAGATCGGCAGTCACATCGCACTCGATGCCATCTTGGTAGCACATGACGCGGATTTCGGCCAGCGCTGTGCTAGCAAGACCCAAGAGTGTGGCGCCCAAGGCCGCCTGCAGGAATGGAGACTGGTGGTTCATTTGTCGTCCTCTTTGTAAATGTTTTACTGCTCGGCGCCCAGCGTTCTTCGTGCTTTTTTGCAACCGATAAAAGATTATGGCAAACGTTTGCCTAAAATGTCAAAAGCTATTTGGGACGGCGGCAATAATCAACGGTGACCACGCATTAACTGTGCAGCTGCGCAGGCCCTGTGATTGGTGTTGAAATGAACAAAGTGGGAGCACGATGAAGGACGCAAATCGAAACACCGTTGGCCCAGTATCGCTGGCCACGGTGGCAGCACGCGCGGGCGTTTCGATTGCCACGGTGTCTCGCATCGTCAACGGAGAGACGCGGCGCGCCTCTGCCGAAACCGTGGAGCGGGTGCGCGAAGCCATTCAGGCCGTGGGATACCACCCTAACCAGCTCGGCCGGGCATTGCGCAGCCGCGAGAGCCGCCTTGTGGCCATGCTGGCGGCCAATCTGCACAACCCCGTGATGGCGACCATCGCAGCCTCCACCGAAGCCGCCTTACGCAAGGCCGGTTACGTGATGATTCTGTGCGACACGCACGACAGCCCTGAGTTGCAGGACGACTACCTGAACGCGATGCGCTCCCAGGTGGTGCATGGTTACGTTATGGTGGCTAGCCAACCCAGCCCGGGGCTGCAGGATTTTATGGCGCGCGGCGCGCCCATGGTGTTTGTGAGCCGGCGCAGTCCTTTTGGTGAGGGTTGCTTTGTCGGGCCCGACAACCGGGCCGCGGGCGCGGATGCCGCTGACTATTTGTTGAGCCGGGGCGTCGATGCGCCGGCCGTGGTGTTCCCCGAAAAAGAGTCGTCCACCACGCGGGAGCGGGTGCAGGGTTTTTGCCAACGCCTGCTAGAAAAAGGCCTACCTGCCGAACAAATTGCGCGCGCGCCAGGGCGGGGCCTGTCCCACTTGGAAGTGGGCTATTCGGCGGCAGCGCAGTTTGCTGGGGCAGGGGGCTGGCCGCGCGGCATCCTGTGCATCAGTGACCAGGTGGCCTACGGTGTGCATCGGCTTGCGCGTGAGTGCCAAGTGCAGGTGCCGCGCGATTGCGAAATCCTCGGTATCGACGGCAACCCGATCAATGCCTGGTTGGCGCCCTGGCTGACTTCGGTGGAGATTCCGCACCGCGAGTTCGGCCCCAGCATCGTGGAGTTGCTGCTCAATCTGTGGAGCGGTGGCCCGCCACAGGACCGCCTGCTGCCCCACCGTATCGCGGCCGCGACCGATTGCTAGGCCTGTTCAAGCTCGCTGAAAAGCGGGCAGGTGAACTTGTTAATGCACAGGTCATTGGACCATTGCCTTGGCAAGGCATAAGCGACTACTTGGACATCCCCCTTGAAGACTGGTGGCTTACCCAGCCTCCGTGTCCGCTCCCACCCGAAAGTAAAACCCTGAACCTGCGTGTCCCTCTCAACCTGCAGGGCGTGAGCTACATCCAGTACGTGGCCACCCTGGGCGGAACCGCCCTCAAGGCCACGTGTGCCCAGGCCAACGAAGGCGCCAAGCAACTGGTGCAGTACACGGCGGACTACATCTTCTACCGCGCCATGTAAAGAGTAGGGACCCTGTTCACCGGGGTCCCGCAGACGACAAACGGGGGGCAAATTCACCCGTTTGGGGGATAGGCACACCGGGGATGCCCCCACAGAATGGGGGTGACGGCAGGGCAACCTGCCAAACGGACCAATAGGCCTATCAACCCCCGTGGGGAAAGCCGTGTGAAACCGATGTGGCAACGACTGACCCAGCGTTTTAACGCCAACAGTCACCGTGAGGTGATTGCGCTCATGGGTGCACTGCTGGTGTGCATCTGGGGTTTTGTTGGCTTTTGGTCGTGGTGGGAATACACCAACACCATCAACTCCAACACCCGCGTGCTGGAGCAGCTGACCGCTGCTGTGCAGGCGCAAACCCATAGCCTGTTCAAGCAGGCCGAGTCGCTGATGATCGTCACCGACCACTGGATGGCCGATCACCCCGACCAAGACCCATCCAAAAGCCCCGATTTCATTGCCCAGGTCGACAAGCTGCGCAAGGCGTCCAATGGCCTGCTGGACATTCGCCTGGTGACCCAAAGCGGCGATCTGCGCTTTGTGCCGGACCAGGGGCAGGGCCAAAACGTGAATGTGGCGGACCGCGACTACTTTCTCGCCCAGCGCGACCCCAAAACCCGTGGCCTCTTTATCGGTCAGCCCATATTGGGCCGGGTGAGCAATAAATGGGTGATCCCCATCTCGGCGCCGGTGGACCGCGGGGGTGGCAACGTGGCGCTGGTGCTCATCATCATTGAACTGGAGCGCATCGACGGCGTGTTTGACGCGGAGCGCATCAAGCCCGCGGGCACCATTGGCATCGTGCGTAACGATGGCATGGTGTTGTTCCGTAGCCCCATGAACGAGAAGACCGTGGGCCAGTCGATTGCCAAGGGCCAGGCCTGGGGCAACTACATGAGCGTGATGGCCAAGGGGGCGTACGAGTCGCAGGTCAGCCTGTTTGACAATCGGCCGCGCCTGGTGACTTTCTCCCGGGTGGACGATTATCCGCTGGTAGTCTACGTCAGCGCCAGCAAGGATGACCTGCTGGTGCCCTGGCGGCAGCACACTGCCATCTTTGGCGTCGTGGCGGGGTTGCTGTCCGTTGCCAGCTTGGTGATGAGCTCGGTGCTGATGCGGGCGTTAACGTCCTCGCGCCGGTCCGAGGCCATCATCCACTCCACCGACGAGGCCATCGTTGGCAAGTCGCTGGACGGCATCGTCACCAGCTGGAACCCCGGGGCGGAGCGCATGTTTGGCTACGCGGCCGCGGAGATGATTGGCCAGCCCATTCTGCGGCTGCTGCCCGCCGACAGGTTGGGTGAAGAAGCCAGCATTCTGGAGAAAATCCGGCGCGCCGAAGGTGTCGAGCATTTTGAAACGGTGCGCATCTGCAAGGACGGGCGCGAGATCAATGTCTCGGTCACCATTTCGCCCATCCGCAACAGCTTTGGCCACCTGATTGGGGCTTCCAAAATCGCCCGTGACATCACAGCCCAGAAAAATGCTACGCGGCAACTGCGGCTCACGGCCAGCGTGTTCAACAACACGGGCGAGGGCATCATGATCACTGACCGGGCCGGCCTGATCGTGGAGGTGAACGACGCGTTCACCCGCATCACTGGCTATAGCCGTCAGGATGTGATGGGCAATGACCCCAGCATGTTCCGCTCTAGCCGGCAGGGGCCTGAGGTGTTTCAGGCGCTACGCCGCGCGCTGGTGCGGCATGGTGAGTGGAAGGGCGAGTTGTGGAGACGCCGCAAGGACGGCGAGGCCTACTCCGCCTGGCTCACCGTCAGCAAGGTCAAGGACAGCTCGGGCAAGGTGCGCAACTACGTAGCGCTGTTCTCTGACGTGACGGTGCTGAAGCTGCAACAGGAGGAGCTGGAGCACGGTGCGCACTTTGACGCACTGACGGATTTGCCCAACCGCCTGCTGCTGTCAGACCGCCTGCACCAGGCGATGACCGTGTGCCAGCGCCACCACCAGAGCCTAGCCGTGCTCTACCTGGACCTAGATGGGTTCAAGGCTGTCAACGACCAGTTTGGCCACGAAGCGGGCGACGCGCTGCTGGTGGCCGTGTCCCAGCGCATGCAGGCCGCGCTGCGGGATGTGGATACGCTGGCCCGCATGGGCGGTGACGAATTTGTGGCGGTGCTGACCAATGTGGAAAACATCCAGGACTGCATCCAGATGGTCACCCGCGTGCTGCACGCGTGCTCCGAGCCGGTGCGCATTGACGGGCGTGACCTGCGGGTCACCGCCAGCATTGGTGTCACCGTGTACCCGCAGGACAACGCAGAGGCCGACCAGCTGATGCGCCACGCGGACCAGGCCATGTACGAGGCCAAGCAGAGTGGCAAAAACCGCTTCCACATGTTCGACTCTGCGCAAGACGCCGAGGTGAAAAGTCGCAGCCTGCAGCAGGAGCTGATTTCGCAGGGGCTGAGCAACCAGGAATTTGTTCTGCACTACCAACCCAAGGTGAACATGCGCACGGGCGCCATCGTGGGCGTGGAGGCGCTGATCCGCTGGCAACACCCCGAGAAGGGGCTGCTGCCACCCGACGCCTTCCTGCCGTCGATCGAAAAGCACCCGATGATCGAGGCCGTGGGTGCGTGGGTGATTGATGCGGCGCTGCAGCAAATGGTGGCGTGGAAAGCCCAGGGCCTGCTGCTGCCGGTGAGCGTGAACATCGCCGCCCGGCAACTGCAGCAGCAGGACTTTGCCCAGCAGCTGGCCGCTCTGTTAGCCAACCACCCCGACGTGGATGCCAGCCACCTGGAGCTGGAGGTGCTGGAGACCAGCGCGCTGGACGACATCGGCTCCACCGCCACCATCATGCAAGAGTGCCACCGCGTGGGCGTGCGCTTTGCGATCGACGACTTCGGCACCGGCTACTCCTCGCTCACCTACCTGCGCCGCCTGCCAGTGGACGTGTTGAAGATCGATCGCAGCTTTGTGCGTGACATGCTGGACGACCAAAGTGATCTCTCCATCGTCAGCGGGGTGATCGGGCTGGCGGTGGCCTTTCACCGCGAAGTGATTGCCGAGGGCGTGGAAAGCGTGGCCCACGGCCAGCAGCTGATTGCGCTGGGCTGCCACCTGGGTCAGGGCTACGAGATTGCCCGCCCCATGCCGGCCGAGCAGATTCCAGCTTGGTGCGAGACCTGGACACCCCCTGTCGAATGGATCGCCTGAGCCTGCGCGGCGCGGGAAAGTTGGAGGCGGCGCGCCATCCTGCTATTGTGTGGTCCAAAACACCGCGGGAATTGACATGAACACAGCAATGAAACCCACCCAGCACGCGTCCAGCGGCGCCGACAACCGGCTGCAGCTGCTGCTGTTTCGCTTGGGCGAAGAGAAGGGCTCTACCCGGCGCGAGCTGTTCGGCATCAATGTGTTCAAGGTGCGCGAGATCGTGGTGGCGCCGCACATCACCGCCATCGTCAATGCACCGCAGTTCGCCATGGGGCTGGCCAATGTGCGCGGCCAGCTGATCCCGGTGATTGACCTGCCACGCCTGGCGGGCTGCGTGCCGCAGACCGAATCGGGCATCGTGCTAGTGACTGAATTTGCGCGCAACACCCAAGCGTTTTTGGTGGACGAGGTGGTGGAGATCGTGCAGCTGGAGTGGAAGCATTTGCTCGCGGCGGATTCCAGCTCTTCCATGCTGCTCTCGGGCGTAGCCCGCATCGATGGCGATGCGAAGGATTCACGCCTGGCCCAGGTGCTGGACGTGGAGCAGATTCTGCGCGACGTGTTCCCAGCCACACACAGCCAGGAGAACAAAAACTCCGGCATTGCCAAGATCAACATGCCGCCGGGCTCGGTGGTGCTGTTTGCCGACGACTCGGCGGTGGCCCGCATGCTGGTCGAAGAAAGCCTGAAGACCATGGGCGTGCACTTTGTGGCCGTGAAGAATGGCAAGGAAGCCTGGGAGAAGCTCAACAGCTTGCACACCGAAGTCACCGCGCAGGGCAAAAAGATCAAAGACCGGGTCGCCCTGGTGCTGACGGATCTGGAGATGCCCGAGATGGACGGCTTCACCCTCACGCGCAACATCAAGCAGGACGTTCGCTTCTCGGGCATCCCGGTCATCGTCTATTCGTCACTGACGGGCACCGCCAGCGAAGGCCACGCTACCAGCGTGGGCGCAGACGCCTATGTGGCCAAGTTTGAACCACAAGAACTGGCCCAGTCGATCAGCAATATCCTCGCCAATTCGCTATCGTATTAGTAGCTGCTAGCTCAGGTACTCCACCACCAACAACGCCTTGGCCAGGCCCTTGCCGGTATTGCGAATGGCGTGTTGCACGTCCACAGCGTAGCGCGCGCTGTCGCCGGCTTTCAGCACCTTGCTGCTGTCGGCCGCCTGCACGGTGAGCGTGCCGCTCAGCACCGACAAATGCTCCTTGGCGCCCGCCTCATGCGGTTCTGAGGCCAGCACACCACCGGCCTCCACCGCCAGCTCGTACCACTCCACCTTGCCGGCCAGCGCAATGGGCCCCAGGATGCGCAGCGTGCACTTGCCGTCGTTGCTGGTGGTGACCGGAATGCTGTGTGCGGCCACCAGCTCCACCGTGGGGGCCGCTTTGTCGGCCACGCCACCGGCCAGCAGGTCGGTCAGGCTTAGCCCAAGCGCGCTGGCCAGGCGCCACAGCACGCCCACTGTGGGGTTTGCCTGGTTGCGCTCCACCTCGGACAGCATGGACTTGGACACCCCTGCGCGCTTGGACAGCTCATCCAGCGACAGCTTTTGGGCTTTGCGGATCTCCTGTAGCTTGGAGCCGACGGCCGGTGGGCCGTCGATGAGGGGAATGGAGGAGGGGACTTGCGCCATGGTGGTTTTGGTCGGTAAAATGGATTTTTGTTCGATATACCGGAAATATCCGCTAATCCAATCTTACACCGCCCACGCCGTCATGACCATCGCTCACCCTGCCACTTCCCAGTCCTCCGGTCACTACCTGCAATTCGCCAGTGACAACACCTCAGGCATCTGCCCCGAGGCCATGCAGGCCTTTGCCGCGGCTAATACGGGGTTCGCCGCGTCCTACGGAAATGACGATGCCACGCGGCTGGCCTGCGACAGGCTCCGCGAGGTGTTTGAGGCGGACGCTGAAGTGTTCTTCGTCTTCAACGGCACGGCGGCCAACTCGATTGCGCTGGCGTCGCTCTGCCAGTCTTACCAGGCCGTCATTTGTAGCGACACGGCGCACGTGGAGACGGACGAGTGCGGTGCGCCTGAGTTTTTCTCCAATGGCTCCAAGCTGCTGTCGGCCCCACACCGCCACGGCAAGCTCACCTCGGCTGGCGTGCTGGAGGTCATCACCCGCCGCACCGACGTGCACTACCCGCGACCCAAGGTGGTCACGCTCACCCAGTCCACGGAAATGGGCACGGTCTACCAAAAGGGCGAGATCAGCGGCATCAGCCGCATTGCACAGGAGCATGGCCTGAAGGTGCACATGGACGGCGCGCGCTTTGCCAACGCAGTGGCCGCGCTGGATGTGGCGCCGGCCGATATCACCTGGCGCGCCGGTGTGGACGTGCTGTGCTTTGGCGGCACCAAGATGGGCCTGCCGATTGGTGAGGCCATCGTGTTTTTTGACCGCAAGCTGGGCGAAGAGTTTTCCTACCGCTGCAAGCAGGCCGGGCAGCTCGCCTCGAAGATGCGCTACCTGTCCGCCCCCTGGCTGGCCATGCTGACCGACGGCGCTTGGCTGCGCCACGCGACGCATGCCAACGCCATGGCGCAGCGCCTGTCCGACAAGGTGGCTGGCATTGCTGGGGCTGAGTTGCTGCTGCCCACGGAGGTGAATGGCGTGTTTGTAAACCTGCCCGAACCCGCGATTGCCCGCCTCAAGGCCCTGGGCTGGACCTTCTACACCTTCATCGGTGGCGGCGCCCGCTTCATGTGCTCCTGGGCCACCACCGAAGAGGCGGTGGACCACCTGGCGCATGACCTGGAGCGGGCGCTGGCGGGTTGAGTGATACGGCGAGTGCTATGGATTCAGTAGCTGCTCGCGCATACTCCATGAGGGCTAGAGGCCTATTTTTCCTTAAATCAGCCGTGCGCGATGCCGCGCAATCTGCGCCCGCACTTGGGCTGGCGCCGTACCACCCAAAATATTGCGCGCATTGAGCGAGCCGCGCAGGCTCAGGCATTCGTAGACATCTTTTTCGATGCTGGCGTGAAAGCCTTGCAGCACGGTCAGTGGCAGCTCCGACAGGTCGCAGGCATGCGACTGTGCGGCCTTGACGGCATGGGCCACGGTTTCGTGCGCATCGCGGAAGGGCAGGCCCTTTTTCACCAGGTAGTCGGCCAGGTCGGTGGCGGTGGCGTAGCCTTTGAGGGCGGCGCGTTCCATGGCTTCGGCGTTCACGCTGATGCCGCCTTCCTTCTGGCCCGTATCCGCGTTCACTTGTCCGCCAATCATTTCTGAGAAGATGCGCAGCGTGTCTTTGAGTGTGTCCACGGTGTCGAACAGCGGTTCCTTGTCTTCCTGGTTGTCCTTGTTGTAGGCCAGGGGCTGGCCTTTCATCAGGGTGATCAGGCCCATCAGGTGGCCCACCACACGGCCGGTCTTGCCGCGTGCCAGCTCGGGCACGTCGGGGTTTTTCTTCTGCGGCATGATTGACGAGCCCGTGGTGAAGCGGTCCGCAATCTTGATGAAACTGAAGTTCTGGCTCATCCAGATGATCAGCTCTTCGCTCATGCGGCTGATGTGCACCATGGTCAGGGTGGCGGCGCTGGTGAACTCGATGGCGAAGTCGCGGTCGCTCACGGCGTCCAGGCTGTTCTGGCAGACGCCGTCCATGGCCAAGGTCTTGGCCACGCGTTCGCGGTCCAGCGGGTAGCTGGTGCCGGCCAGGGCGGCGCTGCCCAGCGGCAGGCGGTTGGTGCGGCGGCGCACTTCGCCAAAGCGCTCGGCGTCACGGCTGAACATTTCCACATAGGCCAGCATGTGGTGGCCAAAGCTCACCGGCTGGGCCACCTGCAGATGGGTGAAACCAGGCAGGATGACCTCGGCATTCGCCTCGGCCACATCCACCAGCGACTTTTGCAGGTCCACCAGCAGCTCGCCAATCAAATCAATCTCGCTGCGCAGCCACAGGCGCACGTCGGTAGCGACTTGGTCGTTGCGGCTGCGGCCGGTGTGCAGGCGCTTGCCG
Organism: Rhodoferax sp. P1_F3; assembly: GCF_056405715.1. Classification (NCBI taxonomy): domain Bacteria; kingdom Pseudomonadati; phylum Pseudomonadota; class Betaproteobacteria; order Burkholderiales; family Comamonadaceae; genus Rhodoferax; species Rhodoferax sp. P1_F3. The sequence goes on along the minus strand of NZ_JBFUBO010000010.1, from coordinate 75,721 downwards.
GCGTCGCCCACTAGCTGGGTCAGGCGCGCCTCGATGTTCAGGTGCACGTCTTCCAGGTCCAGCTTCCATTCAAACGCGCCAGATTCGATCTCGCCCCAGATCTGGGCCATGCCTTTTTGGATGGACGCATGGTCTTCGGCACTGATGATGCCCTGCGCGGCCAGCATCTCGGCATGCGCCAGACTGCCGGTAATGTCGGCCTGCCAAAGGCGCTTGTCAAAGAACACGCTGGAGGTGTAGCGTTTGACCAGATCACTCATGGGCTCAGAAAACAGCGCGGACCACGCCTGGGACTTTTTATCGAATTGGTTTTGGGACATGGGAAGCGCTTCTCAGAATGGAGTCAAAATCTGGTGAACATGAACGACACCCAAATATTATCGACGTTCCAGGACCTGTCCCAGGAGCCACCGGCCGCGCCCAAGGCGCCTGCGCTGGTGTTTGATGCGTGCCAGATGGGGGTGGTGCTGCGTGCGGTGCTGTTTGTGGAGGTGGCGGTGGGTGTGGCGTCCATGTATGCCGCCAGTTCGCTGTGGGACTGGGTGATGCGCCTGGCGCTGGTCACCGGCGCGGCCCTGCCTGCCACGCTGGCCTGGCTGCTGACGGCCTGCATCGTCAAGCGCTGGCTGGCCCGCATGCCAGCGGTCGTGCAGTATTCGGTAGCCGTGGGCTTGGGCGCGGTGGCCGGCACCTATGGCTGCGGCCTGTTGACCGTAGCGGGGTTGCTGGAGCGGTCCCCTTGGGTGGCCAGCATGTTCAGCGGGGCGTTTGTGTCTTCGCTGCTGGTGGCGGCGCTGGTCATGCGCGCCAAGGGCCGCACCCCGGCGGACACGGCGGCGCGGCTGGCCGAGCTGCAGTCGCGCATCCGCCCCCATTTTTTGTTCAACACCCTCAACAGCGCCATCGCCCTGGTGCGCGCCGAGCCAGCCAAGGCCGAGACCCTGCTGGAAGACCTGAGCGACCTGTTCCGCCACGCGCTGATGGACCAGGGTACCGAGGTCACGCTGGCCGAAGAAATTGCACTGGCCCAGCGCTATATGGCGATTGAAAAAGTGCGTTTTGGCGACCGGCTGGATGTGCAATGGTCGCTGGACCCCGCGGCCGACCACGCCAAGCTGCCGCCCCTGCTGCTGCAGCCGCTGGTGGAAAACGCCGTGCGCCATGGCGTGGAGCCCAGCGCGGCCGGTGCGGCCATCCGCATCTCCACCCAGCGGCGTGGCTCGGTGGTGGTGGTCAAGGTGACCAACACCGTGCCTGCCGGTCAGGGCGCCGAGGGCCATGGTCTGGCGCTGCGCAATGTGCAAGACCGCCTGTCGCTGTTGCATGATGTGCAGGGCCAGTTCCGCAGCGGTCTGCGCGATGGTGTCTACCAAGTGCGAATGGAGTTTCCCGCATGAACATGCCCGTAGCTGCCCCCCGACGTTTGCAGGTGATGGTGGTGGACGACGAGCCGCTGGCGCGTTCCCGCCTGCGCACCCTGCTGGGTGATTGCAAGGCCCCTGCAGCGGATGTGGTGGCTGAGGCTGCCAACGCCAGCCAGGCGCTGGAGCTGCTGCGCCGCCAACCGGTAGACCTGGTGTTTTTGGACATCCACATGCCCGGTGCCGATGGTCTGGCGCTGGCCGAATCGCTGCGGGCGCTACCGCGCTCACCGGCCGTGGTGTTTGTGACCGCGCACGCGGAGCACGCGGTGCAAGCCTTTGAGCTGGAGGCGGTGGACTACCTGACCAAGCCTGTGCGCCTGGAACGCCTGCAGGCCGCGCTACAAAAAGCTGAGCGCTTCGCGCAGATCCAGTCGGGGCCTATGGCCAATTTCGTATCTGACGAGGTGTTGGTCATCCAGGAACGCCACCGCACCGAGCGTGTGCCGTTGCACCAGGTGATTTACTTCAAGGCCGAGCTCAAATACATCACCGTGCGCACTGCAACGCGTCACTACATCCTGGATGGCTCACTCAACGACCTGGAAGAAAAATACCGCGAACACTATGTGCGCGTGCACCGCAACGCCATCGTGTCACGCCGCGCCGTGCGCGCGCTGGAGAAACACTTTGACCCCGAGGAGGGTGACGGCTGGGCCGTGCGGCTGCAGGGGGTGGACGAGCTGTTGTCCGTCTCGCGCCGCCAACTGGCCGTGGTGCGGGGGCTGATCACCCAATGAGCCTGCGGGGCCTCGTGCTGCTGTGCAGTGCGTGGGCGCTAGCCGGTGGGTGCGCCGCACAGAAGCTGCGCATCGGTGCCGAAGACGACTGGCGGCCTTATGCCTATGTGCAGGACGGCAAGCCTGCGGGCTTTGCAGTGGACATTGCACGCGCGGCCTGGGCCGCAGCAGGTGTGGAGGTGGAACTGGTGCCCTTGCCCTATGCGCGCTGCATGAAGGAAGTGAACAACGGCACGCTGGTCGGCTGCTTTGACACCCTGCGTGATGCCCGCACCGAAGCCAAATACCGCTGGCACAAGCAGCCGCTGTTCAAGGCCCGCATTGCCATCTATGGCCGCAGCAACCAGCCCAGCAGCAAGATCGATCTGCAGGCGCTGCGCGGCACCCGCGTCAGCGTGACCAATGGCTACGACTACGGTGAAGCCTTTGACAACGACCCCTACATGATGCGCGACGTGTCGTCGTCCGACCTGACCTCGCTGCGCAAGCTGGTGGCGGGGCGGGTGGACTACGCACTGGTGTTTGACCGTGTGGCAGCACACATTGCCAGCCAGCACCCGGAGCTGGCACAAGGCTTCAAGCAGCGTGGGGTGCTGGTGGAGCCGCAGCTCTACATCTCGTTCGCGCGCGACTTCCCCGGCATTGAACGCACCATTGCCCAATTCGACGATGGACTGGAGAAGGTGCGCAAGTCCGGCGAATACGCGCGCATCGAAGCGCGCTGGAAACCCTGATTAGCCTGTGTTGCGCAGACCGGCGGCGATGCCGTTGATCGAGATGTGGATGCCGCGCTGCACGCGCTCATCGGCCTTGCCTTCGCGGTAGCGGCGCACCAGCTCCACTTGCAGGTGGTGCAGGGGGTCGATGTAGGGGAAGCGGTGGCGGATCGAGCGTTGCAGCGCCGCGTTGTTGGCCAGGCGGTTCTTTTCACCGGTAATGGCCGACAGTGCGTGCGCGGTGGCGTGCCACTCGGCCTCGATGGCGCTGAAGATTTTCTTGCGCAGGCGGGCATCGCCCACCAGCTCGGCATAGCGCGATGCCAGTGCCAGATCGCTCTTGGCCATCACCATGTCCATGTTGGACAGCAGGGTGCGGAAGAAAGGCCATTGCTTGTACATCTTCTGCAGCAGCGCGGTGCGTTCCTTTTGCTGCTCGGGCGTGCCGCTTTGCATGAACTGGTGCACGGCCGAGCCAAAACCAAACCAGCCCGGCAATGTCAGGCGGCACTGGCCCCAGCTGAAGCCCCAGGGAATCGCGCGCAGGTCTTCAATGCGCTGCGAGGCCTTGCGCGATGCGGGGCGTGAGCCGATGTTGAGTTCGGCAATTTCGCGCAGCGGCGTGGAGGCGAAAAAGTATTCGGTGAAACCCGGGGTTTCGTACACCAGTGCGCGGTAGGCCGCCATGCTTTTTTGTGACAGCTCAGCCGCAGCATCCAGAAACGCCTTGGTCGCGGACTTGGTGGGTTGCAGCAGCGTGGCTTCCAGCGTGGCGGCCACGAGTGTTTCAAGGTTGCGTCGGCCAATTTCGGGGTTGGCGTATTTGGAACCGATCACCTCGCCCTGCTCGGTCAGGCGGATCTGGCCGCGCACAGTGCCGGGGGGCTGGGCCAGGATGGCCTGGTAGCTGGGGCCGCCGCCGCGGCCGACCGTGCCGCCACGGCCGTGGAACATGCGCAGCTGGATCTTGTGCTCTTTGGCCAGCACGTCAAACAGCTCGACCAGCGCAATCTCGGCGCGGTACAGCTCCCAGTTGCTGGTGAAGATGCCGCCGTCCTTGTTGGAATCGGAGTAGCCCAGCATGATGTCTTGCTCGGCGCCGCTGCGTTTGACCAGTTCGGCCACGYCGGGCAGCGCGTAGAACTCGCGCATGATGGGCGCGGCGTTGCGCAGGTCTTCGATGGTTTCGAACAGCGGCACCACGATCAGGTCGACTGTGGCCTGCGCGTCAAGCGTGCCGCGCATCAGCCCCACTTCTTTTTGCAGCAGCAGCACTTCGAGCAAGTCGCTCACCGTTTCGGTGTGGCTGATGATGTAGTGGCGGATGGCTTCGAAGCCAAAGCGTTCGCGCATGACCTTGGCGGAGGCAAAGATGGCCAGCTCGCCCTGGGCGTGGGCCGAGTAGTCCACGCCGTGCACGCGCAGCGGGCGGGCATCGTTCAACAGGCCTAGCAGCAGGGTGCGTTTGGCGGCTTCGTCCAGTGCGCTGTAGTTAGCTTCCACACGGGCCGTGGCCAGCAGTTCGGCGACCACTTCTTCGTGCTTGTCGGAGCTTTGGCGCAAATCCACCGTGGCGAGGTGGAAGCCAAACACTTCCACTGCACGGATTAGCGGGTGCAGGCGCTGGGTGACCAGCGCGGCGCCGTGGTGGGCCTTCAGTGAGCTGGCGATGGTGCGCAGATCGGCCACAAACTCCTGCGCCAGCAGGTAGGGGTTTTGCGGGGCCACGGCGTGGCGGGCAGCTTCGGTGCCGGTGAGACTCTTCAGCGTGGCGGCCAGGCGCGCGTACATGCCGGTCAGCGCGCGACGGTAGGGCTCGTCCTTGCGGTGCTCGTTCTGGTCGGGTGAGCGCTCAGCCAGGGCCTGCATCTCAGGCGTGCAGTCGGCCAGCATGGCGGAGATGGAAAGCTCAGCACCCAGGCGGTGGACTTCGGTTAGGTAATGGCGCAGTGCCACTTCGGACTGGCGGCGCAGCGCGTATTCCAGGGTCTGGGCGCTGACGTTGGGGTTGCCGTCGCGGTCGCCACCGATCCACTGGCCCATGCGCAGAAAGCTGTGCACGGGGTGGTTGCCCAGCATCTCTTCCAGGTCGGCATAGAGCTTGGGAATCTCGCGCAGGAAGGTGGACTCGTAGTAGCTCAGCGCGTTCTCGATCTCGTCAGCCACAGTGAGCTTGCTGAAGCGCAGCAAACGGGTCTGCCACAGCTGCATCACCCGGGCGCGCATCTGGGCTTCGTTGGCGGCCAGTTCTTTGGGGGTGAGGGCGTCTTTCTTGCTGTCGATCGAGATGGCGCGCAGCTTGATTTCGTCGCGCGTGGTCAGCAGCTGGGCGATGTCGCGCTCGGCATCCAGAATGCTTTTGCGTTGCACTTCGGTGGGGTGGGCGGTGAGCACGGGGGACACATAGCTTTGGGCCAGTGTCTGTGAGATGGTCTTGGGCGAAATGCCGGCCCAGCGCATGCGCGACATGGCGACCTCGATGCTGCCCTCTTGCGTGTCACCCGCGCGTTCATGGACGGCGCGGCGGCGGATGTGGTGGCGGTCTTCGGCCAGGTTGGCCAAGTGCGAAAAGTACGTGAAGGCGCGGATCACGCTCACTGTCTGGTCACCAGACAGGCTCTTGAGCAGCTTCTTCAGCGCCTTGTCGGCTTCATGGTCGGCATCCCGGCGAAACGCCACCGACAACTTGCGGATCTGCTCGATCAGTTCGTAAGCGTCCACACCCTCTTGCTCGCGAATCACATCGCCCAGAATGCGACCCAGAAGACGGATGTCCTCCACCAGGGGGCGTTCGTTGTCTTTGCTACGCTTGGCCGTCTCGGCGGCAGGGGCATTTTTCATGGGTCAAACAGGTGGGAGTGGAGGGCGCTTCGAACGAAGCAAGTATCGCGCCCATGCTAGCATCGAAGGCATTCCACCGATTACTAACAGGTTACGATTTTGCGCAATTTTACGATCGCCACACGTGAGAGCCGATTGGCGCTTTGGCAGGCGGAACACGTCAAGGCTTTGCTGGAGCGACACGGGGCCTCGGTGACCCTGCTGGGCATGACCACCAAGGGCGATCAGATCCTGGACCGCTCGCTCAGCAAAGTGGGTGGCAAAGGCTTGTTTGTCAAAGAGCTGGAAGTGGCATTGGAAGAAGGTCGCGCCGACCTCGCCGTGCACTCGCTCAAAGACGTTCCCATGGAGCTGCCGGAAGGCTTCGATCTGGCCTGCGTGATGGAGCGCGAAGACCCGCGTGATGCCTGGGTTTCCAACCGCTACGCCAGCCTGCTGGACTTGCCGCAGGGTGCGGTAGTAGGCACGTCCAGCCTGCGCCGCACGGTGCTGCTGCACGCCCTGCGCCCCGACCTGCGCATAGAGCCGCTGCGCGGCAACTTGGACACCCGCCTGAAGAAGCTTGACGACGGTCTGTACGACGGCATCGTGCTGGCCGCGGCCGGTCTCAAGCGCCTGGGGCTGGCATCGCGCATCCGCGCCACCTTCAGCCCCGAGCAGATGCTGCCCGCTGCCGGGCAGGGCGCCTTGGGCATTGAGATACGCGAGGGCCGTGCCGATGTGGCCCAGGCTTTAGCGCCACTGGTGCACCAGCCCACCTGGCTGGCCGTGGCGGCCGAGCGCTCGGTGAGCCGCATGATGGGCGGCAGTTGTTCCATGCCATTGGCGGCCTACGCCACGCTGGACGGCACCCAACTGCACATCCGCGCCGCCTGGGGCGATGCTGATGGCGTGCTGCCCTTGGTGACTGCCCAGGCCAGTGGCGAGGTGGTCGACCGTGCCGCAGCTGTGGCGCTGGGTGAGCAGGTGGCGCGCCAGTTGCAAGACGGCGTGCGCGCGCAGACTGCGGTCGGGCACTGAGCCATGCGCGTCATCGTGACCCGCCCGCAGACCGAGGCCGCGCAGTGGGTGCAAACCTTGCAAGAGTCGGGCTATGAGGCGCACAGCCTGCCCTTGATCGATGTGCAGCCGGCGGCCCAGCCGCAGGCGGTGCGCGAGGCGTGGGCTCGGCTGGATCAGAACCAGTACGACGCGGTGATGTTCGTCAGCCGCAACGCGGTAGACCACTTTTTTGCATTAAAACAGGCTGTAGTCCCCGTATTCATTGCGCAAGCAGCTATCAAAAGCAGAGCATTCGTCACCGGCCCTGGCAGCTACTCGGCACTTCTGCGCGCCGGCGCGGAGCCCGGCTGCATTGATGCACCTGCGCAGGACACGGGCCAGTTCGATTCCGAGGCCCTGTGGGCTGTGGTGCAGGCCAAGGTGGTGCCCGGCTTTCGCCTGCTCATCGTGCGCGGCACCACCGCGCAGGGCGATGCCAGCGACGAGGGCGTGGGCCGCGACTGGTTTGCGCGTAAGGCCACGGCGGCCGGTGCGGTGGTTGATTTCGTGGTGGCTTATCAGCGGCAGCGCCCGGTGTTGCCTGCCGGCGGTAAGGCGCTGATTACGCAGGCGGCCAGCGACGGCTCGGTCTGGCTGTTCAGCAGCTCTGAGGCCATTGCCAACCTGCAGGCCTGGTGTCCGCAGCAGCCCTGGCACCAGGCGCGTGCGGTGGTCACCCACCCGCGCATTGGCCAGGCGGCGCGCGCTGCCGGCTTTGGCACGGTGCGCGAGTCCAAACCTGCGCTGGCAGCGCTGATGGCGTCGATAGAATCCCTCTGATGAATACTGAGTCCCCGCTCCCCCTGGCGCCTGAGGTGGTGGATGTCACGCCGCAGGCCGGCGCGATCCTGCCTGCGGTCAAATCCTCCCGGCGTTTGCTGCGCGGCGTCGCCGTGGTGGCCGTGGTTGGGTTGGTGGCCAGCGTGTTCCTCTGGCAAAAGCTTAGCTCCATCCAGGAGCAGCTGGCGCGCCAAAGCGCCGATGCCGGCACCCAGGCCACCGAGGCGCGCGCCACCGCTCGCCAGGCCCAGGAGTTGGCCATCGAGACCGCGGCCAAACTGGCAGTGACGGAGGCGCGACTGAGTGAGGTGTCGCTGCAGCGCACCCAGCTCGAAGAACTCATGCAAAGCCTGTCGCGCTCACGCGATGAGAACTTGGTGGTGGACATCGAATCCGCGCTGCGCCTGGCGCAGCAACAGGCCCAGCTCACCGGCAGCGCGGAACCTTTGCTGGCGGCCCTCAAGTCCGCCGAGTTGCGCGTGGCACGTGCTGCGCAGCCGCGCCTGACCCCCGTGCAACGTGCCATTGCCAAAGACGTGGCGCGTATCAAGGCCACGGCACTGGCCGACACACCGGCGCTGCTGGTCAAACTCGATGAACTGGTGCTGCTGGCCGACGACGTGCCCGTGGCCAATGCGGTTGCCGTGGCGCGCCCCACTGCCAACCTGCAGCGCAAGACCGAAGAGTCGGTGCCCACGTGGTGGATGCGCATGCTGTCGGTAGTGCGCGAAGAAATCCGTGGCCTGGTGCGGGTGAGCCGCATAGAAAACCCGGAGGCACCGCTGCTGTCGCCCGAGCAGTCGTTCTTCGTGCGCGAAAACCTCAAACTCAAGTTGCTTAACGCCCGCCTGGGCCTGCTGGCCCGCCAGACCGACTCAGCGCGTGCCGACCTGGCCGCGGCGTCTGCATCGCTGGTCCGTTATTTCGATACGTCCTCGCGCAAGACCCAGGCCGCGCAGGGCGTACTGCAGCAGCTGCAGGGTCAGATGCGTTCGCTGGAGCTGCCACGCGTGGACGAGACCCTGGCAGCATTGGCCACCGCGGCAGCGGGGCGCTGAGATGCGGGCTGCACTGTGGCTCATGGCATTGTTTGGCACAGCCGTGGCGGCTGCGCTGTTTGCGGGCAACAACCAAGGCACGGTTACGCTGTACTGGCCGCCCTACCGCGTGGATGTGTCGCTGAACCTGGTGCTGCTGGTGCTGGCACTGGCGTTTGTCACCCTGCACCTGGCACTGCGCGCGTTGTCGGGCTTGTTCAGTATTCCGCTGCAAGCCAAACGCTGGCGCCTGTTGCAAAAAGAGCGCGCCATCCACACCGCCTTGCTCGACGCCGCCTTGCATTTGGTGGCTGGTCGTTTTGTGCGGGCCCGCAAGGCTGCGGAGCTGGTGGTGACGCTGGAAGAATCGGTGCGCGCCGGGGATGAAAATGTGGTGCAGGCGGCACGCCTGCGCACGTTGTCACACCTGCTGGCAGCGGAGAGCGCGCATGCGCTGCAAGACCGCGCGGTGCGTGATCAGCATTTCCAGTTGGCGCTGGAACACACCCACCTGCGCGCGGCGCAGGACGCGCGTGACGGCGTGCACATGCGTGCCGCCCGCTGGGCCTTTGATGACCGCGACCCCGGTGCCGCCATGCAGTGGCTGGACCAACTGCCCCAGGGCACGGCACGCCGCACCATTGCGCTGCGCTTACGCTTCAAGGTGGCGCGCCAAGCCGGCAAGGCCCGCATGGCACTGGATGCGTCGCGCCTACTGACCAAGCACCGTGCGTTCTCTGAGGTGGCGGGCGCCGGCATTGCCCGCGGCCTGGCACTGGAGATGATTCGCTCGGCCTACGACCCGGCCCAGTTGCAGCGTGAGTGGGACCACCTGGACCCTGCAGAACAGCGCATCCCCGAAGTGGCGCTGGAAGCCGCGGAGCGCTGCCTGGCGCTGGGTGGGGATGTGGCCGTGTCGCGGTTGTGGGTGCATCCGCTGTGGCAGGCCATGTCGCAACGCCTGGATGCGCTGAGCCCGACCTTGCGCCTGCGGCTGATTCGTGTGCTGGAAAAAGGCTTTGCGGTTGCCACTGGCGCGCCCGATGCGGCTTGGCTGGCCCGCATTGAATCGCTGCAATTGTCCAACCCTGCAGACCCGGTGTTGCAGTACCTGGCGGGGGTGATGTGCGCGCGTCTGGAGCTGTGGGGCAAGGCACAGCAGTTGTTACGCCAATCGCTGTCCATGCTCAAGGACAAGGAACTCAAGCGCGATGCTTGGCGGGCCCTGGCCGAACTGGCCGAACAGCGCCAGGACACAGCCGCTGCAGCACAGGCTTACAAGGAAGCCGCCAAAGCGTGACGGGGCCGGTTTTCAGGGCTATTATCCGCCCATGGCCACACTCATAGACCACCTCATCAAGCTCACAGACCACCGCGAGCGCGACCTGTTGGAGCTCACCCTGTCCAAGGCCTTGATTGACCTTGTACCTATCCAGCGTGTCATCGTGGCACGGGTGGTCAGCGAGGAGGGGATTCGGCGATGGCTGGAGGTCACCACGCTGGACGCCAAGGGCGGTGGCAAGGTAGTGGACCCGCTACGGGTGGACTTCCAAAAACTGTCGCTGCTTGAAGACAACAAGGACCGCCTCAAGGCCCTGCAAACGCGCAGCACCGTGGAGATTGCCTGGGCGGGTGAAGACGGCCCGCGCATCACCTACTTCCCGTTGTTTGCCGAAAGTCTGAGTGACGACGAAGGCGTGCTCGAGATCCATTCCGCCTCGGTGCTGAGTTCCGAGCAGGTGTTGACCATTGGTGCGGTGCACCATGTGTTCCGCAATATGTACCACCTGCTGGCCTACAGCGACCGCGATGCGCTCACTGGCTTGTTGAACCGCAAGTCGCTGGACGACACGTTTTACAGCGCGGTGCTGGACGAACTGGGCGAGGGCGATGTCGTGGCCAAAGGCGCGTCCGAAGCCGCTGTGGCCCCCGGGCAGGAACGCCGCCACCGGGTGCCGCCCAACTACTGGCTGGGCACCATCAGTGTGGACAGCTTTGGGCTCATCAGCGACAAGAGTGGACACCTGATTGCCGAAGAGGTGCTGCTGCTGGTGGCGCGCATTATGAACAACACCTTTCGCACCTACGACCGGCTCTACCGCTTGGGTGGTGAGCAGTTCGCGGTGCTCATGCACTGCCCCGACGAAGCGCTGGTGCTGGCGGCGTTTGAACGCTTCCGCGCCAATATCGAGAAATTCAATTTTCCTCAGGTGGGGCGTTTGACGATTTGCGGTGGCTTTACCCGCGTGACGCCCGATGACTCCCCCAGCACCGCGCTGGAACGGGCCGAGCGCGCCGTGGACTACGCCCAACACAATGGACACAACAAGGTGTTTAGCCACGCCGAACTGGTGCGCCGTGGCTTCTTTGGTGAAGCGCTGAAGATTGGTGCGGTAGATTTGTTCTGATGTTCTGACTGAGTAGTTTTCACCCATGAAAAAGGGGCACCTCGGTGCCCCTTTTTCATGGCGGGTTCTTGCGAACCCACACCCGGGTGCTTAGCCCGCGTTGTTGCTCTCGAAAGGCAGGGTCATGTTGCGCAGGTCGCGGCGGGTTTCCACCAGTACCAGCGGCTGCTCTTCAATGACCACCGGAGCGGGGCGTTCCCGCGGCACGTGCACGGGCTTGGGTTCGGCGGCAATCGCGGCCTGCACCGCAGCCACTTTGCTCAGGTCGGAGTTGACCCATTGCAAACCAGACCCTTGTGCCACTTGCTGCAGCGAGTCGGTGGGCAGTGCGTAACCCTGTACCTTGGGCACCTGGCCTGCGGCCGGTGCGGCAGCTACCACTGGGACCGCAACTGGTGCCGCTATGGGAGCGGGCGCCGCTTCAGGTGCGGGTGCTGCGGTTTCAGCGGTGACAGCTTCATTGCTGGGGGCTTGGGCCGCATCGGTCTGCACTTCTTCGTTGGCAGGGCGCGGAGCGCGTTCACCGCGGTCCTGGCGGTTGCCACGGTCACGGCCATAGCGGTCGCGGGACTGGCGCTCGCGCGGCTCACCCTGGGCGCCGCGGCCTTCACCAGCGTCGTCACCGGCAGGGGCTGGTGCCACTGCGTCGGCGCCATGGGGTTCGGTATCGGCAAAGCCCAGAGCGGATTGCTGCTCGGGGGCATTGCGGCTGCCGTCGTCCTGGCGCGGGCCACGTTCGTCACGGCGGCCATTGCGGCCACGGTTGCGGCCACGGCCTTCGCGGCCTTCACCACGGGCGTCGGCATTCACCTCGCCAGCAGTTTCAGGGCGGGCTTCGCCAGACTCTTCACCATGCGCTTCGTTGCGGGGCTCGGCAGGGCGGTCGCCATTGTCTTCACGGGGGCCACGGCCCTCACCGCGGTTGCGGCCTCGGCCTTCGCCGCGGGGACCACGGTCCTGGCGGGGTTCGCCACGGCCTTCACCGCGTGCCACTGGGGCGTTGCCGCCTTCTGCGGGCGCGTTGACTTGCACGTCCTGGCCTGCCATGACAGCGCCGGCGTCCATGCGTTCGTTGCGCTGGGCGCCACCTTGGCGTTCGCCACGCTCGCCGCGTTCACCACGGTTGCGTCCATTGCGGCCGCCGCGTTCACCGCGCTCGGTGCGTTCGCTGTTGCCTTCCGGGCGCGCTTCACCACGGTTTTCTTCGCGAGGGCCACGGCCTTCGCCACGGGGTTCATTGCGTCCACCACGGCTGTTGCGGCCTTCGCCACGCTCGCCGCCACGGTCGTTGCGTTCACCACCACGGCCACCGTTGCGGTTGCCATCGCGGCCTCGGCCATCACGGCCTTCGCGCTTGTCGTCGGTCTTGGCGGTCGCGGGTGCGGGTTTTGCCACAGGTGCGGCTTCTTCCATACCCAGCAGGCCCTTGATCCAGCCAAAGAAACCATGGCTGGCGGGTACGGGTGCAGCCACGGGCTTGGCAGCCGGTGCAGGTGCAGCGGCCTTTACCGGTTCAGGCTTGGGCGGGGCAATCGGCGCGGGTGCGTCGGGCAGCACGCCCTTGATCACCGGGGTTTGCTTGTTGGTGGGTTCTTGCGAACGGCGGGTCACGCCGGTGGCCTCTTCCATGTCGTCGGCCATCTTGTAGCTGGCTTCGATATGGTCCAGGCGCGGGTCGTCGTGCTTCAGGCGTTCCAGCTTGTAGTTGGGCGTTTCCAGCGTCTTGTTGGGCACCATCAACACGTTGATGCGCTGCTTGAGCTCGATCTTGGCGATCTCGGTGCGCTTTTCGTTCAGCAGGAACGAGGCCACGTCGACGGGCACCTGGCAGAGCACGGAGGCCGTGTTGTCCTTGAGGGACTCTTCCTGGATGATCCGCAGAATTTGCAGTGCGCTGGACTCGGTGTCACGGATGTGGCCAGAACCACCGCAACGGGGGCAAGGAATCGATGCACCTTCGGAGAGGGCCGGGCGCAGGCGCTGGCGGCTCATTTCCATCAGGCCGAACTTGGAGATAGTGCCGAACTGCACGCGGGCACGGTCCTGGCGCAGCGCGTCGCGCAAGCGGTTTTCCACTTCGCGGCGGTTGCGGGACTCTTCCATGTCGATAAAGTCGATCACGATCAGGCCACCCAAGTCGCGCAGACGCATCTGGCGTGCCACTTCGTCAGCGGCTTCCAGGTTGGTGCGGGTGGCTGTTTCTTCGATGTCGCCGCCCTTGATGGCGCGGGCCGAGTTCACGTCTACGGACACCAAGGCTTCGGTGTGGTCGATCACGATCGCGCCGCCAGAAGGCAGTTGCACCGTGCGGGCGTAGGCCGATTCGATCTGGTGTTCGATCTGGAAGCGGCTGAACAGCGGCGCGTCGTCGCGGTAGCGCTTGACGCGGGCAGCGTGTTCGGGCATCACGTGGGCCATGAACTGCTGGGCCTGCTCGTACACATCGTCGGTGTCGATCAGGATGTCGCCGATGTCGTGGTTGAAATAGTCGCGGATGGCGCGGATCACTAGAGAAGACTCTTGGTAAATCAGGTACGCGCCCTTGCCACCCTTGGCGGCACCGTCAATCGCGGTCCACAGCTTCAAGAGGTAGTTCAAGTCCCACTGCAGCTCAGGCGCGCTGCGGCCAATGCCGGCGGTGCGCGCGATGATGGACATGCCGTTGGGGTATTCCAACTGGTCCATGTTTTCTTTGAGTTCCGCACGGTCGTCGCCCTCGATGCGGCGCGATACGCCACCACCGCGGGGGTTGTTAGGCATCAAGACCACATAGCGGCCAGCCAGCGAGACGAAGGTGGTCAGGGCTGCGCCCTTGTTGCCACGTTCTTCTTTTTCCACTTGCACCAGCAGTTCCTGGCCTTCGCGGATGGCGTCCTGGATGCGGGCGTTACCGGCGGAGACGCCTTGTTGGAAGTAGGTTTTGGAGATTTCCTTGAACGGCAGGAAGCCGTGGCGGTCTTCGCCGTAGTCCACGAAGCAGGCTTCCAGCGATGGCTCGACGCGGGTGACGACGGCCTTGTAGATATTGCCCTTGCGCTGTTCGCGCCCTTCGATTTCGATTTCGTAGTCGAGGAGTTTTTGTCCGTCGACAATGGCCAAGCGGCGTTCTTCAGCCTGCGTGGCGTTGATCAGCATCCGTTTCATGGATTGCATCCTTCTTCAATAAGCACATGCCCGAATTGGGCGTACGGTGCCGGACTGACGAATTGAAGTGAGGTGGAATTGCCGGAGAACTTCAGGTCACACAAGGCGACGAAGCGTAGGCGCAGGGATGGGGACGAGAGGATGCGTTTGTGAACTTGCTATCAAAAGGGTAGCATGTTGCGCAGGTTGTACCGGGGCTGCAGGCCGATTTGCACCAAAAAACGGGGCGAAAACGCTCCGCTGGCACAGGGTCATCAGGCTTAGCAACACAAACATCTCGTTTCATTCCATCCGCAAACCGTGGGTTTGCGGACTTGGGGTATTCCGTATCAGGGTTTCAATTCGTCGGCTTGGCCGCGCTGTTGCTGACCATCACAGGCAGGTGGCGTGTGATTTGCAAGCAGTGCAGCCCGGTGGCATCGACCTTCCAGCGCAACGGTTTGTGGGGTGTGGACTAAACTCCAGACAAATCAACCACTTACAGCGCGACGCTAGTGAAACACATTATAGGGGGCAATCCGACCCCGCCTGCCCCCCCTGCAAACCCGCAAGTCAAATCCGTGACGGTCGACGAAGACAGTGCGGGCCAGCGCCTGGACAATTTCCTGATGCGCGAACTCAAGGGCGTGCCCAAAACCCATGTCTACCGCATCATCCGCAGCGGCGAGGTGCGGGTGAACAAAGGCCGCGCCAGCGCTGACACCCGGGTGGCGGTGGGCGATGTGGTGCGGCTGCCGCCGGTGCGCGTGTCTGAGCGGGCCGAGCAGAAAACCCAGGCCATGGCCGAGCAGGTCGCCGCCCAGGCCACAGGCCGGGTGCCGGCCAAAGCCTTTCCGGTGTTGTTTGAAGATGACCATTTCCTGGCGGTGAACAAGCCTGCCGGCGTGGCGGTGCACGGAGGTTCGGGGGTCAGTTTCGGCGTGATCGAGCAACTGCGCATGGCGCGGCCCCAGGCCAAGTTTCTGGAACTGGTGCACCGGTTGGACCGGGAAACCAGCGGTATTTTGCTGGTGGCCAAGAAGCGCAGTGCCCTCAAGGCCCTGCAAGACCAGTTCCGCGAGCGCGAAACCGGCAAAACCTACCTGGCGCTGGTGCTGGGCGCCTGGCCCGCTAATAAGAAGGTGCTGGACAAGCCTCTGCACAAGTACCTGCTGGCCGGCAAGGACGGCGCGGCCGACGCTGGGGAGCGGCGTGTCAAGGTGGTGACCAAGGACGACCCGGACGGCATGCCCTCGCTCACGTTGGTGAAGGTGCGCGCAGCGGCCGACGACTTTTCCCTGCTGGAGGTGACCATCAAAACCGGGCGCACCCACCAGATCCGGGTGCATCTGGCGTCGGAAGGCATGCCGATTGCCGGAGACGACAAGTACGGCGACTTTGAACGCAACAGGGCGCTGGCCCGCGGCGTGGGCCCCGCTGCGCTCAAGCGCATGTTCCTGCACGCCTGGCGCCTGCAGTGCAACCACCCCGCCACGGGGGAGCGCGTGGAGCTGCGGGCTGAATTGCCCCCAGAATTGAGCACTTTCCTGGTCTCTGCCTTACCCGGCGCGGCATGAGCCGGCCCCTTTTTTTGATCCTTTACAGAAGCCTATGTCCGCATCCCGACCCCGTGTCCGCCAGTTCGACCTGATTGCATTTGACTGGGACGGCACCCTGTTTGACTCCACCGCCATCATCACGCGCTGCATCCAGCTGGCCGTGGCCGATGTGGGCGGCACCGTGCCCAGCGACAAGGAGGCCTCTTATGTGATTGGCCTAGGGTTGATGCAGGCGATGGTCCATGCGGCACCTGACATTCCCAAGGAAAAGTATCCAGAACTGGGGGCGCGCTACAAGCACCACTATCTAGCGCACAAGAACGACACCAGTTTGTTTGCGGGCGTGCTGCCCATGCTGAATGAACTCAAATCCCGCCAGTACCTGCTCGCTGTAGCCACCGGTTCAAGCCGGGCGGGGTTGAACGACGTGCTGGACGCGGTGGCATTGCGCGGTATGTTTGACAGCTCCCGTACGGCGGACGAAACCGCCAGCAAGCCGCACCCGCGCATGCTGCAGGAGTTGATGGCCGAGCTGGGCGTGCCGCCCGAGCGCGTACTCATGGTGGGCGACACCACGCACGACCTGCAACTGGCGCTGAACGCTGGTTGCGCAAGCGTGGGTGTGAGCTACGGCGCCCATGCGCCAGCCATGTTTGCGGATCTGGGGCCGCGCTGCGTGGTGCACTCGGTGGCCGAGTTGCACGCTTGGCTGCTGGACAACGCCTGATCGATACAGAACCGGAAATGCGGCCATGGCCTTGAACACCGAGTCCCAAGTCATTGCCCTGTGTAATTCCGGCGACCTGGTCAACAGTGGCCTGGCTGTGCCGTTTGACGTGGTCTATTGCGGGCAGACCTGCTATGCCTTTGCCATTCGCTACGCGGACAAAGCCTATGCCTACCTGAACCGCTGTTCCCATGTGCCCATGGAGATGGACTACCAGCCCAATCGCTTTTTTGACATGACCGGCCACTGGCTGATGTGCGCCACCCACGGTGCCATGTACAGCCCGCAAACCGGGCAGTGCCGTACCGGTCCGTGTCGCGGGGGCCTGATCTCCATTGCCCTCACGGAATTCGATGGTGTCGTGCACTGGCATACTGGCCCTCACTTACAACCTGTGGTTTTCTAGAACTATGTCCGATCCCCAATTCCCGTCCACGCCTGATTCTGATGAAAATCCACGTGTAGCCACCGTGGAGTCTGCGCCAGTAGCTCCTAAAAGCGTAGCAAATGCCGCCACCTCAGCCCCCGGCTGGGAGCGCGCTACGCTGGAAAAGCTGGCCATGGCGTCCCTGGTGGAGCAGCGCACAGCGCGGCGCTGGCGCAATGCCATCCGCATTGGCTGGCTGGTGTTCCTGGCCGTGCTGGTCTGGTTGGGCATGCAGCGCGGCGGTTCCACCACCGACGTGAAGACGCCCCACACGGCGGTCATCGCCATCCAGGGTGAAATCGCCTCGGGTGCAGAAGCCAGTGCTGAATTTGTGGTCGCTGCCATGCGCAGCGCCTTTGAAGACGACGGCGCCAAGGCCGTGGTGCTGCTGATCAACTCACCCGGCGGCAGCCCGGTGCAGGCTGGCATCATCAACGACGAGATCAAGCGCCTGAAGGCGTTGCACAACAAGCCGGTGTACGCCGTGGTGGAGGAGACCTGTGCATCGGCGGCGTACTACATTGCCGCAGGCGCCGACCAGATCTTTGTGGACAAGGCCAGCATTGTCGGCAGCATTGGCGTGCTGATGGACGGCTTTGGCTTTACCGGCCTGATGGACAAGCTGGGTGTGGAGCGCCGCCTGATGACGGCAGGCGAGAACAAGGGCTTTTTGGACCCCTTCAGCCCGCAGACCGAGAAGCAACGTGCCTTTGCCCAAGCCATGCTGAACCAGATCCACCAGCAGTTCATTGCCGTAGTGAAAGAAGGCCGTGGTACGCGCCTGAAAGAAACGCCTGAAATGTTCAGCGGCCTGTTCTGGACCGGCCAGCAGGCCATTGAACTGGGTCTGGCCGACAAACTCGGCAACCTGGACTACGTGGCGCGCGAGGTGGTGAAGGCCGAAGAGATCATCGACTACACCCGCAAAGACAACGTGGCCGAACGCCTGGTCAAGCGCTTTGGCGCATCCATCGGTGATGGCGCAGCCAAGGCGCTGCGCTCGCTGCCTTCAATCCACTGAACCTGAGCGGGCTTAGCGCCCGATCGCAAACACGGTGGGCGTGGCGTTGTCCAACGCCCAGCCGCTCTGCTTCCACTGCTTCACCAGGTTGCTGTGGGTGCTGGCGGTGTCCAGCGTGAGTCCACTGGAGGTCGCCAGCCGCGTGTTGTGCTGCAAGGTTTGCAGCAGGCCCTGCAGCAAGGCGGTGTTGCGGTAGGGCGTCTCGATAAAGAGTTGGGTTTGCCCTGTTTTTAGCGCCAGAGACTCCAGCTCGCGAACGCGCTTGATGCGCTCGGCCGGTTCGGCCGGCACATAGCCCACAAACGCAAAGTTTTGCCCATTGAGCCCACTGGCCGCCAGCGCCAACAACAACGACACGGGCCCCACCAGCGGTACCACGCGCAGGCCCAGGTCATGCGCCGCGCGCACCACGGACGAACCCGGGTCTGCGATTGCGGGCATTCCGGCTTCGCTGACCAAGCCCACATCGTGGCCCTGCAGGGCGGCCGCCAGCAGTGGCGTGGCGTCAAAGCCGCCCAGGTGGTCGCCTTTCTTGTGCACCTCGCGCGGCAGCTCTTGGATCTGCAGCTCCTGCAGTGCGACGCCTAGCGGGTGGCCGGCATCGACGCGTTTGAGGTAGGCACGTGTGCTCTTGGCGTTCTCACAGATCCAGTGCCGCAGGCCGGCCGCCACCGCCAGCGTATGGGCGGGCATGCTTTGGTCCAGCGGGCTTTGGGTGGCGCAGCCAAAGTCCAGCGGCGCGGGCACCAAATACAGCGAGCCTTTAGAGGAGGGCGCCTGCGTCATACCGGCCCTAGCAAGGCAATGCCCGCTGCGCGCAGCATGTGGCTGGTGCGGATCAGCGGCAGGCCGACCAGGGCGCTAGGGTCGTCGTTGTCGATGGATTCCAGCAAGGCGATGCCCAGGCCCTCGCTTTTGGCGCTGCCCGCACAGTCATACGGCGTTTCGGCGCGCAGGTAGTTTTCAATTTCGGTGTCGCTCAGGTCGCGGAATACCACGCGCACCGGGGCCACATCCTCCTGTTGGAAGCCACTGGCCAGGCACACCACGGCCACGGCAGTTTGGAAGACCACCGTTTTGCCGCGCATTTTCTGCAGCTGGGCCACGGCGCGCGCATGGGTGCCGGGCTTGCCCAGCGGCTCACCGTCCAGATCGGCTACCTGGTCAGAACCAATGACGACCGCATCCGGGAACTGCCGGGCCACGGCCTGGGCCTTGGCCAGCGCCAGGCGGCGCGCCAGGGCGAGTGGGGTTTCCGTGGGCTGAGGGGTTTCGTCTACATCTGGCGCTGCCACGGTAAACGGCACGCGCAGGCGCTGCAGCAGTTCGCGGCGGTAGGCCGAGGTGGAGCCTAAAACGAGTTTGCGGGGGGCGGAGTCTTGCATGGGGCGATTCTCTTACACTGCGGCCATGACTTATGAATATTCAGCCAACAGCCTGAACATCCTGACCTTCGCCAAGAGCGACGGTCAGCTGGTGAGCCAGGTGCCTTTGGCCCAGATGCTGCGCTTGCGCGAAGAAACCCAGGGTGCGGCCGATGCCGTGGCCGTGCAATTTGACGCCCGCGGCGCTATCCGCTCCGATGCGGCGGGGGTGGACGAGCCCTGGGTGCGCCTGACAGGCAAGACCACCCTGACCATGACTTGCCAGCGTTGCCTGACGCCTGTGGATGTGGATATTGAATTCACGCGCGACTTCCGCTTTGTGGCCACCGAGGCGCTGGCCGAGATCGAAGACGAGGAATCGGAAGAGGATGTGCTGGTGCTGAGCCGGGAGTTCAATGTGCTGGATCTGGTGGAGGACGAGCTGCTCATGTCCATCCCGCCCGTGCCCATGCACGAGACCTGCCCTCTGCCGGTCAAGCTGACTGTGGCGGACGCGGATTTTGCCGATGCGCCCGAGGAAAAACCGAACCCGTTTGCGGTATTGCAGCAGCTCAAGGACAAAGGCCCTGGCTAAACGCTCAGCTTTGGGCTATAATCTGAGGCTTCGCGTGTGATTCCGTCGCGCGTATTGTTATCTTTACACCAACCCTAACCGTGTTGCCACAACCTGTGCAGCACTTTTGCTCAGGAGCCGACCATGGCAGTTCAACAAAACAAAAAGTCCCCTTCCAAGCGCGGTATGCACCGCTCGCACAACGCTCTGGTTGTGCCCGGTATCGCTGTGGAATCCACCACTGGTGAAACCCACCTGCGTCACCACATCAGCCCCACCGGTTTCTACCGTGGTCGCAAGGTGCTGAAGACCAAGTCCGAAGCCTGATTCACCTGAATCTCCAAAAGCCCGAAGCTACGGACCTGTAGCGACGGGCTTTTGTCATTTATGGCTTCTATATTCGGATGTTTGACTTCGTTGTCGTTGGAATGATGCACGCATGATTACTGTCGCCGTCGATTGCATGGGGGGAGACCACGGCCCCCAAGTCACTTTGCCCGCCTGCACCCAGTTTCTGGAGCAGCACCCCGAGGCCGCGCTGGTACTGGTTGGTTTGCCCGAGGCACTCAAAGGCTTCTCGC
Source organism: Rhodoferax sp. P1_F3 (assembly GCF_056405715.1). Taxonomy (NCBI): domain Bacteria; kingdom Pseudomonadati; phylum Pseudomonadota; class Betaproteobacteria; order Burkholderiales; family Comamonadaceae; genus Rhodoferax; species Rhodoferax sp. P1_F3. Next base: position 55,361 of record NZ_JBFUBO010000010.1, on the reverse strand, counting down.
ACCCCCGTGCCACGCTGGTCACGGTGACCGAAGTTGTCACCATGGACGATCCGCTGGAAGTGGCGCTGCGCAAGAAGAAAGATTCTTCGATGCGCGTGGCGATTCAGCAGGTCAAAGATGGTGCTGCCCAGGCGGCGGTGTCGGCGGGCAATACCGGCGCACTCATGGCGATTTCGCGCTACATCCTCAAAACCATGGACGGCATTGAGCGCCCGGCGATTGCGGGCCAGATCCCCAATGCCACCGGCGGCGCCACCACGGTGTTGGACCTGGGGGCCAATGTGGATTGCACGGCTGAACACCTGCTGCAGTTTGCGGTCATGGGCTCGGCACTGGTGTCGGTGCTCACCAACCAGGAATCACCTTCGGTGGGCCTGCTCAACATTGGTGAAGAAGTCATCAAAGGTAATGAAGTCATCAAAAAAGCAGGCGAACTGCTGCGAAATGCAGCCAAGTCTGGCGATTTGAACTTTGTGGGCAACGTCGAAGGCAACGATATTTTCAAAGGTACGGCCGATATCGTGGTGTGTGACGGTTTTGTCGGGAACGTGGCGCTCAAGACCAGCGAAGGCCTGGCCTCCATGATCGGCAACTTCCTGAAAGCCGAGTTTTCCAAAAACATTTTTACCAAAATGGCGGCAATTGCAGCCTACACAGTGTTAACTGCGCTTAAAAACCGCGTTGACCACCGTCGCTACAACGGTGCTGCGTTGCTGGGCCTGCGTGGCCTGGTGTTCAAAAGCCATGGCTCAGCCGATGTGCTGGCCTTCAGCAATGCCTTGAACCGGGCGTATGATGCAGCCCGAAACAACTTGCTGGACCGCGTTCAGGTCCGCATTGCCCATGCAGCCCCTTTGCTGGCTGCGTCTGACGCAACGCAATAGCCTGAACGGGTGCCCGCCATAACACCCATGAGACGATATTCGCGAATCACCGGCACCGGCAGCTATGTGCCTCCCCGTCGCCTGAGCAACGCTGACCTGGTGGCCCAATTGGCTGCGACCGGCGTGGAAACTTCGGACGAGTGGATCGTGGAGCGCACCGGCATCCGCGCCCGCCATTTTGTGGATGACAGTGTCTACAGCAGCGATCTGGCCCTGGAGGCCTGCAAAGGCGCGCTGCAGGCCGCAGGCCTGGAAGCCAAAGACATTGATCTGATCATTGTGGCCACGTCCACCCCGGACATGGTCTTCCCCTCGACCGCCTGTATCTTGCAGAACAAGCTGGGCGCCAACGGTGGCGCCGCGTTTGACGTGCAGGCCGTGTGCAGCGGCTTTGTGTACGCCCTGACCGTGGCCGACGCCATGATCCAGTCCGGCGCCGCCAACAAGGCGCTGGTGGTGGGGGCCGAAGTGTTCTCCCGCTTGCTGGACTTCAACGACCGTACCACCTGCGTGCTATTTGGCGACGGTGCGGGTGCCGTGGTGCTAGAGGCCTCTGACATGCCCGGCATTTTGGCCAGCGACCTGCATGCCGATGGCAAGCACGTGGGCATCCTCTGTGTGCCCGGCCATGTGGCCAATGGCCATATTCTGGGCGATCCTTTATTAAAGATGGATGGCCAGGCGGTCTTCAAGTTGGCCGTGGGCGTGCTGGAAAGCGCGGCCCGCGCCACGCTGGCCAAGGCCGGCAAGACCGAAGCCGACATTGACTGGTTGATTCCGCACCAGGCCAACATCCGCATCATGCAGAGCACTGCCAAAAAACTGAAACTTCCCATGGATAAAGTGGTGGTGACGGTGGACCAGCATGGCAATACCTCGGCGGCCTCGATTCCGCTGGCGCTGGACGTGGCGGTGCGTGGCGGCCAGGTCAAATCCGGCCAGACCCTGATGCTTGAGGGCGTGGGCGGTGGTTTCACCTGGGGCGCCGTGCTCCTGACTTTGTAGCTGCTCGCGCATATTCCATCAGGGCTAGAGCCCTATTTCATTGCCAATCACTATGAAACCATTTGCATTTGTATTTCCGGGCCAAGGCTCCCAGGCCGTGGGCATGCTGGACGCCTGGGGCGACCACCCTGTGGTGGCCCAAACCCTGCGCGAAGCCTCGGACGCCTTGGGCGAAGACGTGGCCCAACTGATCCACGAAGGCCCCAAGGAGGCGCTGGCGCTGACCACCAACACCCAGCCTGTGATGTTGGTGGCCGGTGTGGCCGCCTACCGCGTCTGGATGTCCGAGACCGGTGTGGCCCCTCAGGCTGTGGCCGGCCATTCGCTGGGCGAGTATTCCGCCTTGGTGGCAGCCGGTTCGCTGACGCTGGCCCAAGCCGCACCGCTGGTGCGCCTGCGCGCCCAGGCCATGCAGGAAGCCGTTCCCGTGGGCGTAGGCGCCATGGCGGCCATCCTTGGCATGGATGCTACGAAAGTGATAGCTGGTTGTGCAGAGGCGACGGGGGCTTTTGGCCCCAATAGCACTGAAGTAGTGGAAGCAGTGAACTTCAACGACGCCGCCCAAACCGTGATCGCCGGTAGCAAGGCCGCGGTGGACAAGGCCTGCGAAATCCTCAAGGCCAATGGTGCCAAGCGTGCGCTGCTGCTGCCTGTGTCGGCACCGTTCCACTCCAGCCTCATGAAGCCCGCGGCCGAGAAGCTCAAGGCACGGCTGGAAGACATCGAGATTGCTGCGCCCCAGATCGCCCTCATCAACAATATTGATGTAGCCGTGGAAGTGGATGCCGACCGCATCCGCGACGCTTTGTACCGCCAGGCCTTTGGCCCGGTGCGTTGGGTGGAGTGTGTGCAAGCGATCAAGGCGCGCGGTCTGACGACTTTGGTAGAGTGCGGTCCCGGCAAGGTGCTGGCCGGCATGGTCAAGCGCATCGACGCCGAAATGACCGGGGTGGCGCTGTTCGACCCCGCCAGCCTGGAAGACGTCAAGGGAGTATTGGCATGAGCGAAGTGAAATTTGAAGGCCAGGTGGCCCTGGTGACCGGCGCTTCGCGCGGCATTGGCGCAGCGATTGCGCTGGAACTGGCCCGCAAGGGCGTGAAGGTGATTGGTACGGCCACGTCGGATGCAGGCGCGGCCAAGATCCGTGAAGCCTTGTTCGCCTTTCCCGGCTGTGACGGCCGCACGCTGGACGTGACGGACGGTGCTGCCGGTGATGCACTGGTGGATGCCATTGTGAAAGAGCAGGGTGGTCTGCACGTGCTGGTGAACAACGCTGGCATCACCCGCGACACCCTGGCCATGCGCATGAAGGATGACGACTGGGACGCGGTGCTGGACACCAACCTCAAAGGCGTGTTCCGCATGAGTCGCTCGGTGCTGCGCACCATGATGAAACAACGCTATGGCCGTATTGTCAGCATCACCTCGGTGGTGGGCGTCTCAGGCAACCCCGGCCAGGCCAACTATGCGGCGGCCAAGGCCGGAGTGGCCGGCATGACCCGTGCACTGGCCCGCGAGCTGGGCTCGCGCAACATCACGGTGAACTGCGTGGCTCCCGGTTTCATCGAGACCGACATGACCGCCGGCCTGGGCGAGGACCAGCAAAAAGCTTTGCTGGGCCAAATTCCCCTGGGCCATCTGGGCAAACCCAGCGATATTGCACACGCTGTGGCCTACTTGGCGTCGCCCCAGGCCAGCTACGTGACGGGGCAAGAACTGCACGTCAACGGCGGCATGTACATGTAAGTGATTCAACCTCGCCGATGTCTGAGCGGCGGCCCGGTTAGAGACAAGTCTCTAGGGCGGGTAAAATCTCGGATTCTTTTACAACCCTTAGAGGGAACCCATGAGCGATATCGAAGTCCGTGTCAAAAAAATCATTGCCGAACAACTCGGCGTTGAAGAGTCTCAAGTCACCAACGAAAAAGCCTTCGTGGCCGATCTGGGTGCCGACTCCCTGGACACCGTGGAGCTGGTGATGGCCTTGGAAGACGAATTCGGGATCGAGATCCCCGACGAAGACGCGGAAAAAATCACGACCGTGCAAAACGCGATCGATTACGCGACGTCCCACAAAAAAGCCTAATCGGCTTGGGCAGCACCCTGGGGGTGCTGCCGCCTCTTGCATGCTTTCCATGCCGCTGCTGGCGGTATTTCATTGACGAACTGCTGAATTTCAGATTTCTATGTCCCGTCGCCGCGTCGTTGTTACAGGTTTAGGTTGCATCAGTCCCGTGGGCAACACGGTGGCTGAGGCTTGGTCGAACGTACTGGCTGGCAAGTCGGGTATCGTCACGATCACCAAGTTCGATCCCGAGGCGTTTGCCTGCAAGATCGCTGGTGAAGTGCGCAACTTCGATCTGGAGTCCTACATGAGCTCCAAAGAAGCCCGCACCATGGATACCTTTATCCATTACGGTATAGCCGCCGCGGTGCAGGCAGTGAACGACAGTGGTCTGAAAACAGGTGACGCGTTGGGCGAAGAAGAGTCCACCCGCATCGGCTGTGTGATTGGTTCCGGCATTGGCGGTTTGCCCATGATCGAGAACACCCATACCGAATACACCAACCGCGGCCCACGCCGCATCTCCCCATTTTTTGTGCCGGCGTCCATCATTAATATGACGGCCGGCCATGTGTCCATGCGTTTTGGCTTCAAGGGCCCGAACATCGCCATCGTGACCGCTTGCACCACCGGCCTGCACTGCATCGGTGAAGCCGGCCGCATGATTGAGTACGGCGACGCCGATGTGATGGTTGCTGGCGGCTCCGAAGCTACGGTTTCGCCGCTGGGCATTGGCGGTTTCGCCGCCATGCGCGCACTTTCCACCCGCAATGACGACCCCGCAACCGCGTCGCGCCCTTGGGACAAAGACCGCGACGGCTTTGTGCTGGGCGAGGGCGGTGGCGTGATGGTGCTCGAAGAATACGAGCACGCCAAAGCCCGTGGCGCCAAGATTTATGCCGAACTGGCAGGCTTTGGCATGAGCGCCGATGCCGGCCACATGACGGCCCCCAATATGGACGGCCCACGCCGCGCCATGCTCAGCGCCATGCGTAATGCCGGTGTGAACCCGGACCAGGTGAACTACCTGAACGCGCACGGCACTTCCACACCGCTGGGCGATATCAACGAAACCAATGCCATCAAGGCGGCCTTGGGTGATCACGCCAAGAAGACGGTGGTTAATTCCACCAAGTCCATGACCGGTCACCTCTTGGGTGGCGCAGGTGGGTTGGAGTCGGTGTTTACCGTGCTGGCGCTTCACCATCAGAAGAGCCCACCCACGATCAACATCTTCAACCAGGACCCCGAGTGCGACCTGGACTACTGTGCCAATACGGCGCGGGACCTGAAGATCGACGTGGCCGTGAAGAACAACTTCGGCTTTGGTGGAACCAACGGCACGTTGGTGTTCAAGCGCATCTAAACTTCGCCTCTATATCCAAGACGGACTATGCACCGGCCACCTGCGGTCAGTTACAGCGTAGTCCGCTCCCGCTGGCACGCCCTCACGCTGGGCACTCTCTGGGGTCTGGGTATTGTCCTGGTTCAGCTGGCGCTATGGCGCTACAACTACTCCGGTGCTGCCCTGGCCATCATGGAATGTGCCTGTCTGCTGACAGGGATCTGGGCCGTTTGGGCTTGGCGCACGGCGCCGCAAGGGCTGTTGCGCTGGGACGGCGATTACTGGCATTGGTCCGGGGATGCCGAGGCGCCTTCACGTCAGGTGACCGTGCATTTTGATTTTCAAGCGGTGGTGCTGGCTTCTGTGCATGGGCCGAGCGGTGCTCGTATCTGGCTGTGGTTGGACCATGCGGCAGTCCCCCGTGCCCGTTGGCTGGCATTGCGCCGTGCTTTGGTTGCGGGCCGCACGCCGTTGCAGACAGGCCCATCGGCATTGCCATATGAGCAACTGCCGTGAGTGACCCGCTGCTGTCCTCTAATGATTCGGACCTGGCCCTGGTGGAGCGCACGGTGGCGGGGGATCAGCGCGCCTATGGCCTGTTGGTGCTCAAGTACCAGCGCCGCATCCAGCGCTTGATTGGGCGCATGGTGCGTGACGTGGATCTGGTGGAAGATATTGCCCAGGAAACCTTTGTGCGGGCCTACCGCGCACTTCACCAGTTCCGGGGCGACGCCCAGTTCTACACCTGGCTGTACCGCATTGCGGTGAATACCGCCAAAAAGTTCTTGCTGGAGCTCAAGCGCGATCCCACGGTGACCGAAAGTTTTTTGGCCAATGACGATGACGATGAAACTTCCCGGTCCAAAAACGAACCAACCACCGACGAAACCCCGGAATCCGTGCTGGCGGCCAAGGAAATTGCCTCGGTGGTGAATGCTGCCATGGACGATTTGCCCGAGGAACTGAAGCAGGCGGTCACGTTACGGGAAATTGAAGGTCTGAGTTACGAGGAAATTGCCATGGCTATGGATTGCCCCATTGGAACGGTCCGCTCCCGCATCTTTCGGGCGCGAGAAGCCATTTCCGCCAAAGTGCGCCCCTTGTTGGAAAAGCAGACCGGAAAACGCTGGTAGATCGACGCCAGGAACACGACGATGAATACGCCCCACGCCCCTTTGAACGAACGTATCTCCGCCCTGATGGATGGTGCAGTGCCAACCGACCAGTTGCCGGGACTGCTGGCAGAACTGCGTGCGTCGGAGGAAGGGCGCCAAGCCTGGCACCTTTACCACCTGACCGGCGATGTGTTGCGCAGCGATGCCTTGGCTCCTAGTGTGTCGGAGTTGGCGTTTTGGGAGCGTTTGCAGTCGCGCTTAGATACCGAACCGGTACGCCCCGTGCAAGTGGTGGCCGCATCGGATGTGATGGTGATGTCGTCCGCAGGTGCTGCAAACCAACGCTGGGCATGGGTCGCCGGTTTGGCCGGCGTGGCCATGCTAGGCGTGCTATCCCTGGTCGTCTTGCGCCAGGCTGAGCCATCTGCCTCTCCCCAAATGGCCCTGGCCCCTGTGCCCAGCCAAGCCGCTACGGTGGCGCCTGTGGTGCTGGCGCAAGACATGCCCGCCGTGATGTTGCGCGACCCGCAGCTGGATGCGTTGATGGCGGCCCACCAGCAAATGGGTGGACATTCGGCTTGGCAGATGCCGTCGGGCTTCTTGCGCAACGCCACCTTTGAGAGGCCGGCACGATGAAGCCCTGGCGGCATCTTCTGTGGGGTAGCTGGCTGGCGCTGGCCCTGTGCGGTCTGCCGTGGATCGTGCACGCCGAAGAAGCGCCCGTGAATGCCTGGTTGATGCGCTTGCACGAAGCGTCGCGCCACCGTACCTACACCGGTACCTTTGTGGTGTCGGCGGGCGGGCAAATGGCGAGTGCACGCATCTGGCACGTGTGCGATGGTGCGCAGCAGATGGAGCGGGTGGAGTCGCTGAGTGGCACGCCACGCAGCACGTTTCGCCGCAACGACCAGGTGTTGACGTTTTTCCCGGAGTCCCGTGTGGCGGTGGCGGAAACGCGGGAGTCACTGGAGTTGTTCCCCAACCTGCTCAAGTCGCAAGATTCGACCATTGAAGAGTTCTACCAATTGAAGCCGATAGGCGCCGAGCGCGTGGCGGGGCTGGATGCCGACGTCGTGCAGTTGCAGCCCAAAGACAACTTGCGCTATGGCTACCGGGTGTGGAGCGAAAAGCGTTCTGGCCTGGTGGTTCAGCTGCAGACGCTGGACCCGGACGGCAAGGTGTTGGAGCAATCGGCCTTTTCCGAACTGCAGCTGGACGCACCGGTGAGCATGGGCAAGCTGGCGCAGATGATGGCCCACACCGATGGCTACCGGATAGAACGCCGTGATTTGCAGAAGACCACGGCCAAGGCCCAGGGCTGGGACATGCCCAAGGGAGTTGCAGGGTTCAAGCCCATGGGTTGCTACACGCGCCCGGTGGCTTTGCTGGCTGGCGCCTCGGGCCGTGCGGACCAGACCATGCAATGGATGTTCTCAGACGGACTGGCTACGGTGTCGCTGTTTGTGGAAGCGTTTGATGCGCGCCGCCACACACGCGAAGGAGCTACCGAGCTGGGCGGTGCCACGCGCACCTTCACCCGCCATGTGGGCGCTTGGTGGATCACTGCTGTGGGCGAGGTGCCTGCGGCAACTCTGAGCGCCTTTGCGCTGGGGCTGGAACGCAAAAAGTAGGTCTGCGTCCCGGGGAGCCGGAGCGTTGCGTGGTTTTCTTGTGACTTTGACGGAAAGACAAACGATGAGAACTTTGAATATGCGGTCGGTACGGGTGTGGGGCATGGCCACCATGCTGATTGCTAGCGGTGTGGTTGGCTTCGCGCCTGTGACTCCAGCACTTGCACAAACGCGGACCTTGCCGGACTTCACGGATCTGGTGGACCAGGTGGGGCCTTCGGTGGTCAATATCCGCACGCTGGAGAAGGTGGCTGCGCGCTCGCAGCAGGGCACACCGGGCGAGGAGGAAATGCTGGAGTTCTTCAAACGCTTTGGCTTGCCCATCCCCAACATTCCGCGCCAGGCACCGCGGCAAAACCGTCCACAGCCTGATGAAGAGCAGCCCCGCGGCGTGGGGTCCGGCTTTATCCTGACATCGGACGGTGTGATCATGACCAACGCCCACGTGGTGGAGGGCGCGGATGAAGTCCTGGTAACGCTGACCGACAAGCGCGAGTTCAAGGCCCGCATCATTGGTTCGGACAAGCGCACCGATGTGGCAGTGGTGAAGATCGATGCCTCGGGCCTGCCTGCCGTGAAGGTGGGCGACGTCAGCCGCTTGCGTGTGGGTGAGTGGGTGATGGCGATTGGTTCGCCTTTTGGCCTGGAGAACACCGTGACCGCCGGCATCGTGAGTGCCAAGCAGCGCGACACGGGTGACTACCTGCCCTTCATCCAGACCGACGTGGCGATCAACCCCGGAAACTCCGGCGGCCCTTTGATCAATATGCGCGGCGAAGTGGTGGGTATCAACAGCCAGATCTATTCCCGTTCGGGTGGTTTCATGGGTATTTCCTTTTCCATCCCCATGGACGAAGCGGTGCGCGTGAGCGACCAGCTGCGCAACGCGGGCCGTGTGACACGCGGACGTATTGGCGTGCAGATTGACCAGGTCAGCAAAGAGGTCGCCGAATCCATTGGATTGGGCAAACCGGTGGGTGCCTTGGTGCGTGCGGTAGAAGCGGGTTCGCCCGCCGAGAAGGCCGGTGTGGAGGCCGGCGACATCATTACCAAATTCGATGGCAAGGCCATCGAGAAATCGAGCGACTTGCCACGGCTGGTAGGCAGCACCAAACCAGGTACCAAGAGCGTGGTGACTGTGTTTCGCCGGGGCAGCAGCAAGGACCTGACCGTGGTGATTGCCGAGATCGAACCCGATACGGCTGTCGCTAGCAAGGCCCCGGGCCGTGCCGAGACAAAACCCAAGGCTTCTACCGCGGCACAGGTGTACGGCTTGGCGGTTAGTGAATTGACCGACGCGCAAAAGAAGGAAGCCAGCGTTAAGGCCGGTGTGCGGGTGGAGGCTGCTGTGGAGGCCGCTAGCCGCGCAGGCCTGCGCGAGGGCGATGTCATCACCCAGCTGGCGAATACCGAAGTGGCATCGGTCAAAGAGTTCGATGCCGTGGTGGCCAAACTGGACAAGAGCAAACCTGTGAATGTGCTGTTCCGCCGCGGGGAGTGGACGCAGTACGCGGTGATTCGTCCCGGCAAGTGAATGGAGGGGCAACAACCCTAAACCAGAGCAGGGTTTGGGGTTGTTAAGGCGGGTAGAAAAATATTTATCTGCCGCCCACTGGCCTGCACCTAAAAGTGTGCGGGCGCTAACTTAAAGAGGTCGTTGAAAGCCTTGGTTAGAATATGGGGGTCTTAAGAAAGATTGTGGGTATATGGATAGGTTCAAAGTCCATCATGTGGGATGTTTAAAAATGCCCCACAGCTGATCCACAACTCACCCACACCTTGTTCAGCGCTTTGTTTGATAATTTGTGGATAAGATGTGTATAAGATAATTGTTGCGGTGTCGCAACGACCCCTGAACCAGGTTTTTTGGACTGTGCTCTCTGGACTTTTTGCCTACAATGGGCTTCCAACCTTCGCAGTTGCCAAAGATTGTTGGTTCAGGGCGCGTCGTTTTACGATGCGCCCTTTTTTCTTGCCCGTTCGTTTTAATTCAATCACTTGAAGCCCGTCGTTGATGAATCACATCAGAAATTTTTCGATCATTGCCCACATTGACCACGGCAAGTCCACGTTGGCAGACCGCTTGATCCAGCGTTGTGGTGGGCTTGAGGCCCGTGACATGGAGGCACAGGTTCTGGACTCGATGGACATCGAGAAAGAGCGTGGGATAACCATCAAGGCGCAGACCGCTGCGCTCAAATACAAGGCGCTCGATGGCAAGGTCTACAACCTCAATTTGATTGACACACCAGGGCACGTGGACTTCTCCTATGAAGTGAGTCGTTCGCTCTCTGCATGCGAGGGTGCGCTGCTGGTGGTCGATGCGTCTCAAGGTGTGGAAGCGCAGACCGTGGCCAACTGCTACACCGCACTCGACCTCAATGTGGAAGTGCTGCCCGTCCTCAACAAGATTGACCTGCCGAATGCAGACCCTGACAACGCGCGTAGCGAAATCGAAGACGTGATTGGCATCGACGCGACCGATGCGATTGTGTGTTCCGCCAAGACTGGCCTGGGCATTGACGACATTCTGGAAGCCATCGTCGCCAAGATCCCCGCGCCCAAGGGCAACCCCGATGGCCCGCTGCGTGCCATGATCATCGACAGCTGGTTTGACCCGTATGTTGGCGTGGTGATGCTGGTCCGCGTGGTGGACGGCCGTCTGGGCAAGGGAGAGCGCATCAAGATGATGGCGTCCGGCGCTATGTACAACGCCGACAACCTGGGCGTGTTCACCCCCGCTAATGAGCCGCGCCAATCGCTCGAAGCGGGTGAGGTGGGCTACATCATTGCCGGCATCAAGGAACTACAGGCCGCCAAGGTGGGCGACACCGTCACCTTGATCAAACCCGGTACCGGCGGGGCCGCAGCAACTGCTACCGAAGCCTTGCCCGGCTTCAAGGAAATTCAGCCGCAGGTGTTCGCGGGTCTGTACCCGACCGAAGCCAGTGAGTACGACTCCCTGCGCGATGCGCTCGAGAAACTCAAGCTCAACGACGCATCCCTGCATTACGAACCGGAAGTGTCGCAAGCGTTGGGCTTTGGCTTCCGCTGTGGCTTTCTGGGCTTGCTGCACATGGAAATTGTGCAGGAGCGACTGGAGCGCGAGTTCGACCAGGATCTGATCACCACCGCGCCCAGCGTGGTCTACCAAGTAGTCAAGAACGACGGCGAAGTGGTGATGGTGGAAAATCCATCCAAGATGCCGGAGATCGGCAAGACCGCCGAGATCCGTGAGCCCATCGTCACGATGCACCTCTATATGCCGCAGGAATATGTAGGCGTGGTGATGACGCTGGCCAACCAGAAGCGCGGCGTGCAGATGAATATGGCCTACAAGGGTCGCCAGGTCGTGCTGACCTATGAAATGCCGCTGGCCGAAATCGTGCTGGACTTCTTTGACAAGCTCAAGAGCGTGAGCCGCGGCTATGCCTCGATGGACTACGAGTTCAAGGAGTACCGTGCGGCCGATGTGGTCAAAGTGGACATTTTGCTCAATAGCGAGAAGGTCGACGCCTTGTCCATCATGTTGCACCGCGCCCAAAGCCAGTACCGGGGCAGGGCGGTAGTTGCCAAAATGCGCGAGATTATTTCTCGCCAAATGTACGACGTGGCGATCCAGGCTGCTATTGGGGCCAACATCATTGCGCGTGAGACAATTAAAGCGCTGCGCAAGAACGTTTTGGCCAAGTGCTATGGCGGTGATATTTCGCGCAAACGCAAGCTCCTCGAGAAACAAAAAGCAGGTAAAAAGCGCATGAAACAAATCGGCTCTGTGGAGGTTCCACAAGAAGCGTTCTTGGCCATTTTGCAGGTGGAAGACTGATGCAAGCTTTGACATCCGCCGTTCTTGCGGCTTTTGGCGTGTACGCCACGTCCTGGTATTTTGGGCTGGTTGAAGGCAACTTCGCGCTCTTGTTGTTCTTGGCAACGCTGGTGACTGGTATCTATTGGGTGGCCGAGCGCTTCTACTTTTTGCCCCAGCGCCAACAGACCGTGGCGGCCCTGGAGGCCAATGACATCCAGCGCCGTGCGGAGCTGAGCAAGATGGGCATCAGCCAGGTTGACGGCGACATTACCGAGGCCAAGGTGCGCTTGCTCATGCAACCCTGGTGGTTGGACTGGACCGCGGGCTTGTTTCCCGTGATCATCGTGGTGTTCCTGCTGCGCTCGTTCCTGTTCGAGCCCTTCAAGATTCCCTCGGGTTCCATGATTCCGACCTTGCTGGTCGGTGACTTGATCTTGGTCAACAAATTCACTTACGGTTTGCGCCTGCCGGTGCTCAATACCAAGATCACCGAAGGCACACCGCCTCAGCGTGGTGACGTGATGGTGTTTCGCTACCCCCCCAAACCCAGCTTGGACTACATCAAGCGTGTAGTAGGCGTACCCGGAGACACCGTCGCCTATTTGAACAAGCGCCTGACCATCAATGGCAAGGCCCTTGAAACCAATGCGCTACCCGATTTCTTTGACGAAGATGTCATGCGTTATTTCAAACAGTTTGAAGAAACCTTGGGTGACAAAAAGCACCGGCTGCTCAACGATGCCGATCGCCCAGCCTTTGTGCCAGGTGCCGACAAGTTTGAAGGGTTTGAGGCTTGCAGCTACACCGTGGAAGGCGTGACCTGCAAAGTGCCAGCAGGCCACTACTTCATGATGGGCGACAATCGCGATAATTCGCTGGATTCGCGCTACTGGGGCTTTGTGCCAGAGAAAAACATCGTGGGCAAGGCGTTCTTTGTCTGGATGAACTTTGGCAACCTCAAGCGCATCGGTGGATTCAATTGAAGCTCCGTGCACCAAGTGATAAGGGAACAATGATGACATTTCAGCGCAAATCCAAGCAACGCGGCATTTCCTTCTTCGGCCTGATATTTGTGGGCGGTGTACTTGCCATGGCCGGCGTGATTGCAGCACAGGTGTTTCCCACTGTTGTCGAGTTGATGGCCATCCAGAAGGCGGTGCAACGCGCGGCTACGGGTCAGTCGGTCGTCGAAATTCGCAGCATCTTTGACAAGGCGACAGAAATCGACGCGATTTCGTCCATCCGAGGCAAAGACCTGGAAGTCACCAAAGAAGGTGACAAAGTGGTGGTGGCCTTTGCCTACGAGCGCGAAATTCACTTGGCTGGTCCGGCGTTTCTTACGCTGAAGTACGCCGGTCGCTCCAAATAACGTGGGTGATGCTTTGGCAGCGTTGCAGCTCAAACTGCAACACCAGTTCTCCAATCCCACCCTGCTAGCCAGGGCACTGACCCACCGCAGCTTTTCCAGCGACCACTACGAGCGCCTCGAATTTTTAGGCGACTCGGTGTTGGGTCTGGCGATCTCCGATTTGCTGTATTCCCGCCTGGGTGCTTTGCCCGAAGGCGATTTGTCTCGCGTACGTGCCAACCTGGTCAAGCAGGAGACCCTGCACCAGTTGGCATTGGGCTTGGGCTTGCCCGATGTGCTGAAGCTGGGCGAGGGCGAAATGCGCTCTGGCGGGCAAAAGCGTGCGTCCATCCTGGCTGATGCGCTGGAAGCCATCATCGGCGCGGTTTATCTGGACGCGGGCTTTACGCCTGCACAGGCCTTGGTACACCGTTTGTTTGAAGCGGTGGAGATCAACCCACAGATGGACGCTATCGGCAAGGACCCCAAAACCGAGTTGCAGGAGTGGCTGCAGGGTCGCAAAATGAAACTGCCGCTCTACAAGGTGGTGGGCACCATTGGTGCCGCCCACAAACAGAGCTTTGACGTGGAGTGTGAAATCGCCGAGCTGCGTCTGGCTGAACGGGGCATTGGTGGTTCGCGCCGTGCCGGTGAACAGGCCGCTGCGGCTGCCATGCTGCAAACCATCAAGTCAAAGGTAAAACCATGAATGCTCCTAAAAAAATAGCTGCTGGCGCAGAATCCACGGGGGCTAGCGGTCCAAAAGACTCTAAGCCTGAAGTTCAGGAAGACCTGGATGCCATGCTGCAAGGCCTGCTCAAGAGTACGCCCAAGCTGGCCCTCCCTGGCGCCGACGGCGCCGGCCAGCGCTGTGGCCTGGTGGCCATCGTGGGCAAGCCCAACGTAGGCAAGTCCACGCTATTGAATGCCTTGGTGGGTCAAAAGATCAGCATTACCTCGCGCAAGGCACAGACAACGCGCCACCGGATTACCGGCATGCACACGCTGGGCAACACCCAGTTCGTGTTTGTGGATACGCCGGGTTTTCAGACCCTGCATGCCAATGCGCTCAACAAGTCATTGAACAAAGCCGTGCAAGGTGCAGTGGCAGATGTCGATTTAATTTTGTTTGTGGTGGAGGCTGGCAGCTTTACGCCCGCAGACGCGCGCGTATTGACGTTGTTGGGCAAGGACATTCCCACGCTGCTGATCGCCAACAAGCTCGACAACGTCCACCGCCGTGGTGACATCGCGCCCTGGTTGCAAACCATGACCGACAAACACAAGTTTGCGGAGTTTGTGCCCATGTCGGCCAAGAACGCCAAAGACATTCCGCGCTTGCTCGCTATCTGTGAGAAGTACCTGCCCGAGCAGGCATGGTGGTACGCCGAGGACGAGTTGACCGACCGCAGCGAAAAGTTTCTGGCCAGCGAGCTGGTGCGCGAAAAACTGTTCCGCCTCACCGGGGATGAACTGCCGTACACCTCCACCGTCATCATCGACAAGTTTGAAGAAGAGCCACCGCAGAAGAAGGGCCAGAAGCGGCTGCTGCGCATTGCGGCCACCATCGTGGTGGAACGCGACACGCACAAAGCCATGGTGATTGGCGACAAGGGCGAGCGCATCAAGCGCATCGGCATGGAAACCCGCGTTGAGCTGGAGAAACTGGCTAACGCCAAAGTCTTTCTGGAGATGTGGGTGAAAGTGCGTTCGGGCTGGGCCGACGATGAAGCGCGCGTGCGCAGCTTCGGTTACGAGTAGTCCCTTCCCGCGTGGCCACCAAACGCATTGCTGACGAGCCCGCGTATGTGCTGCACCGCTACGACTGGAGCGAGTCCAGCCTGATTCTGGAAGTCTTTACCCGCCACTATGGGCGCATTGCGCTGGTGGCCAAGGGAGCGAAGAAGCCCAGCTCCAGCTTTCGCCCCATTTTGCTGCCGCTGCAGCCTTTGCATGTGGCCTTTGGCGGCGATGCCGAAATCCGCACGCTGCGCAGCGCCGAATGGCAGGGCGGCCATGTGATGCCTACGGGCGACGCGCTGCTGTCGGGCTACTACCTCAATGAGCTGCTGATGACGCTGCTGGCACGCGACGACCCGCATGCTGAGCTGTTTGACATTTATGCCCGCGTGGTGGAGATCATTGCCAGCGAGCATGGCGAGGTGCTGCAAGGCGCGCTGCGCACGTTTGAGCTGCTGCTGTTGCGCGAGACCGGTTTTCTACCCCCGCTGAATGTGCAGACCATGACTTTGCGCGCGCTGGATGCTGGCGACCACTACGTGCTGGTGCCCGAAGGGGGCTTGCGCCAGGCGCATGCGGACGACCGAGCCAGCCTGAGCGGCACACAGTGGCTGCGCCTGCACGAGACGCTGCAAAACCACGCCCCCTTTACCACCACGCTGCGCGCCTGCGCCGAAATGATGGGTGAGCTCAAACCCCAGCTACGCGCACTGCTGCACTACCATTGCGGTGTGAAGACGCTGCGCACGCGGCAGATGATGATCGACATACAGGCACTTTAGGCAGCCCCCTCGACTATGACAACCCATCTCTCGGTCAATCTCAACAAGGTCGCGCTGGTGCGCAATACCCGCCACCTGGGCATTCCCAGTGTCACGCGTGCGGCCACGTTATGCCTGCAGGCGGGTGCAGCGGGCATCACCGTGCACCCACGGCCGGACGCGCGTCACATCCGCGCGCAGGACGTGCTGGATCTGGCCGAGTTGCTGAAGGCCTGGCCTGACCGCGAATACAACGTCGAGGGCAATCCGTTCCACAACCTCATGGACTGCGTGCGCGACCTGCGCGAGCGCGGTCTGCCGGTGCACCAGGTGACCTTTGTGCCGGACAGCGAGGGCCAGTTCACCAGCGACCATGGCTGGGTCTTCCCCGACGATGCTGCACGCCTCAAGCCCTTGATAGCCGATGCCCATGCGCTGGACTTGCGCGTGAGTCTGTTCATGGATGCAGACCCCGCCGCCATGGCTGCCGCCAAGGCGGTAGGGGCGGACCGCATCGAGCTCTATACCGAACCCTATGCCGCGGCTTGGGGCACCGCCGGGCAGGGCACCCAACTCGCCCGCTTTGCCGCTGCCGCGCAGGCGGCGTTGGATGTGGGGCTGGGCGTCAATGCAGGCCACGACCTGAACCGCGACAACCTGACTGCCTTCGCGCAGCAGGTGCCGGGCCTGCAAGAGGTGTCGATTGGTCACGCGCTGATTGCCGACGCGCTGGAGCTGGGTTATGACGCTACGGTCAAGGGCTACCTGGCCTGCCTGGGGCAGTGAGGGGCGGCGCGTGATCTACGGCATTGGCACCGATATTTGCGATGTGCGCCGTATCCGCACCAGCCTGGAGAAGCATGGCGACCGCTTTGCGGCCAAGGTGCTGTCGGATGCGGAATTCAAAACCTGGAAAGCGCGCAGTGCGCGCTGGCCCGAGCGCGGTGTGCGCTACTTGGCCACCCGCTTCAGCGCCAAAGAGGCCTTCAGCAAGGCTATAGGCATGGGCATGCGCATGCCCATGACCTGGAAGCTGTGCGAGATTGCCAATGAGCGCAGCGGCAAGCCCACCATCGTGTTGCATGGCGGGCTTAAAGACTGGTTTGAGGCCCAAGCGCTGACGGTGCACGTGACCGTGACCGATGAGACCGACTACGCGGCCAGTTTTTGCGTGGTGGAGACCACGCCCTAGCGCTCGCCGGTTACAGCTTGCCGTACTGGGTGCCGCCAATCATGATGCCGCCGTCCAGAGGCGCCAGGTCTGATTGGTACTCCATGTCGCCCACATGTACGGCGGGCAACGTGGCGCCGCGCTGCAGGGCCTCCATGAAGGCGGCTTGTTCTTCGGCGGAGATAGCGTGATAGCCGGCCCGTGACAAAGCTCCGGTGGAGATGTGTTCCGGTGCGCTGTGCGCAACCGGCTCAAAGCCATCGCTGCGTGCCGGATCGCTGGAGCGGGAGTGGCGCTCGAAATGCTCTTCGGTTTCGCTCACACGCCAATAGATGCCGTCAATCAACACGCCAAAGCGTTTGTAAGTGTTGATGCGCATGCTGTGCTCCATGGCAGCAAAGCTCTTGGTCTTGCTGTTGGGGCCGGTCACAAACGACTTGGCAACGTCAATCATTGCAATGAAGCGGTGGTGCCGTTCGTCTACAGGCATGACCTTGAAACGGTACATCTGCGAGACCACTTCCATCGACAGGAATGTCTCACGGATGGATTGGTAGAGGCGTTCACGGCGGTAGGCCTTTCGCTCTTCCAATTCCATGCGCCGGACGGCCGGTTCTGCACTGGTAGTCTCCAACGACTCGGGTGCGGTGCGCGCACGTTTTTTTAAGAATTCAAACACGGTAAATGGCAGTTGTTTTAGTAGGGAAGCCATGCGCCGACTTACTTGCGAAGCCATTTGCGCAAAATAAGTCTATCAGCCGCCGCTTTTTTCTGTCTGTAACAAATTGGCAGAGTTCGGACATTTTTTGAACTATGGACAGGAAACAACACTTCCTACCTGGCGCTTGGGGGTCAAACAGCCCTCCAGCCCCCGTAAAATGTGCGCAAGCAGCTCCTAAATAAATAGCAAAACGGAACCTCCCGCTATGGCCTTTCACGCCCCCCTGATCATTGACATTGCCGGCACCAGCCTGACCCCGCTAGACCGCCAGCGCCTGAAACACCCGCTGGTGGGCGGCATGATTCTGTTCGCCCGCAATTGGCAAAACCGTGACCAGCTCACCGCCCTGTGCCGTGACATCAAGAAAGTGCGCGCCGACCTGCTGATCTGCGTGGACCACGAAGGTGGGCGCGTACAGCGCTTCAAGACGGATGGCTTCACCCACCTGCCGCCCATGCGGGCGCTGGGTGAGATGTGGCTGCGCGAAGCCGTCGGCACAGTGTCCCCCAAAAAGGCCGGTCCACTGGATGCGACGAATGCCGCCACGGCCTGTGGCTACGTGCTGGGTGCCGAGCTGCGCGCTTGTGGTGTGGACCTGAGCTTCACCCCCGTGCTGGACCTGGACTATGGCGAGCGCGGCGTGATCGGCGACCGCGCCTTTGGACGCGACCCGCGCGTGGTCAGCCTGCTGGCCAAGAGCCTGATGCACGGCCTGCACAAGAGCGGCATGGGCAACTGCGGCAAGCACTTCCCAGGCCACGGCTTTGTGAAAGCCGATTCGCACACCGAAATCCCGGTGGACAAGCGCAGCCTCAAGGCCATCCTGGCCGACGATGCAGCGCCTTACCGCTGGCTCAACACCGTGACCAGCAGCGTGATGCCCGCCCACGTGATCTATCCCAAGGTGGACGCGCGGCCCGCGGGCTTCTCGAGCACCTGGCTCAATGACATCCTGCGCGCCCAACTGGGCTTCACAGGCGCCATCTTTAGTGACGACTTGTCCATGGCCGGCGCCCGCCTCATCGATGGCAAGACGGTCAGCTACACCGAGGCCGCAGTGGTCGCACTCAATGCCGGCTGCGACCTGGTGCTGCTGTGCAACCAGTCCCTGCTCAGCGCCGAGGGCGGTGGCAAGGCCGTAGACGAGCTGATCGAAGGGCTGACCGAAGCCCAGTTGAAGGGCCAGTGGCAGGCGCTGGAGGCCAGCGAAGCCCGCCGCCGCGCTCTGCTGCCCAACACACCCGCATTGGCCTGGGATGAGCTGATGGTGCATCCCGACTACATGCAGGCGCTGGACTGGATTGCCTGAGGGCCTCGCGGGTGCCCGCCGCACTGCGCCCAGGCCGGGTGTGCTGGGGTGGAGCTTTTGCGATGATGACTGTGGTGTTGCAACTGTGGCCCGGTGCCGCAGAGTGGTTGCACTTTTTTCGCCCGGTTTTTGCTGAAGGTGCCGTCTGGCAATTGCTCACTGCACAGTGGGTGCATCTGAGTCTGGCGCACGCAGCTGTCAACGCGATGGCAGCGGTGCTGCTGTGCTGGTTGCTGGCACCGTGGGTGTCTGTGCGCAGGCAGCTGCTGGCGTTATTGGGCGGCTACGCGGGGGTGGCAGTGGTGCTGGTGTTGGACAGCAACTGTCAGTACTACGCCGGCGCTTCGGGGGCATTGCACGGAGTGCTGGCCGGGGCTGCCGTTGCGGTGTTGTGCGCTCCATCGACTGGCATGGAGTCTGACTGGCGACGGTGTGCGGTGGGCGCGGGGCTGCTTCTGGCTTTGCTGGCCAAGCTGCTGGTCCAGCCCTTGGGTAACGCCGCGGCTACACCCGGATGGCTGGGCATCCCCACCTACTATCCCGCACATGTAGCGGGCGCTGCGGGTGGGGCGTTGGCTGCCTTATTCGTTGTGTTGCTGCGCTACCGGTCGGCGCAGCGTAAACCCCGCTAGTGCCATCAGCAACAGGGCGACGATGTCCCTCCAGTGCATGGAGCCGCCTCCACCGCCTCCGCCCGAGTTGGCGACAGGGTTAGGGGCCGACACCATGTTTATAGAGACCATGCTATTGGAACTTCCGGAAGATACCGAGGTGGCTTGAAACCGGAAGGTCAGGCCGACGGTGTCTGAAGTGGCTGGTGTCGTGAACGTGGCCGCGCTGGTGTTGGCCCCGGACAAAGTCACGGTGGGGCCGGAGACTTGTGTCCAGCCTACAGTACTGATACCCGTGCCGTTCGCTCCCGCTGTGGCCGTGCCCGTTAACGTGACCACGGTGCTCCGCGCCACGGGGTCGGTTTTGTTGGCGGTGGCGGTGGTTGTGGGAGCGGTGTCTGCCAAAACCAGGGCAGTCGCTGCATCGGCGTCCAGCATGCCAGCGCCACAACTCGTCTTGTTGAAGCAGTAGGTGCTTGAAGGAAAGGCACGTACCGAATCCGTCAGGCGTGAGGTCAGTTCGTTGATGCCCATAGTCGGTTTGATTTGCAACAGCAAGGCTGCAACGCCAGACACCATGGGGGCGGCGAAGCTGGTGCCGTTCGCAGCGACATAGCTATCCCCGCCCGGGGATGCGACTGGAGTCGTCGTGCCGGAGTTCAATGTGCCGTAGATGCTGACGCCCGGTGCACTGATTGTGGTGCCAGGCCCGTCATTTGCAAAACTGGGACTGTCCCCAGTCAACATGTGGGCCGTGACAGCAATCACTCCTTGGCAGTTGGCCGGTTGGCTGATGGTGGTGATGCTGCCGTCGTTGCCTGTCGATGCCACCACGATGCTGCCGGCTGCACGCACATCATTGACTGCATCTTGGAATGTGCTCAAGCATGTGCCAGAGCTACCCAGACTGAGGTTGAGAATTTTGGCTGGATTGGTGTTCGCGGTGGGACTTCCTATGAATGTCACACCAGCCGCCCAACGCATGCCAGCTGCAATGTCAGACACGTAACCGCCACATACGCCCAATACGCGTACGGGCAACACTTTCGCGCCATAGGCGACGCCGATCATGCCTGTGCTGTTGTTGCCCACTGCGCTCACGATGCCTGCGACCCGGGTGCCGTGCCAACCGGAGTCAGAAACGGAGCAACCATTCCCTGTATTGGTGTTCCAGTTGCCAGGGTCTGCGGCATCCGAATCTCGTCCGGTGGTGATGTCGTTTTCGGTGCTGAAGGGCGAATAGGGCAAGGTGTCTGCAGAGACAAAATCGTAGCCAGTGAGCAGGAGGTTAGCCGTCAAATCTGCATGGGTTACGTAGCCGGTATCCAGCACTGCAACCACCACTCCGGCCCCACTGACGGGTTGCCCACCCGTGCTTTTGTTCCACGCACTGTCGGTATTGGTGGCGCCCGCGTTGCTGCCCGATGATTTCCAGGCCCATTGGCTGGCGACGTAGCCTGGATCATTGGGAGCGAAATGGGCAAACACCTTTTCGTCGATTTCGGCATATTCCACCCGTGCGTCCTGTGCCAGCTGTTGTGTCAGTGCTTTCATCTCGGCGCGGCTCAAAGGTTGGTCGGTTTGCACCACATGGGCTTGTTCCGATACCGACTTCAGATAGGTCAGCGTGACTGCCTTTTGTCCCAAGACTTGCATGCCACCTCGGGCATTGAAAGTGTTGATGCGGGTCTGCGGGTCGACTTGCCCGCCGGCAGTTTGATCGGTCTTTGCCTCCGTTTGCTCCTTGAATTTCACGATCAGACGGTTGTAGCCAGTCGACGAGTCATTGGCTGGCGATGCAGTGGGGCTTGCGGCGGACTTGGCTTCTAGCGATCCATCGGTTTGCGAAGTTGCGAGCCAGGATGCGCCCAGACCCGCGCACAACAAGATGGTGATCAGTGCCGTTTTCATTCGATGCATGTGTTGAATTCTCAGGGGTTGCGGGCTTTGCTGTCCACATCCACGTGAACCACCTCAGGGCGGGTTCGCAAGACACCGAGAATCTTGTCCGGATCCTGCCCCGCTTGTGGCAATACCCGGTACGTCCACGTGTCGTCGGACACCGCGGCAATGGGGCTGATGTCGGCAAACAGGCGTGTTTGCAATTGAGCGAGGTCCGATGCGGTCCACACACTCTTGGCTTCTTTGAAGCGAATGACCAGGCGCACCGCGACAGGTATCGCGTGGGACGTGTTCGCAGCTGTGGCAGGAGGCTCAGCGCACGCGACAAGGCCTAGCGCGAGCAGGCCTGCGCCAACCCAATGGTGGTGTTTCAAACGGATTTCCCCTGAGATTTGTTAGACATGGCCTTGCTTCGTTTTTATCGTGTTTGCACAAGGCTTTGGTATCCAACGATCGCAGGCATTGTAAAAGACACTTTGTTACTTCTTTAGGGTGCTATGCCGGGATGCAAAGCCACTGCCCCGCAGTAGCCTTCCGGCAGTTCCAGCCTCGCGATGTCGCAGCGGTCCACGCTGCTTTGCAGTGCTGAAGTCCATTCGCTCAGCCCCAGACCGCAGCCCTTCAATCCGGCTTCCCATTGCGTCCACGCAGCGGCAAAGGCGTTGGCTTGCTGCGCTGTTGGCAGTCTTTCCAGTCGAGTTGCTACGTCGGGGCCCATGTAGTCGCGCGCCAGCGTCGGGCACTCGGCCGCCCAAGTAGGGTTGCCTGTGGCGAGTACATCCACACCTATGGCGCGGTAGGGGTGGATGGCGGCGACCGACAATCCATCTTCATGGCTGATGGACACCTGTGTGGTGGTATTGGGGTGCTCGATGAGTAGAGGCGCACCGACACGTGCGGACAGTGCCAAGCTGCCCAAAGGGCAAACCAGCCATAAGGCCAACGCTTGGCGCAGTGCCAGACGGATGGCGCTACGTGCTTCATTGCGAGGTGTGCCGTGCGGCAGCAGGCGATAGATCACCGCTCCCTGGCCTTGTTGCAATGCCGCCAGTACCTGGTCGACCTCACCCGGCCACGCATATGTAGACCAAGGGTGTGCCGCCGTGGTACCCATGTTGCTGTATGGCCTTAGGTCCCGGCCCGTGTAGGCGCCGCAGGGCAGCCACTCCAGCGCGATGCAGCAGGAATGCTCTCGCCTTTCATCACCAAGGTCAGTGGCCCCAGCCAGGCATCATCTGCCACGCTGGCGCTGTACAGCACCGCGCCACGCGGTCCGATGTACACGCGGGCACCGATGTGCACGTGGTCAATCTTCATCACGCGGTCTTCAAACAAGTGGGTTTGCGGGCAGCTCAGCGCGTTGAGTTCGCTGTGGTCACCAATGTGCACGCAGTCAAACTCGGTGATGTCGGTGGTGTCCATATACACACCCTTGCCGATGCGGCTGCCCAGCAGGTTGAAGGCCACCGGCAACCATGGCGTGCCGCGCAGGTAGCGCATGAAGTTGGGCACGGCAATGCCCTCGTACAAATTGGTCACGCCTTCGGATAGCCATACAAATGGGGTCCACATAGGCATGCTGCGCTGGCGGTAGCGGCCCATCAGCAGCCACTTGAGCAGCCATACAAATACAAACGTCCCCAGGCCGTAGAGCAGGCCCGTCAGCGTCAGGTAGGCAATGACCTGGCCCCAGCGCCCGTCCCCTGCCAGTGGCATCACGTTCAGCACGATGGTGTAGCCCACCGAAATCACGATGGCGTGGGGCGACACAATGCGGAAGGCTTCTATCAGCCCCCGCGCCAAGCGCCGTGCGGGTGAGGGATGAAAGGTCAGTCGCTCCGGAAAACCGGCGGTCTCTTCGCGTGCCGGCAGGTGCAGGGGGGGAGACCCCAGCCAGGTGTCGCCACTACGGATACGGTCATTGGCCGGCACCGTAGAGTGCACGCCAATCAGCACGTTCTCGGGCAGCGTGGTGCCGTCGGGAATGTAGGCACCGTTGCCCACAAAGCTGCGCTTGGAGATCACAGTGGGCCGCATGGTCATCCAGCCGCCATCAATATGTTCATCACCCAGCATCACCGCATCGGCGATGAAGGTTTCATCGCCCAGCGTCAGCATGTCGGGCACCAGGCCCAAAGCAGAGGAAATCTCGGCATCGCGCCCCACCTTGGCACCCAGCAGGCGGTACCACCAGGGTGCGTACAGCGTGGCGTACACGCCATGCAGCACATTCAGGCTGGACTCCTGGATCTGGTTCACCAGCCACTTGGCGCAGTACAGCGTGCTGTGCACCGGCCAACTGCCCGGCTTCAGGCGCGGCAGTACGGACCACCGGATGCCAGCCGATAGCAGCGCGGTGCAGACAATCAGCACGGCAGCGGCGGGGAAGGCCAGCACGAAATACTTGGCCAGCTGAAACCAGATATCGGTGCTCGCCAGAAACGGGAAGCGCTCCACATCGTCGACCCAATCGATCAGCACAAAAGACGGAAACACGGGCAAGAAGAACAATGTAGTGATCAACAGGGCGCCCAGCACAAAGTACGTGCCTTCCACCACGCTGCGCAAGCCTGTAACTGCGGGACGCGGCCGCAGGCTCGTGACATCAAACGCGCCTGCGTCCCGCGCGGGCGAGCCTTGCCAGACGCGACCTGCGGGCACGGTGTCCCCATCGCAAAGTGCTGATTGACCTTCCAGGTGCCCCCAGTCGTGCACCGTGGTGTTGCCTTCCAGAATCGCATACGAGCCCACGCAGCTGTGGTCCCCCAGTGCGATGGCGCCCAAGTGCAGCACGCCATGTTCCACGCGGGCGTTTTCCAGGTTCACGGCGTTGCCAATGCTGGCGCCGTTGCCCACCTGCAGCAGGTCCGGTGCACGCAGCGTCATGGAGCCAATCACCACGTCGTTGCCGATGCGCGCACCCAATGCGCGCAGCCACCAGACGTACAGAGACGAGCCGCTGAGCAAATACGTGGGAGCGGTTTCCAGCAGCCGGTCCGCCAGCCACCAGCGGTAGTAGGTCAGGCCCCATAGCGGGTACTGGCCCGCTTGCAAGCGACCCACCAATAGCCATTTGCCTGCGATGGCCACGGCGAATTCCAGCAGGGTGGCAATCAAATACGCCAGCACCGAGGCGCCAGTGGCCACTAGAAGCGAGTCTTCTGGCTCACCGGTAAAGAAGTGGTAAGTAAAAAACGGTGCCAGCCACTGTGCCATGCGCATGGCGACCAGCCAAGGCACTGCTGCGGCCTGGGCCAAGCCGCAGCGCCAGCGCTGCCAGGCACCGGGTGGCGTCCAAGATGTGTCCACGGCCTGGGCCTGACCATGGGCGGCACCAATGGCTTGCGCGATGGCGGCCACGCTGCGGTGTTGGTAGATGTCGCGCACCGTCACATGGGCAAAGCCCGCATGGGCGCGCAGGCTGGAGGCCAGGCGCGCGGCGAACAGCGAGTGGCCGCCCAGATCGGCAAAGAAATCGGCGCTGCGCACGATGGCCTGGCCGGGGAAAAGCTTGGCCAGTGCGGCAAACAGCACTTCTTCGGCGGGCGTGTCCGGCGTGTCGGACGTCTCGGACGTGTTGGCTGCGGCGAGCGGCCACACTTTGAGCGCATTGCGGTCAATCTTGCCCGAGGTAAGTCGCGGCATGGTGGGCACGGTCTCAAAATAGCCGGGCACCATGTAGGGCGGCAACCGTCGACCCAGGGTCGCACGCAGGGCGCTGCTGCTCAGCGTGGCGCCTGCGTCGGGGGTGATGAAGGCAATCAGCTGGTCCACGCCGTCTTCCGGGCGCAGCACTACGGCTACGGCGGCCACACCAGCTTGGTCGGCCAATGCAGATTCAATCTCACCCAGCTCCACGCGGAAGCCACGGATCTTGACTTGGTCGTCGGTGCGACCCAAGCACTGTACGCAGCCGTCCGCGTCGATACGGGCCAGGTCGCCGGTGCGGTACAGGCGCGCGTCTTGCACGTTGTTGGCCCAGGGGTTGGCTAGAAACTTCTCGGCTGTCAGGTCGGGGCGTCCCAGGTAGCCTGCGGCCACGCCGGGGCCGGTGATGCAGAGTTCGCCCACTTCGCCGCGGGGCAGTAACGTGAGCCCCGATTCGGTTTGCGGGGCGATGACCAGCAGGCTGTAGTTGGGCAAGGGGCGGCCAATGGTGACGGGTTCGCCCGCATGCAGCTCTGCCAGGCTGGCAGACACAGTGGCCTCGGTGGGGCCGTAGGTGTTGAACACCTGGCGGCCGGGCTTGGCCCAGCGCTCCACCAGCGCGGGCGGGCACATCTCGCCGCCCAGATTGATGGTGCGCAGGCCGGGTACGTCCTCGTTGAACAGCGCCAGCAGCGTGGGCACCGCGTGCAGCACGGTGATGCCGTTGGTAGCAAGCACACCAGGCAGGCTTTCGGGGTCGGACGCTACGTCCTTAGGTGCAATCCACACCGTGGCGCCGGCCAGGTAGCTGATCCAGATCTCCTCGAACGACATGTCAAACGCTACCGAGAAGCCTTGGTACACCCGGTCTCCATGGCGCACGCCCAACTGCGTGTTCTCGCTGCGCAGGAAGTGGCAGATGCTGCCCTGGTTGATGGCAATGCCCTTGGGCCGCCCGGTGGAGCCTGAGGTGTAAATCACGTAGGCCGGGTGCGTGGGCAGCACGCCACTGCACCGCTGCAGCTGGGCTAACGGTTCGCTCAGCGCCTCGGCGGTCCACACGGTATGGGGTGTGTGCGCCATGCGCGGCGCAAATGCTGCGCAGCTCACCAGGCCTTTGGCCTGTGCGTCGTCCAAGCACACGGTAATGCGGTCCACCGGCGTGTCAGCATCCAGCGGCAGCCAAGCGGCTCCGGCCTTCGCAATACCCAGCTGCATCACCAGCAGATCCAGACCCCGCGGCAGCCACAAGCCCACGATGTCACCCGCTGCCACACCAGCCGCCAGCAGGTGCGCGGCCACGGTGTCGGCACGCGCGTCCAGCGCCTGGTAGCTCAGCGATTGTTCGCCAAACACCAGGGCGGTACTGTCGGGGTACTGCTGGGCGGTGGCTTCAAACAGGTCGGCCAGTACTTCGGCGCGCACCAGGTCGGCGCGCTCGGGCCCCCGCAAGATGTCGGGGTGGGGCGTCTGGAGCATGGTCAAGGGGAGCGGTGCAGGCGCGGTGCGGCCAACAACGCCAGGTTGGCGTCAATGGCCTCTTCCAGCAGGCGGTGCTTACCCAGCAGGTTGTTGGCGAGCATCAGTTTGCGCAGCTGCTGCAGGTCTTTCACAGTCGGGGCGACCTTGATTTGTGCCAGCGCAGCCTGGCTGTTGCCACCTTGAACGATGGCCAGGACCTTGGTGGCCCAAACGCTTTGGCGGGAGGTGGGGGAGTTTTTGGACATAGCAGACAGAGTAGGCACCATTTTCGCACACAGCACACGTCTTTGGTGCGCGAGTAGCTATCAAAATGATAGTGAATAGGTCGCTTGAGTCACCCGGTGGGCGAGGGGCATCCGTTACCATTGCAGCTCTTTGATTTTGGCGTTTTCCGGACACATATCGCTATGGCCAAACTTTCCTTGTCCGATCTGGGCGGCTTGGTGTATTCCACCGAGGTGGGCCGCACCTGCCCGGTGTGCCGCCAAGCCATCGCCGCTTGCACCTGCAACGTACCCAAGCGTCCGGCTGGCGATGGCGTGGTGCGCGTCTCCCGCGAAACCAAGGGCCGTGCGGGCAAGGGCGTGACCCTGGTGCGTGGTGTGCCGCTAGACGATGTAGAGCTGGTCGCGCTGGGCAAGCAGCTCAAGGCGGCCTGTGGTTCGGGCGGTACCGTCAAAGACGGTGTGATTGAAGTGCAGGGCGACCACGTAGAGCGCGTGATGCAACTGCTGCAGGCGCAGGGCCACAAGGTCAAGCGGGCGGGGGGCTAGCCATGCAAGCGGAAGACCTGCAGAAGCTCGTGGAGCGGGCCATGCCCTTTGGCAAGTACCAGGGCCGCCTGATTGCCGACCTGCCCGGTGACTACCTGAACTGGTTTGCGCGCGAGGGCTTTCCCAAGGGTGAGATCGGCCGACTGCTGCAATTGATGCACGAGATTGACCACAACGGCCTGAGCGACTTGCTCACGCCGCTGCGTGCGCAGCGGTAGTTATCTCAGGGTGCTGGCACGTCGCGCAGCGTGCCGGGTGCCAGACCTTCCAGCGTGTAGGGCCCAATGGCCGCGCGAATCAACCGCAGCGTGGGAAATCCAACCGCCGCCGTCATGCGGCGCACCTGGCGGTTGCGGCCCTCGCGGATCTCCAATTCCACCCAAGCAGTGGGGATGGCCTGGCGAAAGCGTACCGGCGGGTCACGCCTCCAGAGTGCGGCGGGCTCCGCGATCAACTGCGCACGGGCGGGCAGGGTAGGGCCGTCATTGAGCTGCACGCCTTCGCGCAGTGCCTGCAGGGCGGCTTCGTCGGGTTCGCCCTCCACTTGGACCCAATAAGTCTTTTCCATCTTGTAGCGCGGGTCGCTGATGCGGGCCTGCAGCTTGCCGTCGTTGGTGAGCAGCAGCAGGCCTTCGCTATCCGCATCCAGCCGGCCCGCCACATAGATACCCGGGATCTCGATGAAGTCCTTGAGCCCGCGCCAGCGGCCTTCGGGCGTGAACTGGCTCAACACCCCGTAGGGCTTGTTGAAACAGATCAGGCGGCTGTCCATAGCCGCTCGCCCGTGGCTTCCAGGTGCGTGAGGTAGATGCGCACCTCAAACTCCAGCTGGTGGTAGGCAGGCTCCATGTGGGTGCAGAGCTGGTAGAAGGCCTTGTCGTGCTCGCGTTCGCGCAGGTGGGCCAGCTCGTGCACCACGATCATCTTGAGGAAGGGCTCGGGCGTGTCCTTGAACAGGCTGGCCACGCGAATCTCGCGTTTGCTCTTGAGTTTGTTGCCCTGCACGCGTGACACGGTGGTGTGCGTGCCCAGCGCGTTCTTCACCACATGCAGTTTGCTGTCAAAGGCTACCTTGCTCAGGGGCTCGGCGCTGCGCAGGTAGTCCGACTTGATGTCTTGCACATAGTCATACAGCACCTTGTCGGTCCGCACGCCATGGGCTTGCGGGTAGCGCTGGGTCAGCCAGCTGCCCACGCGGCCTTCGTCCAGCATGCGCTGCACCTGCCCCAGCGCGTCTGCGGGGTAGCCATTTAGGTAGCGCAGCGTGGGAATTGCTACCGTTTTCATAGCTGCTCGCGCAGATTCTACGGGGGCTAGAGGCCTATTTGGCTTCAAACTCGAATCAAACTTCGCGGCGCAGGGCGGGGAACAGAATCACGTCGCGGATGCTGGCGCTGTCGGTCAGCAACATCATCAAGCGGTCGATGCCGATGCCGCAGCCGCCGGTGGGGGGCATGCCGTATTCCAGCGCGCGCACGAAGTCGTGGTCGTAGAACATGGCTTCATCGTCGCCGCCGTCCTTGGCGGCCACCTGGGCGTTGAAGCGGGCAGCCTGGTCTTCGGCGTCGTTCAGTTCCGAGAAGCCGTTGCCGAATTCGCGGCCCGTGATGTAGAGCTCAAAGCGCTCGGTCACCTCGGGGCGGTCATCGTTGGCGCGGGCCAGTGGCGAAATTTCGGTGGGGTGCTCCATGATGAAGGTGGGGTTCCACAGCTTCTCCTCCACGGTCTCTTCAAAGTACAGCACCTGCAGGCTGGCCAGCGTGCGGCCGGCGAGCTTGTTCTTGGCTTCGTTCAGGCCCAGCTTCTTGAGCGCGTTGGTCAGCCACTCGGCGTTGCCCACGTTGTCGCCGGCTTCGGTGTACTTGCGGATGGCTTCCACGATGGTCAGGCGCTCGAAGGGCTGGCTCAGGTCTACGGGCTTGTCGGCGTAGGTAAGCTGCAGGCTGCCCGTGGCTTTCATGGCCGCGTCGCGGATCAGCTTCTCGGTGTAGTCCATCAGGTCCTGGTAGTTCCAGTACGCCGCGTAGAACTCCATCATGGTGAACTCGGGGTTGTGGCGAACCGAGATGCCTTCGTTGCGGTAGCTGCGGTTGATCTCGAACACGCGATCGAACCCACCCACGATCAAGCGCTTGAGGTACAGCTCAGGCGCGATGCGCAGGAACATTTCCTGGTCCAGCGCGTTGTGGTGCGTCTTGAACGGTTTGGCATTGGCACCGCCGGGAATGGGGTGCAGCATGGGCGTTTCCACTTCCAGGAAGTTGTGGCCCACCATGAACTCACGCAGTGCGCTCACAGCCTTGCTGCGTGCCACAAAGCGCTTGCGCGCTTCCACATCGGTCATCAGGTCCACATAACGCTGGCGGTACTTGGTTTCCTGGTCGGCCATGCCATGGAACTTGTCGGGCATGGGGCGCAGGCTCTTGGTCAGCAGGCGGATGCTGGTGGCGTGGATGGATAGCTCACCCGTCTTGGTCTTGAACAGCGTGCCCTCGGCTGCCACGATGTCGCCCAAATCCCAATGCTTGAAGGCGGCGTACAGGTCCACCCCTACGTCTTCGCCGCGTACATACAGCTGGATGCGGCCGCCGCTGGGGCCGAAAGATGAGTCCTGCAGGGTGCAGAAGCTGGCCTTGCCCATGACGCGCTTGAGCATCATGCGGCCGGCTACTTTGGCGGTGGCACCCAGTGCCACCAGATCTTCAGCCGTTTTCTCGTTGTAGGCCTCAAACAGCTCCGCAGCCTTGTTCTCGGGCTGGAAGTCGTTGGGGAAGGCCACGCCCTTGCCATCGGCCTGCTGCTGGCGCAAGGCCTTGAGTTTTTCGCGGCGCTCCAGGATCAACTGGTTTTCGTCTTGCGGGGCGGGAGCAGCTTGGTTTTGGTCAGACATGGGGTGGTTGGTGTACGGTGGCAGAACCAGCCAAGCCGTGGGGCTTTGGCCGTAACCCTCCATTGTAAGAGGGGTGGCTGCCGCTATGATGCGCGGGCACTGCCCCAATCCAGTCATGCTCTACCAAATCATTTCCCTGTTGCTCGAAGTTGTCGCCGGTCTGCTTACCAGCACCTGTCTGCTGCGCCTGTACATGCAGCACCAGCGCATCCCGCTGTCCGCGCGCTCGGGCAATCCGCTGGGCCGTTTTGTGTTTGCGCTGACCGACTGGTTGGTGCTGCCGTTGCGCCGCGTACTTCCCGCCATGGGCCGCTGGGACACGGCCAGCCTGGTGGGCGCTTTCCTGATTCAGTTGGCCCAGTTTTCCATCCTGTGGCTACTCAACGGCCTGGGTGCCAGCCTGGTCTCGGTGGTCGTGCTGGCGCTGTTTGGCGTGGTGCGCATGGGGCTGTCCGCTCTGACGGGGCTTGTGCTGGTCTATGCCGTACTGTCGTGGGTGCAAACCCAGTCCTACCTGTCGGATGTGCTCGAGCGTCTGGTGCAGCCACCGCTGACCCCGATTCGCCGGGTGCTGCCGCTGGTGGGTGGTGTGGATCTGTCACCGCTGGCGCTGCTGGTGCTCATTCAGATTGCGCTGATCGTGCTGGGCTCGTTACAGGCCTCGGTGCTGGTGGCGACGGCAGGTTGAACCCCGTTGGCACCATGCAAAAGAGGCCCGCGAGGGCCTCTTTGTTTTTGTAGTGTCGATTTGGTTTAGATCACCGCATCTGCCGGCTGGCGTTGCAACATGGCCAAGGTGTCGGCCACAGTTTTGCGCAGCTCGCGGCGGTCGCAGATGAAATCGATCGCGCCCTTGGTCTGCAGGAATTCGGCGCGCTGGAAGCCCTCGGGCAATGTCACGCGCACGGTGGATTCGATCACGCGCGGACCAGCAAAACCGATCAGCGCCTTGGGTTCTGCAATCACCACATCACCCAAAAAGGCGAAACCGGCGCTCACGCCGCCCATGGTGGGGTCGGTCAGCACGCTGATGTAGGGCAGGCCCTTTTTGGCCAAGCGGGTCAGCGCGGCGTTGGTCTTGGCCATCTGCATGAGCGACAGCAAACCTTCCTGCATGCGCGCACCACCCGTGGCGGTAAAGCACAGGAAGGGTACTTTTTGCTCGATAGCGGTTTCCACGCCACGCACAAAACGCTCGCCGACCACGGAGCCCATCGAGCCGCCCATGAATTCAAATTCAAAGCACGCGGCCACGAGGCTGATGCCGTGCACGGCACCGCCCATGACGATCAGCGCATCGGTCTCGCCCGTGTTTTCCAGGGCTTCCTTCAGGCGTTCGGGGTATTTGCGGCTGTCCTTGAACTTCAGGGCATCCACGGGCAAGACTTCCTGGCCAATCTCGAAGCGGCCTTCGTTGTCCAGAAACGCATTCAGGCGCGCCCGCGCGCCAATGCGGTGGTGGTGGCTGCAGCTCGGGCAAACGTTCTGGTTTTGTTCCAGATCGGTCTTGTAGAGCACGGTTTCGCAGCTGGGGCACTTGATCCACAGGCCTTCCGGCACGCTGCGGCGCTCCGTGGGGTCGGTGTGTTGAATTTTCGGGGGTAGCAGTTTCTCAAGCCAACTCATCGTCAGGTCTCCTTGCAGTGCCCAGACGGGCGTCCAACCAACAGGGGGCGATTATCCGCGAAACCGCCCCCGGTGCTTTTTTGGGTCTTAGCCCTGGTCCATCGCGGTACGGATGCCACGCAAAAAGGCCTGCGCTGTGGCGCCCACCTGGTCGCGCGGCTGGTCTTCCAGCAGCTGGATGATCTTGCTGCCGATCACCACCGCATCTGACACCTTGGCAATCGTTTGGGCGGTGGCCGCGTCCCGAATGCCAAAGCCCACGCCCACCGGCGTGCTGATGTGCTGGCGGATGCGCGGCAGCATGGCCTCGACTGCACCCACGTCCAGCGCACCCGAGCCAGTCACGCCCTTGAGCGACACGTAGTACACATAGCCACTGGCCACGCGCGCCACCTGCTGCATGCGCTGCTCGGTGCTGGTGGGGGCCAGCAAAAAGATCAGGTCCATGCCATGTGCGCGCAGGTCGGCGGCAAAAGCCTCGCATTCCTCGGGTGGGTAGTCCACGATGAGCACGCCGTCCACACCGGCTTCTGCCGCATCCTTGACGAATGGGCTGCTGATGCCGGCTTTGGCGTGTTTCTGGTCGTAGCGCTCCACCGGGTTGGCGTAGCCCATCAGCACCACCGGTGTGGCGCTGTTGGTCTTGCGGAATTCCCGCACCATGGCCAGTACCTGCACCAGACCAATGCCAAAGGCCAGGGCCTTGTCGCCCGCCTTCTGGATCACCGGGCCGTCGGCGCTGGGGTCGGAGAAGGGCACGCCCAGCTCAATGACGTCCGCGCCGCCTGCGACCATGGCGTGCATCAGCTCGGGCGTGACGTCAGCGTAGGGGTAGCCGGCAGTGACAAAGGGAATCAACGCCTTGCGGCCCTGGGCTTTGAGGGTGGAGAAAGTGGAGTCAATGCGTCCCATGCTCATGCTCCCTTCACCACGTGGCCGCGCATCGAAGGGCGGTCGTAGACGTCGTCACCCGACAGGTCGGCCACGGTACCGATGTCCTTGTCGCCGCGGCCCGACAGGTTGATCAAAATTGACTGATCCGGTCGCATCGTCTTGGCCAATTTCATGCCGTAGGCCAAGGCGTGGCTGGATTCGAGTGCAGGGATGATGCCTTCGGTACGGCACAGGTAGTGGAAAGCGTCCAGCGCTTCCTTGTCGGTGATGCCCACGTATTCCGCGCGGCCGATGTCGCCCAGAAATGCGTGTTCCGGGCCGACGCCGGGGTAGTCCAGGCCGGCGCTGATGCTGTGCGTCTCGGTTACCTGGCCGTTGTCGTCCTGTAGCACATAGGTGCGGTTGCCGTGCAGCACACCGGGGCTGCCGCGCTGGATGCTGGCGCTGTGTTTGCCACTGTCCAGGCCTTCACCAGCCGCTTCCACGCCGATCAGGCGCGTGTTCTCAAACGGGATGTAGGGGTAGAAGATGCCCATGGCGTTGCTGCCACCGCCTACGCAGGCAATCACCGCGTCAGGCTGCTCGGTTTTGCAACCGGCAGCGGCCAACATCTCGGGCATCTGCACCAGACACTCATTGCCGATGACGCTCTGGAAATCGCGCACCATCATCGGGTAGGGGTGCGGACCGGCCACCGTGCCAATGATGTAGAAGGTGTTATCCACATTGGCAACCCAGTCGCGCATGGCTTCGTTCAAGGCGTCTTTCAGCGTCTTGCTGCCACTGGTCACGGGCACGACGGTGGCGCCCAAGAGCTTCATGCGGTAGACGTTGGGGCTTTGGCGTTTCACGTCTTCGCTGCCCATGTAGACCACGCATTCCAGGCCATAGCGTGCGCAGATGGTGGCCGTGGCTACGCCGTGCTGGCCCGCGCCGGTTTCGGCAATCACACGTGGCTTGCCCATGCGCTTGGCGAGCATGGCCTGGCCTATGGTGTTGTTGACCTTATGTGCGCCCGTGTGGTTCAGGTCTTCGCGCTTCAAAAAGATCTGCGCGCCGCCCATTTCGCGGCTCATGCGGTCGGCGTGGTAGACCGGGGAAGGGCGGCCTACATAGTGGGCCAGCTCGGACTGGAATTCGGCCAGGAAGGCCGGGTCGTGCTGGTACTTGGCGTAAGCGTCTTTCAGCTCATTGATCGCGTGGGTCAGCGTCTCGGAGACAAAGCTGCCGCCGTATTTGCCAAAGTGGCCCGTGGCATCGGGTTGTTGGTAGTCGTACATGGTGTGGGTCCATTCAAGACAGGGTTGATCGCCACGGCTGTGGCCTGCCAGTCGCTGTCGTGCCAATGAGAAGATTTACCGGTCTGCAGCGCGCACGGCGGCCACAAACTGGCGGATTTTTTCGGGGTCTTTGATGCCCTTGAGGGGCTTGCCCTGAGCGTCGACGGCTTCCACGCCGGAGCTCACGTCCACGGCCAGCGTTTTACAGCGCGGCCGTACCGACGTGATGCCATCGCCCACGTTTGCACTGGTGAGTCCACCACTCAAGACGAGGTGAGCGTTGACGCTTGGAGGAAGAAGTGACCAATTGAATGTTTTGCCGCCACCACCGTAGCCGTCCACATGGGCGTCTAGCAGGATGGCTTGGGCGTTCGAATAATCGTGGGCGTATTTTACGAGGTCAAAGGCCTGCGCGTCATCCCCCAGCGGAATACGCGCTGCGCGCAGGTAGGGGCGGGCGCCATTGCCGGTGGCATCCAGGCAGTCCTGCGGGCTCTCGTCACCATGAAATTGGATGGTAGCCCCCGGAATCATTGCGCTGGCAGCTATCACTTCTGTAGCGGATGCATTGACGAACAACAGCACAGGGGTGATGAAGGGGGGGAGACGCTTGGCCAATTCAGCCGCGCGCTGCGGCGTGACTGCCCGTGGGCTCTTGGGGTACAGCACAAAGCCAATGGCGTCGGCACCGGCGGCCACGGCGGCGTCTACATCCTGTTCGCGGGTCAGGCCGCAGATCTTGATTCGGGTGCGTGTCGGAGGGGTTTCAGG
Source organism: Rhodoferax sp. P1_F3 (assembly GCF_056405715.1). Classification (NCBI taxonomy): domain Bacteria; kingdom Pseudomonadati; phylum Pseudomonadota; class Betaproteobacteria; order Burkholderiales; family Comamonadaceae; genus Rhodoferax; species Rhodoferax sp. P1_F3. Next base: position 20,581 of record NZ_JBFUBO010000010.1, on the reverse strand, counting down.
CGTGCTCATGGAAGAGCATCATACGCAGGCGTGCGGTCGGGCATGCCCCACTTGGCGTCGTAGCGTGGGCCCAGAAAGTACAGGCCATCCGGCGAGAAAGTGGGCGCCGCAGCGTTGCGGTCCCGTGCGGCCAGCACTTCTGCCATCCATTCGGGCGGCTTCTTGCCTTGGCCAATTTGCACCAGGCAGCCCATGATGTTGCGGATCATATGGTGCAAAAAGGCATTGGCCTCGAACTCGATGCGCCAGTAGGCACCGCGCTTACTCAGGCTGATCTCCAGCAAGTTTTTGACGGGACTCAGCGCCTGGCATTGCGAGGCGCGGAAGGAGCTGAAGTCGTGTTTGCCCAGCAAAATGTCGGCGGCCTGGCGCATCGCATCGTGGTCCAGGGCGCCAAAGGTCCAGCCTACGCGGCCAAACTCCACGCTAGGGCGAATCGTCGATTCGAGCAGCACATAGGCGTAGCGGCGCGACAGGGCCGAGGCACGGCAATGGAACTCCCGGGTGGTTTTGACGGCCCACTGCACCGCAATGTCGCGCGGCAGGTTGGCATTGGTGCCGCGCACCCAGGAGTAGGTGTCGCGGTCCAGTTCGGTGTCGAAGTGCACCACCTGCATCAGGCCGTGTACGCCGGCATCGGTGCGGCCAGCGCACAAGGTAGAAACGCGGCGGGCAGTGAACTTGCCCAGCGCGGTTTCTAGTTTGTCCTGGATAGTGAGGCCGGACGACTGGCTTTGCCAGCCCTGGTAGGCCCCACCGTTGTAGCTAACGCCTAACGCAATCCGCACAAGCTCTGGATCCTGCGATGTGCCAAGCCCCCACGGGAGGGCTTAGCTCAGTTTGGCCAGGGCGCGTTGGGCTTTGGCGCGCATGTCGCCGCTGGCCTCAGACACCACTTCTTCGATCAGCGCACGGGCGCCGTCTTCGTCGCCGATGGAGACGAACTCTTCGGCCAGCGCCAGCTTGGTTTCCAGCGGGTCTTCACCCACGCTGTCAGGTGCTTGCGCAGCGGCCGGAGGATCCAGATCCAGGGACAAGGAGCCCAGGTCGAACTCCATCAAACCGGTGTCAGCTGTCGGACTGGCCGCCAGCACAGGCTCTACGGGAGCGGGACCCGTGGGTTCAAACTTGGGCGCTGGCACGTCGTCGGCGTGCATTGGGGTTTCCAGGTCGTCCAGCGACAGGGAAATCTCGGGCATGGGCGGCACAGGCACGGGGGCGGCTTGCACGGCGGGCGTATCCGGCAGGTCAAAGTCCATGTCCAGGCTGTTGTCCTGGGGTTGGGCTTCCATCTTGACCGTTTGCTCTGCAGACGGTGACGGGCTCATCGTGCCACCCGTCACATCGCTGATGGCGCTGGCAGGTTCGTCGTCCAGCGAGAAGTCCAGGTCCAGATCGAGGTCAACCCCCGATGCGCCACTGTCTGCCATGGCCGCGCTGGCGGGCATGGCCACAGTGCTCGCGCCAAAGCTGGAGTTTCCACTGGCTGCAGGTGCGGCGCCGGCAGACGCGGGTGCTCCACCAGGTTGGTACAGCGCGTTGGTCGGATCAATCGCCAAGCCCATTTCGCAAATGCGGGTCCAGTCGGGGCTATTGGCCCCCGTGAGCTTGTAGGCTTGGGCTGCGGTGGTCTCAAAGCTGCGGGTGTCGCGGCGTTTGGAGAAGATTTCCAGCAACTTGGTGTGGATGGCCAGGCGCCCAGGGTTGGTACGCACCGCCTCTTTGAGAATTTCTTCAGCCTGTAGGTCGCGGCCATAGGCAAGGTACACATCGGCTTCGGCAACCGGATCTACGTCGTCAGCAGCGTCCAACTGGCTGGCGGAGTACACCATTGAGGATGCGCTGGGAGGGCCGTTGCTGGTGTCAATGCGCTGTCCGCCACTGGCGCCGAAGAACGAGTCCGGTTGCAGGCGACTTTCCAGGAAGGCGCTGTCCACCTGGGCGGAATTCTTCTTGCGTTGGCGAATGCGGTAGGCGGCAAAACCACCCAGCAACGCCAGCAAACCGACGGCACCTGCGGGTACCAGCGGGTCTGCCAACAACTCGTCAAGCAGGCCAGGTTCTTCTTGTACTGGCGCTGGCACGGCCACTTTGGGTTTGGGTGCGGGAGCCGCGGCCTGTGGAGCAGGTGCCGATACGGCTGCAACAGGGGCGGATGCTGCGGGCGCAGGCGTGGCCGCCACTGGAGCGGGTACGGGGGCTACGGCAACCGCAGGCACGGGTGTCGCGGGCTTGGCGGCAGGTGCTGGCTCGGCGGGCGCTGGTGCCGCGGGCTTCGTGGCCGCGCCCAGCTTGTTCAGATCGCTGATGTTCTTGTTGATTTCTGCAGCGCGCGCTGCAGCGTCTTTGGTTTCGCGGTCTTTGGCAATCTTGGCTTCATCGGCCTTGCTCTGGACAGAGCCCTTGGACAGCGTGAGCTTGTCGGGCGTGGTGCTGGCAGGTTTTTTGTCTTCAACCTTGGCTTCGATGGCACCACTGGCTTTGCGGTCGGCCGCCCCTACGGCAGCAGCGGGCGCATTGGCGGCCAGATTGCGGCGGAAGTCGTTGAAGTCTTTGCTCTGGGCCACCACCAGCTTGGAAGCCTCGGCAGCGCTCACGCTTTGGGCGCTCTCTGCTGTGGGCACGTTCAGAACAGCGCCCGCGCGAATGCGGTTCAAGTTGTCGTGAACAAAGGCATCGGGGTTGGCACGCAACATGGCCACCAACATCTGGTCCAGGGACACATCGGCAGGTTTGATGTTGCCGGCGATCTTGCTGGCAGTGTCGCCTTTTTTGACGACCAACTGTTTGTCGGAGTCTGCAGCGGCAACGGGCGCTTTGGCGACAGCCACAGGCGCGGTCGTACGTGGGGTGCTGGGTTTGCTGGTGGCTGCGCGTGGAGCCGATTCAGCCGCAGGCTGGGCGCTGGCTGCAGGTGCGGTACGCGGAGGAATGTTGCTCGTAGCTGGTGCCGCAGGGGTCTGGGCCAGCGTGGGCGCCGCGGGCGCCTTGCGCAGGGCGGGGGGGTCAAACAGCAGGGTGTAGTCCCGCACGATGCGCCCGGACGACCAGGTGGCCTCCAGAATCAGATCGACAAAGGGGTCGTTGATGGTGCGGTCACTGCTCAGGCGCAGAAACGAACGGCCATCGCGTCGTATCAGCGTAGCCTGCAGGCTGGACATCGCGGGGTTGTAGTCAAGTCCGGCGGCGACAAAAGCGTCCGGCAGGGCAACGCCCGCTTTCAGGGACGCAGCTTCTTCGGCGTTGATGTCCGGGATCTCGATTTCGGCACGCAAGGGCTCGCCCAGCGCTGACTGGACCGTAAGGCGACCGAGCGAAAGCGCATATGCCCCGGTTCCCGACAAGCCGAGTAGCGCAACGGCTGCAGCCGCAACAGCGGTCTTTTGCCAACGATGTGACTTAGCGATCAATTTATTAGCCTCCGGTGCTCAGGCGAGCGGCAATTTACTTATCTGTTTTCGGACGTTAAAGCCCGAGTATCAAAACGTAAAAAGTACCATAACATCAATGTCTTAGGCTGACAAGCTAAGAAAGCTTTTAACTTTCAAAGCCTGCCCCGTTCGCACTCTGCCGGTGGTCTTTATGTTGCCTTGCGACAACGTCCTGTAACAGCTTGTTACGCGCCCAGCAGGATGCGCAACATGCGGCGCAAAGGCTCTGCGGCGCCCCACAAAAGCTGGTCGCCGATGGTGAAGGCGCCCACGTATTCCGGCCCCATAGCCAGCTTGCGGATACGGCCGACGGGGATGGTCATGGTGCCGGTCACTGCCACGGGGGTCAGGTCCTGGATGGTGGCTTCGCGGGTGTTGGGCACCACTTTGACCCATTCGTTGTCGGCGGCGATCAGGGCCTCAATGTCGGCTACGGGCACGTCCTTCTTCAGTTTGAAGGTCAGTGCCTGGCTGTGGCAGCGCATGGCGCCCACGCGCACGCAGAAGCCGTCCACGGGGATGGCGCTGGTGCCGAAGCCTTCGCCCAGGCCCAAGATCTTGTTGGTCTCGGCCATGCCCTTCCATTCTTCCTTGGACATGCCATTGCCCAGGTCCTTGTCGATCCAGGGGATCAGCGAACCACCCAGCGGCACGCCAAAGTTGGCGGTTTCAGCATTGGTTAGCGCGCGCTGCTTGGCGATGACCTTGCGGTCGATTTCCAGGATGGCACTCTTGGGGTCGTCCAGCAAGGCTTTGACTTCGGCGTTCAGCGTGCCGTATTGGGTCAGCAGTTCGCGCATGTGCTGGGCGCCGCCGCCGGAGGCTGCCTGGTAGGTCTGGGTGCTCATCCACTCGACCAAACCGGCCTTGTAGAGCGCGCCCACACCCATCAGCATGCAGCTCACGGTGCAGTTGCCACCTACCCAGTTCTTGCCGCCTTTGGCCAGCGCGTCCTGGATGACGGGCATGTTCACCGGGTCAAGGATGATGATCGCGTCTTTCTCCATGCGCAGCGTGGAGGCCGCGTCGATCCAGTGGCCATTCCAGCCTGCAGCGCGCAGCTTGGGGAAAATTTCGCTGGTGTAGTCGCCGCCCTGGGCGGTGATGATGATGTCGCAGCGCTTGAGCGCATCGATGTTGAAGGCGTCTTGCAGCGTGGTTTCGTTTTTGGCCCAGGCCGGGGCTTTGCCGCCAGAGTTGCTGGTGGAGAAGAACAGGGGCTCGATCAGGTCGAAATCCTTCTCTTGCACCATACGGTCCATCAATACCGAGCCGACCATGCCGCGCCAGCCGACCAAACCTACCAACTTGCTCATATCAACGCCTTTTCAAAAAGTTAAACAAACAATGCTCTTACACGGCTGTTTATGGACTGTTTGCCCGGCTCGTCTGGCCGGGAGGGCGCACGACGAACCAGGCTGGGTCAGCCCTTAATGGTCGTGGTTTTGGTGATGGTTGCGCGCGCGGCCTTGCTTGCCAGGGCGGCAGAAGCAATGCTCAGAGAGAGGGGGCGGGCGGCAAACATGGCTTTATTGTAGCTCAAAACAAGAATTTTTTGCCCCGCGCGGACTGAAATGGCTCTGCAGTGGCAGGGCAACAACGCGGTGTGTCGCCCTGCGGATGGTCCTTACGCCAGCGCCTTCACCACGGCGTCGCCCATCTCTTGGGTGCTGGCGCGGGTGGTGCCTTCGCTGTAGATGTCGGCGGTGCGCAGGCCTTGCTCCAGCACCTTTTTCACCGCGGCTTCAATGCGCAGTGCAGCAGCTTCCTGGTTCAGGCTGAAGCGCAGCATCATCGCGGCACTCAGGATGGTAGCCAGCGGGTTGGCAATGCCTTTGCCGGCAATGTCGGGCGCGCTGCCGTGGCTGGGCTCGTACAGGCCCTGGTTGCTGCTGTTCAGGCTGGCCGAGGGCAGCATGCCGATGGATCCGGTGAGCATGGAGGCTTCGTCCGACAGGATGTCGCCAAACATATTGCCGGTCACCAGCACGTCGAATTTCTTGGGCGCCTTGACCAGCTGCATGGCCGCGTTGTCCACCAGCATGTGGTCCAATTCCACGTCGGGGTACTGCTGGCCGACTTCGACCATCACGTCTTTCCAGAGCTGCGAGGTTTCCAGCACGTTGTTCTTGTCCACGCTGGTCACGCGCTTGTTGCGCTTCTGGGCGGCTTGGAAAGCCACGTGGGCGATGCGCTCGATCTCGGGGCGGCTGTAGCGCATGGTGTCGAAGGCTTCTTCGGCACCGGGAAAGTGGCCGTCGGTGGCGATGCGGCGGCCACGTGGCTGGCCGAAGTAGATGTCGCCGGTCAGCTCGCGGATGATCAAAATGTCCAGACCGGCAATCAGCTCGGGCTTGAGGCTGGAAGCGCCCACCAGTTGCTCGTAGCAGATGGCGGGGCGGAAGTTGGCGAACAGGCCCAGGTTTTTGCGCAGGCCCAGGATGGCTTGCTCGGGGCGGAATTGGCGTTCCAGCTTGTCGTATTTCCAGTCGCCCACGGCGCCGAACAGCACGGCGTCCGCTTCTTTGGCCAGCTTGAGGGTGGCTTCGGGCAGGGGGTGACCGTGCGCGTCATAGGCCACGCCGCCCACCAACGCGGTTTCCATCTCCAGAGGGAGGGTCAGCGCGTTCAAAACCTTAACGGCTTCTGCAACGATTTCGGTACCAATGCCGTCACCCGGCAATACTGCGATTTTCATAATTCTCTTTGTTTGCTATAAAGTTAATAGCTGCTTACGCAGTCATTGTGCGGGCTAGCCACGGTTTTTGTGCCAAACGCTGGGTTTCGAAGGACTTGATCTTGTCGGCATGGCGCAGGGTCAAACCAATGTCGTCGAAGCCGTTGATCAGGCAGTACTTGCGGAAGGCCTGCACGTCGAACGCAATCTCTTCACCCTGCGGTTTGACGATGACTTGGCGCTCCAGGTCGATGGTGAGCTGGTAGCCGGGGAAGGCCAATGCCTCATTGAACAGTTGGTCCACTTGTGCCTCAGTCAGCACGATGGGCAACATGCCGTTTTTGAAGCTATTGTTGAAGAAGATGTCGGCATAGCTGGGCGCGATGATGGCGCGAAAGCCATACTGGTCCAGTGCCCACGGCGCGTGTTCGCGGCTGGAGCCGCAGCCAAAGTTCTTGCGAGCTAGCAGGATGGAGGCACCTGCATAGCGCGGCTGGTTCAGCACGAAGTCGGGGTTGGGTTTGCGGCTGGCCGGGTCCTGACCAGGAAAGCCCGCATCCAGATAGCGCCATTCGTCAAACAGATTTTGGCCAAAGCCGGTCTTGCGGATGGACTTGAGAAACTGCTTGGGGATGATGGCATCCGTGTCCACGTTCTCGCGGTCCATGGGGGCCACCAGGCCCTTGTGTACGGTGAATTTCTGCATGGTGAGGTGCGCCTTATTTGGAAATGTCTCGGATTTTTTCGCCAGCTTTCTCGATACCTTTGCCAGCGGTCGTACCGACCTCCTTAGCGTCTTGCTTGACGCCGGACCACGTGTTGCAGCCAGAAAGGAGCAACAGGGCGGAAGTAGCAACCAGGGTGATGAATGTTTTCATGATGAAAGTTCCAGAGAAGGGGTCAGCTGAATTTGCGGATATCGACGAAATGTCCGTGGATGGCGGCGGCCGCGGCCATGGCCGGGCTCACGAGGTGGGTACGACCACCGGCACCCTGGCGGCCTTCGAAATTGCGGTTGCTGGTGGAGGCGCAGCGCTCACCGGGCTCCAACCTGTCGGCGTTCATGGCCAGGCACATGGAGCAGCCGGGTTCGCGCCACTCAAAACCAGCGGCCTTGAAGATCTCGTGCAGGCCTTCGCGCTCGGCCTGGTCTTTCACCAGACCGGAGCCGGGTACCACCATGGCCAGCTTGATGTTCTTGGCCACTTTCTGGCCGAGTTTTTTCACCACGGCTGCGGCTTCTCGCATGTCCTCGATGCGGCTGTTGGTGCAGGAGCCGATGAACACTTTGTCGACAAACAGGTCGTCCAGCGCCTTGCCGGGCTCCAGGCCCATATAGGTCAAGGCGCGTTCGATCGCACCGCGCTTGTTGGCGTCTTTTTCCTTGTCAGGATCGGGAACGCGGGCATCAATGCCCAACACCATTTCGGGCGAGGTGCCCCAGGTGACTTGCGGAACGATCTGGGTTGCGTCGAGTTCGACGACAGTGTCGAAATGCGCGCCTGCATCGGAATGCAGCGTTTTCCAGAACGCCACAGCCTGGTCCCATTCCACCGCAGCTGCTTCGGGGCTGGCGGCGTTGGCGCCGGGGGCCAGAGGGCGGCCCTTCACGTAGTCAATGGTCTTTTCGTCCACAGCTACCAAACCGGCGCGCGCGCCAGCCTCAATGGCCATGTTGCAGACGGTCATGCGCCCTTCCATGCTCAGCGCACGGATGGCAGAGCCGCCAAACTCGATGGTGTAGCCGGTACCACCTGCGGTACCGATCTTGCCGATGATGGCCAGCACGATGTCCTTGGCGGTAATGCCCTGGGCAACGGTGCCTTCCACCTTGACCAGCATGTTCTTGGCCTTCTTGGCCAGCAGGGTTTGCGTGGCCATCACGTGCTCGACCTCGCTGGTGCCAATGCCGTGGGCCAGCGCGCCAAACGCGCCGTGCGTGGACGTGTGGGAGTCTCCGCACACCACGGTCATGCCGGGCAGGGTGGCGCCGTTCTCAGGCCCAATGACATGCACGATGCCTTGGCGTTTGGACAGAAAGGGGAAGTAGGCCGCAGAGCCGAACTCGCCGATATTGGAGTCCAGAGTCATGACCTGCTCTTTGCTGGTCGGGTCGGTGATGCCGTCGTAGCCTCGTTCCCAGCCGGTGGTGGGCGTGTTGTGGTCGGCCGTGGCCACGATGGAGCTAACACGCCAGACCTTGCGGCCTGCAACGCGCAGGCCTTCAAAGGCTTGGGGGCTGGTCACTTCGTGGACCAGATGGCGGTCAATGTAGAGGATGGAGGTTCCATCCTCCTCGGTGTGAACGACGTGGTCGTCCCACAATTTGTCATAGAGCGTGCGTGCAACAGTAGCCATGGTTTTCCTTCCGAAATTCAATTTTAGGCCTTGGCCCCGTGGGGGGCCAAGGCCGTGAGGTGGTCCACCAGCAACCGTGCGGTGCGTGGCAAGGTGGAGAAATCGCGGGCGACCAGTTCGATCTGGCGGGTGGCCCACGGGTCACGGAGAGCGACGGCACTTAGCTCGCCCGTGCTGTGCATCAGGGTGAACGCACGCAGCGGCATCACGCCGATACCCAGACCGTTGTAGATCATGCGGCCCATGGCATCCAGCCCGGTGACCTGGATGCGCAGCCGGATGCTTTGCCCCAGCGCGGCGGCGGCCTGGCGCATGGCGACGTAGATGGAGCTATTGGAGTGCAGGCCCACGTGGTCAAACGCCAGCGTGTCTTCAAAGGCCACTGTGCCTTTGTCGGCCAGTGCGTGGTCCGCAGGTACGACGAGCACCAGTTGGTCCTGCCGGTACGGCCGGGTTTGCAGCTCGCCCACGCCATCAGCCGTGTTGCAGACGCCGAGATCGGCGGCACCTTCCTGCACCGCACGCAGGACTTCGCTACTCAGGTGCTCTTCCAGATCGATTTTGATGCCCTGATGCGCACGGATGAAGGCGCCCAGGTCTTCGGGCAAAAACTGCACCGTGGCCGAAATGCTGGCATGCATGCGTACCTGGCCGCGAACGCCGTCGGCATATTCGCTGAGTTCGGACTGCATGCGCTCCAGGCTGAACAGCACGCTGCGCGCGTGGTGCAGCAGGTTTTGGCCGGCGGGGGTGAGGTGCACCCCGCGGGAGTGCCGGTGCAACAGTGCGGTTCCCAGAGTAGCCTCCAGGTCGCTGAGGCGTTTGCTCAAGGCAGACGGGGCGATGAACTCCCGTTCCGCTGCCTTGCCAATGCTGCCCAGCTCGCAGACGGCCACAAAGAGCTGAAGCGAAGCTAGATCCAGGCGGCGGGTGAGGTTGAGAGGAACGGATTTCATGGTGCGCATGCCATCGCGGTTTGCGATTGCTTTCGCTATTTTCCTACCTAATGTTGGGTTTTGGCATCGTGGTTTGCGATGTCTTGTGTCGACTGAGGATACGACAACGGTTGCTATGAAAAGAGTAGCTGCTCGCGCACAGTCGACGAGGGCTAGCGGCACTTTTTATACAAAAAAGCCCCGCAGCCTTGTGCAGGCTGCGGGGCCGGACAGGTCACAGCCGCAAGGGCTGCAAGCGATCAGCGTTGGCTGATGGGCAACACGTCGCGCTTTTCAGAGCCGGTGAACAGCTGGCGTGGACGGCCGATCTTGTACTCGGGGTCGCCGATCATTTCATTCAGTTGGGCAATCCATCCCACGGTGCGGGCTAGCGCGAAGATCGCGGTGAACAGGCTCACGGGGATGCCAATGGCGCGCTGCACGATGCCGGAGTAGAAGTCCACGTTGGGGTAAAGCTTGCGCTGCACAAAGTAGTCGTCTTCCAGGGCAATTTTTTCCAGCGCCATGGCCAACTTGAACAAAGGATCGTTTTCCAGGCCCAAGGCGGTCAGCACTTCCTTGCAAGTCTCTTGCATGAGTTTGGCGCGCGGGTCGTAGTTCTTGTACACGCGGTGGCCAAAGCCCATCAGCTTGACGCCAGAGCTCTTGTCCTTGACCTGTTCCATGAACTGGCCGACCTTGGAAATGCCGCCCATGCGCTGGATGTCTTCCAGCATGTTCAGACAAGCTTCGTTGGCGCCGCCATGGGAGGGGCCCCACAGACATGCCACACCGGCGGCAATGGCCGCAAACGGGTTGGTGCCGGACGAACCGCACAGGCGCACGGTAGACGTGGATGCGTTTTGCTCGTGGTCTGCGTGCAGGATGAAGATACGGTCCAGTGCGCGTTCGATCACGGGGTTGACCACGTACTCTTCGCAGGGTGTGGCAAACATCATGTGCAAGAAGTTGCCTGCGTAGCTCAGGTTGTTCTTCGGGTACATATAGGGCTGGCCTGCGCTGTACTTGTAAGCCATGGCCACGAGCGTAGGCATCTTGGCTATCAGGCGGATGGCCGAGATTTCGCGGTGCTCAGGATTGTTGATGTCCGTGCTGTCATGGTAGAAGGCCGACATGGCGCCGACCAGACCGGTCATGATGGCCATGGGATGCGCGTCGCGGCGGAAACCACGCAGGAAGAACTGCATCTGCTCGTTGACCATGGTGTGCTGGGTCACGCGCTTGGTGAAGTCGGCTTTGCCGGCGGCATTGGGCAGGTTGCCGTACAGCAGCAGGTGGCAGGTTTCCATGAAGTCGCAGTTGGTGGCCAGCTGCTCGATGGGGTAGCCGCGGTACAGCAGTTCACCCTTGTCGCCATCGATGTAGGTGATGGCGGACTGGCAGGATGCCGTTGACAAAAAGCCCGGGTCATAGGTGAACATGCCTGTTTGCGCGTACAGCTTGCGAATGTCCACGACGTCGGGGCCGACGTTGCCGTGGTACACCGGCAAATCGACGCTGGGGCTGCCGTTACTGAACGACAGGGTGGCTTTGTTGTCAGCTAGTTTCATCTTTCGCCTTTCAGAGAGGTACTCTCAACATTTTCAAAACTTCGTGCACATCCGCACGGTCCAATTGCGCATCTACCTGGGCCAGCGACTTGCGTGCCAATTGCACGTCCAGCAGGTCGTTGTCACTCAGGTCCATCAGGGCTGCCAAGGCATCGCCCTGGCGGACCGTCAAAGTAGGGCTGAACCGCTGAAAGAAGCGCTCAATGAACAGGTCGTTCTCCAGCAGGCCGCGGCGGCAACGCCACTGCAGCTTGCTCAAGGCGCGTTCGTCAATCAGTGCTTCAGTCACGTGCTACTTGCCTGGTAAAGGTTAGACGGTCCGCAGGACCATCATTTCCTTGATCTTGCCAATGGCCTTGGTGGGATTCAAGCCCTTGGGGCAGACATCCACGCAGTTCATGATGGTGTGGCAGCGGAACAGGCGGTACGGGTCTTCCAGGTTGTCCAGGCGTTCACCGGTAGCTTGGTCGCGGCTGTCTGCAATAAAGCGGTAGGCCTGCAGCAAACCCGCGGGTCCCACGAACTTGTCGGGGTTCCACCAGAAGCTGGGACAGGAGGTGGAGCAGCTTGCGCACAAGATGCATTCGTACAGGCCGTTGAGCTCTTCGCGCTCTTCAGGGGACTGCAAACGCTCTTTTTCGGGCGGTACCGTGTCGTTGATCAGGTAAGGTTTGATCGAGTTGTACTGCTTGAAGAAGTCCGTCATGTCGACGATCAAATCGCGGATGACGGGCAGACCTGGCAGGGGCTTCAACACGATTTTGCCCGGTAGGGTCAGCATGTTGGTCAGGCAGGCCAGACCGTTCTTGCCGTTGATGTTCATCGCGTCCGATCCGCAGACGCCTTCGCGGCAGGAGCGGCGGAAGGAAATGGTGGGGTCCACGGCCTTGAGTTTCATCAGCGCGTCCAGCAGCATGCGTTCGTGGCCGTCGAGTTCGACCTCGATGTCCTGCATGTAGGGCTTGGCGTCCTTGTCCGGGTCGTAGCGGTAAATGGAGAAAGTGCGTTTGGTCATAAGTGTTCCTTAATCAGTTGGGGACAGAGCTAAAGATCTGTCCCGCAATTTCTCAAAATGTCCGGACTTTGAGTGGCACAGAGTCAACCGTCAAAGGCTTCATCTGCACAGGCTTGTAAGAGAGGCGGTTGCCTTCGCTGTACCACAGCGTGTGCTTATGCCAGTCTTGGTCGTTGCGGCCATTGGGGTGCTCGACGGAGTCACTGTAGTCGTCCACCGTATGGGCGCCACGACTTTCGTGGCGGGCAGCGGCAGACACGATGGTGGCCTGAGCCGCTTCGATCAAGTTCTCGACTTCCAGCGCTTCGATGCGCGCGGTGTTGAACACCTTGGACTTGTCCTTGAGGTTGATCGCGTTCACGCGGTCACGCAGGGCAGCGATCTTGGTCACGCCTTCGTCCATGCTCTTTTGCGTGCGGAACACGCCCGCGTGTTGCTGCATGGAGGCGCGCATGTCGTTGGCCACGTCCTGCGCGTATTCGCCATTGGTGGCGTTGTCCAGGCGGGAGACGCGGGCCAGAGTGCGATCTGCCGCATCCTTGGGCAATTCCTTGTGGGCCTTGCTGGTCTTGATGTAGTTGACGATGTGGTTGCCGGCTGCGCGGCCGAACACCAACAGATCCAGCAACGAGTTGGTGCCCAGGCGGTTGGCGCCGTGCACGCTCACGCAGGAGCATTCGCCCACAGCGTACAGACCGTTCACCACCTGGTTGTGCACATCACCGTTTTGCACGACCACCTGGCCGTTCACGTTGGTGGGGATACCACCCATTTGGTAATGGATGGTGGGCACCACGGGAATGGGTTCCTTGGTGATGTCCACGTTGGCGAAGTTCACACCGATTTCGTACACCGAAGGCAGGCGTTTGTGGATAGTTTCCGCACCCAAATGGTCGAGCTTGAGCAAGACGTAGTCCTTGTTCGGACCGCAGCCACGGCCTTCCTTGATTTCCTGGTCCATGGAGCGGGATACGAAGTCGCGCGGCGCCAAGTCTTTCAGCGTCGGCGCATAGCGCTCCATGAATCGTTCGCCATTGCTGTTGAGCAAAATAGCGCCTTCACCACGGCAGCCTTCAGTCAGCAGCACGCCAGCACCGGCCACGCCGGTGGGGTGGAACTGCCAGAACTCCATGTCTTCCAGCGGGATGCCAGCGCGTGCTGCCATGCCCAAGCCGTCACCGGTATTGATGAAGGCGTTGGTAGAAGCTGCAAAGATGCGGCCTGCGCCACCGGTGGCCAGCAGCGTGGTCTTGGCTTCCAGAATGTGGATGTCGCCGGTTTCCATTTCCAGCGCAGTCACGCCGACCACATCGCCTTCGGCATCGCGGATCAAATCGAGGGCCATCCACTCCACAAAGAAGCTGGTCTTGGCTGCTACGTTTTGCTGGTACAGCGTGTGCAGCATGGCGTGGCCAGTGCGGTCGGCTGCAGCGCAGGCGCGTTCCACGGCTTTTTCACCGTAGTTGGCGGTGTGGCCGCCGAAGGGACGCTGATAAATCGTGCCATCGGGGTTGCGGTCAAACGGCATGCCCATGTGCTCCAGGTCGTACACGACCTTGGGCGCTTCACGGCACATGAATTCGATGGCGTCCTGGTCGCCGAGCCAGTCGGAACCTTTGACGGTGTCGTAGAAGTGGTAGTGCCAGTTGTCATCGTTCATGTTGCCCAGCGAGGCACCGATGCCGCCTTGGGCTGCCACGGTGTGCGAACGGGTGGGGAACACTTTGGAGAGAACGGCGACGTTCAAACCGGCGCGGGCCAGTTGGAGGGACGCGCGCATGCCGGAGCCACCGGCGCCGACGATGACAACGTCAAATTTGCGTTTGGATACGGAGTAAGACATGAATGGATTGCCTGTTAGGAGGGGAGATCAGAGACGCCACAGGACCTGAATGGCCCAGCCAGCACAGCCGACGAGCCAGACGATGGAAAACACCTGCAGAGACAGGCGAATGGAAACGGGTTTGACGTAGTCCATCCAGACATCACGGATGCCGACCCACACGTGGTACAGCATGGCCACGATCACCGAGAAGGTCAAAACCTTCATCCACTGGGAGGAGAAAATGCCTGCCCATTTGTCGTAGCCAATGGGGCCTTTAAAGAAGATCACCTGGGCCAGCACCACCAGGGTGAACAGGGCCATCAACACTGCGGTGACGCGCTGCGCCAACCAATCCCGCAGACCGTAGTGCGCGCCAACGACGACACGCTTGGAACCGTAATTCACTGCCATTTTTCGATTTCCTTTTTTGTAGTTAGTAGGCGCCAAACAGCTTGAGCGCCAGTGCGGCGGTCAACACCGAACCCAGGGTCAGGGTCACGATGGCCGAGGAGCGGCCAAACTCTTTGCTCACGGCGTGGTTGATGTCCATCCACAGATGGCGCAGGCCTGCGATGAAGTGGTGCAGATAAGCCCAGATGATGGACAGTGCCACCAGTTTGATGAACCAGCCCGGAACAAAACCAAGGCCAACCGTGAATGCGCTGCTGAACTTAGCAAATGAGATTTCCGAGGATACGGAGGTGTCAAACATCCAGATAATGAAAGGCATCAGGATGAACATGATGACGCCGCTGACGCGGTGCAGGATGGATACCCAGCCTGCGGGAGGCAAACGGTAGGTGGGCAGATCCGAGAGGGCGTTGATGTTGCGGAATTCGGGCCGCGGGCGTTTGGATGCAGAGGCGAGCTCAGTCATGGATGGGCTTTCTTGGTGGTAACTGGTATGTAATTTTTGGCGCAGCCAGCCAAAATTCTATTGCACCGCACCAATCTGACGTTGGACTTGCACGGTAAAGACTGCTCAATTTAGCGCATTTCGATAGTAATGTGTGTCGGTCAGGTACAGGCCGCGGCGCATTTCCATGGGCGTGTCGTTGTAGGTGAAAGCTGTGCGTTCCACGCTGAGCAACGGCGTTTGTTGCGTGGTGTGCAGCAGCTTGCATTGCTCGGCATCCGGCAGCACTGCACGGATTTTTTCTTCAGCGCGCACCATGCGCACGCCAAATTCGGTTTCAAACAGCGCGTACATCGGGCCGTCGTAGCCCGCCAAGCGCTCAGCCGTCAGCCCTTTGAATGGGGTGCCGGGCAACCACAGATCTTCCAGAATGGTTGGCACGCCGGCAAACGACAACACGCGCCGCACCTGCAGCACCGCATCGGCCGGGCGCAAGGCGAGCGCGCGGGCGACTTCGGCTGAGGCCCGCAGGCGCTTGCAGTCGATGATCTTGCGTTGGGCTGGGCCTTCGCTGTTGGGGTCGCCGTTGTCGGGAAAGAGCTTGAGAAAGCGGTACTGCACATGGTGCTCGGCATGGGTGGCCACAAAGGTGCCCTTGCCCTGGCGACGCACCAGCAGGTTCTCGGCAGCCAATTCGTCAATGGCTTTGCGCACGGTGCCCTGACTGACCTTGAAGCGTGCAGCCAGTTCGAGTTCGCTGGGGATGGCGGCACTGGGCTTCCATTCGCCACTCTGGAGACTCTGCAGCATCAACACCTTGATCTGTTGGTACAGCGGACTGAAAGCAGGGGTCAGACCGGAGCCCGTGGTCACGCCCGCATCGGCATCTGCGGAGGCAGAACTGTCGCTCGAATAGGGTGGGGTGGCGGCCATGGTCAGAGGGGTTAGGTCAGCGGCAAGTCAGTCTTTAAACTGTCGCAATCATATCTTATATAAGACATAAGACAAATTGACGGAGTGCAGATTTCGGGAGTAAACTCCAGCGCATTCTGCAGCGCAACACAGATTGCGAAAAGCGCTGGTCCCACGCCGTTTTCACTACACTTCCTGGAGTTTTACCATGAGCAAGAAACCCGTCCGCGTTGCCGTTACCGGAGCAGCCGGTCAAATTGGATACGCCATTCTGTTCCGCATCGCCTCCGGCGAAATGCTGGGCAAGGACCAGCCCGTCATTCTGAGTCTGCTGGAAGTGCCTGTCGAGAAGGCGCAACAGGCTTTGCAAGGCGTGATCATGGAGCTGCAAGACTGCGCATTCCCCCTGTTGGTCGGCATTGAAGCGCACAGCGACCCGCTGGCTGCATTCAAGGACGTGGACTACGCGCTGTTGATCGGTTCACGCCCCCGCGGCCCCGGCATGGAACGCGCCGAGCTGCTGGCCGTCAACGCCGAAATCTTCACCGCCCAAGGCAAGGCCTTGGACAAGGTTGCCAGCCGCAACGTCAAGGTGCTGGTCGTCGGCAACCCCGCCAACACCAATGCCTACATCGCGATGAAGAGCGCGCCTAGCCTGCCACGCAAGAACTTCACCGCCATGCTGCGCCTGGACCACAACCGTGCCCTGAGCCAGATCGCCGCCAAGACCGGCAAGGCCGTGGCCGACATCGAAAAGATGACCGTGTGGGGCAACCACTCGCCCACCATGTACGCCGACTACCGCTTCGCCACCATCAACGGTGAGAGCGTCAAGGCGATGATCAATGACGAAGTGTGGAACAAAGACACCTTCCTGCCCACCGTGGGCAAGCGCGGCGCGGCCATCATCGCGGCCCGTGGCGTGTCGTCCGCAGCGTCTGCCGCCAACGCGGCCATCGACCACATGCGCGACTGGGCCCTGGGCACCAATGGCAAGTGGGTCACCATGGGTATCCCATCGGATGGCCAATACGGCATTCCCAAGGACACCATGTTCGGCTTTGCCGTGACCTGCGAAGGTGGCGAGTACAAGCTGGTCGAAGGTCTGGAAGTGGACGCGTTCAGCCAAGAGCGCATCAACGTCACGCTGAAAGAGTTGCAAGACGAGCAAGCTGGCGTCGCCCATCTGCTGTAATCGGCTGCTGAAGTGGCCCATCCGCGCGACGTACTTATTGGCGCCCAGGGCGCAGCAGGTGTGTTACCTGTCTGCGACCACTACAGCGGTGTTGAGGCGCGGATGGTCAAAAGCCTGCAACTGCAGGCCGAGATGACCGAAGAGTTCGGGGCCTGCGTCTTTGACGTGACCCTGGACTGCGAAGACGGTGCCCCGGTCGGGGGTGAAGATGACCATGCCAATATGGTTGTAGCCCTCGCCAATGCTGCGCAAGCAGCTCCCAATTTAATAGCAAGAGGCCTGCGCCGCAGGGTTGGTGTGCGCGTTCACGCCGTGGACCACGCGGAGTTTGCATCCGATGTGCAGACCGTGGTGGGCCTGGCCGGTGCGGCGCTCAGCTACCTCATGGTGCCCAAGGTGGAGTCGATCTGGGACGCGGATCGCGCCGTTGCCGCAATCGACGCCGCTACCGCACCGGGTGTCCCGCCGCTGCCTCTGCATGTGCTGATCGAATCGCCGGCCGCCGTGCATCACGCTTTTGAGATTGCGGCGCATCCGCGGGTGCAGTCCATCAGCTTTGGCCTGATGGACTTTGTGTCCAGTCATGGCGGCGCCATTCCCTCGTCGGCCATGGGCGTGCGCCCGGCGGATGACAGTATTTCGCTGGACCAGTTTCACCACCCGCTGGTGCTGCGCGCCAAGCTGGACATTGCCAGTGCCTGCCATGCGCATGGCAAGGTGCCTTCGCACTGTGTGGTGACCGAGTTCAAAGACCCCGCCGCGTTGTTGCGCGCTGCCAAAACAGCCGCCCAGGCTTTGGGGTTCACGCGCATGTGGAGCATCCACCCCGACCAGATCCGCCCGATTCTGGAGGCTTTTGCCCCCACAGAAGACGAAGTGGCGCTGGCCGCGCACATCGTGCAGGAAGCCCAGCGCCAGGAGTGGGCGCCGATCTCCGTCGGAGGCAAGCTGCATGACCGGGCCAGCTACCGTTACTTTTGGCAGGTGCTCGAGCGCGCGCACCAGACCGGCCGCGCGCTGCCCGCAGACGCGGCGGCCTATTTTTCTACGTCAGTCCATTGAGGTTAGGGTTCACCATGCTGAAGTTGTCACTGTCGGGTGTGTTGTTGGTGCTGCTGATGGCGCCCCTGGCCCAAGCGGCCGCGCCCGTGAAGAAGGCCGCCAAATCCCGTGCTGTAGCTCCCGTTTTCGCCGTGGCGGAGGCTGAACCGGCCGAGCTGTCACCCGAGCATTTGGCGGTGGCGCAGCGCGTGGCCGTTGGCACCGTGCCTTGCGAGTTGGGCGCGCAGGTCAAGATTTCTGCGCACCAGACCTGGGCCGGGCGTTTTGTGCTGGAGCATGGGCGTCAGAAATACCAGATGGCACCGGTGCCCACTAGCACCGGTGCAGTGCGCCTGGAAGACCCGGTGAGCGGTGCGGTGTGGCTGCAACTGGCCAATAAGTCGATGCTGATGGACCAGAAGCTGGGACGTCGCCTGGCGGACGAGTGCATGAACGCCGGGCAGGCGGTGGTGGCCGAGGCCCTGCTGCGCACTCCGGCACCGAGTTTGCTTGAACCCCTGGACAACACGCCCGCCGTGGCGGCTGCCGAGTCCAAACCCGAAGCGGTGGCAACCGCTACCAAATAGATAGCTGCTTGCGCATATCCCACGCGGGCTAGCGCGGTATTTTATTGTTACTGAAGGAGAAAATGATGTTGAAAGCCTACCGAGACCATGTGGCCGAACGCGCTGCGCTGGGGATTCCCCCGCTGCCCCTGTCTGCCCAGCAGACCGGTGAACTGATTGAGTTGCTGAAGAACCCGCCCGCTGGCGAAGAAGCGACTCTGGTAGACCTTATCACCCACCGGGTACCCGCAGGTGTGGATGACGCGGCCAAGGTCAAAGCCAGCTACCTGGCTGCCGTGGCCCACGGTACAGAGAAGTGCGACCTGATAAGCCGTGCAAAGGCTACCGAACTGCTGGGCACCATGCTGGGCGGCTACAACATTAGCCCGTTGGTGGACCTGCTGGACGACCCCGATGTGGGCGAAGTAGCGGGGAATGGTCTGAAGAAAACTCTGCTGATGTTCGACCAGTTCCATGACGTGGCTGAAAAGGCCAAGGCCGACAACCCCAATGCCAAGTCCGTGCTGCAAAGCTGGGCCGATGCCGAGTGGTTCACCAGCCGCCCCGAAGTGCCCCAGTCCATCACCGTGACCATCCTCAAGGTGACGGGCGAGACCAACACCGACGACCTGTCCCCCGCGCCAGACGCCTGGAGCCGCCCCGACATTCCGTTGCACGCCCTGGCCATGTTGAAGAACAAGCGCGACGGCATCACCCCGGAAGAAGATGGCAAGCGCGGCCCCGTGAAGTTTGTGGAGGACCTGCGCGCCCGCGGCAACCTGGTGGCCTATGTGGGCGACGTGGTGGGCACCGGCTCCAGCCGCAAGTCCGCCACCAACTCCGTGCTGTGGTTCACTGGAGAAGACATTCCTTTTGTACCGAACAAGCGTTTCGGTGGCGTGTGCCTGGGCACCAAGATTGCGCCTATCTTCTACAACACCATGGAAGACGCGGGCGCTTTGCCCATCGAAGTGGACGTAAGCCAGATGAACATGGGCGACACCGTGGAGCTGCGCCCCTACGACGGCAAGGCGTTCAAAGACGGCAAGGAGATTGCCTCCTTCCAGGTCAAGAGCGACGTGCTGTTTGACGAAGTGCGCGCCGGCGGGCGTATTCCCCTGATCGTGGGTCGTGGCCTGACCGCCAAAGCCCGTGAGACTTTGGGCCTGCCCCCGTCCGAGCTTTTCCGCCTGCCGCAAAACCCCGAGGACACCAAGAAGGGCTTCAGCCTGGCGCAGAAGATGGTGGGCCGCGCCTGCGGTTTGCCAGAAGGCCAGGGCGTGCGCCCCGGTACTTACTGCGAACCCAAGATGACGTCTGTGGGTTCGCAAGACACCACCGGTCCGATGACCCGCGACGAGCTGAAAGACCTGGCCTGCCTGGGCTTCAGCGCCGATTTGGTGATGCAGTCGTTCTGCCACACGGCTGCGTATCCGAAGCCCGTGGATGTGAAGATGCACCATGAGTTGCCTGACTTCATCAGCACCCGCGGCGGTATTTCGCTGCGCCCTGGCGATGGCGTGATCCACAGCTGGCTGAACCGTCTGCTGTTGCCCGACACCGTCGGCACCGGTGGCGATAGCCACACGCGTTTCCCTATCGGCATCAGCTTCCCCGCGGGCTCCGGCCTGGTGGCGTTTGCTGCCGCTACCGGCGTGATGCCTTTGGATATGCCCGAGTCCGTCTTGGTGCGCTTCAAGGGCAAGATGCAGAACGGCGTGACCCTGCGTGACCTGGTCAACGCCATCCCGCTGTACGCCATCAAGGCCGGCCTGCTGACCGTCGAGAAGAAGGGCAAGAAGAACATCTTCTCCGGCCGCATTCTTGAAATAGAAGGTCTGCCAGACCTGAAGGTCGAACAAGCCTTCGAGTTGTCCGATGCTTCCGCCGAGCGTTCTGCTGCGGGTTGCACGGTGCATCTGAACAAGGAGCCCATCATTGAGTACATCAACTCCAACATCACGATGATGAAGTGGATGATTGCCAATGGCTACTCGGACGCCCGTACGCTGGCCCGCCGCATTGCTGCGCAAGAAGCCTGGTTGCGCGATCCCCAGTTGCTCAAGGGCGATGCGGATGCCGAATACGCCGCAGTTATCGAAATCGATCTGGCCGACATCCATGAACCCATCGTGGCCTGCCCCAATGATCCGGACGACGTGAAGACATTGGCCGACGTGGCCGGCGCCAAGATCGACG
>NZ_JBFUBO010000009.1:0-209979 GCF_056405715.1 Rhodoferax sp. P1_F3 | reverse complement strand
GCATAGGGCTGGTTGTTCTGCAATGCCTCTTGCACCATCACCAACGCCTCTTGGCCCTGGTAGGCGCTATCCAACGTAAATCCGGCTGCGGATGCCTTGGCCGAGGTGCCGAACAGTGCGGATTCGAAGTCGTCCAGTTCAGCCGTTGCCGTCGCGGTGGCTGGCAGCAGAATCCTGCGGTAGTCCTCGTGGATGGCAGGCATATCGTCTGCCAAGAGAATGCGTCGATTGTGTTGCTCGCTCAAGGCGCCTCCTCTGTCATTTCGAACGGAAGTTCGAGCGTACCCGCCACATCCCGTTGCTCTTCATAGATACCCAATGTCGATTAGAGGTTAAGGAGTGAGCCCTCTAATCGACAAAAAATGCCGTAGTTTTTTATGCCCCCCATGATAGGAGACATCTCGTGAAGTTTGATTGAAGCGATTACAAGTTTCAGCGGAGGGAAAGATCTGATCAACTACCTCGCACCATTTCGATGCAACGAGGGAACAACAAAGGCCCCAAAGGGCCTTTGCTTAACTTAGCGGCATTGCCCAATCGGGGCCGTTTGCGTATCTGCTATTTATCCCGTCAACAGATTAACTGAACGGCTCGACCCTCTGGTGCTTTTCTATGCGAAATCAATCTCTAGCCCCCATGAAATATGCGCTAGAAGCTATGAATTTGATAGCTATTGCGCGGGCGTCACCGTCTTGGTGCCCGACATTTCCACCTCCACACGGCGGTCTGGCTGCAGGCAGGCAATCAGCTTGGCGCTCTTGCGGCCCTTGCAGGCTGCGGTCTCGGTGGTTGGCTGGGTTTCGCCCAGGCCCTGGGCTTCAATCACGTTGGCGCCCACGTTCTGACCAATCAGGTAGTCACGCACGGTCTGCGCGCGTTGCTCCGACAGCTTCTGGTTGTAGGCATTGCTGCCCAAGCGGTCGGTGTGGCCGGTGACAGTCACCTTTTCGTAGGTGGCGCCCTGCAGCTCGCGGACCAGATCGTTCAGCACGGTCTTGCCTTCGGGTTGCAGCGTGGCCTTGTCAAAGCCAAACAGGGCATCTCCGGAATAGCGCAGTTTTTGCGCGACCGGTGCCATGGGCGCGGGCACTGGCGCGGGCATGGGTGCAGGGGCCATCTCAGGCGCCGGCTGCGGTTCCGCTGCAGCCACAGCCTTGATCACGGGGTCACAGGGCTCCATGGCCAGCGCCGGTGTCCAGGCGCCTAGGCGCCAGCACTCACCCGATGCATTCTTGACAAACTCGCCACCGCCATCGACCAAGTAGCCATTCACAGGTTGTGCAGGCGGTGCCGCGAAGACATAGAGGGGGGAGAGGGCCATGGCAGTCGTTGCGACGGCCAGAAGGGTTGAGAGTTTTTGCATGGAGCATCCTTGGTTAACTTGAAAATGGAAAACAAACCACTCGCAATGCACACACTGTCGGGGGTAGGTGAAGACTATGACGCCGCCCACCGAACGTCTGTGCGATGGCATACCCAATGGACTACGTCTTGTATGCGCTAGCGCACGGACAGCAAAACCCACCCGGCGCAAGCTGTGTTCTCCTCCCCGTGAACGCACGTGAAGAAAAGGACACCATGCAAACCCAAACTGCTGAACGCGCTGCGCCCCCCATTGCCACGCTGGCACGCCCCAAGTCCCTGTTTGAGACCCGGCTGACCGATGCCTACCGCCAGCAATGGGACGCCGATGAGGCGGCCGTGCGGGACGTGGCAGCGCTGGCGGTGGGATTCTTGCGTCATGCCGAAGCGGCGCTGTCGCCCATCATTGGCCGCCAAAGCGTGGGCGCGCTGTACCAACGCAGCCTCTACCTCACGCGCTCCGAGCACCCGTGGTTGGCCGTCGCATATGGGGAATGGATGCCGGCGGACCCGTTTGTGGTGCTGCAGAAGGCGGTGTCACGCCAACCCCTGAGCAATGCCCAGGCTGCCGTGCTTGCCTTGCTGAGCAAGTTCCGCTCGCTTCTGGACAACCTGATTGGACCTTCGCTGACCGCACAATTGTTGCGCGCCTGAAGGCGCGTGGCGTTCGGCCATTTGCGCTTCCACGCGTATGTGAGCTATCGAAGCGCACCTGCGGCATGGAAGG
Organism: Rhodoferax sp. P1_F3; assembly: GCF_056405715.1. Lineage (NCBI taxonomy): Bacteria > Pseudomonadati > Pseudomonadota > Betaproteobacteria > Burkholderiales > Comamonadaceae > Rhodoferax > Rhodoferax sp. P1_F3. The sequence continues at coordinate 207,890 of NZ_JBFUBO010000009.1, read as the reverse complement.
CGCAGCGGCCCCCACCTTCCCGTTTGGCACAGTACATGGCCGCATCGGCCAGGCTGATCAGCGTGGCCGCGTCTTCGCTGTCGCTGGGGTACATCGCAATGCCCAGGCTCACCGACAACTGCAAGGTGTGGCCCTCGATCACTGCGGGAACGGCAATGTCCAGCAAAATTTTCTCGGCAATCACCGTGGTGTCCCCCGGTTTGGACACCTCCGGCAGCAGCACCAAAAATTCGTCTCCCCCGTGGCGACCCACCGCATCCGAATCGCGCACGGACGTCTCCAGGCGGCGTGCAACCAGCTGCAGCACAGCATCCCCCACCGCATGGCCCAGCGTGTCGTTGATGGTTTTGAAGTGGTCCACGTCAAGAAAAAACACCGCGGCCAGCGTGCTGCGGCGCTGCGCCATGCTGATGGCGCTTTGCAGGCGGTCCAGCATCAGGGTTCGGTTGGGGGTGTCGGTCAGCCCATCTCGCTGGCTGAGGCGGGTTAGCCGCTCCAGATCTGCGTTGGCCACATCCATCGCAGCCTGCGCCGCCAACGCGGCCTGCACCAGGTGAGCGTTCGCCTCCACGATCTGGGACACATGGTCGCCCCGCACGTCGTGCCGCACCTCGGTGAGGTTGCGCTGCAGGTCACTCAGTTCCGTCCGCAAAGCCTGTGCCTGCGCAGTGAGTGTATGCAGGGTCATGACCGCTGACGGCACAGACGTATCGGGTGGGTCAGCGGCAGGGTTCATGGGCGAATCGGCGCTGGCGGTCTCAGGGGATCGGCATCGTCGTTTTTCGAGAACCCCAGCACCTGGAAGGGGTCACCGTGGGGAATTTCTGCCAGCAGCCGGTCGAACTCGAGTTTGACGACCGCGTAACACTCGCAGACGCGTCGCTCCAGGCCCGGGCGGTCTAGCACGTCGATATGGCCGCGCGTGTAGCGGATCAGGCCGGCGCGCTGCAGCTTGCCTGCGGCTTCGGTCACGCCCTCGCGGCGCACACCCAGCATGTTGGCAATCAGGTCCTGCGTCATAGTCAGCGATTTGGTGGGCAGGCGGTCCAGGCTCAGCAACAGCCAACGGCACAGCTGCTGCTCGATCGAGTGGTGGCGGTTGCACACCGCGGTCTGCGTCATCTGCGTGATCAGCGCCTGGGTGTAACGCAGCAGCAGGCGCAACACCGGCCCGGCACGGTTGAACTCTGTCTTGATGATGTGTGACTTGAGCCTGTAGCCGAACCCTGCACTTTGCACGACAGCGCGGCTGGGGGTGGTTTCGCCCCCCATAAACAGCGAAATGCCCAAAATACCCTCATTGCCCACCACCGCAATCTCGGCAGACGCACCGTCTTCCAGCACATACAGCAACGACACAATGGCGTTGGTGGGGAAATACACGTGGTTGAGCAGGCACCCCGATTCGTACAGCACGTCACCCAGGGGCAACGACACCAACTCCAGGTGGGGCAACAACCGCTCGAACTCCGCTTTGGGCAGGGCCGCGAGAAGGTGGTTTTGAAAAGGTCTGGGTTGCGTAGGCATGGGCTGCGGTGAGGCCTTTTCTGCCTGCGGGATGCAGTCCAGGGGCAATTACACCTTGCAGCTTACGCGTTTCACACCAAGTCTCTGTACGTTTTCGTACATAACTTACCCCTTTTTTGCCTATCAGGACGAATGGCGGTGGTTACGGTCCATGCCATAGCACAAGCAGGAGGCGGCTTCCAGCCCCGGGCCGTCCACGATTTCGATATGGCCGCGGCTGTAATCAATCAGCCGTCGCTCCTTGAGCGCATGCGCAGCATCGGAGACGCCGGCACGGCGGACTCCCAGCAAGAACCCTAGAAACTCGTGGGTCAGCTGCAGATGGTCCGATGACAGGCGGTCCCGCGTCATCAGCAGCCAACGGGCCAGCCGCTCCTCAATGCGGTGAAAGCGGTTGCAGGCGGCCGTTTGGGCAATTTGCAGGGTGAGCGTGTTCACATAGCCCAGCACTGCCTGGCGCAACAGCGCGTTTTGCTGGAATTCCCAGGCAAACACGGCCGCAGGCATACGCAAGGCGCTGCCTGGAACCTGCACCAGAGCCCGCATGGAGGACGTGCTCACACCCAACGCCACAGCCACCCCCACCAGACCTTCATTACCCACCAGGCCTACTGCCAGCACACTGTGCTTGTCCGCCAGCGTGAGCAGGGACACCAGAGCGTCGCCAGCAAAGTACACGTGAAGGATAGGCTCCCCCGCCTGGTGTAGCACCTGCCCGTCCGCCAGGTCCACGGGTTCCAGCTCCAGCGCCAAGCGCTGGTAGTCCGAACGTGCTATGGCCGCAAGCAGTCGATTGGGGACAGGCAATTGGCTCGGCAGCATCAAACACTCTCTGGTAGTCATCTCGTGCCGCTGAAACAGCGCACGGCATCCGGAGAGGCCGACACAAGGTCGGAGCTACGTCACATCACAAGGCTATCGCAGAACAGCGCCGCGCGCGCCATATGTCCAACAACGTACATAGCTGGTGCCGTCACGCCCGGCCATGGCGCCCCTTGACCATTTCATAGCAGGAGCAGGCCACCGCCTCCAGCCCATGGCCGTTGATGATCTCCATGTGGCCCCGGCTGTAGTCGATCAGGTGCTGCTTGCGGAGTGCGTGGGCCGCATTGGTCACGCCCACACGCCGAACGCCAAGCATGTTGCTCAGAAAGTCCTGCGTGAGGAAAAAGTGGTCCGAACCCAAGCGGTCACGGGTCATCAGCAGCCAGCGCGCCAGGCGTTCCTCGATCACATGGAATCGGTTGCAAGCCGCGGTTTGCGCAATCTGGGACATCAGGAAATGCGTATAGGCAAGCACCTCACGCTGTAGCGACAAGCCTTGGCGGAACCCGCGTAGAAAAGGTGCGGCCTTCATGCGCATGGCCGAACCCTTGCCCTGCACCAGGGCCCGCACAGGCGACATTCCCTCCCCCAACGCCAGCGCGGTGCCCAGCATGCCCTCTGGCCCGACCATGCCGACCTCCAATGCCGAGTGGGCGTCCACCAGGGTCAGCAAAGACACCAGTGAATCGTTGGGGAAGTACACGTAAACAATGGGCGCATTCGCTTCGTATAGCACCTGGCCGAATTCCAGCAACACAGATTCAAGGTGAGTCTCCAGGCGTTGGTACTCTGCCCGGGTCAGCGCCGCCAACAGGCGGTTGGCAATGGGGGTGTGGTGGGTCGACAAAGCATTGGCTTTACAGCCGCCCAGTGAGCAGCAGCACGATGAGCACGATCACGATCAGGCCGAGACCGCCGCTGGGCCCATAGCCCCAACCCTGGCTATGGGGCCACGCCGGGATAGCCCCCACCAGCATCAAAATCAAAATTACCAGCAAGATGGTTCCAAGACCCATGGGGTGCTCCTTTGTGGGGTACCAGACCCTGCAGCAAAGAACTTCGTGCGGGCTGGTGATGGAAAGCTTGCCGCTTGCACGCCGACAGGTCTGTACGGCAGTGCACATAGCTTGAACGAGCCTATTCAGCCTGGTTTTAATCATTCGGATGCAATGTTGCCCATCGTACATATGGCCTTGATGCGCGCCTTTAGCCTGCGCTTGGATCACCGGGCTCCAGAAGCCGGTGGATCACATCCGGTTCAACCCCTCAAGGAGTCTTACATGACATTCACAGTGAAACACAGCGCGATCGTCCTGGCCGTCTTGGCCGCATTCGGCAGTGCACATGCCACCAACCTGGTCGCTAACGTCCCAACTGCTAACGTGGACTACTCGGCCACTTCGTTTGGTGGAACATTGCTAGATCAGGCCACGACCAACATCAGCAATACCAGCTACAACGGGGTTGCCCGTGTCGCGGTGTATGACACAGGCACTGGTCTGGATTTCTACTACCAGTTCACCAACAACGCCAGCTCCCAAAATGGCATTGAACGCTTCTCTGCCTATGACTTCAGCAGCCTGGGCGCTACTGCCGTGAGCGTCTACCAAACCGATGCTGCGTTCGGTACCTTCATTGTCGGAAGCGAAAAGTCCGACTACGCAGACCGCACCAATTCGGGTGTTATCGGGTTCAGCTTTGTTCCGAACGGCTTGTCAAAAATCAATCCGGGAACTACCAGCTTCACACAAATCATCCGCACCAATGCGCGCAACTACCAACCCGGAAACTTTGGTCTGCTGGACGGTATTGGCGACAACGCAGCTGGTTTTGCCCCTGCTGCCGCTGTACCCGAGCCCGAGACCTACGCCATGCTGCTGGCGGGCCTGGGCTTGATGGGCACCATTGCACGCCGCCGCAACAAGGGAAAGGCTGCTGCCGAAGCCTCAACCGCAGCCTGAACTGTCAAGTGGCCCCATGCCCTGGTCTCCTGAGGAGGCCAGGGCGTTTTTTTACCTGCATGCATGCAATCACCCACTATGTTGCCAACCGCACATACGTAGGTACATACAACCCGACACCATCACACAGAGGAATTCAATATCCGCAACCGGGAGTCCATACATGACGATGACCATGACACGTGAGAAGTACACCAAGAGGATGAAAGGGCAGCTCGATGACCTGAACCTCACCATCACCTCGCTGGAGAGGCGGGCCATGGAGGCAGCGGAAGATGTGCGAGAGGCTCATTACAGGGAACTGGCAGAGCTGCGTCGCCAGTCACGCCTTGCAGTCGCCAAGCTGAGTGAGGTCCGGGCCGCCAGTGAAGAGTCATGGGAGAAGATGGGGGCAGAAATGGACAAGGTGCGCGACAGCTTTGTCCAGGCCTTCAATTTCTTCAAGACCCAGCTTTGAGACTTCAGGCGGCAATGCACCCAAGGTGCATTGCGCGTTCAGCGGCGGCGCACCACCCATCCCAGCAGCAAGCCAGACACCAGCGCCACACCTACCGAGGTCAGAGGGTTCTTTTGGACGAGGTTGCGGCATTCCGCGGTGACGCGCGACTGGGCTTCCTGCAGCCGGTGCCCTGCGAGCTCCAGCTTTTCGCCGGTCTGGGCGGCAACGCCCGCCAGGCGGTCAATGGCGCCATGGGCGCTGGCTTGCAATGCTCCGGCATCGTGGGCGATGCCTTCACTCAGATGGTTCAATTCGGTCATGGTGTGGACTTTCATAACAATGGAAATGGGATTCAGTTCTGGCCAAACTTGGCTTTGGCATCCTTGATGCAATTGGCCTTGACGTCGGCAGCGAAGGCATCGCACTTTTCTTTGGCCAGCACATAGGCAGCGTCCTGCTTGTCCGCGACGGCATTTTTCTGCGCAACCGCGTTCTTTTCATCCGCCACGGCCTTTGCGCTGTCCATCTTTTTGTGGGCTTCTACATTGTTTTCCGACTTGGCTTCACTCAGCTTGGCTTCGGCCTTGGCGGCCACATGCTGGCTCTTGGCTTCCTTACGGCATACGTCCTTGGCATTGCCGGTGGCGTCATCGCATTTCTCTTTGGCCACGGCAAACGCAGCATCGGCCTTGGCAATGCGCACGTCGTAGCTGTGCTTTTCCGACGGGCTGTAGCTCACCTCAAGCTCAGCCTTGGCCACTTTTTCGCGGCCTTTGGCTTCTTCAATGCAAATGTCCCTGGCGTTGTCCATGCTGGCACTGCAGGCCGTCTTGTCCGCACTGTACTGGGCAGAGATAGCCTCCTTGGCGGTTTTGTATTCCACCTTGGACATGGGGGCCGCGAATACGCTGCTACTGATGGCCAGCAGCAACACAGAAGGTAGGGCTAGGGTAATGAATTTTTGCATGTGTGTTCTTTCAAAGAGTAGAGGGTTGCTGCGATGGCGCAGTGGATGGGGCTCTGGGCTCCACCTTAAAAGGCTGGGTGCGGGAGGTCTGTGCGTCAACTCACATACACCAGGGCCGACACCAAAAAGGCTCGAACGGCCAGCGTGCGTCAGCGTACAGACCCATGCCAGGACAGTACCTATGCTGGAATGCATCTGGAGACACCAGCAACCTTGCGGAGCACGATATGAAGCACCTGTTGAGTCAGGCCACGGCGCATCCCGCCGCGGATCACACCGTGCTGGACCGCATCCGCAAACCCATCTTCCTCATCGATATGAACCGGGCCATCCGGTCTTGCAACCAGTCGGGCCGAAACATGCTGGCTGGAGCATCGGCCCCACTGCACACCATAGGCGGGCGGCTGCATGGTGGCGGTGACGCGCTGGAGCAGGCCATTACCCTGCAAACCGCTGCACTGGACCGGTGGCTGAGCCTTCCTGTGCCAGACCAGTTCTTCCCGGTGGCACCGGGGATGCGGTCGCACTGGGTGGCTGTGAGCGTGTCCTGCCTGTGCACGCCTGCCGACCCGCATGAGGACCACCAAGAGCGGCACGTGCTGCTGGTGGTCCACCCGGTGGTCAGCATCCGCCCGGTGGAGCCTGCGCTGTTGCAGGCGGCGCTGACACTGACACGCCAGGAGGCACAGGTCGCGGCGCTCATTTACGCCGGACACAGCCTGCGTGAAACGGCGTCGAAGATCGGTATCGGCCAATCGACGGCCAAGACCCATCTGCAAAACGTTTTCAGCAAAAACAGGATCAGCAAGCAGACCGAACTGGTCCACCTGGTCGCCAGCCTGTCTTCGGTCTGACGCGGCGGCATTACTGCCGGATGAAAACCAGCAGGTCTTCGCTGAGTCGATGCTTGTCCGTGGCGAACAGGCCATGGGGCGCACCGTCGTACTCGGTCAACGTGGATTTGGGAATGCCCACATACGCAGCCTTGGCAGAAGCCGCGATGGGAACGGTCTTGTCCGCCGTGCCATGGAGGATGAGCGTGGGCACCTGGAACGCGGCCAGGTCCGTTCGGAAGTCGGTGGTGGAGAACGACTTCACGCATTCCAGCGTGGCGCGCAGGCTGGCCTGCATGGCCTGCGCCCGTGCCCAATCGATCAATTCATTGCTCACCGGATGAGTCAGCATGCCCACCCCAAAGAAGTCCTTGAAGAAGCCGGCAAAGAACTGCGCACGATCCTCGCGTATGCGTGCAGCCATGGCATCGAAAACGGACTGCTCGGTGCCATCGGGGTTATCGGCGGACTTCAACATGCAGGGCACGACAGAGGACACCAGCACGGCCTTGCTCACCGACTTGCCACCATGGCGGGACATGTAGCGAGCGACCTCGCCGCCGCCCATCGAGAAGCCCACCAGCGTGGCGTCTTCTGCGCCAGTTTGCTGGATCACCGTGGCCAGGTCATCCGAAAGCGTGTCGTAGTCATAGCCGCCCCAAGGCTGGGATGAGCGTCCAAAGCCACGCCGGTCGTACGCGATGACGCGATAGCCCGAGCCGGCCAGCACCAGAGCTTGGTCGTCCCAGCTGTCGGCACTCAGGGGCCAGCCCGCGAGCAGGATCACCGGTTTGCCGGTGCCCCAGTCCTTGAGGTAGAGCGTGGTTTTGTCGGGCATGGTGACGTGGTGCATGGTGTACCTCCGTGGGTGTAGTGACACCCCATCATGCGATTGGCCTGCAGGCAGTTCAGTGCGCCATCACACGGACCTCGGCGCACATCGTCTGCACACTGCACCCACATACAGCACACCACCTCAAGGAGAACCATGGGCGACACCGTGCTTTCCCGCGTGCCGCTGCTAGAGCGTGTCGGCCGCAACACCGAAGCCCTCTGGAAACAGGCTTTCGCCATGCTGGGCTTTCTGGGCGAAAGCACTATGGCGCTGGTCGGTTGGCTGCTGCACCCTTCACAGATTCGCTGGCGTCCCATTTTGTTCAACCTGCGCAGCGCGGGGGTTGACGCGCTGCCCATCGTGGGCTTGCTGTCGTTTCTGCTGGGCATCGTGGTGGTCTACCAGGGTGCCGGCCAGTTGCGGCAATACGGCGCAGGAATTTACGTCACGGATTTGGTGGGCTTGTCCATGCTGCGCGAGTTTGCGCCGCTCATGACGGCCATCATCATTGCCGGACGCTCTGGGTCCGCCTACGCCGCACAGATTGGCACCATGGCCGTGACCCAGGAGATCGATGCCATGCGCACCTTGGGCATTGCGCCGCTGGACATGCTGGTCCTCCCCAAAGTCATTGCTTTGGCCATTGCACTGCCCTTGCTCACCGTGTTTGCCGACGTGCTGGGTGTGACCGGCGGCATGCTGATGGCACGCGTGCAGCTGGGCATTCAGTTCAGTGAATTTTTGGACCGTTTTCCCCACGCCGTCAGCACCACCTCGTACCTGGTGGGCCTGGGCAAGGCGCCGGTGTTCGCCGTCATCATTGCCATGGTGGGGTGCTTTCAAGGCTTTCGCACCCGGGGCGGTGCGGACGGTGTGGGGCTGCAAACCACGCGCGCCGTGGTGCAAGCCATCTTCCTGGTCATCCTCGCTGACGCCCTGTTCTCGGTGGCCTTCAGCGTGCGGGGCCTCTGACATGACCTCCCACGCCCCCGCCGCAGACCTGGTGATCGATATGCAAGGCGTAGTAACGCGCTTTGGCAGCCATGTGGTGCATCAGGGTGTTGACCTCGAAGTGCGCAGGGGAGAAATCTTTGCGGTGATTGGTGGCAGCGGAACCGGCAAGTCCACGCTGTTGCGGGAAATGATCCTTTTGCACACTCCCAACGAAGGCAGCGTACGGGTGCTGGGTACCGACCTGACCCACATCACCGCGGCAGCCGCACTGGCACTGCGCCAGCGGTTTGGGGTGCTGTTCCAGCAGGGGGGCTTGTTTGGCTCGCTCACTGTGCTGGAGAACATCGGCCTGCCCTTGCGAGAGCACCGCCAGTTGAGCGACGCAGAGGTCGATGCCATTGCGATGTCCAAGTTATTGGCGGTAGGGCTTCAGGCTGAAGTCGGCCAGCAGCTGCCATCCGAAATCAGCGGCGGCATGCTCAAACGGGCTGCACTGGCCCGGGCGCTGGCACTGGAACCAGAGTTGCTGTTCCTGGATGAGCCCACCGCAGGGCTGGACCCACACAGTGCTGCGGGGCTGGACGCCTTGTTGCTGGACCTGCGCGCAGAGTTTGGCTTGTCCGTCGTGATGATCACGCACGACCTGGACCTGCTCTGGCAGGTGGCTGACCGCGTGGCCGTGCTGGCCGACGGCACCGTGCAGGGCGTGGACTCCATGGAAGCACTGGCGCAAGTCGACAAGCCTGCCGTGCGCGCTTTTTTTGAAGGTCCACGCGCGCATGCGGCGCAAACCCGGGAGAAACCACCATCGAAACCAAAGTGAACTATGCGCTGGTGGGCGCTTTTGTTCTCACCCTGGGCACCGTGCTGGTCGCCGGCCTGCTTTGGCTGGCGTCGGGCGGCGCGTGGCAAACCCAGTACGACGTGTACCTGGCGGTGGAGGACGAGTCCGTGTCCGGGCTGAACCTGGATGCCCCCGTCAAATACAACGGCGTGAATGTGGGCAAGGTGCAGTCCATCCAGCTGGACCCCGCCCACCCCCAACGCGTCAACCTGCTCTTCGCCATCGAACGGGGCACGCCGGTCAAAGAGGACACGCTGGCCGTGTTGAAGACCCAGGGCTTGACCGGCATTGCCTACGTAGAACTCAGCGGCGGCAGCGCCACGTCTCCCGCGTTGCGCGCGCAGACGGGCGCTCCGTATCCGCAAATCAAAACCGCTCCGTCTCTGGCGGCCCGGCTGGAAAACGTGCTCACCAGTGTGCTGGCCAAGCTGGACAGCACGTCCAACAACATCAATGCGATTCTCAGTCCGGACAACCAGGCCGCGCTGCGCAGCACCCTGGCCGATATGGCCGTGGTGGTGCACACCGTGGCCGCCCGCAAAGAAAGCATCGACAGCAGCCTGGCAGATGCGGCCACCACCTTGAAGAACACCGCCCGCGCCAGTACCAAGCTGGATGGGCTGGCACAGCGCATAGGGAACAGTGCGGACGCCGTGCAAAAAATGGGCACCGAGGTGGCCAAAACCAGCGTCAGCGCGGGCCAGACGGTGGACGTGGTTGGTGCTGACGTGAAACGCTTCAGCGCCGAAACACTACCTGAGTTGGAGCGCCTGCTGGGCGAACTGAGTACCTTGAGCAGCTCGCTGCGCCTGTTGTCCGAACAAACCCGTCGCGACCCCAGCGGTCTGATCTTCGGGCGCACCCCGGTGCCCAGCGGCCCAGGGGAATCTGAGGATAAGCCATGAAAACACCAGAACGCACACCCGGCCCACATTGCATCACGGTGACGCTCCTTGTGCTGTGCACCGTGGCCTTGGGGGCATGCAGTTCACTGCGCCCCGAGAGCGCCAAACCGCCCGCGTTTTATTCGCTCGATGCGCCGCCTGCGGCGGCACCGGCACGCCCACCCGCTGCCCCGTTGCGCCCATTGCCCACGCTGGTCGTCACGCCAATCCGTGCGGCCTCTGGTTTTGACAGCCAGCGGATTATTTTTGTTCGCGCGGACCATCAACTGGAGTACTTCGCCCGCAGCGAATGGGTGGACACCCCGGCCCGCATGCTGAGCCCTGTCTTGGCCTCCGCGCTGGAACGCACACAAGCCTTTACGGCCGTGGTGCTCACACCGGCCAGCGCCACGGGTGATCTGCGCCTGGACACAGAGATCGTTCGGCTGCAGCATAGTTTCCGCAGCCATCCCAGCCGTGCGCAATTCACACTGCGCGCCCAATTGGTGGATGAAAAAACCCGCCGGGTTGTGGCCTGGCGAGAGTTCCAGAGTGAGGCCGAAGCCTCAAGCGAAACACCGCAAGGCGGCGTAGCGGCTGCCAATGTGGCGGTGCAGGACGTGTTGGCACAACTGGCCGATTTCTTGGTGCAACAAAAAGCGGTAACGCCATGAACAACCCGGTATGGCTACGCGCTCTCGCCAAGGTTGCGGCCACGCTGTTGGCAGCGGTTTTACTGTGCGCGCTGACCATCGCGTTGCTGGGCTGGAACTGGCTGCGCCAGCCGCTGGAGCGCTTTGTGCAGCACAAGACCGGGCGGGAACTGGTGATGCAGGGAGACCTGACCGTGCAATGGGGCTGGCCGGCTGCTCGCTTGCATGCGTCAGGCGTCACGTTTGCCAACCCCGCGTGGGCCAAAGAACCGCAGATGCTGGCTGCAGAAGGGGTAGGCGTGTCGGTGGATGTGCTGCAACTCCTGCAGGGCCATGTGGTGTTTCCCGAGGTGGCGCTGGAGCAGGCGACGGTCTTCCTGGAACAGGCGGATGACGGACGCAAAAGTTGGCTGCTGGACCTGGACCAACGCGATGAAAGCGCGCACATGGTGGTCGGGCGTGTGGTAGTGGACCAAGGCACGCTGGGCTATGACGACAGCGCCCAGAAAACCCATCTGCGCGCCGGATTGTCGACATCGGAAAGCATCGTGACCCCGCTGAGTTTCAACGTACAAGGCCGGTACAAGGACTTGGCGGTCAAAGCAAAAGGCAGCGCAGGCCCCGTGCTAGCGTTGCGCGACACCAGCAGACCCTACCCTCTGATACTGGATGCCACGGCGGGCCGCACCCGCGTGCGGCTGGATGGCACGGTGACCGGCCTGCTGGCATTGGCCGCTGTGGACATGCACATGAAGTTGCAGGGCGATAGCCTGGAGCAGTTGTACCCGCTGCTGGGCATTGCGTTCCCCACCACGCGTGCCTATGCCACCGAGGGTCACCTGCTGCACAGCGGCTCCACCTGGCGCTACGAGCAGTTCTCCGGGCGCGTGGGCGCCAGCGACATTGCTGGCTTTGCCCAGGTGGTGACGGGTGGCAAGCGCCCGGTGCTGACCGCGGAGTTACGTTCCGAGCTGCTGGCGCTGGATGACCTGGGCCCGGTGATTGGCGCACGGGCTGGATCCGGCACTGCCACGACCGCGCCCCAAGCGACGACGCCAAGCCACGTCTTGCCAGACCTGCCCTTCCATGCCACACGTTGGGATTCGGTGGATGCCGAAGTGCAACTGCGGGCCAAGACCTTGCTACGGGCCAAAGCCCTGCCGCTGGAGAACCTGGACACCCACCTGCAACTGCGCGATGCCGTGCTGACGCTGGACCCGCTGAACTTCGGCCTGGCGGGAGGGCAGTTGCACGGCAAGGTCACGCTGGATGGCCGCAACACCCCCATCAAGGCGCACGCCCAGGTGCGTGCCCGCGGCGTCACTTTGTCCAAACTCTTTCCCACCATTGCGGCCAACCGCAACAGCGTGGGCCTGGTCTACGGCGACCTGGACCTGACAGGCACGGGCAACTCGGTCGGCAGCATGCTGGCCACCTCCAGCGGCACACTGGGCCTGGTAGTGGACGGCGGCCAGATCAGCCAGTTGATGATGGAGAAGATGGGCTTGCATCTGTGGGAAATCATGGCACTGAACCTGACGGGTGACCGGCTGGTGAAGCTGCGATGCGCCGTGGCCGACTTTGCAGTCACGCAGGGCAAGATGCAGACCAAGGCGCTGGTGCTGGACACCCAGGTCACCACTGTGCTGGGAACCGGCAGCATTGACCTGGCCCAGGAGCAACTGGACCTGACCCTGAGTCCCAAGACCAAGACCACCAGCCCCCTGGCCCTGCGCAGCCCGCTGTATGTGCGCGGCAGTTTTTCGCAGCCCAAAGTGACGGTGGACAAAGGCCGCGTAGCCTTGCGCGCAGCGGGCGCTCTGGCCCTGGGAGTGATCAACCCGCTGCTGGCATTGATTCCGCTGGTCGACGCGGGCCCTGGCAAGGACAGCGACTGCGCACAGCTGGTGCGCGAAGCCAACGCACAGCAATAGGCTACCGAACGCGGTGCCCGGTGACGCCGCTTTCAAGCCAGCTCAGACTGAATATGAATCTCGCCGCTCAACAGCTTGTGGATCGGGCAGTTGTTGGCAATCTCCAGCAGGCGCTGGCGGTCCGCTTCGGCAACGTCACCTTCAATGAAGATGCGCCGCTGCATCTGGTAGCGCACCACGCCCTGCGCATTCTTGTCTTCCACATGGTCGACGGTCACGCGCAAGTCGGTGACCGGCATTTGGCGGCGGCGAATGTAGAGCTCCAACGTCAAGGTGGTGCAGGCCGCCAGGGCCGAGTCCAGCAAATCGTGCGGGCCCGGCGCCCTGTCATCCGAACCCAAGGCTTTGTCCACATCGGCATTCCAGACATGGCGCCCGTTGCTCAGGGTGGTGAGTGCGCCGTTGGCACGGTGGAGTTTGGCTTCTATGGTCATAACTACCTGCCTTAGCCGAACGACGCCACCGGGATTGGCAGGGCACCATCCAAGTACAGCTCGTATTCGTCCCACTCGCCGGCGCCAAAGTTCTCATCGCATTGCAGCGCCGTGTCCTCAAAGGAGGTGAACTCGGTGCAAAACATCAAGGTGCTGAACACCCGGCTGAAGGGGCGGCCTGCGTCATCGCGCAAGTCGCCATCGGGTTTCATCACGATCTGACAGCAATGCACCCAGACATACTCGCCCGCCAAGGCAAGCTCCACCTGCCGCGCACTGATCGCGTCTTCGGCCTCTGAGGGATCGGCCGGGGGCCGGGTCAGGCGATAGGTGCGGCCATGGCGGGGATGGTGGGGGTCCAGCTCCAGGTCGATGGTCTGCCAGTCGGGCGAGATCTGGTCAGCCACCTCCATCAGCTCCTGCTGGGTGATGTCCCCCTCCCAGTGCACGTCGGTGATGTGGATGGAAGTGCCAACGTCTCCAAACCAGAGGCTGGCCTTGTGTTTCATGGTGTCAGGGTGCATATGCGTAGGCTCCAAAGTACGTGGGCAGACTGTACCGCCCTTCAAACCCTACGGGTATTTGCACAGCACGCTGGCGCTGCTTCTGGCCCAGCCCCTGAGCGCGCTGGCTACCGAACCGGACTGGAGCCTGGGCTTTTACGGCGGCCAGTACCATGATGCCGAGCCCGCGGGCGCCATTGCCGGCCGCGCCAACTACCTCAACCAGTACCTGCTGGCCGTCACCGGCAGCAAGACGCTGTGGCGCTCCAGCACCTTGCCGCTATCGATTGAGTTGGACGGCATGCTGGGCCAGCAGTGGGGCCAGGCCAGCCTGACCGAGGTGGCGGTGGCCCCGGCTGTGCGCTGGAGCGGCTTTCCGTGGCGCGACACGTTGCGCACCGACCTGCGGCTGGCACCGCTGGGTATTTCGTACACCAGCAGCGTGAGCCCACTAGAACTGGGCGCCAATGGCCAAGGCAGCCGCACGTTGAACTACTTGTTTGTAGAGGTGGCGTTCTCGCGGCCGCAGGCACCGTCCGACGAATTCTTTGTGCGCCTGCACCACCGCTGCGCCATCTACGACTTGCTCAACAGCTATGGCGCCAACGGTGAAGATTTTTTGACTGTCGGCTACCGCGTCCGGTTTTGACCGCTCAGTGAAAATCGCGGCTGGTGGTGATCAGCTCGCCCAGCATGGGCGTCAGGTCCACCAGGCGCTTGGCGACCACGTGGCGCACCTGGCCGCCGCTCTCGTCGTCGCGCTGCCAGATGCCGTACACCGCCATGAGCCGGGCGCGGTACAGCGTGTCGCGGAACTGCTCGCGCACGCTTTTCCACACGATCACATTCACGCTGCCGGTTTCATCCTCCAGCGTCACAAACACCACGCCCTTGGACGTTTGCGGCTGCTGGCGCGCGGTGACGATGCCGCAGGCGCGCACCAGCCGGCCAGTGGGGTAATCGCGCATCTGCGCGGCGGTCAGCAGCTTCATGTTTGATAGCGGCTCGCGCAGCAGTAGCAAGGGGTGAGAGCGCAAAGTAAGCCCCACGGCGGCGTAGTCAAAGGTCACCTCTTCGCCCTCGCCCGCTGCGGGCAGCGCCAAATCGTCTTCGTCTATCGGCACCCCCTGTAGCAGCGCAGGTGCAGGCAGCAGCGCCGACGCATCCCACACCTGCTGGCGGCGGTGGCCGCTGAGCGACTGCAGCGCATCGGCACTGGCCAGGGCCTTGAGGTCGCCTGCGTCGAGCTGGCAGCGCAGCGCCAGGTCTTGGGTGCTGGTGAAAGGCGCCAACTGACGTTGTGCGGTGATGCGCTCTGCCACCGCCTTCGTGAACCCACTGACCAAGCGCAGGCCCAAGCGAACGTCATCACCCTCTAGCGTGCAATCCCAGTCGCTGTGCGCCACATCCACAGCGCGCACCGTCACCCCGTGGCGCTGCGCGTCCTGCACCAGCTGCGCCGGGCCGTAGAAACCCAGCGGCTGGCTGTTGAGCAGGGCCGCCAGAAAACAGGCCGGCTCGTGCCACTTGAGGTAGCTGCTGATGTAGACCAGCAGCGCAAAGCTGGCCGCGTGGCTCTCTGGAAAGCCGTATTCACCAAAGCCCTCCATCTGCTTGAAGATGGCCTCGGCAAAGTCCGGCGGGTAGCCGCGCTCCACCATGCCGCCCACCAGCCGGTCGTGGTACTGGCTCACATTGCCGTTGCGCTTCCATGCGGCCATGGAGCGGCGCAGCGCATCGGCCTCGCCCGGGGTGAAGCCAGCAGCCAGCACGGCGATCTGCATCACCTGCTCCTGGAAGATCGGTATGCCGTGCGTGCGGTGCAAGGCTTTCTCCAAGGCGGGATAGGGTGACTTGGCAGCTTCGGGGTCTTTGCGCGCCTTCAGATACGGATGCACCATGCCGCCCTGGATCGGCCCGGGCCGCACGATGGCCACCTCCACCACCAGGTCGTAGTACTTGCGTGGCCGCAGGCGCGGCAGCATGCTCATTTGCGCGCGGCTCTCGATCTGGAACACGCCCACCGTGTCGGCCGCACAGATCATGTCGTAGGTGGCCACATCGTCGCGCGGAATGTCCTGCATGCGCAGCGGTGTGGCCAGGCCACGCCGCTGCGTCACCATCTCCAGGCAGCGGCGGATGGCGCTGAGCATGCCCAGGGCCAGCACGTCCACTTTCATCAGGCCCACCGCACTCAGGTCGTCCTTGTCCCACTGGATGATGGAGCGGTTTTTCATGGCCGCGTTTTCCACCGGCACCAGGCGCGTGAGCGGGCCTTGCGTCAACACAAAGCCGCCCACGTGCTGGCTCAGGTGGCGCGGAAATCTTTGCAGCTCGGTACTCAACTCCAGCCACAGCTGCAGTCGCCTTTCAGAAGGAAAATTGCCTCCAGCCCCCGTGTATTGTGCGCCACCAGCTACTTTTTTCATAGCATCTTGCAGACGCCCGGCCAGGATCTCGCGGCTGTACATGCCCGGGTGCTCCTTGCCCAGCGCGGTGATCAGGTCCTCGGGGATCTCCAGCGCGTGGCCCACATCGCGCAGTGCGCTGCGCGGGCGGTAGTGGATCACCGTGGCCGCAATGGCGGCGCGCTCGCGGCCGTATTTGGCGTAGATGTACTGGATCACCTCTTCGCGCCGCTGGTGCTCAAAGTCCACGTCAATGTCGGGCGGCTCATTGCGTTCGCGGCTGATAAAGCGCTCGAACAGCAGCGAGGTCTCCAGCGGATTCGCCTCAGTGATGTGCAGGCAGTAGCAGACCACCGAGTTGGCCGCTGAACCACGCCCCTGGCACAGGATGTGGACGCTGCGCGCAAAGCGCACGATGTCGTGCACGGTGAGGAAGTACATCTCAAAGCGCAGCTCGGCAATCAGCGCCAGCTCCTTCTCCACACGCTCTCGGATGTCCTCGGGCACACCCTCGGGATAGCGTTCCTGCGCGCCCTCCTCCACATACTGGCGCAGAGTCTGCGCCGCCGTTTGACCCGGCAGCACGGCCTCCAGCGGGTAGTGGTAGGCCAACTCGTTCAGACTGAAGTGGCAGCGCTGCGCCACGGTCAGCGTGTTGGCCAGCCACTCCGGTGGGAACAGCGCCCCCAGCCGCGCACGCGACCGCAGATGTGCCTCCGCATTGGCCAGCAGCGCAAAGCCGCAGGCCGACACCGGCTGGCCCAGGCGCACAGCGGTCAACACATCGTGCAGCGGCTTGCGCGAACGCACATGCATGCGCACCCCGCCCGTGGCCAGCACCGGCAGGCCGCTGAGCGCCGCAATCTGCTGCACGCGCAGGCGCTGCGTGGCATCGTCCGCCACCAGCCCCACGCTGGCCGCCAGCCAGCAATGCATGCCAAATAGGCACCCAGCCCGCATGGACATTGCGCAAGCAGCTTCTGTTTTGATAGCAGATGGAAAGGCCAGCAGCACCTCGCAGTCCGCCAGCAGGGCCCACGGCGACTCGGCCCAGGTGGTGCGGTACTCGCCCTTGGGTGCGGCCATGCGGGCCTGGGTGATGAACTCACACAGGTTGCCCCAGCCCAACAGCGAGTGCGGCAGGGCCACCAGCGTGAAGTGCCCACCGTCCGCCAGCGCCACCGAAAACTCGGCGCCCGGCAGCAACTGCAGGCCTAGCTCTTTGGCCTTGGTATGTGCACGCACCACGCCGGCCACCGAGCATTCGTCGGTGATGGCCAGCGCGCGGTAGCCCAGCGCGTGGGCGCGCTCCACCAGCTCTTCGGGCTGCGAGGCACCGCGCTGGAAGCTGAAGTTGCTGATGCAGTGCAGCTCGGCATACGCCAGCGCACTGCGGTCAGGAGGTGGGGCGGAGGCCATAAATACTGTTTAAATAAACAGTATACAGAGCCCTCCGCGTTTTCGCTGGCCGTTTTCGTTGGCTTTAGAGCGCCTTGGGGTGGAAGTAGGGGTCGCCCTGCACCGCAGTCAGCGGCAGCACCAGGGTTTTGAGCGGTTCCATGGGCGGCGGGCCATCGTGGGGTTCGTCCTCGTCATCCGGGTCGGCCGAGCGCGGGCGCGGTTTGCCGGGCAGCAACACGGGCGATACGCAGACGTTGCGGATCTCGTCCACCAGTGCTTTGGGCAACGCATCGCGGATGCCAAAACGCTGGCCGTCCACCCGCAGCTGCTCGTCCTGGATCTTGGCCACCAGGTTCAGCGGCGGGCGGGCCTGCTGGGTGTTGAAGCCAATGCGCACCATGCCGTTGTCAGTGGGCAGCTGGTACTGGGTGACGCGCAGCTGCAGCGGCTTGCCGCGTGCGTCCATCTCCACATGGCCGATGTAGAAGTAGCGCGCGGCCGCACGCTCCATGGGCGCAAGCTTGTAGCTCTCGGCCCAGCTGTGGTTGTCATCGCCAAACAGGGGGCGCAGCGTGCGCGGGGGCTCGGCCGTGGTGGACACGCCAAACACGGGTGCGTTGGCCTCGCCCAGCGTGTAGCCGTGGAAGTCAAACACCACGTCTTTGCCCTCGGTAGGTTTGGAGAACGCGGGGAAGTTCGTCTTCTGCGGCAGCCGCACCTCCTGGATCTGCACGCCCGCGTCCTTGCCCGGCAGGGCCTTCCAGCGGCCGGCCACCATCATGTCCAGCGAGCCGCCCATGAAGCGAAAGCAAAAGGTGTTGTCGTCCAGCAGCATGAGCTGGCTTTTTGCATCCACTGAACTCTGGGTGTAGCCGCCGAGGTAGGCGCGCTCGGCCGGGGTGAGCGCGTGGGCGCCCCCGTGCAGCACCAGCAGCAGCCCGAGCAGGCAGGCACTTGCGGGTCGTTTCATCATAGTTTTCTCCCTCTTATTGAGCACGCACTATAGGCCACGCCATACCCCTTTTGCCTACGCAGGAAAGGCTTGCGCGCCCTGCGCCGTGGAATAATGCGTGATGCATTTGTTCAAGCTTCCGGCCATTCCCGTGTCCCCCGCGCTGCACGCCGAAATCGAGGCATTGCTGGGCCCGCACGAGTCTCTGTCCGGGTTTGTGCAAAGCGCCATAGAAGAGAGCCTGGCGCGCCGCCGCCAGCAACAGGTCATCGACCACGCGCAAGCCGCGCTGGCCGTGGCCGCCCTGCCCCTGAGCGTGCTGGTGGTGGACGATGACGACTTCAGCCACACGCTGCTGCGCGAGGTGCTGGCCAGCCTGGGCGTGCACGCCGTGCTCAGCGCCATGGATGGCCGCCGCGGCGCCCAGGTGCTGGACCAGATGCAGCGCGCCCCCGACTTTGTGATTTGCGACATGCTGATGCCCGACACCGATGGCATCGACTTTTTGGGCCAACTGGCCAAGCGCCAGTACCAGGGCGGGGTCATTCTGCTCAGTGGGGAAGACAGCCTGATGCTATCCATCGCCGCCGAGGTGGCCGTGTCCGACGGCCTGAAGGTGCTGGGCTCGTTCTCCAAGCCCCTGCGCCGCCAGGACCTGGCCGACCTCATGGGCCTGGCCCACGAGGCCTGAGCGCCTGACTCAGCCTAGGCTGGCGAACCGCGCCAGCGTTTGACGGCCTGCACAATGGCCGGGCCGTACATGATCATGGCCAGTGCGCCCCCAATCAGCGGCAATGCCAGAAACACCCAACCCGTGAGCAGCTCTTTGCCGATCAGCACGCCCACCAGCAGCGCCACCGCGGGGTTCACAAACGAGTAACTGCCCGCCACCGCGGCCGTGGTGTTTTGCAGCAACCACAGGTAGGCGTTCAGCGCCACCAGCGTGCCAAACACCAGCAGGTACCACCAGGCCAGCCAGCCCTCATGCGTCACGTTGCTGAGCGCCCCCTGCGGTTCGATCAACGACGCAGCCACCACGCCCATGAGCCCGCCAGCCAGCCATTCGGTGGCGGAGGCCATGGCCGGACCCGGCAGGTCCAGCTTGCGGGATGCATACGAGCCCACGCTCCAGCACAGCGGCGCGCCAAAGGCCGCCAGCGCGCCCAGCCAGCTGGCCGAGAAATCGCCCTCCAGCGCGAGCAGCAGCGCACCGGCCACCCCCAACACCAGGCCCACCCAACTCGTCACGGGCACGCGCTCGCCACCCAGGCGGGTCCACAGCGCCAGCCACATAGGCATGGTGGTGATGACGGTGGCCATCAGGCCCGAGCCAATGCCCTGCTTTTGCGCAAACACCACCAGGTTCATGGCCATGAAGGCCATCAGCCCGCCTACCAACGCGGCATTGCGCCACTGGCGCCAGCTGGGCAGCTTCTCGCCGCGCCACAGGGCCCAAGCCAGCATGATCACGCCAGCCAATGTGAAGCGTGTGGCGTTCATCCACAGCGGGGGGAAGCTGTGCACCGCAATACCGATGGCAAAGTAGGTGGTGCCCCAGACGATGTAGACCAGCCACAGCGCCACCATGAGGCGCCAAAAAGGAGACAAACGCCAGCCTTGCTGAATATTGAGTGTCGAAATCATGAATAGTCCGTAAAATTTACGGCAACAAGCGCCGATAGGCGTGATATTACTAAAAAATCCGCCCAATGCAAGCAATTATTCAGACAGATGCCATCGACGCCAAAATTCTTACGGCCCTGGGGGAAGATGGCCGACGTTCTTACGCCGAGGTGGGGGCCGAGGTGGGCCTGTCCACCGCCGCCGTGCATGAACGTGTGAAAAAGATGCTGGAGCGTGGTGTGATCCGCCGCTTCTCCATCAGCGTGGACCCGCTCACCGTGGGGCTGAACTTCACCGCCTTTGTGGCGATTCGCAACGACGGCGGCGCGCACTGTCGTGACATTTCGGCGCGCCTGCGCGCGGTAGATGCCGTGCAGGAGCTGCACAGCGTGGCCGGGGAATACGATTTGCTGGCCAAGGTGCGCACGGCGCATGCGCGCGACCTGGAAGCCGTGCTGCTGCAAATCAAGGCCATTCCTGGCATAACGCGCACCACCAGCACCGTGGTGCTGAACACCGAGTTTGAAGACCAGCCCCTGCGCTTGGGCGAAGGCTAGGCAGTCAGGCCAGCCACTGGCGCATGTCCAGCGTGCCGCGCTGGCCCACGGCGCCAGCATGGTCCGCCAGCCACTGCTGGCCGCGCTGCAGGCCTTGGTCGTGCAGCAGGTTCAAAAAGGGCGCGTGCGCCAGCATCTTGGTCTCACTGCGCTGCAGGCTCTCCAGGTTGCTGGAGTCAATCATGTGAAACCGCACGCTTTGCAGGCGCTGCTCCAGCGGGCCCTGGTGCTGAGTGACGTGGACCGCGTCCTGGGTGCGGGCAAACATCTGCATCTCGCGCATGAAGTGGGCCTTGAAGCCCAGCTCTTCCATGCGCGCCTCGATCTCGTCCTTGGTGTGCGGTGTGCCCTGGTGCTTCAGCGGCGCCAACAGCACTAGCAGCACATCGCCCGCCGCGCAGTCGTAAAACAGCGGAAATACTGCAGGGTTGGCCGCAAAACCGCCGTCCCAGTAGGGCTCGCCGTCGATCTCCACCGTGTGATGGATCTTGGGCAGGCAGGCCGAGGCCAGCAGCATATCCACCGTCAGCTCATGCTCGCGGAACAGGCGCAGCTTGCCGGTGTTGACCTGGGTGGCGCCCACAAACAGCTTGAACGGGCTCTCGGCGCGCAGGCGCTCAAAGTCGACCTGGCGCTTGAGCAGGCTGCGCAACGGGTTGATGGCCAGCGGGTTCAGCTCGGTGGGCGAAAAAAAGCCCGCCCACTGCGCCAGCATCTTGCTAGCAGGTGACAGGCTGATGGCATCGCCCCCGCCCGTCGTCAGCATGCCCCAGGGCAGCTGTTGGCTTACCTCGGTCCAGAACTGAGCCAGAGCTTCGCGCGCACCCTCACGCCCACCGGTCATCCAGCCCTGCGCCATCACCACCGCATTCATGGCGCCGGCACTGCTGCCACTGATGCCCTCAAACTGCATGCGCGGGTCTTGCAGCAGCGCGTCCAGCACGCCCCAGGTGAAGGCGCCATGCGCACCACCGCCTTGCAGGGCCAGGTTCAGCCGGGCAGGGGTAGCGGACCTCGTGTTGAGCCGCGTGCGCCACAGCCGCTTGAAGAGGCCGCCGCCAGCCAAAGGCAAGAGGCGCCGGGCGGAGAGAGGGAGATCGATCACAGAAGGTCCTTTCGGTGCACAAGAGGACATGCAACTGCGATCCAGTATAGGGTTTTCCCTAGTTTGCCGGATTGGGCCGGGTCTGGCGGAATTTCTGCTCCAGCTCGTGGCGCAGCTGCTTGCGCAACTGGGCGGCCTCAAAGCGGCGCACCTCGTCGGGCGTCTCGGGCTGCAGCGCGGGCACAGGCGCGGCCTTGCCGTGGTCGTCCACCGCCACCATGGTGAAGAAGCAGCTGTTCACATGGCGCACTTCCTGAGAGCGGATGTTTTCGGCAATCACCTTGATACCGATCTCCATGGACGACTTGCCGGTGTAGTTGACGCTGGCCAGAAAGGTGACCAGCTCGCCCACATGGATGGCCTGCAGGAACAGCACCCGGTCCACACTGAGCGTGACCACATAGCGCGAGGCGTAGCGGCTGGCGCAGGCGTAGGCCACCTGGTCCAGCAGCTTGAGGATGGCGCCGCCGTGCACATTGCCGGAGAAGTTGGCCATGTCGGGAGACATCAGCACGGTCATGCTGAGTTGGTGGGTGGGGAGGTTCATGGTGCAGTGCGGCAAAAAATGGAAGAAACAGGTAATTGTTCACACAAACCTGGGGAGCCGATCCAATCGGACTAGTGCGAAGCAGCTGGCAACGCCCGACAATACATTTAGTTACAAACCGAATGCCTGCACAGACCCTGCCATGAAAAAAACTTCCGCTATTTTCGCCGCCTTTGCTCTGGGTCTGTTGTCCTTTGGTGTGCAAGCCGCCAATTCATTGACATTCCAGGGGGTCACTTTTGCGTCCCGCGCCATCGATGCCGACACGCTGGAGTTCTCCATCCTCAATGCCACCCACGCCACCGGCAACTGGGCGGGCGCTAGCTTTCTCAAGAGCTTTGAAATCAAGGAACTGGGTTCGAACGAAGTTACCGGTGCCACCATCGTCAGTGGTCCCGCTGGTTTTGTACCGGATGTGACGCATGGTGGCGTGACAGGCAGCAGCCTGGGTTGCAGTAGCAACGGCAATACCAAAGGCGCATGCTTTTCCAGCGGCGCGCCTTTGGCACTAACCGACAGCCTGGTGTGGCGGATTGACTTCACTGCCAATGGCGCGCTGAGCCTGACTGCCCCCCACATCAAAGTCCAGTTCCTGGACAACGTGGGCGACAAGAAAAAAATGGGCGACCTGCTGTCCATGACCCTGCCCGTCACGGCCGTGCCTGAACCAGAAACCTACGCCATGCTGCTGGCTGGCCTGGGTCTGATGGGCTTCATCGCCCGCCGCCGCGCCGCCTGAGCCCTTCCGCGCTCGCATACCCAAGGCCCCGCTGGGGCCTTTTTCATGGCCACGCCACACGGGTGTACCCTTGCGCCAGGGTGAGGGACTTACATGAAGATTCGGTGCTATCTGCTGCTGGTGAGCGCGGCCTGCGTGCCTTGGGCCGTGTGGGCCGATGCGCAGCCGCCAGAGGTGGGCGCACTCTGGGTCAACCTGGGCGGCTTCTCCAGCCACATGGACCGCAACAAGGGCTACAACGAGGACAACGTGGGCCTGGGCGTGGAGTACCGGCTGCAGCCCGACATGGCGCTGATGGCCGGCGCCTTCAACAACAGCATTCGCCAGACCACCAGCTACGCCGCCGTCAGCTGGCTGCCGCTGTCGCTGGGTGGCTGGAAACTGGGCGCTGTGGCCGGTGTGATGAATGGCTACCCGGGCATTTCCCATGGCGGTGCCTTTCTGGCCGCGCTGCCCATGGCCAGCTATGAGGGCAAGCGCTTTGGCGTGAACCTGGGGCTGATCCCCACCATCGACAAGGTGGACGGGGCCGTGGTCATCCAGCTCAAGTTGCGGGTACGTTAGCCCACTCAGGCAAACAGCCCGTGCAGGTACCAGGCCTGCGCCCCCATACGTTCGCGAAACACCCACACCAGCCCGGCCTGCGGGCTGCGCGCCACAAAGTAGTCGCGCAGCGCGGGTTCGCCCTCCAGCCAGCCGGTCTCCAGCCGCTGCGGTCCGGCCAGCAGGGTGAGCGGCCCTTGGTACTGCGGACACTGCTGGCGCACCGCCAGGCGCTGCGGCGTGGGCAGCAGCCAGGTGGGGTACAGCGCGGCGGCCTCGTTCAGCAGCTGAGTGTCATTTAGGCCTCTAGCCCCCGTATTCATTGCGCCAGCAGCTCCTGATTTAGGAGCATCCTTATTCACGTGCGGCGCCTGCCAGGGCACCCAGCGCTGCATATGTTCAGGCCGGTGGTCGGCCAGCGGTTGGGCGCAGAGCACCTGGTCAGCCCCCAGCCGCGCGCCCAGGCGCTCCAGTGTCTGGTGCAGGCTATCGCCCTTGCGCAGGTCGTCGGGCAGCAGGCTGTGGCTTTCACCGGCCAGCGGCTGCGTTTGCAGGCTGCGCAGGCCCAGGTAGAGCACGGGCGCGGGCAGGGTGACGCGGGCCAATTGCTCGCCCAGCAGGCGCTGCAGGTGGGCCATGTCTTGCGTGGCCTTTGCGGTGCGCAGCTCCAGCCGACCCTGCTGGCCACCCGTGTGGTGGGCATCTACATGGCGGGTGTTGGCGCGGCGCGCGTCCAGGTCCCACCGCAGCTCCAGCGCCAGCACGCCGCGCTGGCGCGCGCGCAGCCACACCAGCAGCTGGGCCAGCAGGCGGCGTGCACCAAACAGAAGTGCGGGGGCAGACTCCACGCTGGCAGCCAACTCCAGCGGGGCGTCAAACACCTCGGGCAGCGTGCGCCAGGGGTAGACCTCGGGCCGCTGGCCATAGGCGCGGTCCAGTGAGTCCACCAGCCCGGCGCCAAAGCGGCGCACCAGCCCGCCGCGCGGCAGCGCGCGCAGCTGGCCCCAGGTGCGCACACCCAGGCGCGCCAGCGTGGGCAGGTGTGGCCGCGTGGTGGCCAGGGTGTACACCGGCAGGGCATCTGGGACGGCCTGCGTTTTACTCCACAGCCGCGCCATTGCTACCAAAGATGTAGCGCCTTGCGCAGTTTCTACGGGGGCTAGAGGCTCATTTGGCATTAAAAATTGCTGCAACAGCGCCGGGCGGCCACCAAACAGCCGCTCGCTGCCCGAGACCTCCAGCACCAGCGTGTCTTCCACCTGCGCCACCAGCGGCGTGAAGCGCAGCGCCCACCAGGCCAGCGCGGTCAGCGGATCGACCAGCGCTGCCACATCGGGGTCGGCCGCGACCTCTGACACGGGTTCAGGCTGCAGCCGCAAGGCGATCCAGTGCATGGCCTACCTCCTCCATCACCGCTAGCCCTTGCGCAGGTCGCTGACTGGCCGCCAGCCACACGGCCAGGCGCGCTGGGCGGGCCTGCAAATGCAGGGGCTGCGCCAGCGGCGGGCCACGGCGTTTGAGGATGTGTACGGCCAGCAGGTCACCCTCTTGCGCCTGCGGAGCCAGCTGCAGGCGCAAGAGCGCGGGCGAGGCATCGGCCTGCGCCTGCGGCGCACGCATGACGAACAGCAGCTTGTGGTGCTCGGCCGCGGCCATTTGCAGGCGGCGCAGCTGGTCGCCGCGGGCCTGCGGCAGCCAAGCCAGCACCGCGTCTACCTCGGCACAGCGCAGCGCCTGCTCGGCCGCCCAGAGCCGGGCGGTGGCGGCCTGCGCCGTGACCCACACCAGCCGCGCCACCGCCAGCCCCTGCGCCGCCAGCGCGGGCACAAACGGCGGCTGCGGCGCCCCCACCAGCACCACCGGGCCCTGCCCGCTGCGCGCCAGCGCGGGCAGCAGCAGCCGCCATTCGCTGTGCACCCCGGCGGGCTGCAGCAGCTCGATCAACGCGCCCACGGGCCAGCCGCCGCCGGGCAGCTGCGCGTCCAGCCGCGCATCGCCCGTGGGCTGCACCGCCTGCGGCGCCGAGGCCAGGGCGTGCGCGTGCCAGACATCGGCGTGGATGCCTTGCAGATCCGGCGATTCGGAGGGGGAAATGCGCGCAGCGCTAGCCATGGCAAGGGGTGTAACAGGTAACTGTATTTATAACCAGTATATGGAAAACGCCCCTGCTATCAAAATCGAGAACAGCCCTGTCACAAACCATGCGGCTTCCCCGTCTAATGACTTTATGGAAGACACCCACCACACCTTCAAGCGCCTGCGCCCTCGCCTGAAAGGCATTGCCTACCGCATGCTCGGCTCCACGGCCGAGGCCGACGAGGTGGTGCAGGACGCCTGGCTGCGCTGGCACGAAGCGGCACCCGCCGCCATCGACAACGCCGAGGCCTGGCTGGTCACCGTGACCACGCGCATTGCCATTGACCGCCTGCGCGCCGCCAAGGTGGAGCGTGAGCACTATGTGGGCACCTGGTTGCCCGAACCCCTGCTGTCCGAAGCACCCGCCACGCCTGAACAGATGCTGGAGCGTGCCGACGATGTGTCCATGGCGTTTTTGAGCCTGCTGGAGCGCCTGGCGCCCGAGGCACGTGCGGCCTATCTGATGCGCGAAGTGTTTGACGCCGGCTACGACGAAGTCGCGCAGACCCTGGGCAAGACCGAAGCCGCCTGCCGCCAACTGGTGCACCGCGCCAAGGCCCAGCTGCGCGAAGAGCGGCCGCGCTATGTGGTGCCGCGCGAAACCCATTTGCGCCTGCTGCGCAACTTTGCCGAGGCGTCGTCACGCGGCGACTTTGTGGCGTTGAAATCGCTGCTGGCCGAACAGGCCGAGCTGATTGGCGACGGCGGTGGCAAGGTGCCCAGTTTTGGTCGCACGCTGCTGGGCGGCACGCGCATTGCGCAGCTCTACCTGGCCACCAGCCTGCGCAACGGCAGCGCACTGCGCGTGGAGCTGGCCAGTATCAATGGGACGTGGGGCCTACTGCGTTTCATCGATGGTGTGCTGGAGTCGGCGCAATCGTTCGAGACCGATGGCGAGCGGATTGTGCGCATTCATGTGCAACGCAACCCCGACAAGCTGGCGCAACTGGCGGCCACCTGGCAGCAGAGAACATCGCAACCGGCACACTGATGGCGATGGGTCTGTCACAAACCGCCTGTGGCAGCCGTCTTCAGGGTATGTGCACCTCAATGTCGAGTCACTGAACCCTGAAAGACCACCATGAACCAAGCCCGACTCCCCTGGACCCAACTGGCTCCCAAACCCTACCAGGCCATGGCCGGCGTGAGCGCCGCTACCGCGGCCTCCACGCTGGGCCAGCCCCTGATTGAACTGGTGCAGACCCGTGTGTCCCAAATCAACGGCTGCGCCTTTTGCCTGGACATGCATGTGCGTGATTTGCGCAAGTATGGCGAGACCTGGCAACGCATCAACAGCCTGCCCACCTGGCGCGAAACCAGCTTCTACACCCCGCGTGAACGGGCGGCGCTGCAATGGGCCGAAACCATGACCCGGCTGGCCGATACGCATGGTGACCACGACACTGCCTTTGCAGGTTTGAACGGCCACTTCACCGAACAGGAAATGGTGGAGCTGACATGGACAGTCGCGCAAATCAACGCATGGAACCGCATGGCCGTGGGCATGCGCCAACCGGCCGCCGAACAGGCTCTGGAATAAGTGCATGTGCCCCCCCCGCCCCMCGGGCGGCCGCCCACACCCGCTTTTGCAAAAGCGCCTATCCACGCATAATCTAGGTTGTTTTCTATAAAAACAAAGACATTGGATACCCAATCAAAAGTGCGTTGGAAGGACCCCGTTCATGGACGACATTCGCATGGGTGGCAACCGCAGATTCGCTCGTTGGCGCCGCACCATTCTGTTGGGCAGCTTGATTTCCCTTGCAGGCCTTTGTGACGCTCAATCTGTCCTGAGAATTTCCCGCATTGAAAATGTCCCGGACCAGCAGGTCGGTGCCGAGATTCTTACCGTTATCTACAGCAAGCTGGGCATCCAGCTTCAGTTCGTGGACGGGCCTGCCAAGCGCTCACTGGTGGAGTCAAGTGAAGGCCGCCTTGATGGTGAGATTCAGCGTGTGCTTGATGTACAGAACGAATACCCCACTCTGCTTCCCGTTCCGGTGTCCATCAACTACATCGAACCCACGGCTTTCACCAAACGCGTCAGCTTTGCTGTGACCGGATGGGACTCGCTTCGCCCCTACAAGATCGGCATCGTGCGAGGCGTGGGTTCGTCAGAACGGGGCACCGCTGGAATGCCACAGGTGGAGCCGACGACCAACATGGAACAGATGATGCTTATGCTCAATGCGGACCGCACCGACGTGGCCGTCAATGATCTGTTCAGCGGCATGCTGATCTTGCGCAGGCTGGGGCTTCAAGAAATCCATCCCCTATCCCCCGCGCTGCAACACGTTGATCTAAATCACTTCCTCAACGAACGCCATCGTGCCATCGTGCCGCGGGTCGAGGCAGTCATTCGACAAATGAAGTCGAGCGGTGAATTGGCCAGTGTGCGTAAAAGAATAGTCGACCGTTTGCTGAGTGATACCCCCAAATAGCCCGCAATTTTCTCCAATTTGTTGGTGATGCACCTTAGTCGCCACCACGGTTGGCATAGTGCTGTTTCATCTTGCCAACCAGCAGCCCCCCATCGGTATCCAAATTGGTTTGCGCAGTTTCCCCACTCCCGAACAGCAAGCCCAGAATATTGGCGTCACGCACTTCGGCTATGTGGGTGAAAAGCAATTCCACGCGTTGGTCTTTGTAGTGCTGGTACGTGTTGTTCTGGTAAGAGTTGCCCAAGGGCAGTTGCCAGAGGAAAAAGGGCTTGCCTACTGCCAGCGAAACGTCCTTCACCCACTGTAGAAAGGTGGTCATCTTGGCCACATCCCAGTCGTGACCAGACTGGCCCTGCACCAAGCGGTACCAGTCCGCGTCACGGTCACTGGGGTCTGCCACCAGAAAGTCGCCCTGCCCCGCCCCTATGGCATTCATGAAGTTCGCCCAGGAAATAGCGTCGCCCGCACTGGTGTAGTTCCAGGGAGATACATGCAAGCCCACTGTGGCATTGGGCGCATAGACGCGCACCATGTGGATCATGCATTTGACATAACCGGCGGCGTCATTGGTGTATCCGGCACCGCAGTCCGTGGGATTGCTGAGCGCCACCTTGGCAGGCACCGCACTGGGCAGGCTTGTTGTTTGCGCGGCTTTGGCCTTCAGGTAACCAAACAGGTCGGGTTCAATGTGCAACATGGCTTGATCGTTCCCGATCTTCTGCAACAAGAATCGCCAGTCATCAAAGTAGTTGGTCAAAAACGTCTGGTCGTCCAGCGCGGCCGTTTCTGCGATGCCCTCGGTAAGTCCCGACGCCGGCAGCACCATGTAGTAGGTGAAGAACGGAATCTGCGGGCGGGTTACGCCGTTCCAGATGCGCGCCTTGGCACTACCAACAAAGCGCCCGGCATACAAACCTCGCGTTGTGCTGGTCTCCTGCCAGGCAACCCATCCTTTGCAATCACTGAAAGGGGACGTGCCGTTCAAACAATTGGCATGGTTATAAGCAGCACCCCAGACACCTGAATTGAAGTACTGGTATTGCATGTCGAAGGGGGCTGCGTTTCCAGCACTTCCGGAGAATCCAATCATCACCTTGGTGTGCCCCAAGAAAGGGGTACTCAGCGCAGAGTTGGTTGGTGTGGTGCTCACGCTGAAGTCCATGGTGGTGGTGCCACCTCCCGACGAACCACCACCGCCTCCGCAACCCGCCAGGATCAAGCCCAATAGAAATATGCCAACGCGCATGCCGCCCCCAAAATGCCGTGAAAAAACGAGATGTCAATACAAGGCCCGTATTCACGCATAAACGGCAAATTTAATATATTCCTATTACATATAGATACGGTGCAAGTAACGGATCCGATGGCCCGCGACATCACCTACGCCGCGCTGTTGGCTTTGTCATACCGCCTCATTAACATGGTCGAGGTGTCGATGCTGGACATGAACTGTGCCGCCGCTGGTGCTTTCTCAAAGCTCGCCATGGAGGCATCGGCATCCGCGGCAGATAGCCAGTGCACGATCACCAGCCATTCGCCACTCTCGCCCGCTGCGCTCTCACGTGAGACGAATCCAGGCTGTCTAGATACATGCTGTGCCTCGACCTCATGGTCAACTAGCCTGAACTCTGCTGCCGTGACGCCGCCCCTGAGCTTGAAGGTCACGACTTCAATGACCTGGCCTGAAGGTGCTGCGACATCGGCATCACCAGGCTTCGAGATATTCATGAAATCGTCCTTCTGCGAGTTCAGAACTTGCCGTTCGCGTTCTTCCATTCCGAACGCGCTGGAATGGTTTCGATCGTGTCCCAATGCTCCGCAATCTTGCCATCCTGCACGCGGAACAGGTCGTAGAAGCTGCTCGGTTTTCCGGCAAAGCTCCCCTCACTGGCCACCAGCACAAAGTTGCCCTCGCCGAGCACGCGGTGGATGCGGTCGTACTTCATGGTGACGCCCGCCTTGGCCATTGCCTGCAGCGCTTGGCCGAGACCGGACAGGCCGTCCCCGATTTGTGGGTTGTGCTGTACGTAGTGGTCGCCATCGTAATAGCCAGCAAGCTTGTCCATGCGGCCGTTGACGAGAATGTCTTCAACGAAGGACTTCACGAGTGCCTTGTTCGCACTGGTCTTCTCCAGATCGGTGGACTGTACCGGTCCGTCAACCATGGTGTGGCCACTTGGGTTGGCCTTGGCAGGTGTTTCCTGCAAATTGTCCCAATGCTCAACGATCTTGCCGTCCTCGAAACGGAAGATGTCGAAGCCGATCTTGGGGCCGAAGAAGTTGTATTCGGTATGGGCGAAAACCAAGTCACCATCCTGAAACACGCGCACGGTATTTGCTTTGGCAGAACCCTTGGGCAAGGCTTGCAGCAGCGCCCCGAAGCCGGCAAGGCCGTCCGCGGCGGACAGGTTGTGCTGGATGTACTTGTTGGGGTTGATCACTGCCACGGGCGCGGCATCGCCGGTTTCGATGGCCTTAAGCAGGGCGACAACTTGCTGTTTTTGTACGGACATAGGTTCTTTCTCTTTGGATGTGTGAAGGGATGGGTTGCCTGTGCAGGCTGCGAGACCGGTGATGGCCAATGCGGCCATGGACAAACGCAATGATCGAACGATAGTCATGGTGAAATTTCAGCAAATAATTGTTGAGGGCGCTGACTGCGGTTTGATGTCTTGGCGCTTTACAGAGAGAATTTTGTTCTTGGCCTTCATAATCGGAAAGATTGAATTGCCTCAAACAGTGGTCAAAACTGGGATTTTTACGATTTCCGCCATAAACGCCTGCAGCATGAAAGCGACCGCATCCAGCATCCCCGAGATTCATTTCAACAACCCCCGACTGGCCCATGTGGGTGTAGAGGCGATGACGCTGCAAGAACTCAGACAACGCGCAAGCGCCAGCATGCTTGCGGCCCCTCAGCGTGTCGATTTCCATCACCTTCTCTTTGTTCAGGAGGGCCGTTCGCGGCACATGGTCGACTTCGTTGAACACCCATTGCAGCCTGGCTCGATGCTTCTGGTGCGGGCAGGCCAAGTGCAGCAATGGCATTTGGTCGATGAACTGCAAGGACAACTCACCCTGATCTCAGCGGAGGCCCTGGTTTCTGCGACGAGCACGCCGGTCATCGACAAGGAATTGCTCGCTCTGGACCAATGGCCCAGTGCCTCAACTCCGGATCAAGGGCACTTCATTGAAGCTACAGCAGACAGCCGCAGGCTGAGGGCTGACATAGACCGCTTCGAGGGAAGCCCGATCGATGCGGCCATCATTCGGCACGAAGTTTTGATCCTGCTTTTGCGGCTTGCCCGCGTGTTGCGCGGCGATGCAGGAACGCCCGAAGTGGCCCAGGAAGGAAAGATTTATCACCTGTTTTGCCAGGAATTGGAGGCGCGCTTCAAGACGCGCCCCAGCGTGCTGGATTTGGCCAAACGGATCGGATTTTCAGAAAGCACCTTGTCGCGTGCTTGTGTGGCGACCACCGGGCGCACTGCCAAAGAGGCTATCGATCAACGTATTGCATTGGAGGCGAAGCGGCTACTGGTTCACAGCAAGGCAAGCGTCGCAGAGATCGGGCATGCGTTGGGATTCTCCGAATCCACCAATTTCGTCAAGTTCTTCAGACGCAACGCATTGACCACGCCAGTGGCGTTTCGCGCCGGCCATCGCCCTTGATAGCCCTGCATGTCCGCTACTGGTCAAGCGCGATAGGTTAGAAACCTCAGCTTGGAGCCTCAAGCAGCCTAACGCACCTCTCACACAGTCACAACATGCTGGCCGATCTCCGGCCACTTCCGTCGGATAAACACCCAAGCCCCCAGACCCAGGCACATCATCAACACCGATGACGCAGCCAGCGCCACGGTGGAGTGCATCACCAAGGGCGATATGACGCCGGCCACGATGCCGTTGGCGGTGGACCCCACAAACATCTGCAGGCTGGACGCCATGCCGCGCCGCTCGGGGTGCAGGTCCAGCACCAGCAGGGTGACCACGGGCACCATCATGGCCCAGCCAAACGCGAAGATGCCGATGGGGAACAAGGCCCAGCTCACATGCGCCTTGAACAGCAGGTTGGCCACCAGGTTGATGACGCCGATCAACAACATGATGAGGAAGCCATTGCGGATCTGCCGCTTCGGGCTGACCTTGCCGGCCACGCGGCCGCTGACAAAAGCGCCGCCCATGATGCCGCTGATGGTGAGGATGAAGAACCAGAAGAATTGCTGCGGCTGCAGGCCCAAGTGATCACCCAGAAACACGGGCGCGCTGAGCACGTACAAAAACATGCCGTTGAACGGAATGCCGCTGGCCAGCGCTAGCAGCACAAAGCGCGGGTCCGACCCCAGCTTCCAGTACCCCGCCATCAGGTTCTTGATGTGGAAGTGCTGGCGCTGCGTGGCGTGCAGGGTCTCGGGCAGCAGGAAGAAGTTGGCCACCCACAGGAACACGCCTACACCGGTCAAGAACCAGAAGATGCCGTGCCAGCTGGCATGCACCAGCAGCCAGCCGCCCACCATGGGCGCGATAGCAGGCGCCACGCCAAAAAAGATGGTGACCTGGCTCATGACCTTCTGCGCCTGCGAGGGCGGGTACACATCGCGGATGACCGCGCGCGACACCACAATGCCCGCGCCGGTGGACAGGCCCTGCATGGCACGGAAGAAGATGAGCTGCCCAATGCTTTGCGCCATCGCGCAACCGATGGACGCGATGGTGAACGCGGCCAGCCCCCACAGCACCACGGGCCGACGTCCAAAGCTGTCAGAAAACGACCCGTGGAACAGCGCCATGAAGGCGAAGCCAAACAGGTAGGCCGACAGCGTTTGCTGCATCTGCACCGGCGTGGCGCCCAGCGACTGGCTGATGCCGGAAAACGCCGGGATGTAGGTGTCGATAGAGAAAGGACCCAGCATGCCCAAGAGGGCCAGCAGGATGGAGAACGCCCATTGCGGGGCGCGCCAGAGTTTGAGGGCTTCGGGGTTCATGAAGGGTCGCAAATTGGGCCAAAAAAGCAGCATACTCCGCAAAGTTGGAAATCCGCCGAACCCACCACCACGAAATGAATGGAATGAAACGATTCATATCCGCCTTGCTGGGACTGACATGCGCCGTTGCGGCCTGGTCTGCAGACATCACCGTCTTTGGCGGGGATAACTCTGCCCCCAAAATGTTTTTGCAGGACGGACGGCCCCGCGGCATCCTGATCGACATTCTGAAATATGCCGACCAGGAACTGCGCGACAACAGCTTCAAGATTGAGCTTTACCCCTGGGCCCGCTCGTACCGCTATGCCGCCGGCGGCCTTGGCGGTATCGTGGGTCTATCGTGGACGCAGGAGCGCGCTGCGCTGTTTGACTACTCTGACCCTGTGTATGTGGACGACGTGGTGATCGTGGTGCACAAGGGCCGGGAATTCAGTTTCAAGGAGATGGCCGACCTGCAGGGCAAGCGCGTGGGCCTAGGGCGTGGCGGCAGCTATGGCGAGGCATTTGAGAAAGCCCGTGAAGCTGGCGTGTTTGTGGTGGACGGCGACGGCGGGGCGGGAGAACGTCTGAACAAACTGGTACTGGACCGTATCGACTGCGCGCTGTTCAACGCGGGCAAGGCAGGGTTTGAAGAAATACTGCGCAGCAACAAAGGACTGGAAGCCCTGCGCGACGCGCTGGTGGTGCTGCCCGTGCCCCTGCGCAGCGACCCCAACTTCTTGGCTTTCCCCAAAAGCATGCAGATGAAAACCTGGCTGAATGACTTCAACCAGATCATCAAAAAAGGCTACGGGCGCGGCGAGATCCAGAAGCTCATCGCGCAAAACCTGGGCTCGTAGCCCCAGCCCCTGATACGCAGCGCTGCCACACCCGCCGAAAATCCCGCGCCGAGCCAAACCCACAAGCCTGGGCCAAGCGCTCTTGCGACAGCGTGGGGTTGTGCGCCAGCATCTCTTGTGCCCGGGCAATGCGCAGCTGCTGCTGATAGGCCACAACGCTGATACCGGTGTGCAGCGCAAACAGGCGACTCAGGTGCCGGGCGCTCACACAGGCCACCTCAGCCAGTTCTTCCAAGGTCCATCCACGTTCGGGCTCGCGGGCCACGGCGTCTTGCGCGCGGTGCACGGCCGGGTGCATGTGGTTGCGGTGCGCCAGCCAGGGCGACATCTGCGGGTCGTGCGCACCACGGCGTTGGTACATCACCAGGCGGCGCGCCACGCGGGCCGCCAGCTCGGGGCCAGCCGCCTGCTCCACGATGTAGAGCGCCAAGTCAATGCCGGTGGTGATGCCGGCGCTGGTGAGCACTTGGCCATCGTCCACAAAGATGCGGTCGGTCACCACCTGGGCGCTGGGCGCACAGGCCTGCAGATCGGCAATCAGGGTGTGGTGGGTGGTGCAGTGCCGCCCATCTAGGCAGCCCGCCTGCGCCAACAGCAGCGCGCCGGAGCAAATGCTGGCCAAGCGCGTGTCGGCCAGCGGTGCAGTCTTGAGCCACTGCACCACAGTGTGTGCGGCCTCGGTGGCGTAGTCCACTACTTCATTGCTGTTGCCCACGATGAGCACCAGACTGCGCGGCGGCAGCTGCGTGGGCAAGGGCTCCAGACCCGACAGGCAGGTGCTGAGTGAGGTGGTGATGTGTGCCTTCGGCCCACAGGTGTGCAGCGCAATAGGTGCGCCCATGTCAACTGCCATGCGCAGCGCCTCGGCCGGACCTGCGTAGTCCAGCATCAGCACATTGGGCGTAAGCACCAGGTAGATGGAAAGCTTCAGGTCTTCCATGCTATTTCCTTGATGCGGGCGAACAGCGGCGCACCAAACACATTGACCAGCAGCCCCGCCATCAGCAAGGCACCGCCGGCAAAATGGATGGGGCGCAGCGCCTCGCCAAACACCACCCAACCCGTGGTCAACCCCACGATGGGCACCAGCAGCGTGAACGGGGCTACGCGGTTGGTGGGGTAGCGGGACATCAGATGCGTCCACAGCCCATAGCCCAAGAGCGTGGCGGCCCAGGCCAGGTAGGCGATGGCCCCCACGGCGGCTAGGTCGATGTGCTGCAGGGCCTGCAACATCGCGTCAGGTCCTTCCAGCCAGGCAGAGAGCGCCAGAAACGGCAACGGCGGCACCAGGCTGGCCCACACCACAAAGGCCAGTTGGTTCATCGGGCCGTAGCGCCCTACCGCGCGGGTAACGATATTGCCGCAGGCCCACATGACTGCCGCGGCAATAGTGAGCAAGAAGCCCAGTAGGGGCATGGACACGCCATTCGCCGCACCACTCGCACTGCCAATCAGCAACAACCCCAGTGCGGCCAGCAACAGCCCGGCCATCTGGTTGGCCTGCCAACGCTCCTTCAACCACCAGGCCGCCAGCAACAGCGTGAAGAAGGACTGCGACTGCAGCACCAGCGAGGCCAGACCCGAGGGCATGCCCACGTGAATGGCGCTGAACAGAAACGCAAACTGCCCCACTGAAATAGTGAGGCCGTAGGCCAGGTATAGGCGCAGCGGCACCTTGGGCGGCTTGAGGAACAGCAGCGCGGGAAACGCCGCCAGCAGAAAGCGCAGCGCCCCCAGCAGCAGCGGTGGAATGCCCACCACGCCGACCTTGATCACCGCGAAGTTCACGCCCCAGACCAGGATGACCAGCAAGGCCAACCCCAAGTCTTTGGGCCGCATGGGCAAGCTGGCGTTCATGCGATCACCGGGGTGGGCTGGGGTGGTGTGACGCATCCCTGGGGCTTGAATACACGCGTAGTGGACGGAGGGTTGTTCGCCAGCTTCCCCGCAGGGCGAATCGGGCGGGGCACAAAACCACCCCCGCAATTGGGGCACACGCCCAGCAGGCGGGTGTCTACACAGTCTGCACAAAAGGTGCATTCAAACGAGCAGATGCGGGCATTGGTGGCTGCGGGTGGCAGGTCCACATTGCAGCATTCACAGTTGGGACGCAGTTGCAGCATAGAAATTCCTTTTATGCGGTCAGATCGGCCAGGCAAGTATCCACGTCCACGATGCGCGCAAAGCGGTCCGCCAGGACCAGCTCGGTGCGGGTGGTGATTTCTTCGGCGCTGAAGGTGCGACCACTGCCTGCATGCGTCATGGGGAAAGTCAGCGTGGCTTCGGACACAAAGTCCACGTCGTAGCCCAGGTCCGAGCCCACGCGGGTGGTGGTCTCGCAGCACTGCTCGGTGCGGATGCCGCTGATGATGAGCTTGGTCACGCCCTGACGGCGCAGCCACAGGTCCAGACCGGTGTCGGTGAACGCGTTGTGCGTGTGCTTGTCAAAGCGCACAGAGGGGTTGCCTGGCAGCCAAGGCAAGGGTTTGACAAAACCCGATTCAGGCAGGAAAGGACCGGCGCGCCCCACGTGGTAGATGTGCACCACGGGTACATCGGCAGCGCGGGCACCCGCGTCCAGCTTCAGCAGGGCCTGCTGAAACGGGGCATGAATGCCCTGTGACCAGAAGGGCATCTGGGCGAAGGACTCTTGCACATCGATGATGATGAGGGCAGATTTTGGCTTGGTGGATGAGGACATTTGAAGACACCAGTGAGTTGCAACGCCCTCACTGTAGCCCTCTTAACGCTGGCGCAAAAGGTCTCTCGTCGCCAACTTTCGGACAAAAACCGCCAAACACTCTTTACCCAAGTTAAATCAGGGCGTCCGCCTGCAATTCGCGCTTGGCATAGGCGTAATACAGCGGCGCAGAGACCAATCCGGCCACGCCAAAAATGGCCTCGCCCACAAACATCACCGTGAGCAGTTCCCAGGCCGAGGTGCCGGTGCGCTTGCCCACTACCTTGGCGTTGATGAAATATTCAAACTTGTGGATGGCCACCAAAAACAACAGGCAGGCCAGCCCCACGGTGGGCGAGATGGATACGCCGGCCAGCGTCAGCACGCTGTTGCACAGCAGGTTGCCCACGATGGGGATCAGTCCGGCAAAAAAGGTGAGCGCAACCAGCGAGCTGGCATAAGGCATGTTCACGCCAAACTGGGGCAGCGCCACCATCAGGAACACGCCAGTGCACACGGCGTTGAAGGCAGCAATCCAGAACTGCGCGATCACGATTTGGCGGAACGATTCCATGAAATGTGTGGCCCGTTCGCGCATCTGCAAACGCAGGGGCGCATAGCTCACCGCAGACGGCGTGCCCACAATGAGCGCACCAATCACCAGCCCCACGTACACCAGCAGGCCACCATGCAAGCCGGCTGAGCCAATGCCGGTGAGTGCGTGAGCCTGGGACTGCAGGTAGCTGGCCAGCCAGGTTTGCGCGGCCACCAGTTCATCGGGTAGGTGGCTGGCCAGGTCGGGCGGAAGCTTTTGCCGAATTTCGAGCACGGTGCCAGCCAGGTGGCGCAGCAGTGCCTGGTACTGGGTGACAGCACCGAACACCATGCCTTTGGCGTTGGCCATGAAAAAACCGATGGCCACGATGGGCATGAGGATGACCAGCGCGGCCGCCCAGATGGGCGAGAGGCGTAAGCGCCCTACGCCGCGCCACCGGGCCAGCCCCGCCGTGGCCAGAAAGCCCACGCATACCGCCAGCAGGCCCGGCAACAGCCCATACACCAGCACCGCCACACACAGCAGTGCGGTCAGTACTTGGCTGGAGACCTTGACAATGGGAACGGAGAGGCTGGGGCGGTAGGCGTTGGCAGTGGGTTTGGGCATGCGTGGCTCAAAGAAGGCAGAAGCTGCAAATCTAACCGACCGCGGGTGCTTAGTTGTCCCAGTCGTTCGAGCCGCTGTCCATAGAGCCAGCATCGTCCCAGGCGTTGCCATCGGTTACGCCAAAGTCTTGGCCCCCCATATCGGCATTGCCAGCCATGGGCTGGTAGCTGTCGCCAGACAGGTTATCTGGCGATAGCGTGGAATGGCGTTCGCCCATCAGGTTGCGGCCTATGGCCTCAGCCGCCATGACGCCCGCGCCCACGGCCAGACCAGTGGCCATGCCACCCAGAATTTTTCCGCCCAAGCCGCTGCCACCGGGCTGTCCGTAGGGCGTAGGGCCGTAGGTGGGCGACATAGCTGCGCCACCGCCAAACTGCTGGGGACCATCCAAGCCCGAGCTATAGCCTGCAG
Organism: Rhodoferax sp. P1_F3; assembly: GCF_056405715.1. Classification (NCBI taxonomy): domain Bacteria; kingdom Pseudomonadati; phylum Pseudomonadota; class Betaproteobacteria; order Burkholderiales; family Comamonadaceae; genus Rhodoferax; species Rhodoferax sp. P1_F3. The sequence continues at coordinate 169,768 of NZ_JBFUBO010000009.1, read as the reverse complement.
GCTGGGGGGCCGCCACCGGGGAGCGACGGCGAAAAACGAAGTACCCCGCCACCAGCACCAGGCTAGCCAGCAGCGCCGGTAGCACCCAGCTGGCAAACGCCGTTGGCTGGGCCGCAGGGATAACGGCATATTTCTGCCCCGGATTTACCGCCAACGCAGAGGACGAAGCAAGTTGTGCGCGCAGGGACTGCACGGCCTCGGGCTTGGCAAAGGGCAGGCCCGGGGCCAGCTGATCCGCCTTGGCAAGCGACTGCTGGGCACGGGCACGGTTGCCCTGGCGCGCAAACAGCTCGCTCTGCACAAAGTAGGCTTTGGCGCTGCCAGGGTGCGACACCAGCACCTGCTGCACCATCACCTGGGCTTGGTCGATCTTGCCGGCCTGGGCCGTGGCATAGATCTCGTTGAGTGTGGGCTCGGCCTGAGCCATGGCCAGGCCGGCGCCCAGGCACAACGCGATGACCATTCCTCGCAGTGCGCGTTGAACCAGGGGTATGTATTGCATAAGCGATCCTTACAAAGTTGGCGGGCTCTACCCGGCCAATTGGCGGTCCGCCCCCGAAAATTCAAGCCGCGTGGTGGTGAAGCTTGTGTAAAGCCCGCGCACGGGTACCATGCAGGGCCCCCACCATGACACGCTCCCGCTTTCTTCCCGACAACTTCACACTGGCCCTGCTAGCCGTAGTCACCCTTGCCAGCGTGTTGCCAGCGCAAGGCGCGGTGGCTCACGGCTTTGAGATTTTGACCACTGCAGCCATTGCATTACTGTTCTTTCTGCACGGTGCCAAACTCTCGCGGGCTGCCGTGGTGGCGGGGCTGAGCCACTGGCGGTTGCACTTGCTGGTTCTGCTGTGCACATTTGCGATGTTCCCCATCCTGGGGCTTCTGTTGCAGCCGGTATTCAACCTGGCACTCACGCCCGACCTGGCAACAGGCATGCTGTTTCTGTGCGCTCTTCCAGCTACGGTGCAGTCCGCCATCGCGTTCACGGCGATGGCGCGGGGCAATGTGTCGGCCGCGGTGTGCAGCGCATCCGCGTCCAGCCTGATTGGTGTGTTTTTCACACCATTGCTGGTGGGCTGGCTGGTGGTACCCGGTGGCGTGTCGGGTGCCAGTGAGCTGGATGCGGTCCTCAAAATCATGCTGCAACTGATGCTACCTTTTGTGGCAGGGCAACTGCTACAACCCTGGGTAGGTGGTTTTGTGAAGCGACACGCCGCAGGGCTGAAGTTTGTGGACCAAGGCTCCATCCTGCTGGTGGTCTACACGGCGTTCAGCGCCGCTGTCATTGAGGGGCTGTGGAAGCAGATACCGCTGCCGGTGTTGGCAGGTCTGGTGGTGGCGTGCTGCATCTTGCTGGCCCTGTCGCTGGCAGTCACCACCTGGGCCAGCCGCGCACTGGGCTTTAACAAGGAGGATGAAATCACCATCGTCTTCTGCGGCTCCAAGAAAAGCTTGGCCAGCGGCGTGCCCATGGCCAAGGTGCTGTTTGCCGCACCCGTCGTGGGCGTGATGTTGCTGCCGCTCATGCTGTTCCACCAGATCCAACTCATGGTGTGTGCCGTACTGGCGCAACGCTATGCCAAACGGGAAAGCTGAGTAGCAAAACTGCCTACCCTGCACTTTGTGTCAGAATTTATCCCACCCCTTTATTTTCTGGAGTATTAGATTGAACAAAGCTGGATTGATTGAAGCCCTGGTCAAAGAGACCGACATGTCCAAGGCCGCCGCAGGCCGCGCCATTGATGCGCTGGTGCAAATCATCACCAAGACCGTGGCCAAGAAAGAAGACGTGCAGCTGATTGGCTTTGGCACCTTCAAGGCCACCAAGCGCGCCGCACGCAAGGGCAAAAACCCACGCACCGGCGAAGCACTGAAGATTGCCGCCGCCACTGTGCCAAAATTCAGCGCCGGTGCAGCCTTCAAGGCCGCGGTGAATAAAAAGAAATAAACCGGTCAGTTTCAAACAGAGGGGCGGCAGTGGTACATCACCACTGCCGCCTTTTCTTTTGATGGCGTTTAATAATGTTTCAGGACTACCATCTTCTGTATGAGCTCATTGATCAATTCCCTCAAGTCTGAAATCGCCCGTGTGGCCCGCAAAGAGCTCAAGGATGAGCTGCTGGCCTTGCGCAAAGCGACGACAACCCATCGTTCGGAAATCGCCGCATTGAAACGCCAGGTCAAGTCCTTGGCCTCGGCACTCAAGGCCACGGTCAAAGCATCCCGATCCAACGACAGTACGACCTCGGCAGCGGACGCGTCAGCTGCAGCGCCTGGCATCCGCTTCAGTGCCAGCCGCTTGGCTGCCCTGCGCGCCAAGTGGGGAATCACCCAAGCCCAGATGGCGGCTGTGCTGGACGTATCCTACCTGTCGGTACACAAATGGGAAGCTGGTGCAGCCAAGCCGCGCGCCGCACAGTTGCAGAAGATTGCCGCAGTCATGAAGATGGGCAAGCGCGAAGTGCAGAAGAGGCTGCAGGCCTAACAGCGCCGGCTGCACTATCTGCCCCTCATGTTTTTCAAAGCCCTACAAACGCCACCTGCACCATCACGCCCGTGGGCACCGGGAGTGCTCTCGGTCTCCCTGGCTTTGTGTGCGCTGACAGGATGCTCCACGGCACCTCAGCAAACGGTTGAGACGAAGCCTCCCGTGACCATTGCTTCGCGACTCACGGGAGAGCAGGCCAATGAGGTCACGCTCATGGCCATTGGACTGGTGGGCACGCCGTACCGCTACGGGGGCAACACGCCCGCGGGAGGATTCGACTGCAGCGGCCTCATTGCGTACGTCTACAAACACAGGGGTGGTGTACTCGCCCCACGCTCCGTCGCTGCCCTTGTGAGCTGGGGGCAGGCGGTGCAGGCGGACTCCATCCGCACCGGCGATCTGGCCATCTTTATGGAGGGTGGCCGTGCCACCCATGCAGGCATCTACGTGGGCGAAGGTCGCTTCGTGCACGCCCCGTCCACAGGGGGAGAGGTGCGGCTGGACCAGTTGCAGTCCAAATACTGGTCCAGGCAGCAGGTGAGTTTTCGCCGGCCTTGACCCTGTTCAGCTCAAGGCTATTGCTGTCACAAAGCCGGCTTTGACAACCAGCCAGGTCAGCAAGACCAACAGCCAAGTCTTCCACTTCACACGCGGGGTGTTGAACTTGTTTTCGCAGACTGTAAAAACCACGGCCGCAACCACGCCAAACAAGATGCCGAGTACCACCTGAATGGCCTTGAGCTCCCAGTACTGGGAGGGGTCTTCTTGCACCGGCTGAAACAAGCCTACGACAATGCCAAACACCAGCCAGCGCACGAGATAGCCCCACCAGCGGGTCCATAGCCCTGTGCCAACCTGTGGCCAGTTTTCCTTGCTTGCGTCTGCATTGTCCATAGGTAGAGTCTACAAAAGCATTCAGCGTCGCTAGGCCCCGCAAGCAAAAAATCCCGATCCTTCGTATAATTCATCCATGTTCTCTATCAAAGATTTGATCCTCACCTAGCCTTACCGCTCTGTCGGCAAGGCTATTTGTCTTGCCGGTCTTTGAACCTCAAACCCCGGCAGTTTTCTGTGCGGGGTTTTTTGTTTTTTGCGAGTATTTCCTATGCGTACCTTTGACAAGCTGATCGCCACAATTCATTCACACCAGTGGATGGTGGGCTTGCGCTCGTCCATTGGTGCCCCCGCCTCAGCGCAAGACTTGAGCCCCTAGTTTGGGGTTTTCTCAATGGGCAGATTGCCAGGCAATCGCCCCAGAAAACCCTGGTTCGCACACACAACGACCAGGGTTTTTGTCTTTTAGGAATACGACTATGAACAAGCGACAACTTCGCAACATCGGCATCATTGCGCACGTGGATGCCGGCAAAACCACCGTCAGCGAACGGATCCTCTACGTCACGGGTGCCATCCACCGCACCGGTGAAGTCCATCTGGGCAACACCACGATGGACTACGACCCGCAGGAACGTGCACGCGGCATCACCATCAACAGTGCGGCAACTACGGTGGCGTGGCGCGCGCACCAGATCAACCTGATCGACACACCGGGACACATCGACTTCAACATCGAAGTGAACCGCTCTTTGCGGGTGCTCGACGGTGCGGTTGTCGTGTTTGACGGCGTTGCTGGCGTGGAGCCGCAAACGGAAACCAACTGGCGCCTGGCAGACCAATACGGTGTGCCGCGCATCGCCTTGATCAATAAGCTGGACCGCACCGGTGCGGACTTTGCGCGGGTCGTGGCGATGATGGCGGAGCGGCTGGGCGCCAAGCCCTTGGTCATGCAACTGCCCTTGGGCCAGGAGGCCGAGTTTGAGGGTGTGATTGACCTGGTCAGCATGCAAGCGCTGCGTTGGCCGCGCAATGGACACGGCCAGCCCGAGCTGACGCGCGGGGCCATCCCCGAGCACATGGTGTTGGCCGCGCAGGCGGCGCACGACGCTTTGGTAGACACCGCGGTGGAGCAAGACGACACGGTATTGGCCGCCTATTTGAACGGTCAGGACGTGTCGGAGGCACAGCTGCGCGCGTGTATCCGCCTGGGTACCCTGAAGCAGGCATTTGTGCCGGTCTTTGCAGGCTCTGCGTTGAAGAACAAGGGCATTGAGACTTTGCTGGACGCCGTGGTGGACTACCTGCCTGCGCCAGAAGACCGCGCGCAGGCGATGGGTGACGGTGACGGCTTTGCTGCGCTGGTGTTCAAGGTGGTCCATGACGAGCATGGGGCGCTGAGTTACCTGCGTGTGTACCGCGGGCAGGCGCAGGCCGGCAGCATGCTGCTCAACAGCAGCACTGGCCAGAAGGAGCGCCTGTCGCGCGTGGTGCAAATGCACGCCAACCAGCGTGAGGAGCTGACGCACGCCATGGCCGGCGACATTGTGGCCGTGGCCGGGCTCAAAGGCAGCAAAACGGGCCACACCCTGTGTGATCCGGAACAGCCGCTGGTGCTGGAAGAGATTCACGCACCCGAGCCCGTCATCACGATGGCAGTGGAGCCCCTGGCCCGCGAGGACCAGGCCAGCTTTTCCAAGGGACTGCACACCTTGGTGGACGAAGACCCCAGCCTGCGTCTGAGCCAGGACAGCGAGTCTGGGCAAACCCTGCTTTCGGGCGTGGGCGAGCTGCAGCTGGAAGTCACGCTGGAGAAGCTGCGCAGCCGTTTTGGCGTATCGGTGCATACAGGGCAACCGCAAGTTGCCCTGCGTGAAACGGTGACCCGGGAAGCCCGCGTGCGCTATGTGCACAAGAAGCAGTCCGGTGGGCCTGGGCAGTTTGCCGAAGTGGCGCTGCGCATCGAACCGTTGCCACGGGGTGACGGTCTGCGCTTTGCGAACGAAGTGACCGGTGGAGCGATCCCCCGGGAGTTCATTCCCAGCGTGGAAGACGGCGTTCGACGTGCGGCGCGCGCAGGCGTGCTGGCGGGTTACCCGGTGATGGATGTGCTGGTGGTTCTGGAAGACGGCAGTTTCCATGACCGCGACTCGTCCACACTGGCTTTTGAGCTGGCGGGCAGTGCGGCCTTTGCACAAGCGCAAAGGGATGCGGAGTCCGTCATGCTGGAGCCGGTGATGGCGGTGCAGGTCACCACGCCACTGGACTACGTGGGCGACTGCATTGGTGACCTGAACCGCAGACGCGCCCTGGTGCGCCAGCAAGACCAGCTGGGCAATGCGGCGGTGATCCATGCGATGGTGCCGCTGCAGAACCTGTTTGGCTACATCGGCAGCTTGCGTGCCCTGACCTCGGGGCGCGCCAGCTATTCGATGCAGTTTGACCACTATGCAGAAGCGCCCAGGGCGCTAGCTGCCGCGGCCTAAGGCCGCGGATGAAGGGCGAATCCATTGGGTTCGCCCTTTTTTCTTGCCTCTCACCCCTGCTGCAATAGCGCCATATTCGCGGCTGCCAGAACTTTGCGCGTCAATCCGTCGAGCAACGACGACGTCGCGCGGGCCTGCTGCCAATACAAAGGAACATCCATGGCGTGGTTGGGCACCAGTTCGACCAGCGTCCCGTCCTTGAGGTGCTCCTGGATCAAGGCCTCGGGATGCAGGCCCCACCCCATACCGGCAACGGACGCTGCGACGAAGGCATGGGATGACGGCAAGGTGTGCCGCGGCAACTCTACGTGTTGGTGACACAGGCGTTGCACCCAACGCGACTGCAACTCATCCTTGGCGTTGAACAAGAGACTGGGGGCCACCGACAAACTTTGTGCACCCACTCCCGTGGCAAAGTACCTCTCGACGAAAGCCGGGCTTGCAGCGGCCAGATACCGCATAGAGCCCAACGACCGCACATTGCACCCCGAAGACGGGCGTGCAGTGCCCGTGACGGCGGCCAGTACCGCGCCCGTACGCATCCATTCAGCGGTGTGGTCCTGGTCATCGACTGCGACCTCCATGAGCACAGGCGCTTCGGCCGCAAAGGCGGTCAACACGGGGGCAAACCAGGTCGCGAGGCTGTCGGCGTTCACGGCAATGGGCAAAGGCACACGCGCTCCGCCCTCTTGCTCCAGTGCGGGCAGTTCACCTTGCAACTCGTGCTCCAGCAAACGTACGCGGTCCACATGCTGGCACAGCCGACGCCCCGTTTCTGTGGCGCGACAAGGTTGCTCACGCACCACCAGCGCGCAACCCACGCGCTCTTCCAGCAAGCGGATGCGCTGCGAAACCGCTGACGGCGTGACGTGCAGGGCATGGGCAGCACGTTCAAAGCTGCCTTCGCGCACCACGGCGGCCAGCGCCGCCAACGAGGCATAGTCGAGCATAAGTTAGAAATTCTTAATTAAATAAAGAAAAGATAGTTTGCCTTCATTGCAGGGTGACGGCAAGCTTGCAGCATGACAAATCTGCCCCACACCTTTACAAACGTGCTGCCTGTATTTATTCAAGGCCTGGGCCTGAGCCTGGGACTCATCGTGGCCATAGGCGCCCAAAACGCCTTTGTGCTCAGGCAAGGTCTGCGCCGTGAACATGTGGGAGCGGTCGTGCTGTTTTGTGCCTTGGCGGATGCCCTGCTCATCACCGTCGGGGTGATGGGCATGGCGCAGGCACTGGGCGAGCGCCCGGACGTTGCTCGTGCATTGGCACTGGCAGGAGCCCTTTTTTTGGCCACCTATGGATGGCAAGCCCTGCGACGTGCGCGGCAAGCCAACCAGTTGCGCGCAACGGAAACAGGGGCGGTACTGAGCCTGGCTAGCGCCATGGCACAGGCCGCGGCGTTCACGCTGCTCAATCCCCATGTGTACCTGGACACCGTATTGCTGGTCGGCAGCATTGGCGCGCAGCAGTCCGCAGCGTTGCGGCCTTGGTTTATCGCGGGCTCCAGCGTTGCCAGCCTGTTCTGGTTCGGTCTACTTGGGTTTGGGGCGCGTTGGCTAGCGCCCTGGTTTGCACGACCCAAAGCCTGGCAAATACTGGATGGGCTGATTGGGTTGACCATGTGGGCCATTGCCCTTTTGCTGGTGCGACAGGTGTGGGCCGGAATCTAGAACCGGCGCAAGCGCCTGCAACACCCAAACTTTACAAAAAAACATCCTTTTTCTATCCAGGACATTGAACCAAGCAATTAGCACTCGCTCATACAGAGTGCTAATATTTGAGTCATGAACACAAGGAGGTTCTGAATGTCCGCTTTGCTTGCTACCCCCCAAACCGCTCTGGCCACGGCCAATCCGTGGTCGCTGGTACCGCCGCTGGGGAACCTGGACGCTTATATTTCCGCCGCCAACCGCCTGCCCATGCTCACGCTGGAAGGAGAGCAGGAGTTCGCCCGCAAGTTCAAGAATGACAATGACCTTGAAGCTGCCGGTAAGTTAGTGCTCTCTCACTTGCGTTTGGTGGTCTCCGTATCCCGCCAATACCTGGGCTACGGTCTGCCTCACGGCGACCTGATCCAGGAAGGCAATGTGGGCCTGATGAAGGCGGTGAAGCGCTTTGACCCCGACCAAGGTGTGCGCCTGGTGAGCTACGCGCTGCACTGGATCAAGGCCGAAATCCACGAATACATTCTGAAGAACTGGCGCATGGTCAAGGTGGCCACCACCAAGGCCCAGCGCAAGCTGTTCTTCAACCTGCGCTCCATGAAGCAGCGTTTCAAGAGCGACGATGCGGCCGCCGATCTGGGCACGCACCGCGACACGATGAATCCTGAGCAAATCAACGCCATGGCGCGTGAGCTCAACGTCAAGCCCGAAGAAGTCATCGAGATGGAAACCCGGCTGTCGGGCGGTGATGTGCTGCTGGACCCCAGCCCTTCCGACGACGGTGAAGACGCGTTTGGCCCGATTGCTTACCTGACTGACACCAACCATGAGCCCGTGGCCATGATTGAGGCACGCCAGCGTGACGTACTGGCCACCGACGGCATTGCCACCGCGCTGAACAGCCTGGACGAGCGCAGCCGCCGCATTGTGGAAGAGCGCTGGCTCAAGGTGAATGACGACAATTCTGGTGGCATGACACTGCATGACCTGGCTGCCGAATACGGCGTGAGCGCCGAGCGCATCCGCCAGATCGAGGTGGCCGCCATGAAGAAAATGAAAACTGCCCTGGCTGAATACGCCTGAACACAACGCCGTGGCACCCCGTGTCACGCGCTTGGTAGACAATGCCCCCTGCCGGCTTCGGCCACAGGGGGCATTTTTCCGACTGGAGACTTTTTTCATGCGACGCAACGCCGCCAAGATTGCTACACTTTTAGTAGCTGCCTGCGCACTATCCACGGGGGCTATAGCCCAAAATAACACTGAACCCGACGCTCCATGGCCGAATCGGCCGCTGCGCATCATCGTGGGTTTTCCCGGCGGCTCCTCGCCCGACCTGACGGCACGTGCCTTTGCCGACCCGCTGTCCAAGGCACTGGGCCAGCCGGTGATTGTGGAAAACAAGGTGGGGGCCGCTGGCAACATCGCCGCCGACTACGTGGCCAAGGCCACGGACGACCACACCATCGGGCTGATGATCAACGGCAACATGACGATTGCCAAGCTGCTGAACCCCAAGCTGCCGTACGACCCGCTCAAGGACCTGCAACCTATCAGTCTGATTGGTGTCTCGCCCCTGGTGCTGGTGGCGCCCTTGAATGCACCGGGCAGCAACGCCGCAGAGTTTCTGGCCGCCGCGCGCAAGTCGGGCGACAAGTGGAACTACGGCACGCCCGGTGTAGGCACCGTGGGCCACCTGGGCATGGAGTTGCTGAAGGCCAAAGCGAAAATGGCCCCCCTACACGTGCCATACGCTGGCTACCCGCAGGTGGCTACAGCCCTGATCGCAGGCGACCTGCAGCTCAGCCTGCTGCCACCGGCGTTGGCCAATGCGCAAATCAAGGCCGGCAAGCTCAAGGCCATTGGTGTGACCGCCAGTGTGCGCAGCCCGTTGGCGCCCGAGATTCCCAGCCTGTCAGAGGCGGGGGTGAAAGACTTCAATCTGGAGATCTGGAACGCGGTGGCAGCGCCTAATCACCTGCCCAAGCGCGAGGCCGTGCGACTGGCCAGCCTGTTCAGCGAGATTGCCCGCTCACCCGAGATGCGGCAAAAGCTGTTTCAGCAGGGCTGGACTGTACTGGGCACATCGGCCGAAGGCCTGAACAACCGGGTGAAGGCCGACACGGCCTTGCTGGGCGGCATCATCACCAGCCAGAAAATCACTATCGACTAATGGCACGGCAGCGTGGGTATGCCCCTGCCGTTTTATGCCGCCAAGGCCATGGGCAAGAGGCGGCGGTATTCTTTCTTGGCGACCGCGTAGCACTCGCAAGTCTGTTTTTCCAGGCGCGGGCGGTCCAGCACCACGATGTGGCCGCGGTGGTAGCGGATCAGCCCGGCCTCTTGCAGCTTGTGCGCGGCGATGGTGATGCCCTCGCGGCGCACCCCCAGCAGATTGGCAGCCAGCTCGTGGGTCATTTCTATTTCATCTGAATACGAACGGTCCAAGCCCAGCAACAGACGCCGGCACAGTTGCTGCTCGATGGAGTGGTAGCGGTTGCACACCGCGGTTTGGGCCACCTGCCCCAGCACGGCTTGGGCGTAACGCAGCATGACCTTGGCGATGGCGCCAGAACGGTCCATCTCGCTTCTTAGGAAGGAAGCACTGAGTCGGAGGGCCAGACCCGGGCTCTGCACAACCGCTTCACTGGGTGCGGATCCGCCACCCAGCAACAGCGAAACACCGACCATGCCGTCATTGCCGACAACGGCCACTTCGGCGGAGGCCCCCTCTTGCGTGAGGTACACCAAAGACGCAATGCCGGTGATGGGGAAGTACACGTACTCCGGCACGCTGCCAGCGGCACAAAGCACCTGGCTGCGCGTCAGCTCCACCGGCTCCAGCTGACCGCGCCAACGGTCTGCATCAGCTTGGGGCAAGGCGGCGAGCAACTGGTTTTGCTTGATATCGCCGAAATAACGGTATGCGGTGTTCATGGGCTCTCCCTGTAAGGATGGATGGCCCTATGGTCCCGAATTCGGGTTACTACGGATATCAGCGTTGGCCGCTTGCTGGGGTCGGTCTAGTCCTACAAGCAGCCGTTGCGCTTAGGAGGTTTGCTTGAAGAGCTGGGCAATATCTGCCGCCAGCACCTTGGCGCCGCTGCCATAGCGTGTGAATAAGCGCAGACGGCCCTGCGTGTCATACACATAGCTACCCGCGGAGTGGTCCATGGTGTAGCTGGTGGGGGTCTTGCCGTCTACCTTCTTGTAGTAGACCTTGTAGTCCTTGGCCAGCTCGGCCAGCTTGTCGGGCGTGGTGGTCAGCGCCAAAAAGGTTGGGTCGAAGTTGCCCATATAGCCCTTGAGCACCTCAGGCGTGTCACGCGCCGGGTCCACCGTGACGAATAGGCCCTGCAGACGGTCGCCATCTTTGCCCAGTAGTTGCTTCACTTCGGCCAGCTCGGCCATGTAGGTGGGGCAGACGTCGGGGCATTGCGTATAGCCAAAGAACATGACCACCACCTTGCCCTTGAAGTCCGCCAGGTGGCGCAGCTGGCCGTTGTGGTCGGTCAGCGCAAAGTCCTGCGCGTAGGTGGCGCCGGTCACGTCAATAGACGCGAACGAAGGCTTTTGCTCCGAACAGGCAGAAAAAATGCCTGCAGCCCCCGCAATCATTGCGCCACCAGCTATGAATTTAATAGCATTTCGTTTGTTCATCACAGGCTCACAAGAGGTAATGGTCCAGCAGCAGCGCCGCAAACAGCACGCTGAGATGGATCAGGGAGAAGCGGAAGGTGGCGCGCGACAGTTCGTCGGAGTAGTTGCGCAGCAGGCGCAGCGCGTACCAGCAGAAACCCAGGCTCAGCACCACGGCCACCGCCAAGTACAGCCACGAGCTCATGCCGTACACAAACGGCAGCAAGCAGGCCGCCAGCAGCATGAAGGTGTAGAGCAGGATTTGCAGGCGGGTGAACTCGCTGCCATGGGTCACGGGCAGCATGGGCAGGCCGGACTTGCGGTAGTCCTCCACGCGGTACAAGGCCAGCGCCCAGAAGTGCGGCGGCGTCCACAGAAAGATGATGAGGAAGAGGATCAGTGCCTCGGGGCCCACATCGCCCGTCATCGCGGCCCAGCCCAACACGGGTGGCATGGCGCCCGAGGCACCACCGATGACAATGTTTTGCGGTGTCAGCGGCTTGAGGATCACCGTGTAGATGACGGCGTAGCCCACAAAGGTGGCAAAGGTCAGCCACATGGTCAGCGGGTTGACCCAGACGTACAGCAGCGCCGAGCCCGCAATGCACAGCGCGGCCGAGAAGATCAGGGTCTGCGTGTCGCTCAGCTCACCGCGCGCCGTGGGCCGCCAGGCGGTGCGCTTCATCTTCGCGTCGATGCCTTTTTCCACAATGCAGTTGAAGGCCGCGGCCGCACCGGCCACCAGGTAGATGCCCAGGCAGGCCACGGCTGCCAAGCCGATCTGCGGAAAGGTGGGCACACCTGGCACAGCCAGCACCATGCCAATCAGTGCGCAAAACACGATGAGCTGGATCACCCGGGGTTTGGTCAGCGCATGGAACTGGCGCAGCACCGAGGGAGGGGCAGGAGAAACATTCACAGTCATTCAGAAATTCCAGTTGAAGGGGCCGCGGCCGCCCGAGTGCGAATCCACACCAGCGTAACCAGCAGGGCGCCGGCGCCCCCGGTGTGCATCACGGCGGCCAACAGCGGCCACCCCAGCACCACATTGCTCAAACCCGTGGCCAGTTGCAACAGCAGCAAGCCACCCAGCCAGCGCGCCGGACGCTGCAACGCCGCTACGCCGCGCAGCCGCCACGCAAAACCACCCAGCACCAGCACCGTGGCCCCGGCCAGCAGGCGATGTGCCCAGTGGATGGCGGTCAGCGCCTGAAAGCTGATGGGCTCCCCGTCTGGCGACAGGCCCAGCGGGCGCCACAGCGAAAAACCGCCCGCAAAGTCCATATGTGGCCACCAGCTGTTCTGGCATTGGGGAAATTCGGTGCAGGCCAGCACCGCGTAGTTGGTACTGACCCAGGCGCCCGACGCGGCCTGCAGCACCAGCATGGCCAGCGCCACCCCGGCAGTTGGCGCGACCCAGGGTGGCACCCGCCCCGGCACGGCAGCACTGCCGCGCGCCACCTGCAAGGTCAGCAAGGCCAGCAGCACATAGGCACCCAGCAGGTGCAGGCTCACGATGGCGGGGAACAACTTCATGGTCACGGTCAGCGCGCCAAACGCACCCTGCACACACACCCACACCAGCGTAAGCGTGGGCAGCCAGGGGGCGGGCGTGGACCACGCGGGGCGTTTGCGGCCCAGCCACGCGGCCAGCGCCAGCACCAGAATCAAGCCACCCACACCCGTGGCCAGGTAGCGGTGCACCATCTCTATCCAGGCCTTGCTGTGCGTCACCGGGCCCGTAGGCATGGCTTGCTGGGCGCTGGCAATGTCGGCATGCGCACCCAGCGGGCTGGCGCTACCGTAGCAGCCCGGCCAGTCCGGGCAGCCCAGGCCGCTGTCGGTCAAGCGGGTGAACGCGCCAAACAGCACCAGGTCGACCGTAAGAAACAGCGTGATGATGGTGAGCGCCTGAAAGCGCCCGACCGGGCTGCTGCGGCCGTGGCGCAGCAGCACCCACAGCAGCGGGCCCGAGGCCAGCAAGGCCCCCACCAGCAGCACACGCAGCAGGGGTGAAAGGTCGTACAAAGAAGCTTGCATGCGGCGTCAGTGGGCGTTCAACGGCCAGCTTTGTCCCACGACGCGGCGGCGCGCAGCAGGCGGTCCATGTCGCGCTTGGCCTGGGGGGCAGTTTCCGGCGTCAGGTTGGGCGGGAAGCGCATCATCAGGTTGCCGATCGGGTCCACCAAATACAGGTGCTCCTGCAGTTGGGCGCCGTCTTGCGGGGGTAGCCATTGGGCCAGCGCGTCGGCTGGCAGGCGCACCACGGTGGCTCCTTGCAGGGCGGGCCGCAAGGCTTCGGGCACTTGGGCCGTGTCGTTGATCAGCCAGACCCAGTCCACGCGGTCTTTTTCCTTCCCCAGGGTTTCGCGCAGCTGCCGCTGCAGGTACAGGCGCTGGGCGCAGGCGTCATCGCAGGCGGCACCGGCCACGCTGATAAACAGCCACTGGCCCTTGAGGTCGCGCAGGTTCACGGACTTGGCATCCAGGGCCGTACCCACCACATCAGGCAAAGGGCGCTGAGGTTCGATCAGGGTGCCAAAGTTGCGGCGGCCTTCGGGACGCACCACGTAGTAGGTGAAGTACGAGGCCACCACGGGCGCTGCACACACCAACATCACCAGCATCATCTTCCAACGGCCCAGGCGGGTGCGTGCGACAGCCTGGGTCAGCCCCTGGTCAGCCATCGGCATGGAGTGCACAGTCATCCCCAGTGGGTGGTCGTCTTGGGGGTTGGCGCTAGACATGGGAATCCTTGATCACTTGAAAAAACGGTCGAATTTGAAACCAGGCAAACAGCACCACGATCAGCACGGCCAGCGCAAACCATTGCGCCGCATAGCCGTAGTGCTTGTCCACACCCAGGTTGATGGCAGGCCAGTCGCGCAGCAGCCCTTCGCTGGCCGCGCCGGTTTGCTGCAGCGTGATATCGGTGCGCAGCGGCAGGCCGGTCTCGGTGCGGAACTGGTCCAGGTCGAGATTTTGCCGGATTGCGCCTAGCGCGGGCACGCCGGGCTCGTAAAGCTTGGAAGGTGGGGGGGCAATACGCCCTTGGACCTCCACCGTCCCGCCCGGCGTCAGCAGATCGGGCAACTTGGTGCGGTCTTCAAAATTGCGCGGCAACCAGCCACGCTGCACCATCACCACGGTGTCAGTGCCTGTCAGCCGCAACGGCGTGAGCGCAAAGAAACCCACGCGGGCCTGCATTTGCCGGTTGTCCAGAAACACCGTGCGCTCCGCCAGCCAGGTGCCAGTCAGCACGACAGACCGGTGCAGCAACGCCTGTACCTGCGGCCCCGCAGTGGCCGCCAGCAACTGGGCGGTCGGCAGTGGCGCCAGCGCACCCTGCTGCTGGATAGAGGCCGCCAGCACTTCCTTTTGCGCGGCCCGGTCCAGCTGCCAACGCCCCAAGGACACGGTGACGCCCACCCCGAGCAAGGCCGCCATACCCACCAGCAGCAAACGGCTGCGTGCACTCATCCGATAATCCTGTTCATGACCTACCTCGTAATCTTGGCGTTCGTCGCCATTCTGGGCAGCCTGGCCGCAGCGCTGTACTTCATGCTGCGCGGTGGAAAAACCGCCGCCTCAAAATCCCGCGGCATGGCGCGCGCACTGGCATTCCGTGTGGGGTTTTCCATTTTGCTGTTTGTCTGCATTCTGGTGGCATGGCAGCTGGGCTACATCCACCCCACCGGCATTCCACCCGGCCGGTGAACCGCAAGCCCCCTCCCCTGCAGACCTCCATTAAAAAAGGCACCGCATGCGGTGCCTTTTTGTTGTGCCGTTGGCAGCTTAGAACCAGTACACCAGGATGTACAAGCCCAACCACACCACGTCCACAAAGTGCCAGTACCAGGCAGCGCCTTCAAAACCGAAATGCTTTTCGGGGGTGAAGTGACCCTTTTGCAGGCGCAGGGTGATGAACAACAGCATCAGCATGCCCACGAAAACGTGGAAACCGTGGAAGCCGGTCAGCATGAAGAACGTGGAGCCGAACACACCGGAGCTCAACTTCAGGTTCATCTCGGTATAGGCTTCGTGGTACTCATAGCCCTGCAGGCACAGGAAGAGAACACCCAACAGCACGGTGACCCACATGAAGCGAATCGTCTTGCTACGGTTGCCGTCGATCAGCGCATGGTGGGCAATCGTCAGCGTCACGCCAGATGACAGCAGCAACGCCGTATTGATGGTGGGAATGGGCCAGGGACCCATGGTCGTGAACGACTCCACAATGCCGCCAGGCGATGCCGTGGCACCGGCAGCCAAGCTGGGCCACACGGCCTTGAAGTCAGGCCACAGCAACGCGTTGTCTAGGCTACCCAGTGCTGGCACCGAGTGCGAACGGGCCCACCACAGCGCGGTGAAGAAGGCACCGAAGAACATCACTTCAGAGAAGATGAACCAGCTCATGCTCCAGCGGAAGGAGATGTCGATCTTGCGACCGTACTGACCGCCTTCGCTTTCACTGATGGCGTCACCAAACCATTGGTACAACACGGCCAGCCACCAGACCAAGCCCAGCGCCAGGGAGTACTTGCCCCAATCGGCACCGTTCACCCATTGGCCTGCGCCCAGAATCACAAAGAACAGTCCGGCAGCCGCCATGACCGGGTGACGCGAAGGCCCCGGTACAAAGTAGTACGGCGTGCCACCATGTGTTGTTGAACTCATTTTTGCTCCATTCCTTCTCTAATCCAAATCTCTGAAATCGGGCGGGTACTCGCTCAGGAGGCCACAGCCCATTTCGCCAAACTGATCAAAATTACCACTAGCAACAACGCGCCCATGATGCCCACCACCACCACGTGCATAGGGTTGACCTTGGCCAAGTCATCGCGGTAGCCCTTGTTGCTACGAATACCTAAAAACGACCACGCCACCAGCTTCACACTGTGAAGGAAAGAGGCCTTGGCGGGCACCTTCGGCTCCATCACGAACCTGCGCTTTCCGCGGTCGGCACTTTCACGCTGGCCACCGGAGCCGCCGGCGTTTTACCACCCACCTCAAAAAAGGTGTAGGACAAGGTGATGGTGCTCACGTCCTTGGACAACTTCGGGTCGATCACAAACACCACGGGCCAGGCCTTCTTCTCACCCGGTTCCAGCGTGTACTGGTTGAAGCAGAAGCACTCCAGCTTGTTGAAATGCGCTGATGCCTGCAGCGGCGCGTAGCTGGGAATAGCCTGGGCCGACATGCGGCGGTTCTGAATATTCTGAAACTCGTACATCACCGTGGTGATTTCACCGGGGTGCACCTGCACCGAGCGTTGCGCGGGCTTGAAATCCCAAGGGCCGCGTGAGTTCGCATCGAACTCTACCGTGATGGTGCGCGAGGTATCCACCTGCGTATTCACCACATTGGCCTTTTGCCCCGACACCACCTGCTCGCCCAGGGCCAGGATGTTGATGCCGGTCATTTCGCAAATGCTTTTGTAAATCGGCACCAGCGCGTAGCCGAAGGCGAACATGCCAACGGTGATCACCGCCAGCTTGCCCACCATCCGGGAATTTTCGCGCTTCAAGCCCATGCTTTACTTTCCGAGCATCACCATCTTGGCCATGAAGCCGATGAAGAACACCGCCGCCACCGAGGCCAGAATCAGGCCCAGGCGCACATTGGCTTTCTTTTGCTCTGGCGTAGACATCAGCCGATCACCTTGGTGGCGGTTGCGTCCAGCTTGGGCGGGTTCTCAAAGGTGTGGAACGGTGCGGGCGATGGCACTTCCCATTCCAGACCTTCAGCCGCTTCCCAAGGCTTCTGGGGGGCTTTTTCGCCCTTGCCCAACATGATGGGCAACACCACGAACAGGAAGAAGTAGACCTGTGCCAGACCGAAAGCGAAAGCGCCTACCGATGCCACCGCATTGAAGTCGGCAAACTGCATGGGGTAATCGGCGTAGCGACGGGGCATGCCGGCCAGACCCAAAAAGTGCATGGGGAAGAAGGTCACGTTGAACGCAATCAGGGACCACCAGAAGTGGATCTTGCCGCGGGTTTCGTTGTACATCACACCAGTCCACTTGGGCGACCAGTAGTAGAAGCCTGCGAACATGGCGTACAAGGAGCCGGCCACCAGCACGTAGTGGAAGTGGGCCACCACGTAGTAGGTGTCTTGCAGCTGGATGTCGATAGGTGCCATGGCCAGAATCAGGCCGGTGAAGCCACCCATGGTGAACACGAAGATGAAGCCCACGGCAAACAGCATGGGGGTTTCAAACGTCATGGAACCTTGCCACATGGTGGCGATCCAGTTGAAGATCTTCACGGCAGTCGGCACCGCGATCAACATCGTGGCGTACATGAAAAACAGCTGGCCTGTCACCGGCATACCAGTGGTGAACATGTGGTGCGCCCACACGATGAAGGACAGGATGGCAATGGAGGATGTGGCGTACACCATGGAGGCGTAGCCGAACAGCTTCTTGCGCGCGAATGCGGGAACAATCTGGCTGACGATGCCGAAGGCCGGCAAGATCATGATGTAGACCTCAGGGTGGCCGAAGAACCAGAAGATGTGCTGGTACATCACCGGGTCACCGCCACCGGCGGGGTTGAAGAAGCTGGTGCCAAAGTGGCGGTCGGTCAGCGTCATGGTGATCGCGCCTGCCAACACGGGCATCACGGCGATCAGCAGATAGGCGGTGATCAGCCAGGTCCAGGCGAACATGGGCATCTTCATCAGCGTCATGCCGGGCGCGCGCATATTCAGGACGGTCACGATGATGTTGATCGAGCCCATGATGGAAGAAGCCCCCAGGATGTGCATGGCAAAAATGCCGGCGTCCATGGAAGGGCCCATTTGCAGGGTCAGCGGTGCATACAAAGTCCAGCCGGCAGCAGGTGCGCCACCGGGCATGAAGAACGAGCCCACCAGCATCAACGCCGCAGGAATCATCAGCCAGAAGCTGAAGTTGTTCATACGGGCGAAGGCCATGTCGGATGCGCCGATTTGCAGCGGGATCATCCAGTTTGCGAAGCCCACGAAGCCCGGCATGATGGCGCCGAACACCATGATCAGACCGTGCATGGTGGTGAGCGAGTTGAACAACTCGGGGTTCACCAGTTGCAGACCGGGCTGGAACAGCTCGGCGCGGATCAGCAGGGCCAAAATGCCGCCGATGATCAGCATGGTGAAGCTGAACAACAGGTACAGGGTACCGATGTCTTTGTGGTTGGTCGCAAACACCCAGCGCTGCCAGCCCGTGGGGGCGTGGTGGTGGTCGTCATGGGCGTGGTCGTGATGGTCTAGTACGGCGCTCATCTGCTGTCCTTCTCAATTCTCTTCGTTCAGTCTGGGGAACATTACTTGCGCAATGCCAACACGTCGGCTGGCTGCACCAGTTGACCCGTCTTGTTAGACCAGTTGTTCTTGGTATAGCTGATAACCGCCGCGATGTCGGTGTCGCTCAAGGCCTTCCAGGAAGGCATGGCACCGTTGTTCTGGCCATTCAGCAGAACCGCGATTTGTTTGTTCTTGTCAGCATCGAGCACCACGGCAGCGCCGTCCAGGGGCTTGACCGGGCCAGCACCCTTGCCGTTGGCCTGGTGGCAGGCCGCGCAGTTTTGTGCGTAGACTTTTTCGCCGCGCTTGGTGATGTCGTCCAGCGCCCAGACCTTGGTGGGGTCATCGGCCTTGGCAGCCAGTTTCTTCTGCTCCACAGCCACCCACTTAGAGTAGTCCTCAGCGGACAGCACCTTCACGTGGATGGGCATGTAGGCGTGTTCCTTGCCGCAAAGCTCGGCGCACTGGCCGTAGTAGTCGCCCACTTTTTCAGCACGAAACCAGGTGTCACGCACGAAGCCGGGAATCGCATCCTGCTTGATACCGAAAGCGGGCACCATGAAAGCGTGGATCACGTCATTGGCGGTGGTGATGATGCGGATTTTCTTGTCCACGGGCACCACCAGCGGAAAATCAACCTTCAGCAGGTAGTTGTCGACCGACTCGCCCTTCTTGGGGCCGCCGGCGTCGGACATGGCGCGCTGGTCACTGTCCAGGGTGGAGACAAAGCCAATGCCTTCGCCTTCACCCTTGAGGTAGTCATAACCCCATTTCCACTGCATGCCGGTGGCCTTGATGGTCAGGTCGGCGTTGGTGGTGTCTTTCATGGCCACCACCACCTTGGTGGCAGGCAGTGCCATCAGGATCACGATGACGAAGGGGACGATGGTCCAGATGATTTCTACAGTCACCGACTCATGGAAAGTGGCGGCCTTGTAGCCTTGCGACTTGCGGTGCTTCCAGATGGAATAGAACATCACCGAGAACACGGCCAAGAAGATGACCGAGCACACAATGAGCATGAACCAGTGCAGCCATTGCTGCTCGCGGGCAATGTTGGTCACCGCGGGCGCCAGGTTCAGCTGGTTCACCGCTGGCCCGCCGGGCAAGTCATTGACGGCATGCGCCAGGGTGAATGCTGCAGTGCCAGCCCATGCACCTGCTGCCAGCAGCAGTGAAGCCAATTTGTTCAATATGCTCTTCATCGTGTTCACTTTTCTAAGCCCCAAAATTACCAAATGCGTAAAGCGTGCAGGCCCGTTCAGGCAGCACGCAGGGCAAGCCGGATTTCACGGGCCAGCAGCGGTCGCAGCTCTGGCCGGATAAAACGCCCTACCCGGATGGTTCGCCCTCGCCCGGACAACTCGATCAACGATCCGCCCCCCGCACGCGGCTCCACCCTGACCCAATCTCTCTGAAATTCGGCACGTTCGAGTTTGCCCGCACTCTCCCACTCGACCACAAGCTGCCCCTCCTGCAAGGAGATGTGCTCGCCGTCGGTGGCATGCCGGGCATACACCACAAACGCCAACCCCACTGCCATCAGTTCGAGTGATGCAAAGGGCATCACCAGTGTTGCGCCCTGGACCCAGAAAAAGATTCCGATACCCAGAGAAACTACACACAGTGACACATACAGCCAGACCAGTTGAACCGGCGTGACTGAACAGTTACGCCTAAGAAACCACTGAACGTGCCGCCCTTGTACCGTCGCAAAGCGAAAAACCAGATTCGTCATGCGTCTTGCCCGAAATGGCCCAGCCAATCACTGGCCGAGTCGAGACTGCAGGGGAAATGCCGTTACCTCTAATCCACGCATTGTAGTCGAGCCGACCTCTGAATCCGCCCCAAAAAGGCAAAACTGCGCCCCGGGATCGTCGCTCAGGCGCCGGTTTTGGCGCCCGTTGGGCCGTGCTTGAGAACGGATCGCATCTGTTCCAGCGACACCGTGGTCTCGGGCTGCACCTTCAGCCGAGGCCGGGGTTTGAAGGCATGGCCGTAGACGATTTCAAAGGTCACCTGCAGCCGTCCATCACCCACGGACGTGGCCAGCCCCTGCGACAGCGCCGCATGCAAACGCCCCAGCCAGGCGCGCGAACGCAGGCCGGCAAAACGCTGCGGATGCAGATTGCGCCCCAGGCCACGCAGCTCGGCCAGCAGGCTCTGCGGTGTGGAGTAGGTCAGCGTGATGCGCTCCATGTCCATCACCGGTTCGGCAAAGCCTGCATGGACCAGCATGTCGCCCCAGTCATGCATGTCGGTGAACTCGTGGCCGGGCACGGGCCAGCCTATGCGCGCGTACACCGCATGCAACTCGCGCAGCGTGTCGGGCCCCAGACAAGAAAACATCGCAAAGCCTTCAACCGACAGCAAACGGTGCCACTCACCGATCAGGGCCTCGGGGTCGGCGGCGGTGTGCAGCGCCATATTCGCCCACAGCATCTGCACCGGCTGCGCGGGCGCGGCAAAGTGCAACTTGGGGCCACGCCAGCGGGCCGGTTGCCACCAGGGCTTTGCTATCAAATCATGAGCTGCTCGCGCACGTTCCACGGGGGCTTCGAGCACAAAACACTCGGAATCAGGGTAGCGCTGGCTCAGCAGCGCCTGGGCCTGCACGCCACCCTGCAACGGGCCCCAGTGCACCCATTGTTTGGGCTTTTGCACGATCCACTGCAGGCGGTCTTCCATGCGGCGGGCCACTTCCTCATGCAGCCAGGGCGACGTCTCACCGGGCACCGGGCGCCGTTGGGCCCAACGCGTAGCGGCAACGGGGTCGATGGTGGGGGGGCGCTGGGTGCTCATGAGGAGGGTGCAAAAGGCGGTCGCGAGTATATTGCCTGCATGTTCCGCCAGCTGCTTCAGGGGGTATCGCGGCGGCTGCCCAGCCGGTGCGCCGTGTGCCATGCCTGGCCCGCCCAGGCGGTCTGTGAAGACTGCGTGGCGCAGTTTGCGCAACCCGTGCACCGCTGCGCGCACTGTGCCCTGCCGCTGCCTGCGGGCATGCCGCGCTGCGGCGCCTGCATCACCACGCCACCCCCATGGGATGCGGCCTTGGCGGCCGTGGCGTATGCCTACCCCTGGTCCGGCCTGGTGGTGGACTTCAAATTTCAACAGCACCCGGCCTGGGCCGGCACCCTCGCTACGCTGATGCACAGTGCGCCTTGGGTAGAGCCCGCGCTGGACGCGGCCGACCTCGTGTTGCCCCTGCCCTTGTCACGGCAGCGCCTGCAAAGCCGCGGCTTCAACCAATCGCTGGAACTGGCGTGTCGCCTGGCGCCGCACAAGCTGCGCACCGACCTGCTGCTGCGCGTGAAAGACACACCACCCCAAAGCAGCCTGCCGCGCAAGGAGCGGCTGCACAGCGTGCAAGGTGCATTTGCGGTGGAGCCGCTGCGCGTGGGCGAGCTGCGCGACCGGCGCGTGGTGCTGGTGGACGATGTGATGACCAGCGGCGCCTCACTGCACGCGGCCAGCACCGCTTTGCGCGGCGCCGGCGTGGCCCACATCACCGTGCTGGTGTTCGCGCGGACCGAGTAGCCGGTCCGTGGGGGACGCTCAGTGCAGGGTCTCGATGGCCAGGCGGTGGTAGCGTTCGGCCAACACGAAGGACACGTGGTGGATGGCCTCTTTGACGCGCTCGGCGCTGGCGTCGTCCGGCGTGGCCAGGATCAAGAAGGTGGCACCTTCGTGGGCCGCGTCCAGAAACGCCTGCAGGGTCGAGAGGCTGGTGCCTAGGCTGGCCAGAAAGCCCGCCTCGTGAATGTTTCTTTCCGCAAACTCGGCCATCTGTTCTGGGAGTAGCTCCATGGAGTCGCTCGCCGCCAGCCCCTGTGCGCGTAGCTCTTGCAGCACCTGGTGCGCGTCCTCCAGGTCTTGAAACGCGACCACCGTATGGCCAGTGGGATAAAACGCACCAAAGTCTTTGTGCAGCTGGTCCAAGGTTTTCATGGCACACCCCGAAGTGATGACATATCCATAGTAGGCAAATCCTGGAAATTCTCCAGTGCGGCCGCGCGACAATACCGCCCATGTTTCATATTGTTCTGGTCGAGCCCGAAATCCCTCCCAACACGGGCAACGTCATCCGCCTGGCGGCCAACACGGGCTGCACGCTGCACCTGGTGGAGCCGCTGGGGTTTTCCATGGATGACAAGCACATGCGCCGGGCCGGCCTGGACTACCACGAGTACGCGGCGCTCAAGCGCCATGCCAACTGGCAAACCTTTCTGGACACCGAGCAACCCGCCATTGACCGCATGTTCACGCTGACCACACGTGGCACGCGTAGCCCCTACGCGGTGGCGTTCCAGCCGGGCGATTGGCTGGTGTTTGGGTCAGAGACCAAGGGGATTTCAGACACGGTGCGCGCCGCGTTTGACGCTCCGCGCAGCCTGCGCCTGCCGATGTTGGCCGGACAACGCAGTCTGAACCTGTCGAACGCGGTGGCGGTAACCGTATTCGAAGCTTGGCGACAGCAGGGCTTCGCCACTCCCGACGTTTAAGGGTACTGGCGCGCCAGCGATTCGGCCACGCAGACCGGTTTGGGCGCGCCCTCGCGCTCCACGGTCACTTCCCAGGTTTGTTGGCGGCCGCCGTTGTCGATGGGGTCACTGGCCAGCAGCGTCATCTGCGCGCGCAGGCGGCTGTTCACCGGCACCGGGGCAATGAAGCGGACTTTGTTGAGCCCGTAGTTCACGCCCATGCGCGCCTCGGTCACGGTGAGCGCGCTTTCAAAAAAATGCGGGATCAGCGACAGGGTCAGAAAGCCATGGGCGATTGGGGCACCAAACGGGCCCGCCTTGGCGCGCTCCACGTCCACATGGATCCACTGGTGGTCGCCTGTGGCCTGGGCAAACAGGTTGATGTGCTCCTGGGTGACGGTGACCCACTCGCTGGTGGCGACGTGTTGGCCCACCAGGGCGGAGAGTTCGGCAAGGGTGGCAAAGGTTTTCATGCCGCCCACTGTAGCCAGCCGCGGCACACCGGTGTGTCCGCCGGGTGACAAAGCAGGCCTGGCGCTTACGTCGGCTTACTTGGCGTCCAGCCAGTGGCAGATGGGCAGCCACTGCGCCAGGTCGCGCTCTACGCGGCCCGGCGTGACGTCAAACACCGTGAGCCCGCGGGCGGCGAGCTGGATGTAGTTTTGCGTGTCGCGCACAAAGCCCAGCACCGGCAGGCCCAGGCTCTGTACAAAGGTATGCAGCTGGTCGGCCGCGCGGGTGCGCTCGTCCACACGCATGCCCACGATGCCGATCTGCGTTTTGGCGGCCTGGGCGCTGTCGGCCAGTTCGTCCAAGAAAGCGCGGGTGGCGAAGATGTCGAACACGCTGGGCTGCAGCGGCACCACCACCTTGTCGGCCAGCTTCAGCACCTCCTTCAGGCGCTTGCCATGCAGGCCGGCCGGGGTGTCCAGCACCACGTGGGTGGTGCCCTTGGGGGGTTTGGCAATCTGGTCGTCGCCCACATCCCAGCTGGCAATGGGCCGGGCCGCGGTGGGCCGCAGCGTGAGCCAGAGCCTGGAGGACTGTTGCCGGTCGGCATCACCCAGCATGACGGCATGCCCCTGGGAGGCAAAGTAGCCCGCGATCTGGGTGGACAGGGTGGACTTTCCCACCCCGCCTTTGGGATTGGCGACAACAACCACGGGCATACACGACTCCTTGGAGGGTGGAACTGCGCTATGTTATCGGGATGGACACCGAACACCAAGCACCGCCCGCCACGGCCCCCGCCCCTGCCCGCCCCATCTACGTGGTGGCGGCCCACCCCAACTGGCGTGAATCCCGGGTCAACCGGCGCCTGCTGCAGGCCGCGCGCGCCGCCGACACGGCCACCGTGTGCGACCTGTACGCGCGCTACCCGGACTACCACATTGCCGTGCCAACCGAACAGGCCCGACTGCAGGACGCCCAACTGGTCGTGCTGCTGCACCCGGTGCAGTGGTACTCCATGCCCGCGTTGCTCAAGCTCTGGCTGGACGATGTGCTGGCCCACGGCTGGGCCTATGGCGGCGGCCACGCGCTGCAGGGCAAGGACCTGTGGCTGGTGGCCACCACCGGCGGGCCGGAGGACTCGTACCACCCGCAGGGCTACAACCGCTACTTCTTCGACGCCTTCATGCCGCCCTATGAGCAGACCGCCGCCCTCTGCGGCATGCGCTTTTTGCCGCCCATGGTGCTGCATGGCGCGCACAGCGTGAGCGCGGCCGAGGTGGACGCCCATGTGGCCATGTTCACCGAGCGCCTGGCCAACTACCCGCAGTGGCCCGAGCTGGACGAGATGGAAGGTTGCCCCGCCTGCGTGGTACCCGACACCGACCGGCCCGCGCACGAAACCGTGGGAGCCCAACACTGATGGAACACGCACCCACCTGGCTGATTAACAGCTTTATCTATTTGAGTGCGGCTGTGATTGCCGTGCCGCTCTCCAAGGCCGTGGGCCTGGGCTCCATCATTGGCTACCTGGCCGCTGGCATTGCCATCGGCCCCTGGGGCCTGGGCTTGGTGACCAATGTGGAGGACATCCTGCACTTTGCCGAATTTGGCGTGGTGCTGATGCTGTTTCTGGTGGGTTTGGAGCTGGAGCCCCGGCGGCTGTGGAACCTGCGCCGCTCGATCTTTGGCTGGGGCAGCATGCAGGTGCTGGGCTGCGCCCTATTGCTCACCGTAGTGGCCATGGCCTGCGGCGTGGGCTGGCGCCTGGCGCTGGTGGCTGCGCTGGGCCTGGCCCTCTCCAGCACCGCCATTGCGCTGCAGGTGATGGGCGAGCGCAACCTGCTGCCCACGGGCAGCGGGCAGGCCGCGTTTTCCATCCTGCTGTTCCAGGATGTGGCGGCCATTCCCATCCTGGCCCTGCTGCCGCTGCTGGGCGTGGTTTCTGTAACGAATGAGGCCTCAGCCCCCGTCGAATATGCGCAGGCAGCTATCAAAATCATAGTAGTCATTGCCGGCATCGTGCTCGGCGGGCGGCTGCTGATGCGCCCGCTGTTCCGCTGGATTGCACGCTCCAAGACACCCGAAATCTTCACCGCCACGGCGTTGTTGCTGGTGGTGGGCATTGCCGGGCTGATGCAGTTTGTGGGACTGTCCATGGCGCTGGGCGCCTTTCTGGCCGGTGTGCTGCTGGCCGAGAGCGAGTACCGGCGCGAGCTGGAGACTGACATCGAGCCCTTCAAGGGCCTGCTGCTGGGCCTGTTCTTCATCGCCGTGGGCATGAGCATCGACTTTGGCGTGCTGCTCGCATCGCCAGGCCTGATGGCGTTGGTGGTGGTGGGCTTTCTGGCCATCAAGGGGGTGGTCATCTACGCGCTGGCGCGCCACATCCAACTGCCCTTCCAGGAGCGGCCGGTGTTCACGCTGCTGCTGGCGCAGGGCGGTGAGTTTGCATTTGTGGTGTTCCAGGCTGCGGCCGGGGCGAATGTGTTTCCGGTGCAAACGGCCTCGCTGCTGATTGGCGCGGTGGCCGTGTCCATGCTGCTGAGCCCGCTAATACTGGTGGTGGTGGACCGGTTGGTGCTGCCGCGCTACGCCAACTGTGGCGTGCCCGCCATGGAAGAAATCTCCGAGCAGCAAGAGGCGCCCATCGTGATCGCTGGCTTCGGCCGCTACGGGCAAATCATTGCGCGCGTGATGCTGGCCGAGGGCATTCCGGCCACCGTGCTGGACCATGACGCCGAAATGATCGAGGTGGCGCGCAACATCGGCTACCGCGTGTTCTATGGCGATGCCACACGGCTGGACCTGCTGCGCACCGCGGGGGCTGCCAGTGCCAAGGTGCTGGTGGTGGCGGTGGACGATGTGGAGCAGTCCCTGGAGATCGTGGACTTGGCGCAAGTCCACTTTCCGCAGCTGCAGATCGTGGCGCGCGCGCGCGACGTGATCCACTGGAACAAACTGCGCGACCGCGGGGTGATGCTGGTGGAGCGCGAGCTGTTTGAGTCCAGCCTGCGCAGCGCCCGCAGCGTGCTGGAGCTGCTCGGCCACGAGCCCCATGCGGCGCGCCAGACCACCATGCGCTTTCGCCAACACAACCTGGACCTGTTTGAGAAAATGCACCCGCATTACAAAGACAGCTCCAAGCTGATTGCGGTGATCAAACAAGGGCGCCAACAGCTGGAGGAGCAGATGGCGCAGGAGCGCGCAGAAAATGAAAAGCGGCGCCCCCACGGCTGGGACAACTAGGAGCGGCTCAACGGCTTATCGGCTCAGACCAGCCCGTCCCACAGCAGCTTCACGCCGGTCAACAACATGCCGGCATAAAGGAATCGGTAAAACAGCTGCTGGCTGATGCGCCGCGCCAGGCGCACGCCGATCCACACGCCCACGGGGGCAATGGGCAGCAGCACCAGGCTGGTGGCCATGTTGCGCATGTCCAGCAAGCCCAGCAGGCCATAGGGAATCCACTTGCTCAGGTTCACCACAAAGAAGAAAAACGCCATGGTGGCGGTGAACTTGACGGGGCTGAGCTTGAGCGGAATCACATAGGCGTTGATAGGCGGACCGCCCGCGTGGGCGATGAAGCTGGTGAAGCCCGAGGTGGTGGTGAGAATGGCGCCCAGCCAGCGTGGCGGCGGTGCACTGTCGGGCTTGGGCGGAAACAGCAGGCGCTGCGCCAGAAACAGCAGCGTGAAGCCGCCCACCATAGCCGCTACCGTGTGCGCGTTCAGCACCTTGAACAGCAACGCCCCAATAGCGATGCCCAGCATGCCGAAGGGAATCAGGAACTTCAGCAGCTTGAGGTCAAAGTCTTTGCGAAACGCCGCCATGCCCAGCACGTCCATCACAAACAAAATCGGCATCAGGATGGCGGCCGCGTCAGGCACGGTCACGGCCAGCGCCATCATGGGCACCGCCAACGAGCCAAAGCCCGCGCCAAAGCCGCTTTTGCTGATGCCCAGCAGCAGCACGGCAGGAATGGTGACGGCGTAGAAAAACGGATCGGTGATTAGCGGAAAGCTCATGCGCGCTCCAACACCACCGCAATGCCTTGCCCCACCCCTATGCACATGGTGCACAAGGCGTAGCGCCCGCCCAGCGTGTGCAGCTGGTTCACCGCCGTGGTAGCCAGGCGCGCGCCGCTGGCACCCAGCGGGTGGCCCAGCGCAATGGCGCCGCCCCAGCGGTTCACGCGCGCATCGTCGTCGGCCAGCCCCAAGAGGCGTAGCACTGCCAGGCCCTGGGCCGCAAAGGCTTCGTTCAGCTCAATCACGTCCATTTGTGCCAGCGTGAGCCCGGTCTGCGCCAGCACCTTCTGCACCGCAGGCGCCGGGCCTATGCCCATGACGCGCGGCGCCACCCCGGCCGTGGCCATACCCACTATGCGGGCACGCGGCGTGAGGCCGTGGCGGGCGGCCGCCTCTTCACTGGCCAGCAGCAGTGCGCAGGCGCCGTCGTTCACGCCGCTGGCATTGCCGGCCGTTACCGTGCCGCCAGGGTGGACGATGGGCTTGAGTTTGGCCAGCGCCTCCAGCGAGGTGGCGCGCGGGTGCTCGTCCTGGCGCACCGCCACGGCGTCGCCCTTTTTGGCCTTGAGCGTGACCGGGGTGATTTCGGCGTCCAGGTAGCCCGCCTGCTGCGCGGCCAGTGCCTTTTGCTGGCTGGCCAGCGCAAAGCGGTCCTGTGCGTCGCGGGCAATGCCGTGCTCCGCGGCCACGTTCTCCGCGGTCTCGGGCATGCTGTCGGTGCCGTACAGCGCCTGCATCTGGGGGTTGATAAAACGCCAGCCGATCGTGGTGTCGTAAACCGCGTTGCTGCGGCCAAAGGCGGTGTCCATCTTGGGCATCACGAACGGGGCGCGGCTCATGCTTTCCACTCCGCCCGCTATCAAAAAGCTAGCTTCTGTCGCTTTGATGGCGCGGGCTGCCGTGCCAATGGCATCCAAACCCGAGCCACATAGGCGGTTCACCGTGGCGCCCGGCACATCCAGCGGCAGACCGGCCAGCAGCGCGGCCATGCGCGCCACGTTGCGGTTGTCTTCGCCGGCCTGGTTGGCACAGCCCAGCAGCACCTCGTCCAACTGGGTCCAATCCACTCCGGGGTGGCGCGCCATCAGCGCCTGCAGGGGCACGGCCGCCAGGTCGTCGGCGCGCACGCTGCTCAGCGCGCCACCGTAGCGGCCGATGGGGGTGCGGATGGCGTCACAAATAAAAGCGTGGGGCATGGCAGGCGTCCGGCAAACAAGGATGCCCGGACTGTACCCAAGGACAGGCCCACGGGCTGACGCAGAAGCGGCAGACGCGTGCTAACCTTGGCCCCATGTTCAGCCCCTCCCAAGAAGACGTACGTCGATTTTTTTGCTCAACCTATGCCAAAGCCCGCACGGGTGTTGCGCTGGAAGCTATTGAAACCATAGCAGCCCAGTGGATGGACGAGCACCCCGAGTACGCTGCCGACTTTGCCGATGTGGACCTGGCGCTGGCCACCATGTACGAGGCGACCGAGGGGCGCACCAACCCGTTTTTGCACCTGAGCATGCACCTCTCGATCAGCGAGCAGAGCAGCATTGACCAGCCACGCGGCATCCGCCAGGCGGTGGAGTTGCTCACGCACAAGCGCAACTCGCTGCACCAGGCCCACCACGAGGCCATGGAGTGTCTGGGCAGCATGCTGTGGGAAAGCCAGCGCGCCGGCCGCCCGCCCGACGGCGATGCCTACATCGCCTGCGTGCAACGGCACGCCACCAAGGACTAAGGCCTCAGGGCGCTGCCAACAGGCCCAGCAGCCAGGTGTGGGCCGCCTCAACCGTCTCAAACACCTGAAACGCGGGCCAGCCCGCATCGGCATAGCTTTGGGCTAGGAGCGCAGGCATCACATGGCTGCCCTCTACCGCGGGCGCAATGACAAAGGCCGTGCCCCGCGGCGCCAAGCCAGCCTGCACCAGTTGCCGCAGCCCCTGGGCCAGCGCAGCCAGCACTTCAGGCCCCGCCATGGCGCTCCCTCGCACCACCACGACCTCTGCACACGGGCCCTGCGCCGTGAGCTGGGTAAACGCCCTGTGCAGAATCGGGCCCACCAACTGGGCCAGTTCCTTGTTGAAGGGCCCCTCCACCTCGCTGCGCAGCAACTGGCCATCGATGTGCCACTGCACCCGGCCATGCGGCGGAAACAGGGGCGAGCCCAGGCCCTGGATAGAGAAAGTAGGCAAGTCGTCGTGCATGGTCCGTGCAGTGTAGGAGCGATGCCCCGCGCCTACAAGTCGGCTTACGCGCATGAAAAAAGCCGCTCGAAAGCGGCTTTTTTAGGCGTGCTGCGCGGCTTAGCGGAAGCGGCTTTGTGGCACGGTCTT
Source organism: Rhodoferax sp. P1_F3 (assembly GCF_056405715.1). Classification (NCBI taxonomy): domain Bacteria; kingdom Pseudomonadati; phylum Pseudomonadota; class Betaproteobacteria; order Burkholderiales; family Comamonadaceae; genus Rhodoferax; species Rhodoferax sp. P1_F3. The sequence goes on along the minus strand of NZ_JBFUBO010000009.1, from coordinate 140,084 downwards.
CAGCTCGGTGGGCAGGCTGCCCATGTAGTTGGCCAGTTCCTTCAGCTCGGCATTGGAGAACTGCTTGGCCACGCCGCCCATCACCGCATTGCCGCGGCCGATATTGGCATTGCCTTCGGTCTTGTAGGCCTTCAGGGCGACAAACAGGTAGTCGCTGTGCTGACCGGCGATCTTGGGGTAGGTGGGGTCGATGGGCTTGCTGAACGAGTCACCGTGGCAAGAAGCGCAGTTGCCCTTGGTCAGCAGCGCGTTCACTTTGTCGTTGCCTGCAGCGGCCTTTTCCAGGGCGGGCGCGCCTTGCACGGCACCACTGGCTTCGTAATACGCAGCCAGGTCAGCGATGTCCTGGTCAGACAGCGAATCGGCGATGCCGCGCATGGTGGGGTGCTTGCGTTCGCCTTTTTTGTAGGCATTCAGGGCGGAGGCAATGTACTTGCCGCCTTGGCCCGAGATCTTGGGAACCTTGTGGATTTCAGGGAAGCTGGCTTGGTAACCCACAATGCCGTGGCAGCCAATGCACATGGCGTTCTTCTTTTCGCCAGCCTTGATATCTCCTTGGACGCCCTCGGCGTGGGCAGCGAAAACGGTCACAGAGGCGACAAGCGCAGCGGACAGGGACAAGAGGAATTTGTTCATTTTGCGGGGACAATCAAGACGGTGATTGGTATAAATCAGCTAGCCGATTATATCGACCGCCACCTGCGCCCTTTGCAGCCTTTCTGCATTGTTTGGTCCGACCACCCATTGCCCTGTCCGCCCACGCCATGAAATTCCACGGAACCAAGAACTACGTCGCCACCCAGGACCTGATGCTGTCGGTCAACGCAGCCATCACGCTGCAGCGCCCGCTGCTGGTGAAGGGTGAGCCCGGCACCGGCAAAACCATGCTGGCCGAGGAAGTGGCCCAGGCGCTGGACATGCCCCTGCTGCAATGGCACATCAAATCGACCACCAAGGCACAGCAGGGCCTGTACGAGTACGACGCCGTGAGTCGTCTGCGCGACTCGCAACTGTCCGACGTCGACGGTGGCGAGCGCGTCAAGGACATCCACAACTACATCATCAAGGGCGTGCTGTGGCAGGCGTTTACCGCCGACAAACCGGTGGCGCTGCTGATCGACGAGATCGACAAGGCCGACATCGAATTCCCCAACGACCTGCTGCGTGAAATCGACCGTATGGAGTTTTATTGCTACGAGACGCGCGAGCTGATCAAAGCCAAGCACCGCCCACTGGTGTTCATCACCTCCAATAATGAGAAAGAGCTACCCGACGCATTTTTGCGCCGCTGCTTCTTCCACTACATCAAGTTCCCCGATGCGACCACCATGCAAAGCATTGTGGAGGTGCACTTCCCCGGTCTGAAGAAAGAGCTGCTGTCAGCCGCCATGAAGACCTTCTTTGAGGTGCGCAGCCTGCCGGGCCTGAAGAAAAAGCCCTCCACCAGCGAGCTGCTGGACTGGCTGAAGCTGCTGCTGGCGGAAGACATTCCGCTGGAAGCGCTGCAAAGCAAGGACGACAAGATGGCAGTGCCCCCACTGGTGGGCGCACTGCTGAAGAACGAGCAAGACACCACGCTGTTCGAGAAGCTGATGTTCATGCAACGCAACAACCGCTAAGGCCCCATGAATAACAAACTGTTGCTGGAAGGCGTGTCCGACGCGGTGGGCTTTGTCGGCGGTGCGCTGCTGGGCTTCTGGATAGGTCGCCTGATCGGCTGGGACATCTTTGCGGCGGGCTACAGCAATGCCAGCATCGGTGGCATCGTGCTGGTGGGCTTCGGTGGTGGTTTGGGCCTGCAGCTGGCCCGCCGCTGGCGCAATCGCCAGAAAAGCGACAAGGAGTAAGGCCCCATGGCATTTGTAGAACCCGTCACCCTGACCGCCCGCGGCGTGAAGCTGGTTCCCCTGGGCCTGGAGCATGAAGCCGGCCTGCGCGCCGCCGCCGCTGATGGCGAGCTGTGGACCCTGCGCATCACCTCGGTGCCCGAGCCTGAGCAGACCCGAAAATACATCGAAGACGCGCTGGCCATGCGCGAGGCCGGCAACCGCTTTGCCTTTGCCGTGACCGACGAAGCCACCGGCCGCGTGCTGGGCAGCAGCAGCTACCACGACATCCTACCCGCCGTGAAGCGCGTGGAGATTGGGTACACCTGGTACGGCAAAAGCAGCCAGCGCAGCCACGTCAACACCACCTGCAAACTGCTGCTGCTGACGCATGCGTTCGAGACCCTGGGCAGCCACGTGGTGGGCTGGCGCACCGATAACTTCAACTTCGCCAGCCAGGCCGCCATCGAGCGCCTGGGCGCCAAGAAAGACGGCGTGATTCGCGGCCACGCGCTGCGCCGCGACGGCACCATCCGCGACACCGTGATGTACAGCATGCGCAGCGGCGAATGGCCCGAGGCCAAGGCGCAGCTGCTGTATCTGCTGGACAAGCCGCGCGCCTGACGCGCACAAGGAGCCTGCCATGCTGCTGGACTTTTTCTACACCCTGCGCTCCGCCAAGCTGCCGGTCTCGGTCAAGGAATACCTGACCCTGCTGGAAGCCTTGCAAAAAGGCGTGGTGGGGCCGATGACGCCACAGCCCGAGGATCCGTCCGAGCCCAGCGGCTACACGATAGACGACTTCTACTACCTGAGCCGCACCACGCTGGTGAAGGACGAGAAGCACTACGACAAGTTTGACCGCGCCTTTGCCGCTTACTTCAAGGGCGTGGAGATGATTGCGGACTTCACCAAGGACATTCCGCTGGAATGGCTGCGCAAGAATCTGGAGCTCAACCTCAGCCCCGAAGACAAGGCCAAGATCGAGAAGATGGGCTGGGACGAGCTGATGGAAACGCTGAAGAAGCGTTTTGAAGAGCAGAAGGAACGCCACGAGGGCGGCAGCAAATGGATTGGCACCGGCGGCACCAGCCCGTTTGGCGCCAACGGCTACAACCCGCAAGGCGTGCGCATTGGACAAGACAAAGGCCGCAACAAGAGCGCGGTGAAAGTGTGGGACCAGCGCGCCTACAAAGACTACGACGACACCCAGGAGCTGGGCACACGCAACATCAAGGTGGCGCTGCGCCGCCTGCGCAAGTTTGCACGCGAAGGGCATGAGGACGAGCTGGACCTGGACGAAACCATCAGCAAGACGGCGGCCAATGCGGGCTACCTGGACATCAAGATGCGGCCCGAGCGCCACAACAATGTGAAGGTGCTGCTGCTGATGGATGTGGGCGGCACCATGGACGAGCACATTGCGCGCGTGGAAGAGCTGTTCAGCGCCACCAAGACCGAGTTCAAGCACCTGGAGTTTTATTACTTCCACAACTGCGTGTACGACTACATGTGGAAGAACAACCGACGCCGCTTTGCCGAGAAGTTCGCCACCTGGGACATCCTGCGCAAGTACAACAAAGACTACAAGCTGATCTTTGTGGGCGACGCGACCATGTCACCGTACGAGATCCTGCAGCCCGGCGGCAGCGTGGAGTACAACAACGAAGAGCCTGGCGCCGAGTGGCTGCAGCGCCTGACCAGCACCTTCCCCAAGTTCGCCTGGATCAACCCCGAACCCCAGGGCGTGTGGCAGTACCGCCAGAGCATCAGCGTGATCCAGCAGCTGATGCACAACAAGATGTACCCGCTGACCCTCAAGGGCCTGGAAGAGGCCATGCGGCAGCTGACAAAGTAACGCAAACCGCGGCCCTTACAATCGCCGCTCGCTGGTCTTCGTAGTTCAATGGATAGAACGGCCCCCAAGGGGCAAATACAGGTTCTATTGCTAGGCTCCGTGGCAAGCCCCTGTTTATGCGAGTTTGTATAAAAAAACTGCAACGAACTTGGCGACGCGTCCCGATTGGCCTTTTTGCAGCTTCAGGGCACAGTCCACCAGTACGTAGAGCCGTAAATGTCACGGTTGTCAAATGTGTTCCATTGGTATTTCACCCACATGTCCGTGCCATTTGAGACTCTGGTTTCAACATTCATCGTTTGGTAGACCTCGCTGGTGATGTATGTTGGGCGCGAATGAGGTAACGCACACAGTTTTGCAGCGTAGTTTGCTGCTCTTCCTACCCACACGAGATCGTTGCTTCCGCGTATGCCCGTCCGAGCAGCCATCGCCTTACTTGTGTCGATTCCGCACACGTGATTTACTTCGAAGGTCGAAGTTGGATACTGAGCGCGCATCTTCACGCGCACTATGTTTTTCACTGCCCAATTGATCTGAAGTGCAGCTTTCACCGCGTTCGTGCACTTGGATTCTCCGATAAAAACTGCCATCACACGGTCTCCATCGTATGAGGTAATTTCGCCGTTTAGAGACTCAATAATTTTTGCCGCACAGTGCAGAAACGTTTTGTATATCTCGGCAGCAAATGGAGCAGCATATGTGTCTACCATGACAGTTGAATCAGCCAAGTCCGCGTACAACACCGCAACGTCCAGGTCCCTTCCGTGGTTGCCAAGTGTTATGTCCGCTGCACTCGGAACGATCCTTCCGTCAGTCCTCTGCCACGCGCTAGCAAAAGTACTCGCGCATGCAGCTTCAAGGTCAGTTCTGAGAGTCATCTTGGCTTCAGTTTTTAACAAGCAATGCGATGGATGGAACCCAAAACGCACCAGCCAAAAATGACCACATCACTGCCTTGCGAACCCACTCGTGCTTCTCGCAAGCAATCTCGGCGTTCCGATGCACCTGATCTGTGAGGTCACGAAGGAACAGTGATTCAGATGCTTTTGCAAAGTCGTCTGAAAAGACTACGCTGTCCTTCTGCACAACCTTACCGAAGTAAACGAATGAGCTTGTTGGACCTCCGATCCTTGGCTTAACAACCATGAACGAACTGACGAAGGCGCCCAGAAAGACCAGTCCGCACAAGACTGTCAGGACAACTGATTCAACTGTTCTAGAGCTGGCACTTGTGTAAGCAGCGGCAAGTGCAGTCACCATTGCAGCGTCAAGTGAAATGACGACCGCCACCTTCACTTCTGCTTGAGCGATCCAGCCAATGTTCCGCTCCAGAATCCACCTTGCATGTTCAATACGTTCTTTGTCGTCCATGCTCTCCCCTCTCTTATATAGTCAGCACTACTTTAGCCGATGCCCTCAAAAAACAGAGGCACTGCGCCGCGAAGCCATAAGGTCAGCGGGTAAACTCCCGCGTTGCGCCGTCTTCGTAGTTCAATGGATAGAACGGCCCCCTCCTAAGGGGCAGATACAGGTTCGATTCCTGTCGAGGGCACCAGCCCTCTCACTTTCACAGCACCAGCGTCTCCGCCAAATGCCGAAACACCGCAGACACCCGCCGCAGGTGCCGTGACTCGGGATGCGTAAGCAGCCAGAGTTCGGTCTGGCATTCATCGAGCGGTTCGGTCAGCTGCACCAGATCGGACCGCGTCTGTGCCAAGAACAACGGCAGCACACCCACCCCCAAGCCCGCGGCCACCAGCTCCATCACGGTCAGGATGCTGCCCACGCGGTAGCGCGGCACCACCTTGGGAAAGTGCCGTTTGCGCCAGACCACGGAGGGGTGTTCGGGCAAGCCATCGTCGGGCCCGATCCATGACGCTTTACCCACTTCCACATCGCCATAGTTGCGCGCCGGGCCCTTCTTGGCGCCGTACAGCGCCACCCGGATGGGGCCCACGTGCTTGCCCACGAGGTGCTGGGGCGGGCGCTTGGTGGCGCGCACTGCAATGTCGGCGTCGCGCCGCGTCAGGCTGGTGAGTTCATTGCCCGCGTGCAGTTCGTAGGTCAACAGGGGGTGGAGAGTGGCCAGCGTTTTGAGCGCGGGCGCGATCAGGCCGTGCAGCAGCGTGTCCGTGGTGGTGATGCGGACCATGCCCGACACCAGCTCCGGCGTGGCCTGCGCCGCGGACCGTGCGCGCTCCAACTGGGCCTCCACCTGCTCCGCATGCTCGGCCAGCGATTGCGCCAGCTCCGACGGCGCGTAGCCCGCGCGGGAACGCTCAAACAGGCGCTGGCCCAGGCCGCGCTCGATGCGGCGGATGGAGCGGAACACCGTGGAGGCATCCACACCCAGCCGCTCCCCCGCGCCGGCCAGGTTGGCCGCGCGCAGCATGGCCAGGATGACCTCCAGGTCCGCCGCGCTGATGGTGTATTGCGTTTTTGCAATCATTGAATGCGCTCCCGCCTATTTTCATTGCACTTTTACAATACTACAGTCACGGTCTCTCAACCGCATTTGGAGACGCCATGCACCCGCCCTTCGTCCTGATATCGCACACGCTGTGCCCCTACGTGCAGCGCGCGGCCATCGTGCTGACCGAGAAGAGCCTGGCGTTTGAGCGCCGCGACATCGACCTGGCCAACAAGCCCGACTGGTTCTTGCGCATCTCGCCCCTGGGCAAGACGCCAGTGCTGCTGGTCGATGGAGAGGCCATCTTTGAATCGGCCGTGATCTGCGAGTTTCTGGACGAGACCACAGCTCCACGCCTGCACCCGGAAGCGGCTCTGGAGCGCGCCCAGCACCGGGCCTGGATGGAGTTTGGCTCTTCGCTGCTCAACACCGTTGGCGCGTTCTACAACGCCAAAGATGCGGAGGGCTTGACGGCGCAGGCGCAGCAGATTCGCCTGCGCATGCAACAGCTGGAAGACGCGCTGGGCGCCGGCCCCTACTTCGGGGGTAGTCGCTTCAGCCTGGTGGATGCCGTGTTTGGCCCGGTGTTCCGCTACTTCGAGGTATTTGACGCCATCCAGGACTTTGGCTTCTTCGATGGCCTGCCCAAGGTGCAAGCCTGGCGCAGCCGGCTGGCGGAGCGCCCCTCGGTACGTCAAGCCGCGCATGCCGAGTACCCGGCGCTGCTGCGGAAGTTCCTGCGGGCCAGGCAGTCGGCCCTGTCCCGACTGATGGACAACACGGTAGCGGCTTGACGACCCGTCTGCGGCACAGGCAGATTGCTACGAAAACAGGAGCTGTAAGCGCAATGGATACTAGGGCTAGAGGCCTATTTACCTCTTAAACCTTGTCGTTCAACGTAATGTCGCCGCGCAAATCCACCACCGCTTGGCGCAGGTCAGTGGACCAAGCTCGGCGATCGCGTCCGTCCGCCGTCTGCGCGGTGCCAAAGCTCACCACGGCCTGCAGGTTCTGGGTCTTCAGCGTGCGCCACAGCGAATCGAGCAGGGTGTCGTCGCCGATGTAGCACGGCGCAAAGCTGACGTGGCCTGTAGCCGCATCCGAGAAATGCAGAGCCACGGGCTGCACTGGGGCGTGGGCCGAAATGGCGGCTTGCAACATGTTGGCATGGAAGGGCTGTACGGTGCTGCCGTCGCCCGTGGTGCCTTCGGGGAACACGGCCAGCACATCGCCCGCAGTCAGGCGCTCGGCCATGTGGTGCACCACGCGCATGGCGTCGCGGCGGGATTCGCGTTCGATGTAGAGCGTGCCCGCGCCATTGGCCAGCGTGCCCACGATGGGCCAGTGCTGCACGGATGCCTTGGAGATAAAGCGGCAATGGCGCGCGGCGTGCATGACCACGATGTCCAGCCAGGAGATATGGTTGGCCACCAGCAGCATGGGGCCGGCGCTGGGCGGGGTGCCATTCACTACCAATTTGATAGCTAGTCGCGCAAGCATGGCGCGGGCCCAGGCCTGAACTTCTGCATCACGCTCCGGCTGCGTCAGCTTGGGGAATAGCCAATGGATGCGCCAGGCCCCCACCAGCACGTGGACCAATACGCGCAAGAAGCGCCAGCAGGCAAGGACGCGGTACATGCTAGGCCGCAAACGCGATGCGGCCGGCCACCAGCGTGGCGCGCACGCGGCCCAGCAGCTCGTAGCCGCTGAACGGGGTGTGGCGGCCCTGGCTGCGCAGCGCAGCGGGCTCTACCACCCAGGGGGCTTGGGGGTCGAACACGCAGATGTCGGCAACACCACCCACCGCCAGGCGGCCCAATTGGCTGCCCTGCTCTCCACCCAAAACCTGCGCGGCCTGGCTGGTCACCACGGCCAGCGCATGGGACAGGCCCAGCTTGTGGTCCCCCGCCCATTTGAGCGACAGGCTCAGCAGCAGCTCCAGCCCCGTGGCGCCGGGTTCGCTCTCGGCAAACGGCAAAGCCTTGGCGTCTTCGTCCACCGGCGTGTGGTCCGACACCAGCGCGTCGATGGTGCCGTCGGCCAGGGCGGCGCGCAGGGCATCGCGGTCGCGCTGCTGGCGCAGCGGCGGGTTCACGCGCATGCGGCTATCAAAGTAGCCCATGTCCACGTCGGTCAGGTGCAGGGAGTTGATGCTGACATCACACGTGATGGGCAGGCCTTCGGCCTTGGCCTGGCGCACCAGTTCCACGCCCGCAGCGCTGCTGATGCGGCACAGGTGCACGCGCGCCCGGGTGGAGCGCACCAGTTCAAAGATGGTATGCAGCGCAATGGTCTCGGCCGCCACGGGCACGCCGGACAGGCCCATGCGCGTGGCCAGCGGGCCACTGGCGGCCACGCCCTTGCCCAGGTGGTATTCCTGCGGGCGCAGCCACACGCTGTAGCCAAAGGTGCTGGCGTACTGCAGCGCGCGCTGGGTCACCTGGGTATTGACCAGCGGCACCTCAGCCTGGCCAAAAGCCACACAGCCGGCTTCGGTCAGCGCCACCATTTCGGTCAGCACTTCGCCCTTCAGACCACGGGTCAGCGCCCCCATGGGGAACACGCGTGCCTGGTTCAGGCGCTCGGCGCGGTAACGCAACATTTCCACCAGACCCGCTTCGTCCAACACGGGGTCCGTGTCGGGCGGGCAGACCACACTGGTCACGCCACCGGCCACGGCGGCGGCCAATTCCGAGGCCAACATGCCTTCGTGCTCCAGGCCGGGTTCGCGCAGGCGAACCGACAAATCCACCAGCCCAGGGGCGACCACGCAGCCCGTGGCGTCCACGGTCTGCTGGGGCACAAATCCGGCGGGTGCAGCACCGATAGCCAACACCTTGCCGTCGGCAATCGCCACATCGGCCTGCGTGTCCAGCGACGAGGCCGGGTCAATCACGCGGCCACCTTTGATCAGAATATTCATGGTGTCAGGTCTTTCTGTCTGCGGCCATCAGGCGTCATTGCCGGCAACGATGCTCATCACCGCCATGCGCACGGCGATGCCAAAGGTCACCTGCGGCAGGATCACGCTCTGCTTGCCATCCACCACCGCAGAGTCAATCTCCACGCCGCGGTTGATGGGGCCTGGGTGCATGACGATGGCGTCGGGCTTGGCCAGCTGCAGTTTCTCGGGCGTGAGGCCAAAGCTCTTGAAGAACTCGTGCATGGAGGGCAGCAGCGCGCCGCTCATGCGCTCGTTCTGCAGGCGCAGCATGATGATCACGTCGCAGTCCTTGATGCCTTCCTCCAGCGTGTGGCAGACGCGCACACCCATCTGCGCCATATCAGACGGCACCAGGGTCTTGGGGCCCACCACGCGCACCTCGGCACAGCCCAGTGTGGTCAGCGCATGGATGTCGGAGCGCGCCACGCGCGAGTGCAGCACGTCGCCCACGATGGCGACCGTGAGGTTGGAAAAATCTTTCTTGTAGTGCCGGATGGTGTACATGTCCAGCAGGCCCTGCGTGGGGTGGGCATGGCGGCCGTCACCGGCGTTGATCACATGCACATGGGGCGCCACGTGCTGCGCGATCAGGTAGGGCGCGCCGGATTCGCTGTGGCGCACCACAAACATGTCGGCGGCCATGGCACTCAGGTTGGCAATCGTGTCCAGCAGCGATTCGCCCTTGGAGGCACTGGAGCGCGCGATGTCCAGGTTGATGACGTCTGCACTGAGGCGTGTGGCCGCAATCTCGAAGGTGGTGCGGGTGCGCGTGCTGTTTTCGAAGAACAGGTTGAACACGCTCTTGCCGCGCAGCAGCGGCACCTTCTTCACTTCGCGGTCGTTGATGGAGACGAAGTTGGAGGCGGTGTCCAGAATGTGGGTCAGGATGCTTTTGGGCAGGCCTTCGACCGAGAGCAGGTGCACCAGCTCGCCGTGCTTGTTGAGTTGGGGGTTGCGTTTGTACAGCATGCGTCAGGCCTCCTGCACGTCGAAAGAGAACACGCCAGACTCGCTACGGGCCAGCGCCAGCGACTGGGTGGGCGCCACGCTCACGCGCGCCGCGGCGAAGTCGGGTTGGATGGGCAATTGGCGGCCGCCACGGTCCACCAGCACGGCCAGCTGCACCGAGGCGGGGCGGCCGAAGTCAAACAGCTCATTGATCACTGCGCGCAGTGTGCGGCCGGTGTAGAGCACATCGTCCAGCAGCAGAATCTGCGCCCCGTTCACATCGAACGGCAGCTGCGTTTGCCCGCCCGACGACAGGCCACGCTGGGCGAAGTCGTCGCGGTGCATGGCCGACGAAATGGTGCCGGCCTTGCCCGGCAGCTTCAGGTCCGCCTGCAGGCGCTCGGCCAACCAAGCACCGCCCGAGGTAATGCCCACCAAGCGGGTATCGGCATTGCACAACTGCTGCACGCCGCGCAGCAGTTCGCGGTAAAGCGCCTCCGCATCCAGAGCCAATGTACTCACGTCAAACTCCTCAAAAACTGTTCCAGGATGATGCAGGCCGAGGCTGCATCGGCATCCTTCGCGCCCGAGCTGATGGCTTCGGTGGTGCTGTAGCGTTCGTCCACCTCAAACACCGGCAGGCCAAAGCGGCCATTGAGCTGGCGGCCGAATTTTTTGGCCCGCGTGGTGTTCTCATGCGGCGCCCCGTCGGGGTGGTAGGGCACGCCAATCACAATCGCGTCGGGTTGCCATTCCTTGAGCCTGGCGGCCACGCCGTCAAACCTGGCGTTGCCTTCGGCATGGATGGAGCCTTGCGGCTGCGCAGTCTTCAGCAGCCGGTTGCCCACCGCAACACCCGTGCGCTTCAGCCCAAAATCAAAAGCAATAAACGTCGTCAGGTGGGCCGGCACAACCGCAGCCGGTGCGCTCATGCGTGCCCCGCTTGGGTGGAGATCATCCAGGCCTGCAGACCCAGCAAGGCCAATGCCTTGTCGTAGCGCTGCTCCACCGGCGTGTCAAAAATAATGGCTTGGTCAGCGTCTACGGTCAGCCAGCTGTTCTCGCCCAGTTCGGTTTCCAGCTGGCCCTCGCCCCAGGCCGAATAGCCCAGCGACACCAGCACCTTGCGCGGGCCAGACCCGCTGGAGATGGCTTCCAGCACATCCTTGGAGGTGGTCATTTCGAGACCGCCGGGAATCGTCATGGTGGAGGCGTACAGCGCCTGCTCAGGCTTGGTGTCCAGCGCCCAAATGGCTTCGTGCAACACAAAACCGCGTTCGGTTTGCACTGGACCGCCCTGGAACACGGGGTTGCCATTGAGGTCGGCACGCGTCAGAGGCAGGTCGATCTTGTCAAACAGCGCGTCGAGGTTGATGTCGGAGGGCTTGTTGATGACCAGCCCCAAGGCCCCGCGCGTGGTGTGTTCACACACGTAGACCACGCTTTTGGAGAACATGGCGTCCTCCAAGCCGGGCATTGCAATCAAAAAGTGGTTGGTCAGATTGATGGGTGCAGAATCGCCGGGCATATATTGATTTTAACGGGTGCCATGCCAACTCAATTCACGACCGGACTGGTCTGGTTCCGCCGCGACCTGCGCCTGCACGACAACACCGCCCTGCACACCGCTTTGCAGCAGTGCGAGCGCGTGGTTTGTGCCTTTGTTTTTGACGAGGACATCCTGGCACCCCTGCCGCGCGCCGACCGCCGGATAGAGTTCATCCGCGAATCCTTAGTAGAACTGGACAAAAACCTCGCGGGCAAGCTGGTAGTGCTGCAAGGCCGCCCCCAGGCCTGCATTCCGGCGCTGGCGCAGGAAGTGGGAGCGCAGGCAGTATTTGCCGCCCGAGACTATGAGCCCCTTGCCATCGCACGGGACGCTGAGGTGCGAGAAAGCCTGCGTGCCCTGCATGCGACGCTGGTACTGGTCAAAGACCATGTGATTTTTGAAGAGCGCGAAGTGCTCACGCAAATGGCCAAGCCCTACGGCGTGTTCACCCCCTACAAGCGTGCCTGGCTAGCCCGGCTGGAGCAGGCCCCGGTGGTGCGGCAAGACAGCACGGCGCGGCTGCACAAGCTGGTGTCCAAGCCACCGGGCCATGCCAAAGCAGTGCCCACACTGGCAGAACTGGGTTTCGAGGCCACCAACCTCCAGCAGCTCAGCATCCCCACCGGAGAGTCAGGTGCCCAGCAGCTGCTCACCAATTTTGTGGATCGCATGGGCCGCTATGACCAGACCCGCGACTTCCCCGCGGTCAAAGGCCCCAGCTACCTGAGCGTGCACCTGCGCTTTGGCACGGTGTCGATACGCCAGCTGGTGGCGCTGGCCCAAGAGCAGTGTGCGCAGGGCAGCCCCGGCGCAGCCACCTGGCTGGGCGAGCTGGTGTGGCGCGACTTTTACTTCCAGATCCTGGCGAATTTTCCGCAGGTGGCTACGCAGGCCTTCAAGCCCGAGTACGACCACGTCGCCTGGGAACAGGGCGAACACGCCCAGCAGCTCTACGCCGCCTGGTGCCAGGGTAAAACCGGCTACCCGCTGGTGGACGCGGCCATGGCGCAGCTGAACCAGACCGGGTACATGCACAACCGCCTGCGCATGGTGACCGGCAGCTTTTTGGTGAAGCATCTGGGCTTGGACTGGCGCTGGGGTGAGCGCTACTTTGCCGAGCAGCTCAATGACTTTGACCTGTCGGCCAACAACGGCGGCTGGCAGTGGGTGAGCTCCAGCGGTTGCGATGCGCAACCTTACTTCCGCATCTTCAACCCCATCACGCAGAGTGAGAAGTTTGATGCCGAGGGCAAATTCATCCGTCGTTATCTGCCAGTCTTGGCAGGGCTGGGGCCCAAGAGCATCCACGCCCCCTGGCTGGCCAAACCCCTGGAGCTTGGCGCCGCAGGCATCACGCTTGGGACTGACTATCCGCGTCCCATCGTCGACCATGCCACCGCACGTGCACGCACGCTGCAGCGCTACGGCATCGTCAAGAAAGCCGACTCAGGCAGTTAGCGCAGTGCTGCAGTAGCTGCGCACCAGGCCCAGCAACTCGTCTTCGTTGTAGGGCTTGCCCAGGTAGTGGTCCACACCCAGATCACGTGCGTGCTCACGGTGTTTTTCCGCAATGCGCGAGGTAATCATGATGATGGGAAGGTGTTTGAGCTTGTCATCGCCACGGATGTTGCGCGCCAAGTCAAAGCCGTCCATGCGCGGCATTTCGATGTCGGACAGCACCACCGCAGGAATTTCTTCCTGCAGACGCTCCAGCGCTTGCAAGCCATCGTTGGCCAGCGCCACACGGTAGCCTTCGCGCTTGAGCAGGCGCTGCGTCACGCGGCGTACCGTGATGGAATCGTCCACCACCAGCACCAGCGGCAGCTGGTCTGTGGCCTCCATCATGGAAGAGTTGCTGGCTTCCGCAACCGATGTGCCTTCGCCAGCCGTAGCTTCATCGGCTACCGCAGCGCCCAAGGCGCGGGCCTGCTCGCCATACACCGCGGCCAAGGCCACGGGGTTGTAGATCAGTACCACGGCGCCAGACGCCAGCACGGACATGCCAGCCAAGCCAGGCAAACGTGCCAGTTGGGGGCCCAAATTCTTCACCACCACTTCGCGGTTGCCCAACACTTCGTCCACGTGGACGGCCAGGCGCTGGCCCGCGCTGCGGAACACCGCCACCGGCATGGTCTTGCTCTTGGGCTCCCTGCTGCGGGCAGACACTTGCAGCAAGGCACCCGCCCAGAAGAATGGCAGGGCCTGGCCCGCCATGTCAAAGGCCTGGTCGGTATAGGACTGTTCCAGCTTGTCAGCGGGAACGCGCAGCACCGTTTCCATGATGTTGGCGGGCACGCCCACCGAGAACTCGCCCATGCGCAGAATCACCACCTGCGTCACGGCAGTAGTCAGCGGTAGCACCAGCTTGAAGGTGGTGCCCTTGTCAGGCTCGGTCTGGGTTTCAATGCGGCCGCCCAAGGCATTCACCTCGGAGCGCACCACGTCCATCCCGATACCGCGACCGGCCAATTCGGTCACCTGGTCGGCGGTAGAGAAGCCTGGCATGAAGATCAGGTTGGCGGCATCGCTATCGCTCAGTTCAGCATCATCCGCCACCACGCCGTTTGCAATGGCTTTGGCGCGAATGCGGTCCAGGTGCAGGCCGCCACCGTCGTCACTGAAGGACACGGACACGTCATTGCTTTCCTGGTGCACCAGAATATTGATGGTGCCTACCGCAGGCTTGCCAGCAGTGGCGCGGGCCTCTGCCGTCTCAATGCCGTGGGCGACCGCATTGCGCAGCAAGTGCTCAAACGCGGGGGCCATACGGTCCAGCACACCCCGGTCCATCTCAATAGAGCCGCCGGTAATGTCCAGCTTGACCTGTTTGCCTGCGTCCTTCGAGGCCTGGCGCACCACGCCATACAGGCGGTCTGAGATACCTTCAAACTCCACCATGCGGGTACGCAGCAAATCGCGCTGTAACTCACGGGCCTGACGGCCCTGGGCGATCAAATCGTCTTCGGTGCCTTCCACCGAGCGCTGCAAATTGCGCTGCACGGTCGCCACGTCGTTCACCGACTCAGCCATCATGCGGGTCAGCTCTTGCACGCGGGTAAAGCGGTCAAACTCCAACGGGTCGAAGGACTGCGCGGAATCTTTGGTTTGTGCCAAGCGCGATTGCATCTGCGACTCGGCCTGCAATTCCACGTCGCGCAGCTGTTGGCGCAAACGGTCCAGGTTTCCACCAAGCTCGCCCAGCGATGAGCGCAACTGGTTCAGGCGCGCATCCATGCGCGAGCGCGTGATCATGACCTCACCCGCCTGGTTGACCAAGCGGTCCAACAGGTGCGAGCGCACGCGCACCGACTGGTTGCTGCTGGCCTTGGGCAGAGCGGTCAGTGGGGTGTGCACCACGGGTTTGATCTTCAAGGGCGCGGGCGCTGCGGTCACTGCATCGCCACTCGCCTCCGAATCGGCGTCTTCTGCTTCCAGCACGGGTGCTGGAACTTCTTCAACCTCTGGCTTGCCCAGTGCAGCGAACACAGCTTGCAGCGTGTCAAAGCGTGTCAACAACGGCTCCAACTGCACGGCTTGCAAAGCCTCGGTGCCAACCTGCTCAATGGACGATTCCATACGGTGAGCCATTTCACCCAGACGCATGGCGCCGGCCAAACGGGCACTGCCCTTGAGCGTATGCAGCAGCCGCAAAATTTCGTTGCGGGCGCCCATGTTGTCGGGGCGCGCCACCCACTGTCGCAGTGCAGTACCCAGCTGGGGCATCAGTTCTGTGGCCTCTTCGTCGAAGATGGGCAGCAAATCGTCGTCCAAGTGATCCTCGGCGTCGATATCCTCGTCTTCGGCGTCCACGATGGTCAGCGGTGCGGCACCCAGCGATGGCACATAAACGGGCTCCTGCACGGGTGTAGGGGCGGGGACAGGAGCAGGCGCCTCTTCTTCCATCAGCGAATCCAGATCGTCCAACACCGAATCGTCCAGCGATTGGTTCGATGCACTTTCCAGAGCCGGCGCGGGGAATTCGGTTTCCGTGATCGCGTGCAGGGCAGACAGCACCGTAGCATCCGCGTCCTTGAGGAAGCCGGCCGCAAATTGGTGCAACAAACGGCGAATGTCTTCTGCCGCGTCATTGAACACGGCGGCCTGTTCGGCAGAACCCTGGCGGTGCAATTGCACATGCTGCAGGGCTTGTTCCAGCGCACGGGCCATGTCAGACAAGGCCACAAAGCCGACCGTCGCGGAACTGCCCAACAAGGAATGCGACAGCGCAATCACAGAGTCTGGCACCGTCTTGGGCAACTCCAACGCCCATTCGCTAAGCTCAGTCTGCAAGCGGCGCGACCACTCGTCCGCCTCATTCAGATAAACGTTGTACAGCGGGATGCTCAGGCGCAAGGGCCCAATAATCTTCAAACCATCGTCGGGCTCCATGAGCGGCGACTCGATCAGGGGCTCTTCTTCTGCCTGCTCTGCAGGCAGCTCAACCAAATCAGAAATCACGGTGTCCGGGCCAGAATCCGATTCGAGTTCTTCCTCGGCAGGGACTTCTACCACCTCGGCGGCAGGCTGTGCCGGTGCGGCCACTGGCGCATCGAAACTACCAAAGTCGAAGTCGCCCAAATCCACTTCACTGACTTCGGTACCACCATGCGCGTCCATCGCATCCGCCTTCGCGGGGGGTACTTCAAATGCCTGCGTGGTGTCAAAACTGAAGATCTGCGTCGACACAAAATCTGGTGGCGGCGTAGCAGCAACGGGCTCCTGCACATCCAGCCCCGAGAACAACTGGGTCGATGCAAAGTCAGCTTGTCGTGGTTCGGGCTTGGCATCCAGCGACAGACCGTTGGACAACTGGGTGGAATCAAAGTCTGGCCATGCAGCTTCTGGCTCTGCTTCGGGTGGCAATCCAGCACTTGCGGGTAATGCAGGCGAGTCCACCCCTGGCTCAGCGCCGGGCGTTTGCAAGGGCTGCAGCGTATTGTGCAAACGCAGTGCTTCCGCAGTTTTGCGGAACTCGGAGGCACTCCAGGGAACGTCTGCCCCAGAGGCAATGTCTTCTACCCAGCGGCCAAACGCCTGCATGGCGTCACCGGATACGGACACCAAGTCATCGCTAGCCGGGCGCTGCTCGGCTAGCGAAGTATTGAGCAATTGCTCAAACGACCAAGCGGCTTCGCCAAACTCATTCAGCCCGACCATGCGCGAGCTGCCCTTGAGTGTGTGGAAAGCACGGCGCAACGTCGTTTGCTCGGAGAGGTTGGTGGGGTCCGCACGCAGCGACTCCACTGCCGCCAAACCGTTCTGCACCACTTCGCGCGCTTCTTCCAAGAAGATGTCGCGCAACTCAGCGTCGTCGTCAGCGTCTTCTGCAGGTGCGGGGCTTGGGGTGGCAACTGCCACCGGAGCCACCACCGGCACAGCGATGGCGACGGTGGGAGGTGCAACCACTTCAGGCACCGCAGGCGGGGCCGCCGTCAACATTTCGAGCGCAGCCACATCAGAGGCCACATCGGGTTGTGGCACAGGGGCGGCATCTTGCACAACTGCGCGCTCACGGCCCATCAGAGGCTTGAACTCACCGAGCTCTTCGTCGTATACAAACAAAGTCTTGGCAAGCGCGCGCTGGTAGCTCAGCATGTCGATAAGGAAGCCC
This sequence comes from Rhodoferax sp. P1_F3, assembly GCF_056405715.1. Classification (NCBI taxonomy): domain Bacteria; kingdom Pseudomonadati; phylum Pseudomonadota; class Betaproteobacteria; order Burkholderiales; family Comamonadaceae; genus Rhodoferax; species Rhodoferax sp. P1_F3. The sequence goes on along the minus strand of NZ_JBFUBO010000009.1, from coordinate 122,938 downwards.
ATCGCCCCCAAGCTGCTACCAATCTTCTCAAAAATTCCGGTACGGGCGGTCGCTTCGTCGATGTCATCCACCAGAAACTGCTCCACACTGGCACGCATGCGAATGGCGGCAATAGAAGGCTGGTCCAGCCCCAATACCGAGAACACGCCACGCATTTGCGCCAACTGGCTGGGCACTTCACGCAGAGGAGATTTGTCGCGGGGGTCGCGGAAGAACTGGTCCAGCGATTTTTCCACTTCGGCCAGATTGGTCCGCAATTCGTCCACCACACTGCCCATGGTTTGGCGGTCGCTGACGCGGCGGTACAGCTCCTCCATCCAGGACTCCAGTGGCTCAGGATCGCCACCGGCGCCAACGTGCTCAAGGCGCTGCGCAAGCCGGGCACTGCGGTCCGCCATCTGGCTGTCCGTGGGGTCCAGATCCTCGTACGCTGCTTCCAGGTACAACACCGAAGTAGCCACTTCCATGGCCACAGCGGGTACAGGAGCCGCACCGGAACGCACCGTAGCCTCAATGGCACGGGACAGCGCCTTGGCCAGATCACCACTTTCCGCGTGCAGCTTCACCACCGCATCGGCCACGGCTGCAAATTGCTCACCCGCCGCCTTCAAACGGTTGGTGTCGCCACCTGCCAAGGCAGACCAAGTCTCCGCCGCGGAGGCAATGCGCTTGCGCGCCAAAACCAACAGCGCAGGATCAAACCGGCCAAACTGCTCGGTGTCGTAATCCACCGGCTTGGTACGCGTCAGGCCGTAGGCATTGCGCACAGCCAACAAACTTGGCGAAGAGGCTGCGTCCTTGGGCGTTGCCCGCGAGCAGAAAAACACCAAGTCTTGGGCAAGGCGTTCAGAGACCGACGCACCCCCCTTGGCCAGGGCCACATACTGCTGCAGGATGCGCGACGCGGCACGCTTGGTGTAAACATCACCAGAGAACAGGCCTTGGGCCATGGCCTCAAAGTAGCCTGCGCACACCATCCAGAAAGTTTTGGTTTCAAGTTCGGTCGCTGCCGCGGCAAAACCGTGACTGATATCGCGCAGTCGCTGCGCGGCCTTGACGTCGCCGCTTTTGACCAAACGCAACACAGCCTGGTCCATGTCGCGGCGCACATCGGCGCCATAGGCCAGTGGAGCTACTCCGACAGGCGCAGCAATCGCCACCCAGCGCCACTCGGGCGGCCACAGGTCTGCAGGATGAATGCGGTCCGCGCCAGCCAGCTCTTGCAAAGCCCGGTACTGCGGGAATAGCGCCACCGAGGATGCGGTTTTGCCTTTGAGTACGCCTTCGAGGTATTCGGTCAGGGCAAAACTGGCGCGCTCCATGCGGTTGGCGGCGTCATCGCTGCACAACTCCGGACGCTGCACAAATTTTTGCGCGAGCGACTCCATGGAGCGTAAGAACTTCGCAGGTGCCACCAGCCCGACCATCTCCAATGCGCCCACCGCTTGGTGCAACTGCTGACGGGCAATACGCAGGTGGCTGGCATCCAGCTCCGTCAGGTCGGAGCCCCGAGCCAATTCGGCATCACGCACGAACCGGCGCATCGCCTTCGTCGCCCCGTCTAGTGACTTGCGCAGCTCGTCAAGCACCCAGGCCAAAGGCCCAAGATCATTGACCGCTAGTTCGTTGTCGCCGGGAGCGGCTGTGTTCGATGACATGGGTTCAAGCTCTCCTGGATCTCACGGGGCGGGGTGAATGCGAAGCATGGCCTATCAGGCGATCTTGAATCGGGACACCGATTGGCGCAGTTCTTCCGCCATGCGGGACAGTTCACGCACCTGGTTGGCTGTGGCGCGAGTACCTTCACCGGTTTGCTCAGTCACCGCAAAAATGTGTTGGATGTTGTCGGCCACCACGTTGGCCAGACCGGCCTCGCGGGATGCGGAGTTGGAAATCTGCTCAATCAAGTCAGCCACACGGCGGGACACGCGGTCAATTTCGGTCAGAGCAGTACCTGCGTTGTCGGACAGTTTGGCCCCTTCCACCACACCCTGGGTGGAGCGTTCCATAGCGCCGATAGCATCCTGGGTGTCGGTCTGAATGGCCTTCACCAGCGCCGCAATCTGGCGCGTCGCGTCCGCAGAACGTTCGGCCAGACGCTGCACTTCTTCCGCCACCACCGAGAAGCCGCGACCGGCTTCACCGGCGGACGCGGCCTGAATGGCAGCGTTCAAGGCCAGCACGTTGGTTTGTTCGGTAATGTCCGAGATCAGCTCGGTAATTTCACCAATTTCTTGGGAAGACTCACCCAGGCGTTTGATGCGCTTGGAGGTTTCCTGGATCTGGTCGCGGATGGAGTTCATACCGCCGATGGCGTTTTGCACGGCTTGCAGACCAGACTCGGCAGCTTGCAGCGATTGGCGCGCCACCGCGGCAGACTCTTGCGCCTGGGCGGATACCTCGTTGATTCGACCCGCCATGTCCACTACAGATTTACCGGTTTCACGAATCTCGTGCAGTTGCTCGTTAGAGGCTGCCAGCAGCTCGGTGGACGTGGCATCCACATCGGCCGTCGTCTGGGCAACCCGTGCCGCCGTGTTTTGCACGTTGGATACCAGCGAACGCAATTCTTCCACCGTGTAGTTCACCGAGTCGGCAATAGCGCCGGTAATGTCTTCGGTCACCGTGGCTTCTTGCGTCAAGTCGCCTTCGGCCACTGTCTGCAGTTCGTTCATCAGACGCAAAATGGCAGCCTGGTTGGCATCGTTCACGCGCTTGGCTTCCTGCTCTTGGTGCTCAGCTTCCACACGCTGGCCTTCGGCCACCACTTGGCGTTTGCGGCTGTCCAGCAACTGCACACGGGCCAGACCACCTGCACACAACAGCGCAAAGGCCGCGGCTGCCACCATGATGGCAAAAGAGGCGCCACCGATACCGGCTTGACCGGACAGCTTGGCCTGCAATTCTTCCAAGTTGCGGCGCAGAGGTTCGCTGTCCGCAATGATGGCGCCTTGCGCTTCACGCGCAGACACCAGACCCTGCAAGTTGCCCAAAATAGCGCCGGCTTGCACACGGGTCTCTTCGTACATCTTGATCAGGGCTTCCAGCTGCTCGCGGGTGGCCGGATCCTTGGTGGCCGTCAGACGCAATTCGGTGCTGCCGGACAACAGGGCCTCGGAAATTTCCTTGAAGGTATTCAAGTCCTTACCCAGCAGGAACACAGCTTCAGGGCTCACGCCTTCGGCGGTCAGGAATTCGTTGGACGACTTGCCGATACGTTGGGTCAACATCACCAACTGGCCCACAGCGGAGATTTCCACGGCCGGTGCATTTTGCTGCAGCTTCAGAGAGGCCACGGTTTCCGCGATTTCCAGCAAATCGGAAGACTGGCGATTGATCAGGCGCAGCGCAGACCCGATCTGGGTCAGCATTTTTTGCTGCCCCATCACGGCCTTGGCGTTCTTTTCTGCACGCTCCACCAGCGGTGCAACCTTGTTAAGTTCGGACGCGTAGTTTTCGTCCAGCGCGTTGATGCGCATTTCGTCGTCACCCGCCTGCAAGCCTTTGACCGATTTGCCCAAAATGCCCGCGCTTTCCGACACGTCAGGAAACGCCTGCGCACTCCCCACCACGGCCTGGGAAACCGACTTCGCCAGGCGTTGCGACTGCATCAGCGATTGACCAGTCGCTCCTAGCTGTTGGGCCACGCGCTCAGATTGCCCCAGCACAATGAACACCACCACCCCGAGCACAACCAGCGCGACACCCAGCAAGATGGACAAAGTGCGCTGGTGTTGCCCCACAGTGCGCCGGCCCAATACAGGAATGGATACCAAGTCAGCCTCATCCACCTGCGGTTCTGCAAGCACGTCTTTCCCAGGCTCAGCCGGTGTAGCTTGCAGCGGCGAGTTTTGCGATGGCGACTCTTGCAAGGTTTCGTTGCCCCCGCTGTCCACTGTGGCGTCCGGCATAGCCAAACTCAGCCGCGAATCCAGTTCGGACTCTGGCGACTTTTTGGAAAACAGGTTTTTTAATTGATCGACAACAGACATGATGGGACCTTACGGGTGAACTAAGCGCTGATGCTCAAAAACTGGGGACTGAGGGACAGAGTACGCAAATTGATTTCTTGCCAATGCTCGCCGGCCGAATCGACAAACTGGTTGCCAAAAAACGGTGGGGCATCGGTTTCGGGCGGCTTGGAAGCCGTGAATGCATCCGGGCCACGCAGCCCCGCCAACACATCGACCTGCAAGGCGCAATTTACTTCCAGTGCGGCGTTCATGGTGACCACGCTGGGCTCGGCCACCGCTGGCTCCAGGCGCTTGGCAGCACCACAGGCCGTCACAAACGCTGCCAAGTCCACCACACCGAACAGGCCACCGCGGATGTTGAGTACCCCGCGAAACCAGTCCAGCGCATAGGGCACAGGCTGCAAATGGCTTACCGGGACGATTTCACCCGATTGGCCCAATGGAAATAGGTAGTTGTTGCCCCCCGCCCGCACCGCGAGCCAGGCCACAGACATGCCCTCGGACCGGGCCGCTTGCAAGCGGCTCGCCAAACGGGCTTGGAGTTCTCGAAGTGCTTCTCTGTTGGCCATGGAGCGAGCGAATCAGTCCAGAGCCTTGATTTTGGCGAACAGCTCAGCGGCATCCACCGGCTTGGTGATGTAGTCCTTGGCGCCCTGGCGCATGCCCCATACCCGATCGGTCTCCAGGCTCTTGCTGGTGCAGATGATGATGGGGATCTCGGAATATTCGGGTGTACGGTTGATGGCACGGGTGAGCTGGAAGCCGTTTTGGCCCGGCATCACCACGTCCATGAGAATCAGGTGGGGCTTGTCTTCGGCCAGGCGCTTGAAGGCCTCGTCGGCGTTCTCGGCTGAGCGCACGGTGAAACCGTTTTTCTGCAGCAGTTCAGTCAAAAACATCAACTCGGTTTTCGAGTCGTCCACGATCAGTACTTTAGTTATTGCCATCAAATAGCTCCTTGCAATACGGCCCCAAACTGCTGCACGGCCTGCAGCAATTGGTCTTTGGTAAAGGGTTTTGTCAAATAGTCCTGCGCGCCGACCATGCGACCACGCGCCTTGTCAAACACCCCGTCCTTGGAGGAGAGCATCACCACCGGAACCCCAGAAAACTTGGCGTTGCGTTTGATGATGGCGCAGGTCTGGTAACCGTCCAGACGCGGCATCAAGATGTCGCAAAAAATCAAGTGCGGCTGGTAGTCATTGACTTTGGCCAGCGCGTCAAAACCGTCTTCAGCCAGCATTACTTCGTGACCACCTTGCTTGAGAAAAATCTCTGCACTGCGCCGAATGGTGTTGCTGTCGTCAATAACCAGAACTTTGAAAGTGGGTGCTGTCGTGCTCAAGGGGCGTTGCTCCAGTACTAGTGCATCAAATCTGCACCATTTCAAAATCTTCCTTGCGTGCGCCGCACTCGGGGCAAGTCCAGTTCATGGGCACATCGGCCCACAGGGTTCCTGCTGCAATTCCGTGGTCGGGCGCGCCGGCGGCCTCGTCATAGATCCAACCGCAAATCAAGCACATCCAAGTTTTAGTATCGGTCACAGCTTATAGGGCCTTCAAATAGAATGCAACGATTGTATAGAGCCGCTATTGCCAAAAAGCACGCCGCCCGCTGAAAGATCGCCATTCTGCATGAAGACAAACCCCAACACAGGCCTCTAGATGTCGGCAACCCCCGCCCCCGCTCCTGAAGAAGAAATCGACGACGACGGCCCGTCCGCCTGCGTCATGGCGTTCAACGCCAACGACCCCAGCGGGGGCAGTGGCACCGCCGCCGACCTGAGCGCGATCGCCTCGGTCGGTGCCCACGGATTGCCGGTGGTGACCGGGGCCTATGCCCGCGATACCTCGGAGATCGTGGACCATTTCCCCTTTGACGACGAGGCCGTGAGCGAGCAGGCGCGCGTCATCCTGGAAGATGTTCCGGCCCAGACGTTCAAGGTCGGTTTTGTCGGTACGCCGGAGAATCTGAGCGCGATCGCCGAGCTGGCATCAGACTACGCCGACGTGCCCCTGGTGGCCTATATGCCCGACCTGTCGTGGTGGCAGGAAGACCAGATTGACCTGTACCAAGACGCCTGTACCGAGCTGCTGCTGCCACAAACCACGGTGTTGGTTGGAAACCACAGCACCCTGTCCCGCTGGCTGCTGCCGGACTGGAGTTCGGACAAGAGCCCGACCGCGCGCGACATCGCGAAAGCCGCCAACGCCTTTGGCGTGCCCTACACCCTGGTGACCGGCATTCCCTTGCCCGACCAGTTCATCGACAACGTGCTGTGCTCGCCCACCGCAGTCTTGTGCAGCGAAAAATTTGAGCGCTTCGAGGCCACCTTCACGGGCGCTGGCGACACCTTGTCTGCTGCGCTGGCCGCCCTGATTGCCAGCGGTACCGAACTGACGGAGGCCGTGACCGAAGCGCTGAGCTACCTGGACCGTTGCCTGGAAAGCGGCTTTCGCCCCGGCATGGGCCAGGTCATCCCCGACCGCCTGTTCTGGGCCCACCCCGACGCCGAGGGCGAAGACGCCCCCGAAGAAACCGACTTTGAAGTTCCTCCCCATGCCACCCGCCACTAATACCGACACCACCGACCGCAACCAGCAACTCTTTGACCGCGCCAAGCGCGTCATTCCCGGCGGCGTGAACTCGCCGGTACGCGCCTTCAAGGCCGTGGGCGGCACGCCACGCTTTGTGCAGCGGGCCCAGGGCGCCTATTTCTGGGATGCCAATGGCAAGCGGCACATTGATTACATCGGCTCCTGGGGACCCATGATCCTGGGCCACGGCCACCCCGCCGTGCTGGAAGCCGTGCAAAAGGCAGCGCTGGAAGGCTTCTCGTTTGGGGCGCCCACCGAGCGAGAGGTGGAACTGGCCGAGGCGATTCTGGAACGCGTGCCCAGCATGGATATGGTGCGCCTGGTCAGCAGTGGCACAGAAGCCGGCATGAGCGCCATCCGCCTGGCACGCGGCGCCACCGGCCGCACCAAAATCCTGAAGTTCGAAGGTTGCTACCACGGCCATGCCGACGCCCTCCTGGTGAAAGCCGGCTCGGGTCTGGCCACCTTTGGCAACCCCACCAGCGCCGGTGTACCGCCCGAAGTGGTGCAGCACACGCTGGTGCTGGAGTACAACAACATCCAGCAGCTCGAAGAAGCCTTTGCGCTGCATGGCAAGGACCTGGCATGCCTGATCATCGAGCCCATTGCCGGCAACATGAACTTCGTGCGTGCCTCTGTGCCATTTATGACGCGCTGCCGCGAGTTGTGCACCCAGTACGGCGCGCTGTTTGTGTTTGATGAAGTGATGACCGGCCTGCGCGTGGCTTTTGGCAGCGCCCAAAGCGTGTACGCCCGCAGCATTCCCGGTTTCGAGCCCGACATGACGGTGCTGGGCAAGGTAATTGGCGGCGGCATGCCACTGGCGGCCTTTGGCGGCAAGCGCGCCGTGATGGAGCAACTGGCCCCGCTGGGCCCTGTCTACCAGGCCGGCACCCTGTCGGGCAATCCCGTGGCCACGGCCTGCGGCTTGGCCACTTTGAAGGAAATCGGCAAACCCGGCTTCTACGAAGACCTGGGCCGCAAGTCCCAGCTGTTGATCAGCGGCCTGCAAGCCGAGGCTGACAAGGCAGGCGTGGATTTCTGTGGTGACAGCGAAGGCGGCATGTTCGGCTTCTTCCTGTTCAAGGAGTTGCCGCAAAACTACGCCAAGGTGATGACCACCGACAACGCCCGCTTCAACACCCTGTTCCACGGCCTGCTGGACCGCGGCGTCTACATCGCCCCGGCGCTGTACGAAGCCGGCTTCATGAGTGCCGCGCATACCGATGCGGACATTGCGGAGACCGTGGCGGCCGCTGCTGAAGTGTTTAAATTGCTATCAAAATAGAAGCTGCTTGCGCATATTCCACGGGGGCTAGAGGCCAATTTGGCATCTAGCCCCCGTTTGTTTGAGCGCGCTTGATCGCTCGCGGACGTCACTCGCCCACGTAGTTCTCAGGAAAGAAGTGACGTTCGATCAGCTCGATCAGGATGTGCAGCACCTTGATGTGCAGCTCCTGCACGCGGTCTGCGTATTTGCCGCCGGGCGTGCACACATACACATCGCTCAAGGGCTCCAGCTTCTCACTGGGCTTGCCGCTAAGGATGATGACCGTCATGCCCAGCGCCTTGGCGGCCTCGGCGGCCTTGATCACGTTCTTGCTGGTACCGCTGGTGCTCAGTGCCACCAGGCAATCACCCGGCCTGCCATGGCCTTCGATGTAACGGGCAAACACGTTGTCATAGCCATGATCGTTGCCCACACAGGTCAGGTGCCCGGCGTCACTGATGGCGGTAGCGCCCAAGGCCTTGCGGTCCTTGCGGTAGCGGCCGGTCAGCTCTTCGGCAAAGTGCATGGCATCGCACATGGAGCCGCCGTTGCCGCAGGAATACACACGGCCGTGCTTCTCAAAGGTGGCAATCAGCAGCTGCGCGGCTCGCTCCACCGACGCCAGCGCGGTCGGGTTGGCCAGCAAGGATGTCAGTGCGGAATGCGCCTCTTGCAGGCTAGATTCGATATGGTGCTTCATGGGCGGAACCTTTCAATCGACCTTGGCGCCGGTGGCCTCGACCACCTTCTCGTACTTGGCGCGCTCGGCCTTCATCAGCGCGTCAAATGCTGCCGGGGTGGTGGGCGTGGGCTCGGCCAGCAGGGTGGCAAAGCGGGCCTTGGTTTCGGGCGCCTGCAGGGCCGCCACAAAGGCCTGGTTGAGTTGCGCGATGCGCTCCTTGGGCGTGGCGGCCGGGGCCACCAGCCCCCACCAGGTGTCGATGCCAAAGCCCTTGAGCGCTTCCGACATGGCGGGCACATCGGGCAAGACGCTGCTGCGCGCCAACGACGTGACGGCCAGGGCCTTGAGCTTGCCGGAACGGATATTGGGTGCAGCATTGGCCAAGTTGTCGAGGTTGAAGTCGACCTGCCCGCTCAGCAGAGCCATTTGCGCCGGGTTGCCGCCGTTGTAGGGAATGTGCAGAGCAAAGATGCCAGCTTCCTTTTTGAACATTTCGCCCGCCAGATGGCCAGCACTGCCATTGCCGCCACTGCCGTAGTTCAGCTTGGCGGGGTTGGCCTTGGCATAGGCAATGAGGTCGGCCAGCGTATGGATGCGCAGACGCTGCGCCGCCTCGGCGTTCATCACCAGCACATTGGGCACGCGCACCATCTGCGTGATGGCGGCAAAGTCGGTGGCGGCGTTGTAGGGCATCTTGGCAAACAGCCAAGGGTTCACCGCATGGGTGGCCGTGGCCGCAATGCCAATGGTGTAGCCATCGGGTGCGGCCTTGGCAATCGCATCCGCACCAATATTGCCACCCGCGCCGGGGCGGTTGTCCACCACCACCGTGCCCAGGCTGTCTTTCACGCGCTCGGCCAGCACACGCGCCGTGATGTCCAGCGGACCGCCGGGCGCGTAGGGCACGATCAGGCGGATGGGTTTGTCGGAGGCTTGCGCCCAAACTGTGGACACGGCCAGCAACAGCGACGCACTGGCCGCGAGAGATCGGAAAGACAGCATGGGCGGCTTTCTGTTTAGTGGCGGAAGTGGCGCACGCCGCTGAACACCATGGAGACGCCACGCTCGTTGGCCGCGTCAATGACTTCCTGGTCGCGCATGGAGCCACCGGGCTGGATCACGCAGGTGGCGCCCTGGTCGACCACCACGTCGAGGCCATCGCGGAAGGGAAAGAAGGCATCGCTGGCGACGACCGTACCTGCCAGGGACAGGTTGGCGTGGCCGGCCTTGATGCTGGCGATGCGCGCAGAGTCCAGGCGGCTCATCTGACCCGCGCCCACGCCCATGGTCATGCCGCCCTTGCAGAAGACGATGGCATTGGACTTGACGTACTTGGCCACGGTCCAGGCGAACAACAGGTCGTTGAGTTCTTCGGCCGTGGGTTGCTTGGTGGTCACGACTTTCAGATCGCTTAGGGCCAGCTCGTGGTTGTCTGCGGTTTGCAGCAGGATGCCGGAGCCGATGCGCTTCATGTCCATGAGGTTGCGGCCCTGGTCCCAGGCGGTATTGCCGCCCTTGGGCAGATCAATCTGCAGGATGCGCACGTTGACCTTGGTCTTGAACACTTCCAGTGCGGCAGGTGTGAAACTGGGCGCCATCAACACTTCGACAAACTGTTTGGAGATTTGCTGGGCACCGGCTTCGTCCAGTTCGCAGTTCAGCGCGATGATGCCGCCGAAGGCGCTGGTGGGGTCGGTCTGGAAGGCCTTGCTATAGGCCTCCAGCGCATGGGCGCCCACGGCCACGCCGCAGGGGTTGGCGTGCTTGACGATCACGCAGGCGGACGTGTTGAAGCTCTTCACACATTCCCAGGCCGCGTCGGCATCGGCAATGTTGTTGTAGCTGAGTTCCTTGCCCTGCAGCTGCTTGGCCGTGACCAGCGAGCCCGGTGCCGGGAACAGGTCGCGGTACAGCGCGGCTTGCTGGTGGCTGTTTTCGCCGTAGCGCAGGTCTTGTACTTTGACGAAGCGGCCATTGCTCTGGCCGGGGAACAGGTCCAACACCGGAGCTTTGTCGCCTGCAGGCACGTCATCACCGATCTGGATGGCGGACAGGTAGTCGCTGATGGCACCGTCGTACTGGCTGATGCGGTTGAAGGCGGCAATCGACAGGCCCAGCTTGGTCTTGTCACTGACCTTGCCACTGGCCTTCAGTTCGGCAATTACGGTGGTGTACTGGGCCGCATCGGTCAGCACCGCCACGTCTTTCCAGTTCTTGGCCGCACTGCGCACCATGGCGGGGCCGCCAATGTCGATGTTCTCAATCGCGTCTTCCAGCGTGCAACCGGCCTTGGCCACGGTGGCTTCAAACGGGTACAGGTTCACCACCAAGAAGTCGATGGTGTTGATCTGATGTTCAGCCAGCGCCGCCATGTGCGCGGGAAAGTCGCGGCGCGCCAGCAGGCCGCCGTGCACGCGGGGGTGCAGCGTCTTCACACGGCCGTCCAGCATTTCGGGAAAGCCTGTCATCTCGGCCACCTCGGTCACGGGCAACCCCTTCTCGGCCAACAGCTTGGCGGTGCCACCCGTGGACAGCAGCTTGATGCCCTGGGCATGCAAAGCCTGCGCGAGTTCAACGATGCCGGTTTTGTCCGAGACGGACAGCAGTGCGGTTTGGGGTGCGTTCATAGTGCGAGAGTGAAGTAAAACCAAAAATCAAAAGGCCCGCACCACCGCCCAGGGCGGCCATGCCGAGCAGCGGGGTGTCAGGGAACCAGCTTGTGTTCCAGCAGTTTCTTGCGCAGGGTGTTGCGGTTCAGGCCCAGCCACTGGGCAGCTTTGGACTGGTTGTTGTCGGCCTGGGCCATCACCACTTCCAGCAGGGGCCGCTCCACCGCACGCACCAGCATGTCGTACATGCCATCGGGCTCTGTGCCGCCCAGGTCTGCGAAATATCCTTCCAGGCTCGCGCGAACGCACTCCTCGATGTGCTTCTTGCTCATGCTGCCATTTCCATCATGTCGTGTCCCCTTGCCAGACTGGACACTTGCTCCCGGCGCGGGATGCGGTCCATGTTTTCATTCAAACCATCCAAGTACTGCTCCACCGCCGCCACCTGCGCCCCACTGTCTTCCAGCAGGTTCATTTGGCGACGGAATTCCTCGCCCCCAGGCAATTCGCGCAGGTACCAGCCAATGTGTTTGCGCGCCGAGCGCACGCCGATGAACTCGTCGTACAGGCTGTAGTGATCATGCAAATGCTCCACCAGCAGGCGTTTGACTTCGCTCACTAGCGGCGGTGCAAGGTGCGTGCCAGTGGCCAGAAAATGTGCCACCTCGCGAAAGATCCAGGGATAGCCTTGGGCCGCGCGGCCAATCATGATGGCGTCGGCGCCCGTGGCGGCCAGCACCTCGCGCGCCTTCTCGGGCGTGGTGATGTCGCCATTGGCCACCACCGGAATCTTCAGCGCGGCCTTGACCGCAGCAATGGTGTCGTACTCGGCCGCACCCTTGTAGCCCTGCTCGCGCGTGCGGCCATGCACGGTGACCATCTGCACGCCCGCGGCCTCGGCCGCGCGCGCCAGCACTACGGCGTTTTTCTCGGCCTGGCACCAGCCGGTGCGCATCTTCAGGGTGACCGGCACATTGCGTGGGGCACACGCGTCCACCACAGCTTGCACGATCTCCATCGCCAATTGCTCGTCCTGCATCAGCGCGGAGCCGGCCCATTTGTTGCACACCTTCTTGGCGGGGCAGCCCATGTTGATGTCGATGATCTGCGCGCCGCGGTCGATGTTGTAGCGTGCGGCGTCGGCCATCATCTGCGCTTCGGTGCCGGCAATCTGCACCGCAATGGGGCCGGGCTCACCGTCGTGGTTGGCGCGGCGCGAGGTCTTGAGCGTGTCCCACAGATCGCGGCGCGAGGTGACCATCTCACTCACCGCATAGCCCGCACCCAGCCGCTTGCACAGCTGGCGGAATGGGCGATCTGTCACCCCCGCCATGGGCGCGACAAAGAGGTGATTCGCCAGAGCGAACGGGCCAATGTGCATGGACGACAACTGAAGTGGGAGTGGGTATAAAAGACAAGGGCCCCAAGACGTTGGGGCCTGGGCGCAATTCTAACTGCTCAAAATTTCAGCAATTGAAATTTGCCTGCTGCAGCGCAACGAAACCCCACCCTGCCTATACTGCGCTCGCCATGGACACTTGGATTCCCGCCCTTTTGCACCTGCTTGCGCTGCCCGAATACAGCCTGGCCACCGTGTTTGTGGTGTCCTTCATTTCTGCCACGCTGTTGCCCATGGGGTCCGAGCCGTTGGTACTGGGCCTGGTGGAGCTGAACCCCGCGTTGTTCTGGCCTGTGATCGGTGTGGCTACTGTGGGCAACACCCTGGGCGGTGCGGTGAGCTGGTGGATGGGGTTTGGGGCGCACCGCGTGGTAGACAAATACGGCCATTCGGCCCACCACCTGCGGGCACTGGATTGGTTGCGCCGCCTGGGACCCAAGGCCTGCCTGTTGGCCTGGTTGCCCATCGCTGGAGATCCGCTCTGCGCGGTAGCGGGCTGGCTCAAGCTGCCGTTCTGGCCGTGTGTGGTCTACATGGCGGTGGGCAAGCTGGCGCGCTACGTGCTGATGACCGCCGCACTCACCGGCCTGCTGCGCCTGTGGTGACGCCGCACTAAAAACTAAAGTTTGGCCACCAGCGCTTCGGCGCGGGCCAGCCAGGCTTGCAAAGGCGCCGGGTAACCGGGCTCATCCCCCAGGCGCCAACGCCGCTTGGTTTGCCGTTTGAGGGCACGCAGTTGCCACAGCGCCTCCTGGGCCAGCAAGCCGAGTTCCAGCCGCAGGGCATCGTCCAGCGTTTCACCTCCCAACTGCGCCAACTGCAGGTCGGCCACGCCCACCGTGGCCAGTGTGCGGCGCAACTGGCTGGCCTGCACCAAAACCGCCGCCATGCCCTCACGCCTTGCATCGCTGAGCGGCAACTCTTGCAGCGCAGCGGCAGGCCAGTCGGACACCGTGGCATTGATTTCCTGCAGCATTCCCACCGGGTCGGCCAGCAGCTCCAGCCCTTCCCCCGTGAGCTCGCTCTGCGGGCGCAGGTGCTGCTGCACCCGCGCCACCATGGCAGCGTCGTAGCGGTGCTTGTTCATGCGCAACTGGACCCACAGCCGCATCTCGGGCGCGTCGCGCCCAGACTCCAGCATCGAGGTCACCAGCTCCCCCAGCGACAGAATGCGCCCCAGTGGGCCGATCGCATCGCCCTGCAAGTTGCGCGGGTAGCCCGAACCATCCAGAAACTCGTGGTGCTCTTTCACGGCCCGCAACAGCTCGCGCGGGTACTCGTGGTGGCGCTCGATCAGCACAGTGGACACCAGTGGGTGTGAATAGAGCTGGCGCCGCTGTTCGCGGGTGATGGCGTCTTCAGGGTTGAGCAGCAGCGGGTCTAGGTGCAGCATGCCAATGTCGTGCAGCAGCCCGGCGGCGGCGGCGATGCCCAAGTCGTAGCGCGACACCACCGGGGTAAGGCTCATCCAGGCGGCAAACAGCGCCATCTGCACTGAGTGGCGAAACAGCGCAGGCCGCACCTCGTTGGCCAGCAGCAGCTGAAAGGCCATGGGCTCGGGCAGGGTGAGCTTGTCCAGGCTGTCCAGCAGCAGGCTGCGGTGTTTGGGGTCAGCACCAATGCGCTCGAAAAATGGCACCTCGTGCATGGCCTGCTCGGCAAGCGCCCGCAGGACCGGGCCCGTAATGGTGGGCGTGCTGCTGACCGATTGCTCGATGGGAACCGGCAGCTTGTGTGCGATCAGGCGCTCGTAGAGCTTGGCGTTGACCGCCACACCCTTGTCCAGGACCTTGACACCGCGGTCATTGAAGATCGCCTCGGTGGTCACCACGGGGCGTTTTTCGCCCAGCTCGGTTACGGCCTTGGTGAAATAGTCAGGGTTGACGTCTGTTGCATTCATACAGTGGGGGACATCAGAGTCTGAAGGCGGCGAGATAGCCGCTCCGTCTCGCATTCTAGTGCGAGGGACGCACGAATTTCGCTATTATTTCAGGAGCAGCTGGCGCAATACTTACGGGGGCTAGCGCACTAAAACGAGTGCAGTCCCGAGTACAGTGCAGGCCGCACCCCACCAGGCCCCGCGGGCCGGTGCACGCCCCAGATGCCACCATAGCAGCGGCAGCACCAGCACGGGCGAGACGGACGACAGGATGCCCACCATGCCCACGTCGCCATAGCGCAGCGCCAGCAGGATCAGGCTCATGCCCAGCCCCATACCGATCATGCCGCTCAGCGACACCCAGGCCAGCACGCGGGCGGAGAGTGCGTTCTGCGTGCGCGCCACGCCCACGCCAACCCAGAGCAGCACCAGATGCGCTACACAAGTCGCGCCCACGCGCACCACCGTCGCAGCCACCGGGTCCACACCCGAAGCCATCATGGGTTTGGCAATCAGCGAGCCCAGCGCCTGGCACAGGGCGGCCAGCAAGCCCAGCGCCACACCCAGGGGCCAATGGCCGCGCGTGACCTCTAGCGCATGTGATTCATTTTTGTGGGTGCCCAGCGCCACGGCCATCATCACACCGCCCACCACCAGTGCGCCACCCAGCAGGGCCTGCGCACCCATGCGCTCATCGAGCACAAAGAAGCCCAACAAAGCACTGAAACAGGCGTGGGTGGCAAACAGCACGCCAGTGCGGCGCGGCCCCAACCGGTTCATGGAGGCGAAGAGCGCGGTGTCACCGACAAAAATGCCGATCAGGCCGCTGAACGCGAGCACGCCGAAGGAGGCCCAGGACAGGGTGTGCCAGCCCCCGCTGAACACCACCACTGGCAGCAGCATGAGGAACACGAGCCCCATGCGCCAGCGCGTAAATGCAAACGCGCCCAGATGGCGCGCTTGCGAGGCCGAGAGCAGCCCGGTGACGGCCCAGCAGGCCGCGGCCCCCAGGGCCAGCCAGTCGTAAGACAGCGTCACGGTGTGGTGAAAAAAGGTCCTAAGAGCTGAACAGGAAGTTCATCACGTCGCCATCCTTGACGACGTATTCCTTGCCTTCGGCGCGCATCTTGCCCGCATCCTTGGCGCCTTGCTCGCCCTTGTGGGCGATGAAGTCGTCAAACGCGATGGTCTGGGCGCGGATGTAGCCCTTCTCGAAGTCGGTGTGGATCACGCCAGCCGCCTGCGGCCCGGTGTCGCCCACATGGATGGTCCAGGCGCGGACTTCCTTCACACCGGCGGTGAAGTAGGTTTGCAGACCCAGCAGCGTGTAGGCCGAGCGGATCAGGCGGTTCAGGCCGGGTTCGGACTGCCCCAGCTCTTGCAGGAATTCGAGCCGATCGGCATCTTCCATTTCCGACAGCTCGGCTTCGATCTTGGCGCAGATGGCCACCACGGGCGCGTTCTGCTTCGCGGCAAAGGTTTTCAGGCGGTCGAGGAAAGGATTGTTCTCAAAACCGTCTTCCGACACGTTGGCCACGAACATCGCGGGCTTGGCGGTGATCAGGAAGAATTGCTTCAAGAGCGGCTGCTCTTCCTTGCTGAAGTCCAGCGTGCGCACGGGCTTGGCCTCGTTCAGCGCGGCCTGGCATTTCTCCAGAATCGCCACCAGCTTGATGGATTCCTTGTCGCCCGAGCGGGCTAGCTTGGTCACGCGGTGCAGGGCTTTCTCCACCGCGCCCAGGTCGGCCAGGCACAGCTCGGTCTGGATCACTTCGATGTCGGCGATGGGATCGACCTTGCCGGCCACGTGAATCACGTTGTCGTCTTCAAAGCAGCGCACCACATTGATGGTGGCGTCGGTTTCGCGAATGTGCGCCAGGAACTTGTTGCCCAGGCCTTCGCCGGTGCTGGCGCCGGCCACCAGGCCGGCAATGTCCACAAACTCCACGATCGCCGGCACGATGCGCTCGGGCTTGACGATCTCAGACAGCTGTTGCAGCCGCGGATCGGGTACTTCCACCACCCCCACATTGGGCTCGATGGTGCAAAACGGATAGTTTTCTGCAGCAATGCCCGCCTTGGTCAGGGCGTTGAACAGGGTACTTTTCCCCACATTGGGCAGGCCTACAATGCCACACTTCAAACTCATAACAAACCTCTAAAAACTGGGTGCCAAGTGTATGCCATACCTGCTTTCGCGCCCGTTGCTGGCCCTGGCACTATGGCTTGCCGCCACTCTGACACCGGGTTGGGCCGCCGCTGCAGCTGGCGTTGACGCCTTGGTTTTGGGCAATGGCAACACCCAGTTCGAACTCGATGAGCCGGTGCCCACCTGGCTGGACAGCAACGAGCGCACCACGGCGCAAGAGGTGGCCAGCAATCCCAAAAACTTTGTCCCCACGCCCGCGCTGCAGCGCCATGCGCTGACTGCGAACAACAGCCTCTGGATTCATCTGCGCCTAGTGCGCGCAGCCGGCAACACTGAGCGTTGGACGCTGAACATTCCGCTGCCGTTTGTGGACCAGGTCACGCTGTACCAGCGCCGTACCGATGGCAGTTGGGTAGGCCAGTCCGCGGGTGACCAACTGCCCCAATCCACCTGGGCCAGGCGCGGCCTGTACCCCGAATTTGAGCTGGACCTGCCCAGTGGTGTACCGCAAGACCTGTACTTGCAGGTGCGCAACTTCAAACACCTGAGCATCCCGCTGCGGCTGGCCACGGGCCCCGAGCGCGAAGCCCAGCGCCTGCTGGAAATCACCAGCCTGGGGCTGGTGCTGGGCACGCTGATCACCTTGGCGGCGCTGTCCATCATTCGCCACTTGGAGTACCGCAATCGCTTTGACATGACGGCCGCGCTGTACGGCCTGCTGATTGCGGCCTCGGTGGCGCAAATCAATGGCGTGCTCAACGCGCTGCTGTGGAGCAACATGACCACCTGGGCCGACTACGCCAACAGCGTGATGCCGGCCCTCGCCGTGGGTGCCTCGCTGCTGTTTGTGCGGCGGCTGTACGCGCTGTCCACGCACTTTCACCAGTACGACAAGGTGCTGGGCTTTATCGCCTGGACCACGCTGGGCTCGGTGCTGACCTATGTGGTGCTGGACCGCCCGCTGGCCGACCAACTGGGCGCCGCGGTCCTATTTGTGGCCACCACCGCCGGGCTGGGGGCTACGATTCTGAGTTGGCGCGGTGGATCGCAGATCGGCACCTGGCTGCTATTGGCCTATGTGCCCCAGTTTCTGGTGCTGCTGCGTCTGGTAGCCGAGGCCTTTGGCCTGGTGCCCACCTTTTGGCAGCTGCGCTACCTGATGTCCATGGGCGTGGCGCTGTCGGTCCCCACGCTGATCTATGCACTGAGCCGCGCCACCCACGACCGCAAGGAGCTGGCCCTGCGCGCCGAGCAACTACCCACGCAAGATGCGCTGACCGGCCTGCTGACCGAGCAGACCTTCCAGTCCCATCTGGGGGACGCCTACCAGCGGGCAGTGGACAACCGCGAGCCCACGGCGCTGGTGCTGGTGAGCGTGATCAACCTCGAGCACATTCGCGCCAGCAGGGGCAACCCGATTGCCGAACAGTGCCTGCTGCGCGCAGTGATCAAGCTGCACCGCATCCTGCGCGATGTGGACCCCGCCGCACGCATGGGTACCGACCGCTTTGCCATGCTGCTCGAAGGGGTGGCCAGCCGCCAGGCACTGACCGAACGCCTGGTCAAGCTGGTGGCCTCGGGCCTGGTGCCGCTGCAGGGCCTGCAGCCCGAGGTGACGCTGCAATTCCAGGCCGCCTGCGTGCTGCTGCATGACAACCCGGTGCCTGCCGACCGGGTAATGCAGGATCTCTCCAAAGTGCTGGCCAGCATCTCGCCACGCACGCGCCGCCCCATCCGTTTTCTGGAGCCCGTGCCCACACTGGCTGCCCCCCTGGGCGATACGCCTGAAACCCCATGACCCAGCTCTCCTACGCCGCCTCCGCCCTGCGGGCCTTGCTGTTAACGACCCTGCTGGGGCTGCTAACCGCGGCACCCGCGCTGCACGCCGCGACCAACGCGGGAAGCGAGGGTCCAGCGCTGTTGCTCAACGGCGCCGACCCCACGCCGCAAGCGGGCGGCATGCTGGAAGTGCTGATGGAGACCGACCCTAGCGTGGGCATAGATGCAGTGGCCCGCAAAGCGCGCGGCAGCTTCTCGCCCGCCCTGGCGGACACTGTGTTTGCCCTGAGCGAAGGCAAGACCCTGTGGATACGCCTGCGCCTGCAGCGCGACAGCATAGCCACGCCCGACTGGACGTTGCACATCCCCCTGCCCTACCTGGACCACGCCGCCCTGTACCAGCTGGACCGCCGTGGCAACTGGGTCGCGCAGATCGCCGGGGACACCAACGCCGTAGAGCGCTGGACCCGTCCCTCGTTGTACCCGGACTTCAGCATCAACCTGAGCGAACCCGGCGTGCAGGAGCTGTTTTTGGAGGTCCGCAATTTCAAACCCATCGCGCTGCCGCTGCTGCTGGCCACTGCCGCCGCGCGCGACCGCCAGCACGAGGTGGAGTACGTATGGCTAGGCGTGCTGATGGGCGCGCTGCTGATGCTGATTGGCGTGTGCGGCATCCACTACCTGCAGGGCCGCAGCCGGGCCGAAGGCTGGTACACCGGCTACGCCACGCTGGTGCTGCTGGTGGTGAGCACCACCACGGGCCTGGCCGGCATGTGGCTGTGGCCCAGCTCGCCCATGTGGGCCAACTACGCCCACATGGCACTGCCGATTTTGGGCGTGGGCGCTACCGTGCTGTTTGTGCGCCATATGTCGTCGCTGGACGTGGGCTTTCCGCGGCTGGCCCGCACGCTGTATGCGTTTGGTCTCTCGGGCCTTCCCCTGGCCTTGCTGTGTGCGGCCATCGACCGGCGCGTGGCCGACTACTTCAATGCGGCGTATCTGGCAGCCGGACCTATGCTGGCGGTGGCAGCCACCGCGCTGGCCTGGCGGCGTGGCTATGCGGTGGGTAAATGGCTGTTTTTGGCCTACCTGCCGCAAGGCTTGGCGGTGCTGTTCATGGCGGCGCAGGTGCTGCACTTGGTACCCGCCTGGTGGGAGGCCCGCTACGTGATGGTGTTCTGCATCGCGCTGGCCGTGCCACTGCTGCAGCAGGCGCTGCAGACCCGGGCCCGCGAACGCCGCGAGGCGCAGGACCGTGCCGAAGCCCTGCCCACGCAAGATGCGCTGACCGGCCTGCTGACCGCTTCGCTGTTCCAACAGCAGGTGGAAACCGCACTCAACCGCGCCAAACACAACCGCGAGCCCTCGGCCATCGTGCTGGTGGATGTGGTGAACTTCAAGTACCTGCGCGATTCGTACGGCGACGCGGTGGCCGAGCAGTGCCTGCTGCGCGCCGCCGTCAAGCTGCACCGCGTGCTGCGCGATGTGGACCCGGCAGGCCGCGTGGGCACCTCGCGCTTTGGGATGGTGCTGGATGGCGTGACCAGCCGCCAGGCCTTGACCGAGCGCATGGTGCGCCTGATTGCGTCGGGACTGATTCCTCTGCCCGGCCTCAAGCCCGAGGTGACGCTGCAGTTCCACGTGGCCTGCGTGCTGCTGACGGAGCTGATCCCCGACAGCCAACGCATCTTGAACGAGCTGGGTGAGGTGCTCAAAGGCATTTCGCCGCGCACGCGCCGCCCCATCCGTTTTCTGGACCCAGCCATGACCTCGCCCTCGCCACTGAGCAGCCGGATGGGCCCGGCCACCGAAATACCGACTCAGCCGAACGTGTAGCCGCCCTGCACCGCCTGGCCCACCCGCAGCAATGTGCCTGCGCCCTGGGTGACGATGGCATTCATGCCAAAGGTGATGGCGCCGCCCACGCGTGCGTCCTGTCGGTAGGCCTGCAGGGCATCGCCCACGCCGGGGTGACTCTTGGCGGTTGCCGGGTCGATATTCGGAATCGGGCAGCGGGCACAGGGCTTGACCAACTGCAAGCGAGCCGCCACGGCACCCTCCACATCCAGACACTCCAACGGGCCCAGGTGGTCTTCGTCGTGCGCGGGCAGACCCGCCAGCACCACATTCGGCCGAAAGCGCAACATGCCAACGGTCGGGTGGTCCATGGCGGCCAGCCGGGTGTTGAGCTCTTCCATGGAGCTGTCGGTGGTGACCAGCACCGGGTAGCCGTCGGCAAACTGGGTGCTGGCGGCCACACCGTCCGTCCATTTGGTGCTGCAGGTGCGCTGCGCCGCGGGGTCAAAGCGCACCAGGCGGTGAGCGGGTGCGCCCAAAAAGGCTTGCAACCATTGGCCCACTGCAGGCCCCATGTCGAGGGCGTCCACCGTGTCGCTCCACACCTGCACGCGGGTGGCTGCACCTTCGGCCTGCAAGGGCACCGACACGTCGGGCATGCCGGGGGCGTGCAACACCAGTGTGTCGGCGCGCAGCTCGGGCTGCACCAGCGCCATGCGTGCGCATTCGCGCTGGGTCACAAACAGGCCGTTTTCGTCCACCACCATCCAGTGGCGGTCCCACTGCAAGCCGGTCTCCAGCAGCACGGCCTGGTCCACCGCCACGCCCGCAAAAGACTTCACGGGGTAAATCATCAGCTGGGCAATCTGCCCGCTCACATCGTTGGCGTCGTCGCTCATCGGGTTGTCCTTGTGGTTCAAGGCGTCATTGTGCACGGCCTCCTACAATGGCTGCATGGCCCAAACCTATGACATTTGCATCCGCGGCGCTGGCATTGTGGGGCGCACGCTGGCCCTGCATCTGGCGGCCAAACGCCTGCGCGTGGCGCTATGCGCCACCCCCACATCGGCCAGCCCCGCCGCCTCTAACGTGCGCGCCTACGCGCTGAACCAGGCCGCCCGCACCCTGCTGGAAGCCGTGCGCTGCTGGCCCGCCGAGTCCCAGGCCACGCCGGTGCAGCGCATGGAAGTGCATGGCGACGACGGTGCCACCGTGGTGTTTGACGCGGCCGACCAGGGCGTGGCCGCACTGAACTGGATTGTCGATGTGCCCGCACTGGAAGCCCAACTGGCCGAGGCCGTGCGCTACCAGCCGCTGATCGAGCTGGTCGACACGCCCGCCCCCGCCACGCTGACCGTGGTGTGCGAAGGCCGGGCCAGCCGCACACGCGAGGAGTTGGGCGTGGAATTTTCCATCACACCGTATAACCAAACGGCCATTGCGGCCCGTGTGGAATGTGCCCAGAGCCATGGCCAGGTGGCACGCCAGTGGTTTCACCAGGGCGAAATCCTCGCGTTGTTGCCATTGGGCGGCCCGGGCGGGAACTTCTGCGCTGTGGTGTGGTCAGTCAGTCCTGAGCGCGCCCACACCTTGCAAGCCTTGCCCGACATGAAATTTTCTGAAACCCTGCACACTGCCAGCCATGGCGCCGTGGGCAGCCTCACGCTGACCAGCCCGCGCCACACCTGGCCGCTGCAGCATGCGCTGGCCAGCCGCTGGAGCGGCAGCCATGCGAGTGGAACCTGGGTGCTGGCAGGGGATGCCGCCCACAATGTGCACCCGCTGGCTGGCCAGGGCCTGAACCTGGGCCTGGGCGATGTGGCCGAACTGGTACGCGTGCTGGGCGGTCGCCCCTACTGGCGCAGCGTGGCCGACCCCAAGCTGTTGCGCGCCTACGAGCGTGCCCGCAAGGCCGACTTCGCCCTGGTGGGCGGCGCCGGCGACGCGCTGCAGCAGCTGTTCGCCCACCCCCATGTGGCGGCCCAAGGCCTGCGCAACTGGGGCATGAACCAGTTCAATGCCCTGGGTGCCGTCAAGCACTGGGTGGCCCAGCGCGCCATGGGCACCCGCCCGCAGTGACCCTGCAGCCCCATCACATTTCTTTTTTGAGTACATCCCCATGAAAAAACTCCTCTCCCTCCTCGCGCTGGCTCTGACCCTGGGAGGCCTGGGCAACAGCGCGCTGGCCCAGGAGGCGACTATTCGTGACGCCATTGCCAAGCGCATTCCCCAGCTCAAAGACATTGACGAGGTGCGCAAGACCGAGATCCCAGGCATCTACGAGATCCGCGTGAACGGCACCGAGGTCTACTACACCGATGCCAAGGGCGACTACCTGTTCCAGGGCAACCTGTTTGCCACCAAAGGCAAGGACCTGCGCAACCTGACCGAGGAGCGCGTCAACAAGCTCACCGCGGTGAAGTTCGACAGCCTGCCGTTCAAGGACGCCTTCACCATCGTGCGCGGCAACGGTTCGCGCAAGATCGCCGTGTTTGAAGACCCCAACTGCGGCTACTGCAAACGCTTTGAGCGCGACCTGCAGAAGGTGGACAACGTGACCATCTATATGTTCCTCTACCCCATCCTGGGCGCCGACTCGGGTGAAAAGTCCAAGGCCATCTGGTGCGCCAAGGACAAGGGCCTGGCCTGGCAGGACTGGATGCTGCGCGAACAAGCCGCAGCGCCCGCGGCGGCCATGTGCGACGTGGCCGCGCTGGGCCGTAACGTGGAATTTGGCAAAACCTACAAGATCCAGGGCACGCCCACGCTGATCTTCCAGGACGGCAGCCGCGTCCCCGGCGCCATTGACGCCGCCCAGGTCGAAAAACACCTAGCGGCCACCAAGGGCTGATCCCGGCAGCGCACTCCGGAGTCGCAGGGCGGGCCCCTCTTTACTCCTGTTTTTATAGCTGCTCGCGCAGTATCCACGAGGGCTAGCGGCCTGTTTGACATGAAAACCTCCCCTACCACCCGCAAACCCGCCGCCCCGCTCCACTACCAGGTGGAGGTGCTGGACCCGGCCACCCACCTGTTCCAGGTCACGCTGACCGTGCCCATCCCCGCCGCCACACAGACCCTGCGCCTGCCGGTATGGATTCCGGGCAGCTACCTGGTGCGCGAATTTGCCAAGCACCTGCAAAGGCTGGAATGCCGCCAGGCCGGCAAGCGCGTGGCCGTGCTGCAGCAAGACAAAGCCACTTGGGAGGTGACGTGCACGCCTGGCACCCCGCTGCATGTGCAGTACGAGGTCTACGCCTTTGACAATTCCGTGCGCACGGCCTGGCTGGATGCCACACGCGGCTTCTTCAATGGCACCAGCCTGTTTTTGCAAGTGCCCGAACAGGCGGATGCCCCACACACCCTGAGCGTGGTGGCCAGTGAGGTGCTCAAAGGATGGAGCGTGGCCACCGGGCTGGAGCCCGTGCGCGTGACCAAGGCCGGCTTTGGCCTGTACCGCGCCGACAACTACGACACCCTGGTGGATTGCCCGGTGGAGATGGGCCCGTTCTGGAGCGGCAGCTTTGTGGCCTGCGGCATTCCGCACCGCTTTGTGGTGGCGGGTGCGCCACCCAGCTTTGACGGCGCGCAGCTGCTGGCCGACACCCAGGCCATTTGCGAGGCCGAGCTGCGCTTCTGGCACGGTGATGCCGTCGGCACCGACATCAAAAAAGTGAGCGCCTCGCGCAAGCAGGACGCGGGCCAGAGCCCGATTCCATTTAAAAACTACGTCTTCATGCTGAACGCCGTGCACGACGGCTATGGCGGCCTGGAACACAAAAACTCCACCGCGTTGATTTGCACCCGCAAGGACCTGCCGCGCCTGCCCCGCAGCACGCTGGCGCCCACCACGCACAAGCAGCCCGAGGGCTACACCACGCTCTTGGGCCTGATCAGCCACGAATACTTCCACACCTGGAACGTCAAACGCCTGCGTCCGGCCGAGCTGACCACCTATGACTACACGCAAGAGAACTACACGCAGCTGCTGTGGTTCTTCGAGGGCTTCACCAGCTACTACGACGACCTGCTGCTGCGCCGCGCCAAGCGCATCGACAACGCCACCTACCTCAAGCTGCTGACCAAGACCCTCAACCAGGTCAACCAGACCCCCGGCCGCCTGGTGCAAAGCGTGGCGCAAAGCAGCTTTGATGCCTGGGTGAAGTACTACCGCCAGGACGAAAACACCGCCAACGCCACGGTGAGCTACTACACCAAGGGCTCGCTGGTAGGCCTGTGCCTGGACCTGACGCTGCGCACTGAGGGCAAAACCACGCTGGACGCCGTGATGCGCGGCCTGTGGGCGCGCTGCGCCGGCGGCCCCATGGCCGAAGCTGACCTGCTGGCGGTACTGCAAGACCTGGGCGGCCGATCCTTTGCCAAAGACATCGCCCACTGGGTGCACAGCACCAAGGAGCTGCCCGTGGCCGAGCTGCTGGAGCAGCACGGCGTGCAGGTGAACCGCGAACCCGACCAGGTGGCGCAGCAACTGGGCCTGCGCGTGAAGGAAAACGGGGGCCTGTTTATCCAGCAGGTGCTGCGCGGTGGCGTGGCCGAGAAAGCCGGCTTTGCCGCCAATGACGAATGGCTGGCGGTGCAAACCGAGGGCGAACCCTGGCGCATGCAAACGTTGGACGACTTGACGCTGTACACCGGCAAAGCAAAAAAGGTCGGCGCGCTGGTGTCGCGCGACAAGCGCTTGATGAACCTATCGTTGACGCTGCCCGCCCCCACCACGGCCGTGCGCCTGTCCATCCGCGACGCTGCAGCCGTCGCAAAATGGCTGGACGGTAATTCTTGAAACCTGGAGACTTCCTCATGACTTACGAATGCATCACCACCCGTATCGAAGGCGACAAGGTCGCCATCATCACGCTGAATCGCCCCAAAGCGCTGAACGCGCTGAACGACCAGCTCATGGACGAGTTGGGCGCAGCGCTCAAGGGCTTTGACGCCGATCCGGCGATTGGCTGCATCGTGCTCACCGGCAGCGAAAAAGCGTTTGCAGCGGGTGCCGACATCACGGTGATGGCCAAGTTCAGCTTTGCCGATGCTTATAAGGGCGACTTCATCACGCGCAACTGGGAGACCATCCGCAGCGTGCGCAAGCCTGTGATTGCCGCGGTGAGCGGCTTTGCCTTGGGCGGCGGCTGCGAGCTGGCGATGATGTGCGACTTCATCATCGCCGCCGACAACGCCAAATTCGGCCAGCCCGAGATCAAGCTGGGCATCATCCCCGGCGCGGGCGGCACGCAGCGCCTGCCGCGCGCCGTGGGCAAGGCCAAGGCGATGGACCTGGCGCTCACCGGCCGCATGATGGACGCCACCGAGGCCGAGCGCGCCGGGCTGGTCAGCCGTGTGGTGCCACTGGACAAGTTGCAGGAAGAAGCCCTGGGCGCCGCGCTGCAGATTTCCGCCTTCTCGCAGGTCGCCACGATGGCGGCCAAAGAGGCCGTGAACCGCGCGTTTGAGGGCACGTTGGCCGACGGCATCGTGTTCGAGCGCCGCCTGTTCCACGCCCTGTTTGCCACCGCCGACCAGAAGGAAGGCATGGACGCCTTCGTAAACAAGCGCGCGGCCCACTTTACCCACCAATAAATTTTGGTCTATAATTCTGGGCTCCGGTCGTATAGCTCAGTTGGTTAGAGCGCAGCATTCATAATGCTGATGTCGGTGGTTCAAATCCACCTACGACCACCAGATTGAGAACCCGCAGTGCGCAAGCCCTGCGGGTTTTTCTTCGGCCCCACACGCCCTGCGTCGGTAAAATCGCAGCTTCTTCACAGCCTCTGGATACACACCATGAACCGCTGCGCTTCTCTCACCGCTCTGGCACGCGCCTGCTGCATCGCCACCCTCATGGCGGCGACCGCATGGCCCGCGCTAGCCCAGACCACGGCCGTGGTCGCCATCCGCCAATTCCCGCCCAAAGCTGTGCGCGGCACGCTGCTCGTCGTTGCCCCCCCTGAGGTGGTGATGGACGGCAAGAAAGACCGGTTGTCCCCAGGCTCGCGCATCCGCGGCTCCAACAACATCATGGTGATGTCGGGTGCGCTGGTGGGGCAGACCGTGGTGGTGAACTACACCCGCGAGCCCACCGGCATGATCCACGACGTATGGATCCTCAGCGCCGACGAGATCCGCCTGCTGCCCGTGCCGGCCCCGGCCCCCACCCAGCCCGTCATCACCCAGTAAGCGCCGCCGCGCTGCTTTTAAGCCAAAACGGCCTCTAGCCCTCGCGAACAGTGCGCGAGCAGCTCCTTTATTCATAGCATTTTCCCGGGGTACGCCATGTCCAAAAAAGTCTTTATCAAAACCTTTGGTTGCCAGATGAACGAGTACGACTCGGACAAGATGGCCGACGTGCTGGGTGCCGCGCAGGGCTACGAGCCCACACAGAACGTGGACGAGGCTGATCTGATTTTGTTCAACACCTGCTCGGTGCGCGAGAAGGCGCAGGAGAAGGTGTTCTCCGACCTGGGTCGCATCAAGCACCTGAAGAAAAAAGGCGTGCAGATTGGCGTGGGCGGCTGCGTGGCCAGCCAGGAGGGGGCCGAGATCATCAAGCGCGCGCCCTATGTGGACGTGGTGTTTGGCCCGCAAACCCTGCACCGCCTGCCCGAACTGCTGAACCAACGCGCTCTGCAAAACAAGCCGCAAGTGGACATCAGCTTCCCCGAGATTGAGAAGTTCGACCACCTGCCACCCGCCAAGGTAGACGGAGCGTCTGCCTTTGTGAGCATCATGGAAGGCTGCTCCAAGTACTGCAGCTACTGCGTGGTGCCCTACACGCGTGGCGAGGAAGTGAACCGCCCGTTTGAAGACGTGCTGGTAGAAATTGCCGGCCTGGCCGACCAGGGTGTAAAAGAGGTGAACCTGCTGGGGCAGAACGTGAACGCCTGGCGCCACACGATGGGCGGCACCAGCGAGATGGCCGACTTTGCGACGCTGCTGGAATACGTGAGCGACATCCCCGGCATTGAGCGCATCCGATACACCACCAGCCACCCCAACGAGTTCACGCCCAGCCTGATTGCGGCCTACGACAAGCTGCCCAAGCTGGTGAGCCACCTGCACCTGCCCGTGCAGCACGGCAGCGACAAGATCCTCATGGCCATGAAGCGCGGCTACACCGCCATGGAATACAAGAGCACCATCCGCAAGCTGCGCGCCATCCGCCCCGACATGTCTATCAGCTCCGACTTTATCGTCGGCTTCCCCGGCGAAACCGATGATGACTTCGCCAAGATGATGAAGCTGATTGTCGACATCGGCTTTGACAACTCGTTCAGCTTCATCTTCAGCCCCCGCCCCGGTACGCCCGCGGCCAACCTGCACGACGAAACCCCACACGAGGTGAAGCTAGCCCGTCTGCAGGAGCTGCAAGCCGCCATCAACGCCAACATCGCCCGCATCAGCGACCAGCGCCTGGGCACGGTGCAGCGCATCCTGGTGGAAGGTGCCTCCAAGCGCGACAACGGCGAACTCATGGGACGCACGGAGTGCAACCGCGTAGTGAACTTTGCCGGTCAGCCGCGCCTGGTGGGGCAGCTGGTGGATGTGCGCATCACCGAGACGCGCAGCTACACGCTGCGCGGCGAAGTGCTGACGCAGGAGTTGGCAGGCGCTTGAAGCGCGTAACAAGCCCTTACAAAACAACGGGCTGCGAATAGTCCGAAAGAGCCATGACGCCAGGCACTACTCTGGGCTTTCTTGAAGATACTCAGCTTTCGTTTTAAGGGAGCTTTCGTATGTTCAAAAAAATCACTGCTGGCGCTCTGCTGGCTGTTACCTTTGCCGCCGCACCGGCCTATGCGGCTGCCGTGCATGATGCCAATCTGTTCACCACCAACACCTTGGCACGCAATGACGATCTGTCCACGGGTCTGGTGTCGCTGGGCTTCAACGTCAATTTCTTTGGCCAGAGCTTCAGCAACCTGTATGTGAACAACAACGGCAACGTGACGTTCAACAGCCCGCTGTCCACCTACACCCCCTTCAACCTGGTGACCACCAACGTGCCCATGCTGGCCCCGTTCTTTGCGGACGTGGATACGCGCAACGCAAGCAGTGGTGTGACCCAGTACGGCCAAGCAGTGCTCGATGGCCACCAGACGTTTGGCGTGAACTGGCTCAATGTGGGCTACTACAACAGCCAGGCAGACAAGACCAACAGCTTTCAGCTCATCGTGACCGACCGCTCGGACACGGGGGCCGGCAACTTTGACTTCCAGTTCAACTACGACAACGTGAGCTGGGAAACCGGCAGTGCCACTTCCAGCGCTGGTGTGAACGGGTTTGGTGGAAACTCGGCCCGCGCAGGCTGGTCCAACGGCACCAACGCCTCCTTTGAACTGGCCGGATCTGCCGTGAATGGCGCCCTATTGAACTCCGGTGGCAATGCCCTGGTGACCCACAGCCTGAACTCCACCATCGATGGCCAGTACAACTTCCAGGTCCGCAACGGCACGGTGGTCCCCTCGGTGCCGGAACCCGAAACCTATGCCATGCTGCTGGCCGGTCTGGGCTTGATAGGTGCAGTCGCCCGCCGCCGCGCGAAGGCCAGCAAGGCCTGATCAGCTTGCTCGCCGTCAGCGCATTGCGCTGACAAAAAAAGGGCTCCCTCGGGAGCCCTTATTCATGGTGATGGCAGTGGCTTACTTCGCGGCTTCAGCCTTCTTCTCCACTGCCTTCTTGGCGTGGTGCTTAACCTTCTTCACCTTCTTTTCAGGTGTGGCCGCAGGCGCTTCCTTGGTGTCCTTCTTGGCTTCCACCTTGGCAGGGGCTGTGGCCGCAGCAGGGGCCGCGGCGGGTGCCTGAGCAAACGCACCTACAGAAATCAAGCCAGCGATCAGGGTTGCGAGAACTTTGTTCATGTCAGTAGCCTTTCAGGTTTTGAGATTCGCTCCAGTGAATCTGGATGCCCTCCCACAACGCTAGCCACGCGCGAATGTTGACCAGTTTGTGTTAACACGGAGTAAAGCTGCAGATTTCACGCCACTTGCTACCATTTCAGGAGCGGCTGGCGCAATATCCACAAGGGCTGGCGGGAAACGCTATTGCTATACTGTTTCGAGTGCAGTACCTGCGCCCTTTCGGGAGCGTTTTGCCGCGTACATGGCTTGGTCTGCTTCCTTGAACAGGCTGTCGATTACCTGGTTCACTCCATTAAATATTGCAAATCCCACGCTCACGCTGGTGGTGTGCGTATGCCCGTCCAGCAGGAAAGGCGGGAGTAGCGCCTCCTCGATCTTCTCGGCCATGGCGCGCGCCCGGTTCTCGGCCTCTTGCACAGACTCACCCAGGTCCGAAATCAGCACCACAAATTCATCACCCCCCAGGCGCGCCACCGTGTCAGTCATGCGCACACAGGTCAGCAGGCGTGCGGCGAGTTGTTGCAGTAGCAGGTCGCCCATGTCGTGACCCAGGTTGTCATTCACCCACTTGAAGTGGTCCAGGTCCAACAACAGCAAGGCGCCCAGCGTTCGGCTACGCGCACTGGCCAAGCGGGCCTGGTTTAAACGGTCCATCAGCAGACGCCGGTTGGGTAACTGGGTCAGTGGGTCACGGAATGCGAAATCAGCGATCTGCTCCTGCGCGAGTTTGCCCTCAGTCACATCCTGATAGGTGCCGGTGACGCGGGTGGCCAAGCCCGCAGCATCGCGTTGTGTGACTTTACCCCGGCTGTGAATCCAGACCCAATACCCATCCCTGTGCTGAACCCGGTAGTCGATCACAAAAGCTTCCACCTGTCCCGCGTCATGGCGCGCACTGGCCGCCAGCCAGGCGGGCACATCCTCTGGATGGACCCGCGCACGCCAGCCAGCCTCGTTGTCCACTGGATCGTTGGGGCCCAGCCCGATGATTTCCTGCGCCCGGGCATTGACCTCCCGTTTGCCGGTGACAAGGTCCACGTCCCACAACCCGAGGTCACCGCCGGCCAGCGCCAGATCCATGCGCTGGGCATGTTTCTTGGCCTCCTTGTCGCGGTCGTGGGTGAGCGCCAGCAGCGCCAATTGTTTTCGCTGCAGCAGATACACAATAAGAAGCAGCAACAGTGCCAGCAACACATACCCTTGGCTGTAAATCAACACCGTACTGCGCCAAGGCGCCAGCAAGCCCCCCATTTCACGACTCACCGCCAACACCAGGGGCTTGTCCATGCCGACTCCCTGAGGGTCGATGGTTCGTATGGCCATCATGCGGTCTTCACCGGTGCTGTAAACAATCCCGGTCATCAGGCTCTCAGTCTGACCACTGTCGAGGTGGCGACTGAACATGGAGCCGGGCACAGCCAGGCTCTTGCCCTCGGTGGCCGGGTTCGGTGGCATGGCCATTAGCACCTTGCCTTCCCCATGCGCCAGCGCGGCACGCATGTCGGGCGCATACAGCACCGAGCGCAGCATCACCGAGAAATACTCGCAGTGACGATGCCGGCAAAGCTGCCATGAGCATCGGTCGATATTTTGGCCAATACAAGGGAGTAAACATTGAGCCGGGTAGTGAAAGGCTCGGACACATACAAGGTGTCAAGTTGTGGACGGTTTTTTGGATTCTGGAAATAGGGTCGTTCGCCGAAGTTGCTGCCCAGCAGCTCGGCACGGTTCGATGCCAGAACATCTCCTTGGGGCCCAATCACCAGCAGGGTGCGCACGCCCGGCATGGCCGCACTCAAGGCCTTGAGCTGGCGCGACCCGGCAACTTGCAGGCCGTCTGGGGCGAAATGCGCCATGTCATTACGCACGCCGTCCAGTGCTGCTCGCACACCAGCCAATTGGCGGCTAATGTTGTCGTCCACCAAGCGGGCCTGGTCCAGCAGGCGCTTGCCCTCGCGCTGCAGCAGGCGTTCGCGCTCATCCACCACCAGAGACACCAGGATCGCCCCCAGTAGCGCCAACAGCATGGTCGCCAGCGCCCACTGAATGCGGTGCTGGTGCCGGGTGGCATGGATCATTTGTTGCATGTCAGGCTCTTGTGGGGCGGTTTGGCGCCGAGTGTACGGGCAGACAGGCCTCATGGGCCGTCAGCCAAGCCCCCGTAGCACCACACACCGCGATCAGCCCCATGCCCA
Organism: Rhodoferax sp. P1_F3; assembly: GCF_056405715.1. Classification (NCBI taxonomy): domain Bacteria; kingdom Pseudomonadati; phylum Pseudomonadota; class Betaproteobacteria; order Burkholderiales; family Comamonadaceae; genus Rhodoferax; species Rhodoferax sp. P1_F3. The sequence continues at coordinate 91,735 of NZ_JBFUBO010000009.1, read as the reverse complement.
CCAGCGACCAATGGTCTGGCACATGGGCAAACAAGAGCCATCCTCCCAGCATGGCAAAGCCGATCTGCGCATACATATAGGGCATGAGGGTGGCCGCCGGGGCGTGCTTAAAGGCCAGGATGAACAGAAAGTGCCCCACGGTGCCCATCACGCCCATCAACAACAAGCCGCCCCACAGCGCGGGTGCCGTGATCTCGGCCCACACCCATGGCAAGGCCAAAGCGGGCAAGATGGCGCCCACCCAGCCGGTGTAGAACTGCATGGTCATGGGGTCTTCGGTACGCGCCATGCGGCTGGTGAGCAGTTGAAAGCCGGCATTCGCCACCACCACGCCCACCGGGAACAGCAGGGCCCAGGTGAAATCCTGGCCACCCGGGCGCACGATGGTCAACGTGCCAATGAAGCCGCCAGTCACCAGCAGCTTGCGCAAAGGCGACACGGTTTCGCGCAGCATACGCGCCGCCAGTAGCGTGACGACCAGGGGCGTGACCAGCACGATGGCCGTGAACTCCCCCACCGGCATGTGCTTGAGGCTGAGAAAGGCCAGCAGGCTGGTGGTGAGCAGCAGCACACCTCGCGCCACATGCAACCCCAGGTGCCGGGTGTACAGCAGCGCTCGCCCGCGCTGGGGGTACACCGCCACGGTGGTGGCCACCGCCTGAAACAGGTAGCGAAACCCGATCGCCACCATCAGCGGAACGCCCAATGACACCCACTTAGTAGTCGTGTCCAGCACCGCAAAACAGGCCATGGCGAGCACGGCCAGGCCAATGCCGGCCAGCGTGTTGGGGCGTGCCGATCCGTTCAAAACGGCATCTTGGGCATGCCCTTCATGCCGCCCAGGCGCTTCATCATCTTCATCATGCCGCCGCCCTTCATCTTCTTCATCATGTCCTGCATCTGCTCAAACTCCTTGAGCATGCGATTGACTTCCTGCACATGCACGCCAGCGCCTGCGGCAATGCGGCGCTTGCGGGTGGCCTTGATGAGGTCGGGCTTGCGGCGCTCCAGCGGTGTCATGCTGTGGATGATGCCTTCCTTGCGCTTGATGTCGCGCTCCGCCTTGTCCATGTCGACCTGACCGGCCTTGGCCGCCATGGCAGCGGGCAGCTTGTCCATGAGGCTGGAGAGCCCGCCCATCTGCTTCATCTGCTGGATCTGGGACAGGAAATCGTTCAAATCGAACCCGCCACCGCTCTTGACCTTGTCGGCCAGCTTCTTCGCGGCTTCGATGTCCACGCCGGCGGTGACCTGCTCCACCAGCGCGACGATGTCGCCCATGCCGAGGATGCGGCCCGCATGGCGCTCGGCGTCAAACACCTCCAGACCGTCGAGCTTTTCGCTGGTACCGGCAAACTTGATGGGCGCGCCGGTGACCTGGCGCACCGACAGCGCCGCACCGCCACGCGAATCGCCATCGGTCTTGGTCAAGATGATGCCGGTCAGCGGCAGCGCTTCCTTGAAGGCCTTGGCGGTGTTCACCGCATCCTGGCCCTGCATGGCGTCCACCACGAACAGCGTCTCCACCGGATTCAGCGCGGCGTGCAGGTTTTTGATTTCCAGCATCAGCGCTTCGTCAATCGCCAGACGGCCTGCTGTATCGACCAGCAGCACGTCGAAGAAATGTTTTTTGGCGTAGTCCAGCGCCGCGCGGCCAATGTCCACGGGGTTCTGGTCCGGCGTGGACGGAAACCATTCGGCACCGGCCTGGGCCGTCACGGTCTTGAGCTGTTCAATGGCAGCGGGGCGGTACACGTCACCGGACACCGTCAGCACCTTCTTCTTGCGCTTTTCGATCAGGTGCTTGGCCAGTTTGGCCGTCGTCGTGGTTTTACCGGCGCCCTGCAAACCCGCCATCAGAATCACGGCGGGTGGCTGCGCGGCGAGGTTGATATCACTCACCCCCTCGCCCATGGTGGCCGCCAGCTCGCGGTTCACGATGCTGACCAGCACCTGGCCGGGTTGCAGCGACCCCAGCACTTCCTGGCCCAAGGCCTTGTCTTTCACGCGGGCAATGAAGTCACGGACCACCGGCAAGGCCACATCGGCCTCCAGCAGTGCCATGCGCACCTCGCGCAGCATGTCGGTCACATTGCTCTCGGTGATGCGGCCTTGGCCGCGCAGGTCTTTGACGAGGCGGGAGAGTTTGTCGGTGAGGGCGGAAGCCATAAGACGTATTCCGGCTGGCGGAACCTGTGGTGAAGGCCAGCCGGGGGCTGGCAGGGAGCAAAACGCTAAACTGTGGACATGATTTTAGCCAGTGCGTCCCCCACCAGCCTGACCCTGTCGGTTTTGGCAGCCAGCGCCTATGCCTGGCCAGCGCTGCGCGCGCGCATCCTGTCCGCCCAGACCGCCCGTGCCTGGGTGGCGGTGGCCTGGTTGCTGCACGGTGCCGCCTTGGCCTGGAGCCTGTTCGGTGAAAGCCCGCACTTTGGCTTTGCACCGGCGCTGTCGGTCACGGCCTGGCTGGTAGCCGCGGTCTACGGCGTAGAAAGCCAGGTGTTCCCACAACTGGAAACCCGCTGGGCACTGGCGGCCGTGGGCTCGGCGGCCGTGCTGCTGGCCTGCATATTCCCTGGTGCCAGCCTGGTCGCCACTGCATCGGTGTGGCTGCCGGTGCATCTGGCGTTTGGCGTGGCCTGCTACGGCCTGTTCGGCACCGCGGTGGTCCACGCCTGGTTCATGACGCGGGCCGAAGCCCGCATCCGCCAGGCGGCTGACCCCCACAGCGGGCTGCCACTGCTGACGCTGGAACGCCTGACCTACCGCCTGGTCGGCGCAGGCTTTGTCCTGCTGACCATCACACTGGCTGTAGGTTACTGGTTTGGCGATGTGGTGTATGGCGCCACCCATGCATGGCACTGGGACCACAAGACCGTGTTCTCGCTGCTGTCGTGGATCACCTTTGCCGTGCTGCTGGTCGGGCGTGCGCAATTCGGCTGGCGCGGCAAGCGTGCCGTGGGTGTGCTGTACGCAGGCTCGGTGTTGCTGTTTCTGGCCTATGTGGGCTCGCGCTTTGTGATGGAAATCATTCTCGGGCGGGTCGCGTGAAATACCTGCTCGTTTTCCTGGTCGTCTTTGTGGTGGCCTGGCGTTGGCGCAGTGCACGGGATGGGCAGCACCAAAGCCGCGTTCAGCAAAAAGCCGCGCGGCTGTCGCAACCCACCGCCATGGTGGCCTGCCTCCGCTGCAGCGTGCACCTGCCTGAGCACGATGCCGTGCAAGGCGCACACGGTAGCTACTGCAGCGCGGCCCACCGCGCCGCCGCCGAAAGCTGATGCCCACCGCCCACCCCGAACACTCCTGGTTTGGCCCCGCCCTGGAAGTAGGGCCGCCCCAGGAGGGGCACGACGACACCCAGGAATTCGCCCGCTTGTGGCAGGGGTTCATGACGGCACGCCTGACGCTAGGCGTGGTATTACTGGTGCTGCAAAGCGTGTTGTACGCCAGTGGCAACGCCCACAGCAAGGCCTTGGTGGGGGTAAGCGTTGCCTACTTCATCGGCACGTTGGTGGCTCGGGTGTTTGCGCGACCACGCCCCCTGGGACAGGCTTTCAACCGCGCCTGGGGCGTGCTAATCGGGCTGGACGTGCTCGCTTTTTCTGCCATGCAGCTGCTGCAGGGCAACACCCTTAACTACACCCCCTTGTTCGCGCTGCCGATTCTGCTGGCCTCGGTGCTGGGGTCGTTGCGTCTGGCGCTGGGCACTGCGGCCGGTGTCACCATGCTGCTACTGGGCGCCACGCTGTGGACGTATTTGTCCAGCCCGGCCGATGCCACGCCCTACCTGGTGCAAGCCGCCCTCAGCGGTGCGGGCTACTTTGTGATTGCGCTGCTGGCGCACCAGCTGTCGTCGCGGCTGGTCAGCGCGGGCAAGCGCGCACGCCTGAGCCAGCTGGCGGCCAATGTGCAGCGGCAAGTGAACGAACTAGTGATTGAAGCACTGCCCGATGGCGTGATGATTGTGGACAACGCGGGCAATGTGCGCGCAGCCAACCCCGCCGCCCGCACATTGCTGGGCACGCCCGTGGCCCTGCGCGCCAACACCTTTGACCTCAAGGGCGAACCCGCTTGGCACGCCCTGCTGCAGCTCACACGCCTGAGCATGGGCACCGGACGCGGCCAGCAGGCCGAAATCACCATTCGCCATGAGGGCGCCGGACCACGCCGCGTGTTGGCACGCACACGGCTGGCAGCGCCCCAGGGCATTGGCCATGAAAGTCTGTGTGTGCTGTTTCTGCAAGACCAGCGCGAGCAGGAGGCCCGCTTGCGCACTGAAAAACTGGCCAGCATGGGCCGCCTGTCCACGGCCGTGGCGCATGAAATTCGCAATCCGCTGGCCGCCATTGCCCAGGCCAACGCACTCTTGGACGAGGACATCACCGACCCGCGGCAGAAGAAACTCACGGCCATGGTGGGCCAGAACGCCAAGCGTCTGGAGAAAATTGTGGACGACATTCTGAATGTCTCCCGCATCCGCGGCTCCGGCCCGCTATTGCAACCGGGCGCCGTTTTGCTCAATGAATTGGTGCACCGTATCGCAACCGACTGGGCCACCCAAAATGGCCTGGGTGCGCTTCTGCAGATTCGACTGACCGAACACGCTGCTTGGGTGCGTTTTGATGCCGACCACCTGCGACAAGTCCTAATCAACCTGCTGGACAACGCGCGCCGCTACGCCAGCAAACATGTGGGCAGCATCCAGGTGCTGACTGTGGTGCAGGCACAAGCCAGCAGCGTGTCTGTGTGGAGCGACGGCGCGCCCATGGACCAGTCCGTGCAGCGCCACTTGTTCGAGCCCTTCTTTTCTTCCGAGAGCCGTTCCAGTGGACTGGGCCTGTACATCTGCCGGGAACTCTGCGAACGCCACGGTGCGTCACTCAGCTACCAGCGCAGCCCGCAAGACCTGGAAGGCGTCACCACAGAAGGCAATGAATTCGTGGTCGCACTGGCCCTTCCCGAGTCCTCGGCGCCGCAGGACAATACCGATACACCATGGCAAACCACCCTGTACTGAGCGACGCCCGCATTCTCGTCATCGACGATGAGCCGGATTTGCGCACCCTGTATGAACTCACCCTGCTGCGCGAAGGCTACCGCGTGGAAACCGCGGGCACCGTGCAGGACGCCAAGGACCAGCTGGCCCAGCAGCGCTTCGATGCCGTGATCACCGACATGCGTCTGCCTGATGGGCTGGGCACCGACATCCTGAGTCAATTGCGTGCCGAGCAGCGTACCGAGCGCTGCATTGTCATCACCGCCTACGGCTCGGCGGAGAACGCGGTGGAATCCCTCAAGGCTGGGGCGTTTGACTACCTGACCAAGCCGGTGGACCTGAAACAGTTTCGCAGTGCGGTAGCCAATGCGCTACAGGGCGTCTCGTCCAATGCACCCTCAGCAACAGGAGCCAAACCCACTGCAACCAAAATCTGCAACACTGCCTTGCACCCATCAGGCCTCGCTACACTGGACCGTCTGGCCGGCACTTCGGCCACCATGCAAAGTGTGAAAGAGCGCATTGTCAAAGTAGCGCGCAGCATGGCGCCGGTACTGGTACGCGGTGAATCGGGCACCGGCAAGGAGCTGGTGGCCAGAGCCGTGCATGCCAACAGCCACCGTTCCACGGGTCCGTGGGTCGCTGTCAACTGCAGCGCCATTCCCGAGAACCTGATGGAGGCCGAGTTTTTTGGCGCCCGCAAAGGTGCGTACACCGGGGCTATGCAGGACCGCAGCGGTTTTTTCCAGGCGGCACACGGTGGCACCCTGTTTCTGGACGAGATTGGTGATCTGCCTCTGGCCATGCAATCCAAGCTGCTGCGTGCCATCCAGGAGCGTAATGTGCGCCCCCTGGGCTCGCACCAGGAGGAGGCCGTGGATGTGCGCATCGTCAGCGCCACCCACAAGGATCTGAGCGCCGAAGTCCAGGCGGGGCGCTTTCGCCAGGATTTGTTTTACCGCCTGAATGTCATCGACATTTATATCCCACCGCTGCGAGAGCGCTGCGAGGATTTGCCGGCCCTGTGTGGCGCCTTGTTGTCGCGCATCGCGCAGGAGTCCGGCTCGGCCGTTGCACAGCTGTCACCCCATGCCATGGATCAGCTTGCACAACTTCCCCTGCAGGGGAATGTCCGCGAACTGGAAAACCTGCTGCACCGCGCGGTGGCGCTCTCCGACGGCACCGTGCTGGAGCTGGACTCCCACCCTCTTGCCACAAGCCCGATCCCGTTACGCACAGATGATGCACCGGCCACGTCAAAGCAGGCACTGCAAGCGGTTGCGCCCATCCATCCTGTCGCCGCGACCGTAGAGATCCCCGACGACCTGCAAGGCCATCTGGATAAGCAAGAACGTGAAATCCTGGTGCGTACTCTCAAAGAGACGCGCTACAACCGCACAGTGGCAGCGCAGCGGCTGGGCATCAGCCTGCGCCAGATCCGCTATCGCATGGCACGCCTTCAGATCGACGTGCCCCATGCTTCGGATGAAGCACCTGATGCCTGAGCCACACGCGTCAATCTGGCAGAACGGCTGGTACCGTTTTGCGCACCGACAGGAGTCACCGAACTTCGGCCCACGCCCGGCCGCCGCCCAGGTAGATTTGATCGTGCTGCACTCCATCAGCCTGCCACCGGGCCAGTACGGCACCGGCCAAGTGCAACGCCTGTTCACCAACACGCTGGACTGGAATGCACACCCATACTTCAAAAGCATTGAAGGGATGCAGGTTTCTGCCCACTTTTTTGTGCAGCGCAACGGAGATATCTGGCAGTTTGTGAGCTGTGACGCCCGTGCTTGGCACGCCGGCGTTTCCCACTACCGCGGCAAAGACAACTGCAACGACGACTCCATTGGTATTGAGCTGGAAGGACTGGAAGGGCACACCTTCGAGTCGGCTCAATACGAGGCCTTGCAGGCCTTGTGCCCTGCCATTGCCCAACACTACCCAATCCAATACATCGCGGGGCACGAACACATCGCACCAGGACGCAAAGCCGACCCGGGACCGGGCTTTGAATGGACACGGCTGCACAAAAGCCTAGGGCTTCCAACCTCAAGCTTTCCGGCCGACACCAACAGTTTGGTAACAAAATAAAAATATTTCGGTGCTGTTTGGTGTCCCCGCAAAGTACGCGGCCGTACACACCAAAGCGGCGCACACAGCAGCCATGCGCCTCGTAAGGGCAAATGCCCCCAGGAGGCGCGTCAAATGGCGCTGTAGATCCGAAAAAGCCCATCTAGCAAGGGCTTGCGATTGTGGCCCTGCAGCCCCCCTGCAAACTGCCGTAGCCGCACCACCACACAAGCACGCGGTACACTACCGGTAGTGGCTTGTCACCACCCCAGACCCCAGATATAGTGTGCGCTGGTGAAGACGCACACTGACGAATTCGACCCCTACAGCGCCAGCCGGCGGGTCACCAGACGCACATAAAAACACTGATTTAGACGAGGAAATCATGCAATCCATTTCTACCGTAACCTCCACCCCCACAGCCACTCTGCTGACCGCGCACAGCACGGCCGCCGCAGAAGGTGGCGCGGTCAACACCTTGGCCCATTACCAGATCATTCGCCGCAATGGCGCCGTGGTTCCGTTCGAGCCCAACAAAATCGCCGTTGCTCTGATGAAGGCCTTTCTGGCCGTGCACGGCACCCAGGGTGCGGCCTCGGCCAGCGTGCGCGAAACCGTGGACGGTTTGACCCAGCAAGTGATCCGCGCGCTGATGCGCTCGCGTCCCGGAGGCGGCACCTTCCCGATTGAAGACGTGCAAGACCAGGTGGAACTGGGCCTGATGCGCGGCGGCCACCACGAAATCGCCCGCGCCTATGTGCTGTACCGCGAACGCCGCACCCAGGAGCGCGCCAAGCAAGTCGCGCAGGCAAAACCTGCCGCACCGGTCATCCATGTACTGGAAGCCGGTCAGCGTGTGGCGCTGGACCTGGACCGCCTCCAGTCCCGCATTGAAACCGCATGCTCGGGTTTGGGCGCAGATGTCAAAGCCGACCCCATCGTGGCCGAAACCATGCGCAACCTGTACGACGGCGTGCCCATGGACGAGGTGTACAAGGCCTCCATCCTGGCGGCCCGTACCCTGATTGAAAAAGACCCGGACTACACCTACGCCACAGCGCGCCTGTTGTTCCACACGATTTCCCGTGAGGTGCTGGGACGCGACGTAGCCCAGGCCGACATGCAAGAGGCCTATGCCGATTACTTCCCAGGTTTTATCAAGCGCGGTGTGGACGCCGAGTTGCTGGACGAGAAGCTGCTGCAGTTTGACCTGAAGCGCCTGGGCGCCGCCGTCAAGGCCAGCCGCGACCTGCAATTTGATTACCTCGGCCTGCAGACGCTGTATGACCGCTACTTCCTGCACGAAGGCAAAACCCGCATCGAACTGCCCCAGGCCTTCTTCATGCGCGTGGCCATGGGCCTGTCGCTGGGCGAGATTGACCGCGAAGCCCGTGCCATCCAGTTCTACGAAGTGCTGTCCAGCTTCGACTTCATGTCCAGCACGCCCACGTTGTTCAACAGCGGTACGCTGCGCTCGCAGCTGTCCAGCTGCTACCTGACCACCGTGCCAGATGACCTGGACGGCATCTACGAGTCCATCAAGGAAAACGCCCTGCTGTCCAAATTTGCGGGCGGCCTGGGTAACGACTGGACCCGCGTGCGCGCACTGGGCTCCCACATCAAGGGCACCAACGGCGAATCCCAAGGCGTGGTTCCTTTCCTCAAGGTGGTGAACGACACCGCCGTGGCCGTGAACCAAGGCGGAAAGCGCAAGGGCGCGGTGTGCACTTACCTGGAAACCTGGCACCTGGACATCGAAGAGTTTCTGGAGCTGCGCAAGAACACCGGCGACGACCGCCGCCGTACGCACGACATGAACACGGCCAACTGGATCCCCGATCTGTTCATGCGCCGTGTGATGGAGAAAGGCAGCTGGACCCTGTTCTCGCCCTCCAACGTACCCGACCTGCACGACCTGTTTGGCGCCGACTTCGAAAAAGCCTATGTGGCCTACGAAGCCAAGGCCGCACGCGGCGAGATCAAGCCTTCGCGCACCGTCGAGGCCGCCGACCTGTGGCGCAAGATGCTCACCATGTTGTTTGAAACCGGCCATCCCTGGATCACGTTCAAGGACGCCTGCAACGTGCGCTCGCCCCAGCAGCACGCTGGTGTGGTGCACTCTTCTAACCTGTGCACCGAGATCACGCTCAATACCTCGGACACCGAAACCGCGGTCTGCAACCTGGGCTCGGTGAACCTGCGCCAGCATTTGAAAGACGGCGAGAACGGCAAGACTTTAGACCACGACAAGCTCAAGCGCACCATCTCCACGGCCATGCGCATGCTGGACAACGTGATCGACATCAACTACTACGCGGTCAAGAAGGCACGTGATTCGAACATGCGCCACCGCCCCGTAGGCCTGGGCGTCATGGCCTTCCAGGACAGCCTGTACGCGCTGCGCATTCCTTACGCCAGCGACGCTGCCGTGCAGTTTGCCGACGAATCCATGGAAGCCATCAGCTACTACGCCTACTGGGCTTCCACAGAGTTGGCCCGCGAGCGCGGCCAGTACTCCAGCTTTAAGGGTTCGCTGTGGGACAAGGGCATCCTGCCACCCGACACCCTGGACATGCTGGCCCAAGCCCGTGGCGGCTATGTGGAAGTGGACCGCTCCTCCACCCTGGACTGGGATGCTCTTCGCAAGAAGATCGCTGCCGACGGCATGCGCAACTCCAACTGTGTGGCCATCGCCCCCACCGCCACCATCTCCAACATCATTGGTGTGGACGCCTCCATCGAACCCTGCTTCGGCAACCTGTCGGTGAAGTCCAACCTGTCGGGCGAGTTCACCGTCATCAACAGCTACCTGGTGCGCGACCTCAAGGCCTTGGGCCTGTGGGATGACGTGATGGTGATGGACCTGAAACACTTCGATGGTTCGCTGAGCCCCATCGACCGCGTACCCCAAGAGATCAAACAACTCTACGCCACCGCCTTTGAAGTGGAAACCCGTTGGTTGGTGGAAGCGGCAGCACGTCGCCAGAAATGGATTGACCAGGCGCAATCGCTGAACATCTACATGGCAGGCGCATCGGGCAAGAAGCTCGACGAGACCTACAAGCTGGCCTGGTTGCGTGGTCTTAAGACCACCTACTACCTCCGCACCATGTCCGCCACCCACGCGGAGAAATCCACTGTGACGGCAGGCCGCATGAACGCAGTGTCCTCGGGCAACGATGCGCAAGGCTCCACCAAAATGTCCAGCGCCTTGGAGGCAGCTGCCGCTGCAGCACACGCACAGATGGAACTGACCAGCAATGCGGCGACCGACATCAAGTTCTGCGGCGTGGATGACCCCACCTGCGAGTCCTGCCAGTAAAAAGAGAGGCGCATCGCAACTGACATTGCGATGCTACAGAGCAACACAAATGGGCAGTGAAATGCATGACTACTTTTCATTTCATTTCGCTGCTCTCATAATCCGCTGATTGGAATCATCTATGTTGACCTGGGACGAAGAAGTCAAGCCCACACCGCCGAGCAACTTTGCGCGCAACCCGTCTGAACAGCTGTCGGTTGCGCAGGCAGCAGTCACCCCTGCTTCCGTCCCCACTCCAGCGGCCGTGGCGGCCGTCATGCAGACCGGGACCCCACGCCGCATCCGCGCCGATGACAAGCGCATCATCAACGGCCAGACCGATGTGAACCAACTGGTTCCCTTCAAATACAAATGGGCCTGGGAAAAATACTTGGCCAGTTGCGCCAACCACTGGATGCCGCAAGAAGTCAACATGACGCGCGACATCGCTCTGTGGAAAGACCCTAACGGCCTGACCGAAGACGAACGCCGTATCGTCAAGCGCAACCTCGGCTTCTTTGTGACCGCCGACTCGCTGGCTGCCAACAACATCGTGCTGGGCACCTACCGCCACATCACAGCACCCGAATGCCGCCAGTTCCTGCTGCGCCAGGCCTTTGAAGAGGCCATCCACACCCACGCTTACCAGTACATCGTGGAATCACTGGGCCTGGACGAGAGCGAGATCTTCAACGCCTACAACGAAGTCCAGTCAATTCGCGACAAGGACGAGTTCCTGATTCCGTTCATCGCGGCCATCATGGATCCGAACTTCCACACGGGCACGGCCGAGACCGACCAGACGCTGCTCAAGTCGCTCATCGTGTTTGCCTGCCTGATGGAAGGCTTGTTCTTCTACGTGGGCTTCACGCAGATCTTGGCCTTGGGTCGCCAGAACAAAATGACGGGCGCTGCCGAGCAGTACCAGTACATCCTGCGCGACGAGTCCATGCACTGCAACTTTGGCATCGACCTGATCAATCAGCTCAAGCTGGAAAACCCCCACCTGTGGACGCCCGAGTTCAAGGCGGAGATCAAGGCCCTGTTCGAGAAAGCCGTGGAACTGGAATATCGCTACGCCGAAGACACCATGCCACGCGGCGTGCTAGGCATGAACGCATCGATGTTCAAAGGCTATTTGCGCTACATCGCCAACCGCCGTGCCACCCAGATTGGTTTGGAGCCCTTGTTCCCGAACGAGGAAAACCCGTTCCCCTGGATGAGCGAAATGATTGACTTGAAGAAGGAACGCAACTTCTTCGAAACCCGCGTGATCGAGTACCAATCGGGCGGCGCCCTGTCTTGGGATTGAAACGCTAACTATGTTTTCTAGAACTTCACGCCTCCAGCATCGCAGCACAGACTGCGGACTGGGTGCGTGTCACCGCGTTCATGTTGCTGGGACTGCGCCCAACAATATGAATCGCTTCTTGCACCCAACTGGCAAGAAGTGCTCTTTGTAAATTGATCAAGGAGAAAATCATGGCAACTGCAAAAAAACCGGCCGCAAAAAAGGCCGCTCCCGCGAAGAAAGCTGCACCCGCTAAGAAAGTAGCAGCAAAGAAGGCAGCTCCTGCTAAGAAAGCCGCTCCCGCTAAAAAGGTAGCAGCAAAGAAGGCAGCTCCTGCTAAGAAAGCCGCTCCCGCCAAAAAGGTAGCAGCGAAGAAGGCAGCTCCTGCTAAGAAAGCCGCTCCCGCCAAAAAGGTAGCAGCGAAGAAGGCAGCTCCTGCCAAGAAAGCCGCTCCCGCCAAAAAGGTAGCAGCGAAGAAGGCAGCTCCTGCCAAGAAAGCAGCAGCGAAAAAGGCTCCAGCAAAGAAAGCCGCTGTTGCCAAGAAGCCTGCAGCGAAGAAGCCCGTAGCCAAAAAAGCAGCGAAGAAGCCCGCTGCGAAGAAAGCCGCGAAAGCACCCGCTGCCAAAGCTGCCCCTGCGGCCCCTGCTGCGCAAACTACGCTGAATCCGCAAGCGGCCTGGCCGTTTCCGACTTCCAGCAAGCCCTGAGCGTTTACGCGATAGGCTCCAAAGCCCGACACCGCAAGGTCTCGGGCTTTTTTACGTCTGGCCTTCGGCCTAGATCTTCAGGGGTAGAACGCCAGCAGGCGATAACCAGAAATGCGCTCGGTGCTGCCACTGGTTTTCACGCTGATGGGCAATGATGCAGATACTTCAGCTCCCGCCTCCAGCGTGTCCTTTTTGAAACCCAGCTCAGAAGGCTGCAGCACGCGCCTAATCACGGCCTGGTCCTGCATGTCCGTCAAGGTGAGCTCCAGTGAAGGCATGGCCAGCGAGGTGGCTGCGGTGCTCTTGAGCGCAAAGTTCAGACGATATACATCCGAACGCACCTTGGTGAACGCCGAGCTGTCGATCACCACCGCGTCGATCTGACGCAACGGCATCACCTGACAAGCCATCCACTCGCACAAGGCCACCAGCGCGTCGCGGCTGGCGGGTTCGGTAGCCACAATGCGGTCACGTTCGTGCACCACCACCTGCAACCCTAGGGCGCCGACCAGCAATACGCTTAGCAGCAACAACCCAACGCGCACACTGGTGCGCTGCCAGACGCTGGTACGACCTGCATGGCGCATGAAGGACAACTTGGGAGCGTCCGTAATGTCTACCGTTTTGACACCGGCCTGCACATAGCGCGGCTCGGTTTGGTCTGAACTTTTGGAAGAGGGCTTCACCTCCACGGTTTGTGCTGAGGCCTTGTCATGCGCAAACTCACCAGGGCGATGGTCCAGCAGCGAATCAACGGCGGGGGACATAGCGTCAAAGTCAATGGATTCGACCTCGCCTTCGCGCATCACTTCCGACATCTCGCGCACCACCGAGTCAAATGACTCAGATACTGGAGGGGCGTCGCCAGACGAGGGAGGAGCCTCCTGAGAAGCAAAACGCAATGAGGAAGCCCAGTCCTGATCGGCCTCTACGGCCTCGCTGGTCGCTTCCGCCATGGCCGAGCTAACAGAAGGCTCTTCCGCAGGAGGGGCCTCAGCAGCGACCTCCACATCTTTGACCATATTGGCATTCGCGTCGAACACCTCATCGCACTGGCCACAGCGCACCCAACCGTCCGAAATGCGCAACTGGTCTGGCACGACCTTGAACATCGTGGCGCAGGCTGGGCATTGGGTAATCAGGCTCATCGCGTCACATTGTAGGGCCCGCACCCTCCCGTTTTAGAGCGTGGCGGTCATCAAAATCCAGCCATCTTCGTGGTCTGCCACAGACAGCTTGCAGTACGGCGCATAGGCAGCCTTCAACTCGTCTTCCTGGCGCGCCAAAATACCGGCCAACACCAGGTGCCCGCCGGGCTGCACATGCGAACACAACAGCGGGGCCAACACTTTCAGTGGCGTAGCCAGGATGTTGGCCAGCACCAGGTCATGGACGCCCGTGGCCAGCTCCGGCAAACCGGCCTGCAGGCGCACGTTGTTGGCTTCGGCGTTCAAATCCGTAGACTGCACCGCCGCATCATCAATGTCCACCGCCACCACCTGTTGCGCGCCAAACTTGGCGGTGCCGATGGCCAAAATGCCGGAGCCACACCCGTAGTCCAGCACGCGGGCTTGACCTGGATGCTTGGCAATCCAGCGCAAGCACATACGAGTAGTGGGGTGGGTACCCGTGCCAAACGCAAGGCCGGGATCCAAACGGATGACCTGTTTGGCCTGCTCGGGCGGCTCGTGCCAGGTGGGGACAATCCAGAACTCAGGGGTAATCTCGACAGGGGCGAATTGCGACTGGGTCAACCGCACCCAATCCTGGTCCGCTACCGCGGCAACGCCCAACACCTGGCAACCGTCAAAAAAGTCCTGTGCCAGCAGCAGCCGTGCGGCATCGTCGGCCAGCGCCTGATCGGCAAACAGCGCGATCACACGGGAACGCTGCCAACCATCTTTGGGGGGCGGCATGCCGGGCTCGCCAAATAGGGCCTGCTCAGCATCCGTCTGGGCGTCCGCGTCTTCCACGCTCACGCTCAAGGCGTCCAAGGCGTCCAGCGCATCGCTCAGGCTTTCGACCCGATCTTCGGGACACATCAAACGCAATTCAAACATGCCAACCCTTAGCGTTTGTGCTGTTCCAGCCAGTGTTCCAGGTAGTGGATGTTGGTACCACCATCCATGAACTTGGCATCCACCATCAACTCGCGGTGCAGCGGGATATTGGTGTTGATACCTTCCACCACGGTCTCGGCCAGGGCCGTGCGCATGCGGGCCATGGCCTGCTCGCGGGTGTCGCCGTGCACAATGATTTTGCCCACCATGGAGTCGTAGTTGGGCGGCACAAAGTAGTTGGTGTAGACATGCGAGTCCACCCGCACGCCGGGGCCACCGGGTGCGTGCCACATGGTCACTCGGCCTGGAGAAGGCGTGAACTTGTAGGGGTCTTCGGCGTTTACACGGCACTCAATCGCGTGCCCGCGGACTTCGATCTGGCGCTGGGTAAACGGCAGCTTTTCGCCGGCGGCCACCATGATCTGGGTCTTGACGATGTCAATGCCCGTCACCATCTCGGTCACCGGATGCTCCACCTGCACGCGGGTGTTCATCTCAATGAAGTAAAACTCGCCGTCCTCGTACAGGAATTCGAATGTGCCGGCGCCGCGGTAGCCGATCTTCTTGCAGGCAGCAACGCAGCGCTCACCAATGCGTTCGATCAGTTTGCGGTTGATACCGGGCGCGGGGGATTCTTCCAGCACCTTCTGGTGGCGACGTTGCATGGAACAATCGCGCTCGCCCAGGTAGACCGCATTCTTGTGCTTGTCCGCCAGGATCTGGATTTCAATGTGGCGCGGGTTCTGGAGAAACTTCTCCATATAGACCGCCGGGTTGCCAAACGCAGCACCGGCTTCGGCCTTGGTCATGGCCACGGCATTCACCAGGGCGGCCTCGGTGTGGACCACGCGCATACCGCGACCACCGCCGCCACCGGCGGCCTTGATGATCACGGGGTAGCCCACGGCCTTGGCCATGCGGCGGATTTGCACGGGATCGTCGGGCAGCTCGCCCTCCGAGCCTGGCACGCAAGGCACGCCAGCACGGATCATGGCCTGCTTGGCCGATACCTTGTCACCCATGATGCGGATGGACTCGGGCGTGGGACCAATGAACTGGAAGCCGCTTTTTTCCACGCGCTCAGCGAAGTCTGCGTTTTCGCTCAAAAAGCCATAGCCGGGGTGGATCGCCTCAGCATCCGTCACCTCGGCGGCCGAGATGATGGCCGGCATATTGAGGTAGCTCTGTGCGGAAGGTGCGGGCCCAATGCATACGGCTTCTTCGGCCAGCTTGACGTACTTGGCTTCGCGGTCCGCCTCGGAATAGACCATGACGGCCTTGATCCCCAGCTCGCGGCACGCGCGCTGGATCCGCAAGGCAATCTCGCCACGGTTGGCGACCAGGATTTTCTTGAACATGGATGCGTGTGCTTATTCGATGATGAACAAAGGCTGGCCGTATTCGACCGCTTGCCCGTTGTCACACAGGAGTTGGGTCACGGTGCCAGACTTGTCGGCTTCGATCTCGTTGAGGATCTTCATCGCCTCAATAATGCAAATGGTCTCGCCCTGCTTGATGCTGTCGCCCACTTCCACAAAGGGTTTGGCACCTGGGGAAGACGAACGGTAGAACGTGCCCACCATGGGCGATTTGACGGCGTGGCCAGCAGGTGCGGCTTCGACCACCGGCGCGGCGACCGCAGCGGCTGGCGCCGCWGGGGCTTGGGCGGGAGGGGCTGCATAGACGGGTGCGGCGGCATAGCCCTGCACCATGGCGCCACCGCCCTTGACAATACGAACTTTGCCCTCGGCCTCGGTGATTTCCAGTTCCGACACATTGGAATCGGACACCAAGTCGATCAGGGTCTTGAGTTTGCGTAAATCCATGGAATCTCCAACAACCGATATTTGCGAAGCGGCGAATTTACCGCAAAAATACCGGCATTTGCTGATAATTTTTACTATCTCTGCGCAAAAACAGCGATTTTTGCCTACCAAACTGATAGGCCAGGGCATTGAAACAAGCCTGCGCAGGCAGGCCCAACCTAGGCTGAGCCCTCTATTTTAACCCAGCCCATGCGGCCAGATCTTCGGGCAGCAGGCGACCCATCTTGCGCTGGATGACCGTGCCGTCCGACGCCACGGCCACCGAGAACGGCAGGCCACCGGTCAGGTTGCCCAACTCACGCCCCAGCTCCGTACCCGCCAAACCGGCCAGTGCAATGGGGAACTCCAGGGGCATGGTTTGGAGAAATTTTTGCACCGGCTCCCTTTTGTCGATGGCCAATCCCAGCACTTGCCAGCCGTTGCCCTTGTTTTCGCGGTAGAAGCGATTGATGAGCGGCAGCTCATCCACACAGGGCGGGCACCACGTGGCCCAGAAATTCACCAGCAGCGGGCGCCCCTTGAACGCAGCCAGAGACACCACTTTACCGTCCGGGGCCTCCCAGTGGTGGGCCCAAAAACCCGGCACCGGCTCTGCCGCGACCGCTGCGGGTCCCGCGGATTGCCTCCAAACGGCCACGCCAATCCCCGCCAGCGCAGCCCCCACCGCCACGCTGCCCAGCAGCGTGCGCCGCGAAACCGGTTCGGGCTCGGGAGAAGTGGGCAGTGGCTCAGTCATGGGCTACATCATGCAACAAGCGCTGCAGGGCCGCCGCATCACCTCGCGGACGCCGCCCGCGCGCATCGGGCTGCAACGCGCCCCGCACATCGTCCAAGTCGTACACCAGCAAATGCACGCCCACTTGCTCGTTCAGCGGGCGACACAGCGCATGCACACTGAGCGCATCCACCATCTCGCCATGCAGGCCGGGCACGGAGCGGGCCTCAAAACGCACGCCACCGTCAATCAGGGCGATTTCTGCGGACTTGGGGTCATCGCAAAATAACTGCAGATAAATGTCAGACCGCCGCGTGGCCGTGCCATGCCAAACCGCCCCGCTGACATGGGGACGGAATGGGGCCAGTCGGTCCATCCACTCTAGCGCCAACATACGCAGGGCCTGCAGCTCCTGAGGTTGGGTGTCTGCACAAAACAGGGCGATGTACTCCTGCACCGCGACTTCCAACTGGTCGTTGTCGGGCAAGGCCGCACGCGCCGACACGCCCAATTGCTTGACCGCACGCCGTTTGGCGGGGCCGTACTCCAGGCCCTCTTCCACCACCATGCGGGCAGCGGTCGCAGCGATTTCTTCTTTCAAGTCGTCCATGGCGCCATTGTGCCGCGCCCCCTGCAACCTTGAAGCGGCACCGGGAATGCTCCAGTTTTGATAGCTGTTTGCGCAGATTACACGGGGGCTAGAGGCCTAAAAGGCTTCAGAATTTGGGCTATGCAGGGCACGTAAAATAAGCCCATGCATATTCATATTCTTGGCATTTGTGGCACTTTCATGGGCGGTCTGGCCGCCCTGGCCCGCGAGGCCGGCCACCGTGTCACCGGTTGCGACGCAGGCGTCTACCCCCCCATGAGCGACCAGCTGCGCGCCCTGGACATTGAATTGATCGAAGGCTTTGGCGCCGACCAGATGGCGCTCCAACCCGACATGTTCGTCATCGGCAACGTGGTGAGCCGCGCGCACCTGGCGGACGGCACGCCGAAGTTCCCTTTGATGGAAGCGATTCTGGACGCCGGCGCCCCCTACACCAGCGGCCCCCAGTGGCTGGCCGAGCACGTACTGCAGGGCCGCCACGTGCTGGCCGTGGCCGGCACCCATGGCAAAACCACCACCACCGCCATGCTGAGCTGGATTCTGGAAAGCGCTGGCCTGCAACCCGGCTTCCTGGTCGGCGGCGTACCTATGAACTTCGGTATCTCCGCACGCTTAGGCGGTTGGGCGGCAGAGCGTTCTGCGCAGGTCAAGGAGGAGCCCGCAAAGCGGGCGGGGGACACGAAGCAGAACGCTCTGCCGCCCAACCGCCCCCCCGGAGCAGCGTATTTCGTGATTGAGGCAGACGAATACGACACCGCCTTCTTCGACAAACGCAGCAAGTTTGTGCACTACCGCCCGCGCACCGCGGTGCTCAACAACCTCGAATTCGACCACGCCGACATCTTTGATAACTTGGCCGCCATTGAGCGCCAGTTCCACCATCTAGTGCGTACCGTGCCCAGCACCGGGCGCGTGGTGGTGAACGGGCTGGAAGAAAGCCTGACCCGCGTGCTGCACCAGGGCTGCTGGAGCGAAGTGCGCAGCTTTGGCGCCGCAGTCAGCGACTTCACCGCCGTGGGCGAACCGCATGACTTTGCCGTGCACTACCAAGGCCAACCGGTGGCCCAGGTGCAATGGGCCCTGGGCGGCGTGCACAACCAGCTCAACGCGCTGGCCGCCATTGCCGCGGCCGAGCATGTGGGCGTGAGCCCTGCCGTGGCTGCCAAGGCGCTGGCTAGCTTTGAGAACGTGAAACGCCGCATGGAAGTGCGCGGCCAGGTAACGCTGGCCGCCGGCGGCGAGCCCGTCACCGTGTACGACGACTTCGCCCACCACCCCACCGCCATCCACACCACCGTCAACGGCCTGCGCCGCAAAGTGGGCGCCGCCCGCATCCTGGCGGTGTTTGAGCCGCGCTCCAACACTATGAAGCTGGGTGCCATGAAAGCCCAGTTGCCCTGGAGCCTGGAAGAAACCGACCTGGCGTTTTGCCACAGCGGTGGCCTGGGGTGGGACGCAGCGGAAGCGCTGGCCCCCATGGGCGCGCGCGCAGCAGTGTCAGACTCCGTGGACGATCTGGCCCGCCAGGTAGTGGGGCAGGCGCGTGCCGGCGACCACATTCTGTGCATGAGCAATGGGGGCTTTGGCGGCATCCACGCCAAACTGCTCACATTGCTGCAAGCCGCCTGATCCCGCGCTTATTTCAGTGCGCGGCGGGCCTTTACGGCCGCTGACAGCACGTCCAACGATTCGATCGAATCGTCCCAACCCAGGCAGGCATCGGTGATGCTCTTGCCGTATTCCAGCTTGCTGGAGTCGTCCTTGCCAGGGCTGAACTTCTGGGCGCCTGCATTCAGGTGGCTTTCCACCATCACGCCGAACACGCTCTTCGATCCACCGCGGATCTGGCCGGCGATGTCCTTGGCCACGTCCAGCTGTTTCTCGTGTTGCTTGCTGCTGTTGGCATGGCTGCAGTCCACCATCAGGGTCTGGGGCAGCTTGGCCTTGGCCAGGTCGGCACAGGCGGCGGCCACATTGGCGGCGTCGTAGTTAGGCGTCTTGCCGCCGCGCAGGATGACGTGGCAGTCCGGGTTGCCATTGGTTTGCACAATCGCCACCTGGCCGTTTTTGTGAACCGACAAGAAGTGGTGACCACCTGCAGCAGCCTGGATTGCGTCGGTAGCGATTTTGATATTGCCGTCGGTGCCGTTCTTGAAGCCAATGGGGGCGGAGATGCCGGAGGCCAGCTCGCGGTGCACCTGGCTCTCGGTAGTGCGTGCGCCAATCGCGCCCCAGGAGATCAGGTCGCCCAGGTACTGGGGAGAAATCACGTCCAGGAACTCGCTGCCCGCGGGCAGGCCCAGGCGGTTGATCTCGATCAGCAGCTGGCGTGCAATGCGCAGGCCTTCGTCGATGCGAAAGCTCTCGTCCAGGTAGGGGTCATTGATCAGGCCCTTCCAGCCCACGGTGGTGCGGGGCTTTTCGAAGTACACACGCATCACGATTTCTAGCGTGTCCTTGTACTTCTCGCGCTCGACCTTCAGGCGGCGCGCGTAGTCCAGGGCGGCCACCGGGTCGTGGATGGAGCAGGGCCCGATGATGACCAGCAGGCGGTCGTCTTTGCCGGCCATGATGTTCTGGATGGCACCGCGGGTGTCGGTGATCAGGGTCTCCACCGGCGTACCGCGGATGGGGAAGAAGCGGATGAGGTGCTCAGGAGGTGGCAACACGGTGATGTCCTTGATGCGTTCGTCGTCGGTCTTGCTGGTGCGGTCGGCGGGGTGGGATTGGCCGTACCAGTCACCGGTAGCCGTGGCTTTTGCGTTCATGGGTCGCTCCTGAGGTCAAAGTTAAAGAGAAAAAGGCATAAAAAAACCGCCGGGGGTGCCGGCGGTTTTTTGGAAGATTCAGGACGTTTCTTTTGGGTACGTTCAGATCTCTCGACCGCCGGATGTGCGTGAGAACCAAAAAAAGAAACGTGCGGAATGCATGGGGCTCAATGTAGCACAGGTTTCTGACACGGCCCGGACAGCCCGTTTCAGGCGGTGCCGCCCACGGTCAGGCCGTCGATGCGCAAGGTGGGCTGGCCCACACCCACGGGCACGCTCTGGCCTTCCTTGCCGCAGGTGCCCACGCCGCTGTCGAGCTTCATGTCGTTGCCGATCATGGAGACGCGCTTCAGGCAGTCCGGGCCGCTGCCCACCAGCGTGGCGCCCTTGACGGGGTACTGGATCTTGCCGTTCTCCACCCAGTAGGCTTCGGACGCCGAGAACACGAACTTGCCGCTGGTGATGTCGACCTGGCCGCCCCCGAAGTTGACCGCGTACAGGCCCTTCTTGATGCTCTTGACGATTTCTTCAGGCTCTTTGTCGCCGCCCAGCATGTAGGTGTTGGTCATGCGTGGCATGGGCACATGGGCGTAACTTTCACGTCGGCCATTGCCCGTGGGTGCCACGCCCATCAGGCGGGCGTTCATGCTGTCCTGGATGTAGCCCTTCAAGATGCCGTCTTCGATCAGCACATTGCGCTGGCTGGCATTGCCCTCGTCATCCACATTGAGCGAACCGCGGCGGTCGGCAATGGTGCCGTCGTCGAGCACGGTCACGCCCTTGGCGGCCACGCGTTGGCCAATGCGGCCGCTGAAAGCACTGCTGCCTTTGCGGTTGAAGTCGCCTTCCAGCCCGTGGCCAATGGCCTCGTGCAGCAGGATGCCAGGCCAGCCGGAACCCAGCACCACGGTCATCTCGCCGGCCGGTGCGGGGCGTGCGTCCAGGTTGGTCAGCGCCGCGTGCACGGCCTGGTTCACATACTCTTCAATCTGCGCATCGGTGAAGTAGGCCAGGCCAAAACGGCCGCCGCCGCCGCTGGAGCCGACTTCGCGCCGGCCCTTTTGCTCGGCAATCACGGTCACGCTCAGGCGCACCAGCGGGCGCACATCGGCGGCAATGGTGCCGTCGGCGCGCGCCACCATCACCACGTCGTACTCGCTGGCGAGGCCAGCCATCACCTGGATGACGCGCGGGTCTTTGGCACGGGCCAGTTTTTCTACCTTGCCCAGCAGCTCCACCTTGGTGGTGCTGTCCAGCGTGGAGATCGGGTCCACACCGGGGTACAGCTTGCGGCTGCCGGCAATCTTGGTACTCGGCGTTTTGGTCCGCTTGGATTGGGCCGCGCTGGAGATGGTGCGCACGGTGCGCGCCGCGTCCAGCAGGGACGCCTCGGAAATGTCGTCGGAGTAGGCGAAGGCGGTTTTCTCGCCGCTCACCGCACGCACGCCCACGCCCTGGTCGATGCTGAAGGAGCCAGTCTTCACAATGCCCTCTTCCAGGCTCCAGCCCTCGGATCGGGTGTACTGGAAGTACAGGTCCGCCTCGTCCACCTGGTGCGCCTTGATTTCGTTCAAGGCTTTGGTGAGATGGCTCTCATCCAGCCCAAACGGGGTCAGCAGCAGGGACTTGGCCGTGGCCAGGCGTTCGATGGTGGGTTCGCGAGAGATCATGGGGCCATTTTAGGCCGCTGCAGAAACTCCAGCAGGGCCGCGTCATCCAGCCCTTCCAGCCCTGCGGCTACTGCGGCGGCAAACACCGCGCTGGCATGGGCGCCCAGCGGGCCGGCAAAACCGGCGTGCGCCGCGGCCTCCTGCGCCAGACGCGTGTCTTTGGCCAAGAGCGTCATATGGGCGCGCGGCGCCAAATCGCCCGCAATGGCGCGGCGCATGCGGTCGCTGCCAATCCAGCTCTGGCCGCTGGACTGCTCGACCACATCCAGGGTGCGGTTCAGGTCCAGACCCATACGGCCGGCCAGCGCCATGACTTCGGCAGCGCCCACCAGGTTGATGCCCGCCAGCAGATTGTTGACCAGCTTGGTGCGCGCACCGTCGCCCACGCGCTGGCTGATGCGAAACACCTTGCCCGAGAGCGCGTCCAGCAGCGGCTGGCAGCGCTCCACCACGGCATCCTCGCCCGCCACCATCAGGCTCATGCGGCCGTCCCGCGCCCGCGCCGGGCCGCCGGACATGGGCGCATCGATGGTGGCAATGCCGCGCTCGGCCAGTTGGGCGGCAACTTCTTCCACATCTTGCGGCGCAATGGTGGGGCACAGCAGCACGACATGGCCGACGGGCAGGTGCGGCGCCAGGCCCTGGGGGCCGAAGAGCACGTCGCGGGTCTGTGCGGCGTCCACCACGCAGACGATGGTTGCTATTGATTTAGTAGCTGCTTGCGCAATATCGACGGGGGCTAGAGCCCCGAAAGGCACTAAACCTTGGGTCTTCGAGGCGTCAATGTCATGCACCCACGGCGCCCAACCCAGGCTGCACAGGCGCTGCGCCATCGCCCCGCCCATATTGCCGACACCCACTATTCCAACGCTGAAGGCCATCTCAGCTCTGCACCAGCCGCTTGGAGTTTGAAATCGACATCAAGATCCCCAGCGCCAGCCCTAGCGTCACCATGGCGGTACCGCCGTAGCTGATGAAAGGCAAGGGCACGCCCACCACGGGTAGGATGCCGCTGACCATGCCCATGTTCACAAAGGCGTAGGTGAAGAAGATCATGGTCGCCGCTCCGGCCAGCAGGCGTGAGAACAGCGTGGGCGCCTCCAGCGCAATGGCCAGGCCGCGCAGCACCAAAAAGATGAAGGCCGAGATCAGCGCCAGCGTGCCGATCAGGCCAAATTCTTCGGAAAAAGCCGCAAAGATGAAGTCGGTGGTGCGCTCGGGGATGAACTCCAGGTGGGTCTGCGTGCCCTTCATGAAGCCCATTCCGGTGACGCCGCCCGAGCCAATGGCAATCATGCCCTGGATGATGTGGAAGCCCTTGCCCAGCGGGTCGCGCGTGGGGTCCAGCAGGGTGCAGATGCGCTGCTGCTGGTAGTCATGCAGCACGGGCCAGCGCACACCATCGGCGCAGAGCTGCGGTTCAAAAAACACGATGAGCACAATGCCTATCAGGCCAATAGCCACAGGCGGAATCACCAGCTTCCAGCTCATGCCGGCAAAGAAGATGACCGACAGGCCCGCGGCCAGCACCAAGAGCGCGGTGCCCAGGTCGGGCTGTTTCATGATCAGGCCCACGGGCACGGCCAGCAGAATGCCGGCCACGCCAAAGTCCAGCGGGCGCAGCTGGCCCTCGCGCTTCTGGAACCACCAGGCCAGCATCAGCGGCATGGCGATCTTGAGAATCTCGCTAGGCTGGATGGTCACGCCCACATTGAGCCAGCGCCGCGCGCCCTTTTTGGTGATACCGAAGAGGGCCACCGCAATCAGCAGCGCCACGCCCACGGTGTACAGCGGCACGGCCACGGCCATGAGGCGCTGGGGCGGGATCTGCGCCACCACAAACATGATGGTGGCGGCGATCAGCATGTTGCGGCCATGGTCCTCAAAGCGGGTGCCGTGGTCGTAGCCCGAGGAGTACATGGTCAGCATGCCCGCGCAGGCCAGCAGGAACACGGCAAACGCCAGCGGCCCGTCAAAACCCGCAAACCAGGGCGCAATGCGGTGGCGCAGGGGGACTTTTCCGAATTGGTACGACATCCCCGAATTATCCCGCCAACTATCATGGCCCTATGGCTTCATCCCGCATCACCCACCTGCTTTACCTGCACGGTTTCCGCTCCTCCCCGCAGTCCACGAAGGCACGTACGCTGGCCGCCCACATGTCGGCCCACCATCCGCAGGTGCACTGGTGGTGCCCGCAGCTGCCGCCTTCCCCCAAGGCGGCGATGGAGCTGCTGCTGGAGGGCATTGCCGCCTGGCCGCGGGAGACCATGGCGGTGGTGGGCTCCAGCCTGGGCGGTTTTTATGCCACCCATGTGGCCGAACACACGGGGTGCCGTGCCGTGCTGGTGAACCCAGCCGTGGATCCCGCGCGCGACCTGGCCAAGTACATCGGCGAGCAAACCAGCTGGCACGCCCCGGAGGAGCGCTTTTTCTTCCGGCCCGAGTATGTGGACGAGCTGAGTGCCCTGACCTGCGGCCCGCTGGCCCACCCAGATCGGTATTTGGCCTTCATCGCCAAGGGCGACGAGGTGCTGGACTGGCGCGAAATGCACGCGCGCTATGCCGTCAGCCCCATGCGCCTGCTCGAAGGCGGCGACCATGCACTGAGCGACTTTGACGATCACCTGACTGAACTGCTACGGTTTATGGGCCTCGAGTAAGCTGGTTCCACCCGACACCCCCGAAAGGACGCCCCATGACCTCCCCCCTTTCCCGCTTGTTGCTGGGCCTGGCTACCGTGGCGGCACTGGCCGGCTGCGCCACCCCACCGCCGCCCAGCCTGTACACCCGCCTGGGTGGCAAACCCGCCATTGACGCCGTGGTGTCCGAGATGATTGACCGCACGGTGGCGGACCCGGCCACCAAACGCACGTTCGAGGGTGTGAAACTGGCCCCGCTGAAGGCCAGCATTGCAGAACAGGTGTGCCAGGCCAGCGGCGGCCCCTGCGTCTACAAGGGCGATAACATGAAGCTGGTGCACAAGGGCCTGGGCATCACCACGGCAGAATTCAACGGCCTGGTGGGCCACCTGGTCGCGGTGCTCAACAAATACAACGTGCCCGCGGCGGAGCAGAAAGAGCTGCTGGGCGCGCTGGGCCCCATGGCGCCTGACATCATCGAAAAACCCTGATTCGCACGGATACAGATGCACGGCCGAAGCCGGGGCGTTTTGCGGGGACAATCACTCCCCTATGTTTGTACTGTTTGAAGAAGCCGGAAAGTTCATGGCCGGTCGGGTGCTGTCGGAGGCGGAAGCCTCTGCACAGGTGGAGCTGGATTCCGGCAAGCGCGTCAAGGTCAAGAGCGCCAATATCCTCATCAAATTCGAGAAACCCGCCCCGGCGGAGTTGATCGCGGCCGCCCAGAGCCAGGCCCAGGCGATTGAGCTGGAGATGGCCTACGAGTTCTCCCCGGATGAAGAATTCGGCTTTGCCGACCTCGCCAAGGACTACTTCTCGGCCAACGCCACGCTGACCGAACAGGCCGGCATGCTGTTCAAACTGTTCGACACGCCGCACTACTTCCGCCGCGCGGGCAAGGGCCGCTTCAAGAAAGCCCCGGCCGACATCATTGCGCAGGCCCTGGCCGCGATTGAGAAAAAGCGTGTGATCGCCGAGCAGATCGCCCAGTGGGCGACCGACCTGGGCACGGGCACCTGCCCCGACGCGATCAAGGAGCAGCTTTACAAAATTCTGTTCAAGCCCGACAAAAATGCGCCCGAGTACAAGGCCGTGGTCGAGGCCAGCCGCGCCACGCACACCGCGCCGCTGGAACTGCTGCAAAAGGCCGGGGCCATTGCCTCGCCCTACCAGTTCCACTGGAAACGCTTTCTGCTGGAGAACTTCCCCAAGGGCACCGGTTTTCCTGCGATCACCGCGCCGCCCGTTGCGGACGAACTGCCCCTGGCACCGGTGCAGGCCTATTCGATTGACGATTCGCAAACCACCGAAATTGACGATGCCTTGAGCGTGCAAAGGCTTGGCAGCGGCACGGTCACCATTGGCGTGCACATTGCGGCGCCCGGCCTGGCCGTCCAGCCCGGCAGCCCCATCGACGTGCTGGGCCGCGCGCGCCTGTCCACGGTCTACATGCCGGGCTACAAGGTCACCATGCTGCCAGACGACGTGGTGCAGACCTACACCCTGCAGGAAGGGCGCGACTGCCCGGCCCTGTCGCTGTATGTAACGCTGGATGAAGCCACGCTGGAGATCAGAGGCAGCGAGACCAAGCTGGAGCGCGTGCCGATTGCCCACAACCTGCGCCACGACCAGCTCGACGCCGTGGTCACCGAGCCCTGGCTGCTGGACCCCGCGTTTGAACATGAAATCACGCCGCAGCCCCTGCCAGCATTGCGCGAGCAGCTATCATTTTTATACCGCCTGGCACGCGACCTGAAGGCCAAACGCGAGGTGGTGCGCGGCAAACCCGAAACCTTCAACCGGCCGGACTACAACTTCCGCCTGCAGGGCAACAACGGCACGGAGCCGCAGGGCGACGAAACGGTATTGATCAGCATCCGCCAGCGCGGTGCGCCCCTGGACCTGATCGTGGCCGAGGCCATGATCCTGGCCAACAGCACCTGGGGCAACCTGATGGCCGAGATGGGCGTGCCCGCCATCTACCGCAGCCAGGCCAGCCTGGCGCCCGGCGTGAAGGTTCGCATGGGTACCAAGGCGCTGCCGCATGCGGGCATTGGCGTCAAAAGCTACGCCTGGGCGACCTCGCCACTGCGCCGTTACACCGACCTAGTGAACCAGTGGCAGATCATGGCCTGCGCACGCCACGGCAAGACCGCGGCGCTCGTCGCGCCGTTCAAGCCCAAGGACGCCGAACTGTTTGCCATCATCTCGGCGTTTGACACCGCGTACAGCGCCTACAACGGCTACCAGGGCGCCATGGAGCGCTTCTGGACCCTGCGCTATGTGCAGCAGCACGGCATCACCGAACTGGTGGCCACCGTGTTCAAGGAGAACATGGTGCGCGCCGACGACATTCCGCTGGTGCTGCCCGTGATGGGCGCGCAGGGCATGCCGCGCAACGCCAAGGTACGCATCAAGCTGGGCGAGATGGACCTGATCACGCTGGACGTGCACGGCACGGTGGCGGAGCGGCTGGACGTGCCGGCTGACACCCCGGCGCCTGAAGAGGACGAAGGCGACGACGACGAAGTGGCCGGCCCGATTGCCATTGCCGTGGATGTGAGCGACGCGCCTGAGGGCGGCAGCGATAATTCTGCTTCGTGAAGCTGCGCAACATCACCACACTCCAATGGGCCCTGGGTGCATCCATCGCGGTGCACGCGGTGCTCTTGACCGTGCGCTTTGTGGACCCCGAGGCGTTCAACCGCGTCTTTGAGGACAAGCCGCTGGAAGTGATTCTGGTGAATGCCAAGAGCAACGAAAAGCCCGACAAGGCCCAGGCCATCGCGCAGACCAGCATGGCCGGTGGTGGTGATGTGGAAAAAGGCCGGGCCACCAGCCCGCTACCGCCATCTGCGCTGATGGACGTGGGCGACTCGCTCCAGGAAGAATCGGCCCAGAAACTGCAGACCCTGCAGGAGCAACAAAATCTGCTACTAGCCCAGGTGAAAAACCTGCTGGCCGCGCTGCCCCCACCCGACCCCAGCCAGCAAGCCAACAAGGCCGAGCAGGCCGACCGCGAAGAAAAGCGCAAGCAACTCATCAAGCTGCTGGCCGAGATTGAGCGGCGCATCAACATGGAAAACGCGCGGCCCAAGAAGCGCTATGTAAGCCCCGCGGTGCGCGAAGAGGTGTACGCCGTGTACTACGACGCGCTGCGTCGTGCGATTGAAGACCGGGGCACCGAGAACTTTCCGCAAAAGGGTGGCAAGAAACTCTATGGCGAACTGACCATGGTGGTCACCGTCAACTATGACGGCCGCGTGCTCGCCACTGAGGTGGTGCAAAGCTCGGGCAACCCCACGCTGGACAAGCAGGCCGAAGCCATTGCCCGCACGGCCGGACCCTTTGGCACCTTCAGCACGCCCATGCGCCGCCAGGCAGACCAGATCCTGGTGGTGTCGCGCTTCAAGTTCACGCGCGAGGAAACGCTGGAAGCCAAGGTGTCGGCCTCGCAATGAAGCAGGTACTGCGTTGGCTGGTGTTGTGCATCGTGGCCCTCGTAGGGCTACAGTTGTACTTTGTGGCGCGCATCGCCGCCATGGCCGTGGTGGCGCCGCAGAGTACGGCATTCGAGCGTTCCGAGGCCTGGCGCGTCGCCACCGAAAAGGGCGAGCTGCGCTGGCGCCAGGAGTGGGTGGACTACGCCCAGATTTCCGACCACCTGAAGCGGGCAGTGATTGCATCGGAAGACGACGGGTTCAGCCAGCACGATGGCGTGGACTGGGAAGCGCTGGAAAAAGCCTGGGCCAAAAATGCCAAGGCCGAGCAGCGCGCCGAGTTGCGCGCCCCCACCGGCAAGGCCCCGGCCAAGCCGCCCAAGATTGTGGGGGGCTCCACGATCACGCAGCAGTTGGCCAAGAACCTGTTTCTGTCAGGCGAACGCACGCTGGTGCGCAAGGGGCAGGAGTTTGTGTTGACGCTGTTGCTGGAGCACTTGCTGAGCAAGGAGCGCATTCTGGAGATTTATCTCAACAGCGTGGAGTGGGGAGAAGGCGTGTTTGGTGCAGAGGCTGCCGCCCAGCACTACTACCGCAAGCCCGCCAGCAAGCTCACGGCCTATGAGGCCGCACGTCTGGCCGTGATGTTGCCGCGGCCCAAGTACTTTGAGAAGGTTCCCAACTCGGGTTACCTGGCCAGCCGTGCGGGGACGATTGTGGCGCGGATGTCGGACGCACAGCTTCCTTAAGTCGGAACGTTTGTACGCGTGGCGTGTTGGTACTCGCCCGCAGCTGACCAGGGGTGAGCCCCGCCGCTCGTGTCCCCCGGGCCGTGAGGGCCCTCCTCCTTGACCTCGCTTTGGTGCTCACCCCTGTTCCTCTGCTCGGATTGTGTGCCTCACGCATCAAAAACTCGGCTCCGGTGGGTGGGGTGCTCTGCGCAGTGAGGTCAAGGAGGAGGGCCCTCACGGCCCGGGGGACACGAACGGAGCAGAGCACCCCGCCCGCCGGAGCCAGCGAGAGAGAAAACCCGCAGCTCCACACCGGTATTCGGTAGGTATCATCCCCGCCATGCTAGCCAAGATGATGAGTTTCTTTTTGCTCGGTTTGATCCGGGTGCTGACCGGTGCGCAGGCGCGCTGGCACGGCTGCCCGCCCAAGGCCGAACAGCGCATTTATTTTGCCAACCACCAAAGCCACGCCGACCTGGTGATGATCTGGGCCGCGCTGCCACGGGAGCTGCGCCACATCACCCGCGCCATTGCCGCCAAAGACTACTGGACCAAGACGCCATTCAAGAAATGGCTCACCACCGAAGTGTTCAACGTCATCTACGTCTCGCGCGACCGCAGTGCGGTGGAAGACCCGTTGGAGCCACTGATCGAAGCGCTCACCAATGGTGATTCGATCATTCTGTTCCCAGAAGGCACGCGTGGCCACTTTGAGGAGCCGCAGGCCTTCAAGGCCGGGCTGTACAACCTGGCCACCAAGTTTCCCAACGTGGTGCTGGTGCCCGCGTGGATCAACAACGTGCAGCACGTGCTGCCCAAGGGCGAGGTAGTGCCGGTGCCAGTGCTGTGCTCGGTCACCTTTGGGGCGCCCGTGCAGGTGGAAGCTGGCGAGGAGCGCCGTGCATTTCTGGACCGGGCCCGCAACGCCGTGATGGCCCTGCGCGAGGTATAGCCATGTACTTTTATCTGAAAAACCTGACCGCCACGCAGCAGATCGGCGCGCTGTTCTTCATCGTGTTCGGACTGCTGTTCCTCGCTAGCTGCGTGTCCCTGGTGCTGTCCCTGCGCGAGCACGGCGATGACGACGCGGGCGATTTGCGTCGCAAGGAGCTGAAGAACCTGGACGGTGTGATCCGCACCAGCTGGCTCATGATGTTTGTGTTCTGGATCGGTTGGGTGGCGGGCGACTGGGTGGCGCTCACGCTGTTCGGCCTCGTGTCCTTCTTCGCGCTGCGCGAGTTCTTGACGCTGTCCCCCACGCGCCGCGGTGACCACCGCAGCCTGGTGTTGGCCTTCTTTGTGGTGCTACCGATCCAGTACTGGCTGGTGGGCACCGAACACTTTGACATGTTCGCCGTGTTCATCCCCGTGTTTGTGTTTCTGGCGCTGCCGCTGACCAGCGCGCTGGCCAACGACCCGCTGCGCTTTCTGGAGCGCAATGCCAAGCTGCAATGGGGCATCATGGTCTGCATCTACGGCATGAGCCACGTGCCTGCGCTGCTGATGCTGAACTTCCCCCACTACAACAACAAAAACGCCTTCATGGTCTTCTTTCTGGTGCTGGTGGTGCAGACCTGCATGGCCGTGCAGCACCTGGTCTCGCGCAAGCTGCAGCGCGCGCCCGTGGCGCCCGCCATCAGCCGCAGCTTCAACTGGCCCAGCTGGTGGATTGGCATTGGCGTGGCCAGCGTGTTTGGTGCTGCGTTGGCTGGCATCACACCCTGGGTACCGGGCACGGCATTCGCCTTCAGCTTCATTGCCTGCGTGGCAGGCTCCATGGGGCACTTTGTCATGAAGGCCCTCAAACGCGACCGCGGCATTCCGAGTTGGGGCGACGAGGGCACGGGCGTCACGGGTGCCGGCGGCCTGCTGGACCGGGTGGACGCGCTGTGCTTTGCTGCACCGGTCTTCTTCCATTCGGCCAGGTGGTATTTTGACCTCTAGCCCCCGTGGAACCTGCGCGAGTAGCTACTAAAACCATAGCATGCGAATTCTTGGCATAGACCCCGGCCTGCGCACCACCGGATTCGGCATCGTGGACGTGGTGGGCGCCGACGTGCGCTATGTGGCGAGCGGCACCATAGGCACACAACACCTGGACACGCGCGCCCTGCCCGAGCGCCTGAAGGTGCTGTTTGACGGCATCCGCGAAGTCGTGGAGCGCTACCAGCCCACCTGCGCGTCTATCGAGATCGTGTTCGTCAACGTCAACCCGCAGTCCACGCTGTTGCTGGGCCAGGCGCGTGGTGCACTGATCACCGCACTCGTCACCGCCAACCTGCCGGTAGCGGAGTACACCGCGCTGCAAATGAAGCAAGCCGTGGCCGGACATGGCCGCGCGCACAAGGACCAGATCCAGGAGATGGTGAAGCGCCTGCTGAGCCTGCCCGGCCTGCCGGGGCCTGATGCGGCCGATGCGCTGGGCCTGGCCATCACCCACGCGCACGCGGGCAAGGCGATGGCCAGGCTGGCCGCGGCCGATGGTCTGGGAGGCAACGGCAAGTCGTCCTACCGCGCGGGGCGCAGCCACTAAGCTACCGAAATTCTGTGGAATGGCTTGCCCAAGCAGGCAGGACTGCCTGGTGTGAATCAGGCCTTGGTGTCCAGCAGGGCGCCGGCCATCTTGTTGCTGGTTTTGAAGACGGCCAGATTGGCCATGAAGCTGTGCTTGGCCTGCAGCTGCGACACCACATCGGTCTCCAGCGCATTGCCCGCGGTTTCGGCCCGGCGCACCGAGGCGGTCACGCCGCCACCCGACTGCTCGGTCTGCACGGTTTCCTGGCGTTTGAACCCTTCGGTGGCCAGGTTGGCGACGTTGTGGGCCGTGGTATCGAGCTTGGTTTGGGCCGCGTTCATTCCCGAGAGGGCAATGGAAGACAAGGAGTTCATGCGGCAATCCTTTCGCGGCGGAGCCAGAAGCAGCTGCCCCTATTATGCAACCCGCTCCAGAATCAGCACCGTGAAAAATCCCCCTGCCGCAAGCAGGGTCCATTTCAGCGTCATCCAACCATAGCGCTTGAAGCGCGGGTGGCCGGTGCCAACATAGAACGCGAAGCACACGGCCGCGCCCAGCAGGCAAAGCATGATCAGCCAGCGAAATAGCAGCATGTGCCTAGCTCACGCGAGCAACTCGCCGCCGGGCCGCCCCAAGGCGAGTTAGCCCCCTTGGGGGGCAGCGACCCGTGCAACGGTGGAGCGTGGGGGCCATATCACCAGGCCCGGGCAGGCTGGGCGAAGCCCACGGGGGCCTGTTTCACGTCTTCGAAGGTCACCACTTCCCAGCATTCGGGGTGGGCCTGTAGCTCGCGCAGCAGCTTGTTGTTCAGCGCATGGCCGGAGCGGCGCGCGCTGTAGGCGGCCAGCAGCGGCTTGCCCAC
The DNA here is from genome assembly GCF_056405715.1 of Rhodoferax sp. P1_F3. NCBI lineage: Bacteria > Pseudomonadati > Pseudomonadota > Betaproteobacteria > Burkholderiales > Comamonadaceae > Rhodoferax > Rhodoferax sp. P1_F3. Next base: position 59,525 of record NZ_JBFUBO010000009.1, on the reverse strand, counting down.
GATGTAGAGGTCGCCCATGGCGTCCAGGATCTTGTGCTTGACGAACTCGTCGTCGTAGCGCAACCCGTCGGCATTGAGCACCTTGTAGTCGTCCATCACGATCGCGTTGTCCAGACCACCGCCCAGGGCCAGGCCGTTGGAGCGCATCATTTCAACGTCTTTGGTGAAGCCAAAGGTGCGGGCCCGCGCAATGTCACGCGAATACGAGCCGGTGCTCAAGTCAAACTCCACGCGCTGGCCGGTGGAGTCCACCGCCGGGTGGTTGAAGTCGATCTCGAAACTCAGCTTGTAGCCATGGTAGGGCTCCAGGCGTGCCCACTTCTCGGTGGGGCCACTGCCTTCGCGCACTTCCACAGGCTTGGTCAGGCGGATGAAGCGGCGCGGCGCGTTCTGCATTTCGATGCCCGCGCTTTGCAGCAGGAACACAAAGGACGCTGCCGAACCGTCCAGGATCGGGATCTCCTCGGCCGTGATGTCCACAAACAGGTTGTCGACCCCCAGCCCGGCACAGGCCGACATCAGGTGTTCCACCGTGTGCACCTTGGCATTGCCGCACGACAGCGTGGACGCCAGGCGCGTATCGGTCACCGATTCGGCCGAGACCACAATGTCCGGCGCATTCGGCAAATCCACCCGGCGAAACACGATGCCCGTATCCGGCGCCGCAGGCCGCAGCGTGATTTCCACACGCTGGCCGCTATGCAGGCCCACGCCCACGGCGCGGGTCAAGGATTTGAGGGTTCGTTGTTTCAGCACAGGCTGGATTTTACCGGGGCGCCAATTCACCTTCAGTCTGCCTGCTTACGCAAGAAAGCGGGGATTTCGTAGTCGTCCATGCCGCCACTGGACAGGGCGTCCACCTTGGCCGCCGCTTGTGTGCGGTTGGTGCGCCACACGCTGGGGGTGGCCATGCTGCCGTAGTCGGGCTGGGCCGCGCTGGCACCTGTGCCACCCAAGGCCGTTGCCGCGCCGGAGGGCGATGCAATGGTGTTGAGCGTGGGCACATGGAAAGGCACGTTGTCGGTACCAGTACGCAGCACTTGCAGCGGAGGGGCTGTGCGACGCGCGCCTTGGCGGGACAGGCCGGTGGCCACCACGGTCACGCGAATTTCCTCGCCCAGTGAGTCGTCGTAGGCCGTGCCGTAGATCACGTGCGCATCGGGCGATGCGTAGGCGCGGATGGTGTTCATCGCCAGCTTGGACTCGGACAGCTTCAAGCTGCCCTTGGCGGCGGTAATCAGTACCAGCACGCCCTTGGCGCCCGACAGGTCGATGCCTTCGAGCAACGGGCAGGCCACGGCTTGTTCGGCGGCGATGCGTGCACGGTCCGGGCCCTTGGCCACGGCGGTGCCCATCATGGCCTTGCCGGGTTCGCCCATCACAGTGCGCACGTCTTCAAAGTCGACGTTCACATGGCCGGGCACGTTGATGATTTCGGCAATGCCGCCCACGGCGTTTTTGAGCACGTCGTTGGCGTGGGCAAAGGCTTCGTCCTGGCTCACGTCGTCGCCCAGCACTTCCAGCAGCTTTTCGTTCAGCACCACGATCAGCGAATCCACATTGGCTTCGAGCTCGGCCAGGCCGCTGTCGGCGTTGGTCATGCGGCGGCCGCCTTCGAAGTCGAAAGGCTTGGTCACCACGCCCACAGTCAGGATGCCCATTTCCTTGGCCACGCGCGCAATCACGGGGGCAGCACCGGTACCGGTGCCGCCGCCCATGCCGGCGGTGATGAAGAGCATGTGCGCGCCATGGATGGCGGTGCGAATGTCGTCTTCAGCCTGTTGTGCGGCGTCACGGCCCTTGTCAGGCTTGCTGCCGGCGCCCAGACCGCTGCCACCCAGCTGGATGGTCTTGTGGGCGCTGCTGCGGGACAGGGCCTGTGCGTCGGTGTTGGCGCAAATGAATTCCACGCCACCCACGGCGGTCTGGATCATGTGCTCGACCGCGTTGCCGCCGCCGCCGCCCACGCCGATGACCTTGATTTGGGTGCCTTGGTTGAACGCTTCTTCTTCGATCATTTCGATGGCCATGTTGTTACTCCTGAAAAACTATTTGAATGAATACTTGAAAACTGGATGAGGGGATTGCGGTCGGTGTTCATTTATGAAGGCGGACTCCCCCGTGCAAGCCAAAGTCTGTGTTTCATGGTTAAAAGTTCCCCACGAACCAGTCCTTGACGGAACCGAATGCTGTTTTCATCGAGCCGGCTTTTTGCGCCACCTTGTAGCCGCGCATGCGGGCCAGGCGGGCTTCTTCCAGCAGGCCCATGACGGTGGCAGCACGGGGCTGCGCCACCATGTCGGCCAACGCGCTGTTGTATTTGGGTATGCCGCGGCGCACGGGCTTCAAGAAGATGTCCTCGCCCAGCTCCACCATGCCCGGCATGATGCAGCTGCCACCCGTGAGCACGATGCCGCTGGACAGCACTTCTTCGTAGCCCGACTCACGCATCACCTGGTTCACCAGGGAGAAAATTTCTTCGATGCGCGGCTCGATCACACCGGCCAGCGCCTGGCGGCTCAGCATGCGCGGTCCACGGTCGCCCAGGCCAGGCACTTCTACCTGGGTCTCGGGGTCCACCAGCAATTGCTTGGCGTGGCCGCTTTCGACCTTGATGTCTTCGGCGTCCTTGGTCGGGGTGCGCAGGGCCATGGCGATGTCGCTGGTGATCAGGTCGCCCGCAATCGGGATCACGGCCGTGTGGCGGATCGCTCCGTTGGTGAAGATGGCCACGTCGGTGGTGCCGGCGCCAATGTCCACCAGCGCCACGCCGAGTTCACGTTCGTCTTCGGTCAGCACGCTGAGGCTACTGGCCAGAGGGTTCAGCATGAGCTGCTCCACCTCCAGGCCACAGCGGCGCACGCATTTGATGATGTTCTCGGCCGCGCTCTGCGCGCCGGTGACGATGTGCACCTTGGCTTCCAGGCGGATGCCGCTCATGCCGATGGGCTCGCGCACGTCCTGGCCGTCGATGATGAATTCCTGTGGTTCCACCAGCAGCAGGCGCTGGTCGGTGCTGATGTTGATGGCCTTGGCGGTCTCGACCACGCGGGCCACGTCAGCCTGCGTCACTTCGCGGTCCTTCACGGCCACCATGCCACTGCTATTGATGCCGCGGATGTGGCTGCCCGTGATGCCGGTATAGACCCGCGTGATCTTGCAGTCGGCCATCAGCTCGGCTTCTTTGAGGGCTTGCTGGATGCTGGCCACCGTGGCGTCGATGTTCACCACCACCCCACGCTTGAGGCCGTTGCTGGGCGCTACGCCGAAGCCCGCGAGCTTGAGTTCGCCACCGGGCATGACCTCGGCCACCACGGCCATGACCTTGGCGGTTCCGATGTCCAGCCCGACGACTAGATCCTTGTATTCTTTTGCCATAGTTGCACCTGGTACTTGCTGTTTCCGCTACTTTTTGGGCGCATCCGCTGCCAGCGTGGTCACGCCGCGCAGCCGGATGGCATACCCGTTCTCATGCCGCAGGTCCGCCGACTCCACAGCCGTCAGTGGCCGTGCGTAGCGGGTGGAGACCTGCGTCAAGGTTTTCAAAAATCGATCCACGCGCGCGTTCACTTCGTCCGCATGGCCACGGCCCAGCTCCAGCACGGCGCCGCTGTCCAGGCGCGCGCGCCAGCTGCCACGGCCGGTCAGCTCCAGCTGCTCCAGTGGCAATTCCATCTTGTCAAACTGCGGCGCCAGCACGCGGTACAGCGCCAGCACCTCGGCGCTTTGGCCCTCGGGGCCGTTCAGTCGCGGCAGCGCTTCCTGCTCCACCTCGCCCACGTTGGCCTCGAACACTTCGCCGTAGTTGTTGATCAGGCGCAGCTCGGGGTCGACGCCCCAATAGGCCACGGGTTGGTGTTCCTGCAGGTCCACACGCAGGCGGTTGGGAAACTCGCGCCGCACCACCGCATGGCGCACCCAGGGCACCGCCTCAAACGCCGAGCGCACACGCGCCAGATCCACGGTGAAGAAGGTGCCATTCAGGCCCGGCGCCACGTTGGCGCGCAGGGTCAGCGGGTTGTTGTGGTTCATGTCGCCAGTGACGCTGATGCCCTGCAGGTCAAACACCGGCAGACGCGACACCCAGCGCGCCGCGGCCACCATAGCCAGTCCGGCAAACGCCAGGAACAACACCGCAGCGGTGGTGTTCATGAGTTTGACGTCCAGCGGGGTGGCCACAGAGGATGTCATACGGCCCCCACGCTTGCCACTGCGTGTGCTGCGCTGCCCCCCGAGGGGGCCCTCACGCCTTGGGACGGCCCGGCGGCGTTCATCATGCGTGGGCCTTCCCATCGGTGGTGGTGCTTTGCAGCAAACGCACGCACAGGTCTTCGTAGCTGATGCCGGCGGCGCGGGCCGACATGGGCACCAGCGAGTGGCCGGTCATGCCGGGCGAAGTATTGATCTCCAACAGGTAGGGCGTGCGCGTCTTCGCGTCGATCATCACGTCGGCCCGTGCCCAGCCGCGGCAGCCCAGCACCTGGTAGGCCTTGCAGACCATGGCTTGGATCGCTTCTTCTTCACCCGCGGGCAACTCGGCGGGCACCAGGTACTGCGTCACATCGGTGAAGTACTTGTTCTGGTAGTCGTAGTTGCCATCGGGCGCGACGATGCGGATCACCGGCAGTGCTGCGGGCGCCTCGGTCGGGCCCCAGATCGGGCAAGTGACTTCGTCACCCGCAATGAACTGTTCGCACAGCACCATCGCATCGTGCTGCGAGGCCAGTGCGTAGGCTGCGTCGCACTGGTCGGCCGACATCACCTTGGTGAAGCCGATGGAGGAGCCTTCGCGTGCGGGCTTGACGATCATGGGCGCGCCCAGGGCCGCAAACGCGGCGTGCGTCTGTGCAGCGCTGGTAACTTGCTGCCAGGCGGGGGTGGACAGGCCCTCAAAGCGCCAGATGCGCTTGGTCATGACCTTGTCCATGGAAATGGCCGAGGCCATGACACCCGAGCCGGTGTAGGGGATGCCGAGCAATTCCAGCGCACCCTGCACCGTGCCGTCTTCGCCAAAGCGGCCGTGCAGCGCGATGAAACAGCGCGCAAAGCCTTCGCGTTTGAGGTCATCCAGCGGACGCTGGGATGGATCGAACGCGTGTGCGTCCACACCCTTGGACAGCAGGGCCTTGAGCACACCGCTGCCCGACATGAGGGACACCTCACGCTCTGCAGACGCGCCGCCCATGAGCACCGCCACTTTTCCGAGATTCAAGTCATTTTGAGCCATAACCCTCATCCACGCTGCGCGAGCAGCTCCTGTTTTTGTAGCATGTCAGCAATCTTTCCGGGTACGGCACCGATGGAGCCTGCGCCCATGCACATCAGCACATCGCCATCGCGCGCGTTGTCAATCGCGGCCTGCGGCATGTCGGCAATCTCATCCACAAAGATGGGCTCCACCTTGCCGCCTATGCGCAGTGCGCGCGCCAGCGAGCGGCCGTCGGCCGCCACAATGGGAGCCTCACCCGCGGCATAGACCTCGGCCAGCAGCACAGAGTCGGCGCCTGCGCCAATCACCTTCACAAAGTCTTCAAAGCAGTCCCGCGTGCGCGTGTAACGGTGCGGCTGGAAGGCCAGCACCAGGCGGCGGCCCGGGAAGGCACCGCGTGCGGCAGCCAGCGTGGCGGCCATTTCCACGGGGTGGTGGCCGTAGTCGTCGATCACGGTGACCGTGCCGCCCTGCGGCAAAGCCAAGTCGCCGTAGCGCTGGAAGCGGCGGCCCACGCCCTTGAACTCGGCCAGCGCCTTGACCACGGCGGCGTCCGCAATGTTCAGCTCCACCGCCACAGCAATGGCCGACAGCGAGTTGAGCACGTTGTGCAGGCCCGGCAGGTTCAGCACCACCTCCAGGTCGGGCAGCACCACGCCGTTGCGGCGCTGCACGGTGAAGTGCATCTGGCCGCCCACGGCGCGCACGTTCACAGCGCGCACCTCGGCGTCTTCGTTGAAGCCGTAGCTGGTGATCGGGCAGGTGACCTGCTCGCTGATCTCGCGCACGGCCGCATCGTCGGTGCAGAGAATCGCCGTTCCGTAGAAGGGCATGCGGTGCAGAAAATCGACAAAGGCTTTCTTGAGCTTGCCGAAGTCGTGCCCGTAGGTCTCCATGTGGTCGGCGTCGATATTGGTCACCACGGCCATCACGGGCAGCAGGTTCAGGAAGGACGCATCTGACTCGTCGGCTTCCACCACGATGTAGTCGCCACTGCCCAGGCGCGCATTGGCACCGGCACTGTTTAAGCGACCACCAATCACAAAGGTGGGGTCCAGCCCGGCCTCGGCCAGCACGCTGGCCACCAGGCTGGTGGTGGTGGTCTTGCCGTGGGTGCCGGCAATCGCAATGCCTTGTTTGAGGCGCATGAGCTCGGCCAGCATCAACGCACGCGGTACCACGGGAATCTTCATCTCGCGAGCACGGATGACCTCGGGGTTGTCAGATTGCACAGCCGTGGAAGTGACCACCGCATCGGCGCCCGCCACGTTGTCGGCGGTGTGGCCCACGTAGGTGCGAATACCCAGAGCCGCCAGGCGCTGCGTGGTGGCGTTGTCAGCCAAGTCGGAACCGGAGATGGTGTAGCCAAGGTTGCTGAGCACCTCGGCAATGCCGGACATGCCGGAGCCTCCGATGCCCACAAAATGAATATGTTTGACAGCGTGTTTCATCGTGCGAGCTCCTCGCAGGCAGCCACAACCGCTTCGGTGGCGTTCAGTTTTTGCATTTTTTTGGCCTCTAGCCCTCGTTGAATCAGCGCGGGGCGCTCTGTTTTTTGTAGCAATGCTGCCAGCGCCTCGGGTGTCATGTCCGCCTGGGGCAGCAGCCAGCCAGCGCCCTGGTCGACCAAGAAGCGGGCGTTGAAGGTCTGGTGGTCGTCCACCGCAGCGGGGAATGGCACAAACACCGCCGCGGCGCCCACGGCGGCGATCTCGGTCACGGTGCTGGCGCCGGCACGGCAGATCACCAGGTCGGCATCGGCAAACGCCTGGGCCGTGTTGTCGATAAAAGGAGTGAGCGTGGCCTGCACACCGGCAGCCGCGTAGTTGGCGCGCAGCTCGTCGATCTGCTTTTCGCCGGCCTGGTGCGTCACCACGGGGCGCTGGGCTTCGGGGATCAACGCCAAGGCTTGGGGCACCACGGTGTTGAGCGCGCGCGCGCCCAGGCTGCCACCCACCACCAACACTTTGAGCGGGCCGCTGCGGCCGGCAAAGCGGGTTTGTGGTTCGGGTTGGTTCAAAAATTCGGTGCGCAGCGGGTTGCCCACCCACTCGGCCTTGGCCAGCACCTGGGGGAACGCTGCGAACACGCGATCGGCCACGCCGGCCAGCACTTTGTTGGCCATACCGGCCACGGAGTTTTGTTCATGCAGCACCAGCGGCTTGCCCAGCAGCACGCCCATCATGCCGCCCGGGAAGGTGATGTAGCCGCCCAGGCCCACCAGCACATCGGGCTTCACGCGGCGCACCACTTGCAGGCTTTGCCAGAAGGCCCGCAGCAGCTTGAACGGCAGCAGCGCCAGTGTGGTCAGGCCCTTGCCACGCACGCCGCCAAAGTCCACCAGCTCCAGCGGAATGCCGCGGGCCGGGACGATGCGGCTTTCCATGCTGCCAGGCGCGCCCAGCCAGTGCACGCGCCAGCCCTTGTCCAGCAGGGCCTGCGCCACGGCCAGGCCGGGGAAGATATGACCACCTGTGCCGCCGGCCATGATGAGTGCTGTCTTCTGGCTCATACACGGCCTCCGTGCATGAGTTGCCTATTCTCATAATCCACCCGCAGCACTACGGCGATTGAAATCAGGTTCAACAGAATGGCCGAGCCGCCGTAGCTCATGAGTGGCAGGGTCAGGCCCTTGGTGGGCAAGGCGCCCAGGTTCACACCCATGTTGATGAAGGCCTGAAAGCCCATCCAGATGCCTACGCCCTGCGCCACCAAACCGGCAAACACGCGGTCCAGTGCGATGGCCTGGCGGCCGATGTGCATGATGCGGCGGGTCAGCCAGAGGAACAGGCCAATCACCATGACCACGCCCACCAAGCCAAACTCTTCGCCGATCACGGCCAGTAAGAAGTCGGTGTGCGCCTCGGGCAGCCAGTGCAGTTTCTCGACGCTACCGCCCAGGCCCACACCAAAAATCTCGCCGCGCCCAATGGCAATCAGCGAGTGCGAGAGCTGGTAGCCCTTGCCTAGCGTCAACTTTTCATCCCAGGGATTCAGGTAGGCAAAGATGCGCTCACGCCGCCATTCCGAGGTGGCGATCACCAGCGCAAACAGCAGTACCAGAATGGTGGCGATCAAGAAGAACATGCGCGCGTTCACGCCACCCAAAAACAAAATACCCATGGCGATCACGGCGATCACCATGAAGGCGCCCATGTCGGGCTCCGCCAGCAGCAACAGACCAATGATGGCCACCGCTACGCCCATGGGCAGCACGGCACGGAAGAAGCGTTCCTTCACATCCATCTTGCGCACCATGTAGTCGGCTGCGTACAGCAGCACGGCGAACTTGGCCAGCTCGGAGGGCTGGAAGTTCATGATGCCCAACGAGATCCAGCGCCGCGCGCCGTTCACGCCCTTGCCAATGAAGGGCACCAGCACCGCAATCAATAGAACCAGCGACAGCACAAACAGCCAGGGCGCCACCTTCTCCCAGGTGGCCAGCGGAATCTGGAACGCAATCAACGCGGCCACAAACGCCACCAGCAGCGACAGCACGTGGCGCACTACAAAATGGGTGTGCGCATAGAACGCGAACTTGGGGTTGTCGGGCATGGCAATCGAGGCCGAATACACCATCACCAGGCCCCACAACAGCAGGGTCACGGTGACCCAGACCAGCGGCTGGTCAAACCCCTTCACCTGCGTGGGCGTAGTGCTGGCCGCAAACGAACCGCGGCCACCCAGGCGCACGGGCAGCGCGCCCGTGGCGACTTCGGCCTCGGCGCCGAACCAGCCGGCCAGACGTTGGCGCAGCGCGTTCATGCGGTGTGCTCCATGTCCACGCCGTTGGCCAAGGCCAGCGCGCGCACCGCGTCGCAAAAGACCTGGGCGCGGTGTTCGTAGTTCTTGAACATGTCAAAGCTGGCGCAGGCCGGCGACATGAGTACCGCATCGCCCGCATGGGCGCGCGTGTTGGCCAGGGCCACAGCCGACTCCATCGAATCAGCATCCAGCAGCGGCACCTCGGCCGAGGCAATGGCCTCGCGGATCAGCGGCGCATCACGGCCGATCAGCACCACGGCGCGCACATAGCGGGCAATAGGGGCGGCCAGCGGCGTGAAGTCCTGGCCCTTGCCCTCGCCGCCCAGAATCACCACCACCTTGCGGTCGGCGCCCAGGCCCTGCAGCGCGGCCACCGTAGCGCCCACGTTGGTGCCCTTGCTGTCATCAAAGAATTCGACTTCGTTGAGGATGCCAATCGGCTCCACACGGTGCGGCTCGCCGCGGTACTCGCGCAGGCCAAACAGGATGGGGCCCAGCGCGCAACCGGCGGCGGCACACAGCGCCAGTGCGGCCAGCGCGTTGCTGGCGTTGTGGCGGCCGCGGATGCGCAGGGCATCGGCCGGCATCAGGCGCTGGATGTGCAGCTCTTCCTCGTCGTCCTTGCGTTTTTTGCGTGTCTCGTCGGCTTCCAGTGCGCGCACCAGCCAGACCATGCCATTGACCTCTTCGATACCAAAGTCACCGGGGCGCTGGGGCATGTCGCCGCCAAAGGTGGTGTGGGCGCGCTCCTGCGGACGCTGCAGTTTGACGCGCAGTGGCGCGGGCAACATGGCCATCACACCCGCGTCGTCGCGGTTCAGCACCATCAGGCCGGTCTGACCGAAGATGCGTGCCTTGGCAGCGGCATAGGCTGGCATGCTGCCATGCCAGTCCAGGTGGTCTTGCGTCACGTTGAGCACTACAGCCGCCGTGGGCTCAAAGCCCACCACGCCATCGAGCTGGAAGCTGGACAGCTCCAGCACCCAGACCTCGGGCAGCGTGTCGGCATCCAGATGGCCGCCCAGCGTGTCCAGCAGCGTGGGGCCAATGTTGCCGGCCACGGCCACGGTCTTGCCTGCGTGCGCGACCAGCTGGCCGGTCAGCGAGGTGACGGTGGTCTTGCCATTGGTGCCGGTGATGGCCAGCACCGCGGGGGCGTAGGCCCGGGCCGTGCGCAGCGCCTGCAGCGCCATGGCATACAAGTCTAATTCACCTCCAACCCGCACGGACTCTGCGTTAGCAGCTACCAAAACAGGAGCGACTTCTGTGGGGCTCAGACCGGGGGAGCGATACACCGCCTGCAGGTTCTGGCCTTCGACCAGTGCAGCGTCAAAGGCACCAGGCACAAAGCGCACCAGCGGCAGCTCCTGCTGCAGCATGGCCAACTGGGGTGGGGATGCGCGCGTGTCGGCCACGGTAATGTGGGCCGCACCTGTGCGGACGCACCAGCGCGCCATGGCCAGGCCGGAGGCGCCCAGACCCAGGATCAGGATGTTCTGGCCCAGCAGCGGCTGAAAGGGTGCATCCACCATTGGCTCCGGAGCGAAGGCCTCCTCAAGCGCCACCTGCACGTCGTCCACCAGCACCACAGGCTCGGCCTTCTCAGCATGCGTGTCCGCAAAAATCTGCGCCACAAAGGCCGCCGCGTCGCGCGCGGCTGTCAGCGTGGTGGGCAGGCCACGGGCTTCCTTGGCAGATTCCTCCGGCTCAGCAAGCTCGACCACGACAGGTACGGCCTCTACGGCAGGCATGTCTGACACCTCTTCCGGCGTAGCAGGCTGTGCGTCGTGCGCAGACGCCGGCACCCCGCCGTCCGGAAGGGACGCTGCGGGGTGTTCGCCGGGGAGGTGCTCTTCGTGTTCGTTCATCGCAATTTCAGGGTGGACAGGCCCACCAGGCAGAGCAGCATGGTGATGATCCAGAAGCGGACCACCACCTGGGTTTCTTTCCAACCCGACTTTTCAAAGTGGTGGTGCAGCGGCGCCATCTTCAGCAGGCGGCGGCCTTCGCCAAATTTCTTTTTGGTGTACTTGAAGTAAGTCACTTGCAGCATCACCGACACGGCTTCGGCCACGAAGACGCCGCCCATGATGGCCAGCACAATTTCCTGCCGCACGATGATGGCGATGGTGCCCAGGGCACCGCCTAGGGCCAATGCGCCCACATCGCCCATGAACACCTGCGCGGGATGCGTGTTGAACCACAAAAACGCCAGGCCCGCACCAGCCATGGCCGAGCAGAAAATCAGCAGCTCGCCCGAGCCCGGGATGTAGGGGAAGAACAGGTACTTGGAATACACCACGCTGCCGGTCACGTAGGCAAACACGCCCAGTGCCGAGCCCACCATCACCACGGGCATGATGGCCAAACCATCGAGGCCATCGGTCAGATTCACCGCATTGCTGGAGCCCACGATCACCAAATAGGTCAGCACCACAAAGCCCAAAACCCCCAAGGGGTAGGTCACTTCCTTGATGAAGGGCAGCAACAGCCCGGCCTTGGGCGGCAGGTTCACATCAAACCCCGAACGCACCCAGTTGAAAAACAGCTCAATCACGCGCAGGTTGGAGCTTTCGGAAATGCTAAACACCAGGTACAGCGCGGCCAGCAGGCCAATCACCGATTGCCAGAAATACTTCTCGCGCGAGCGCATGCCCTCGGGGTCTTTGTGCACCACCTTGCGCCAGTCGTCGGCCCAGCCAATGGCACCAAAGCCGAGGGTCACCAGCAGCACGATCCAGACAAAGCGGTTGGACAGGTCGGCCCACAGCAGCGTGGAAGTGGCAATGGCCAGCAAGATCAGCACACCGCCCATGGTGGGCGTGCCGCTCTTGCTCAAATGCGTTTCCATGCCGTAGCCGCGGATGGGCTGGCCAATCTTGAGCTCGCGCAGGCGGCGAATCACATAGGGACCTGCCGCCAGGCCGATCAACAAGGCCGTCATGGCAGCCATCACCGCACGGAAGGTGAGGTACTGGAACACGCGAAAAAACCCGAACTCGGGCGACAGGCTTTGCAGCCATTGGGCCAGGCTCAGCAGCATGAAAACTCTCCAAACAGATCAGGCCACATGGGATGGGGCCTCCGGTAAAACGGGGGATGCCGACAGGGCTTCGACCACGCGCTCCATACGCATGAAGCGCGAACCCTTGACCAGCACGCTGGCCACACGGGGCAGCAAAGCGAGTGCGGCGTCGTTGAGCGCGTGCACATCGTTGAAATGGCGGGCCACGGCACAGGTCTGCACCACATGCACGCTCAAGGCACCCAGCACCAGCACGTGGTCGATGCCGCGCGCCTGGGCATAGGCTCCGGCTTCGGCATGGAACTCGGGGCCTTGCTCGCCCACCTCGCCCATGTCGCCCAGCACCAACAGGCGCGGGCCCGGCAGGTCGGCCAGCACATCGATGGCGGCGCGCACGGAATCGGGATTGGCGTTGTAGGTGTCGTCCACCAGCGTGGCGTCCACGGACGCCGCCGACAGCTGCATCGCACGGCAGCGGCCCTTGACCGGAAGGAAGGCATTGAGGCCCTGCTCGACCGCAGCCACGGGCACACCTGCCGCCAGCGCGCACGCAGCGGCGGCCAAAGAATTTTTCACGTTGTGGCGGCCCGCAATGGCCAGCCGGTACGACAGCGCGCCTTGCGGTGCTGTGGCCTGCACCTGCCAGGCGCCACCCGCCCACTGCGCCTGCTGGCCCACCACCTGGGCCGTGGGCGCATTAACCGCAAACTGGCTGCTGGCGCGCACACCGGCCAGGCCTTGCCACAGTGGGGTGAAGGCGTCATCGGCCGGGAACACCGCCGTGCCATTGGTAGGCAGGGACTGAATCACTGCGCCGTTTTCCCAGGCCACGGCTTCCACGGTTTGCATGAATTCCAGGTGTTCGCGCTGCGCGTTGTTCACCAGGGCCACGGTGGGTTGCACCATGGCGGCCAGCACCGGAATCTCGCCCCGGTGGTTCATGCCCAGCTCGACCACGGCGATGCGGTGTTCGGCGCGCATGCGCAGCAACGTCAGGGGCACGCCAATGTCGTTGTTGAAATTGCCCTGGGTGGCCAGGGCCGCACCGTTGGGGGCGTAGGCATCCAGAATGCTGGCCAGCATCTGGGTCACCGTAGTTTTGCCGTTGCTACCGGTCACCGCAATCACCGGCAGTGTGAACTGGGCACGCCACTGCGTGGCCAGCTGACCCAGGGCGGCTTTGGTGTCGGCCACCTCTACACGCGGCAGGCCTGCGGGGTAAGACGCAGCATCCAAGCCAGCGTGGCACAGGACCGCCGCTGCGCCTTGGGCCTGGGCGTCTTGCAAAAAATCGTTCGCGTCAAAGCGCTCACCACGCAGCGCCACAAACAGGTCGCCGGGGGCAATGGTACGGGTGTCGGTGTGCACGCGCAGGATGCGGGTGCTGGGGTCGCCCACGGCCTGTCCGCCGGTCCACGCAGCCAGTTGGGCCAGTGTCATCATGTGGTTCATGCGCGCGCCTCCAGCGCCAGGGCCACGTGGGCCCGGTCAGAAAACACATGCTTGGTGCCGGCGATGTCCTGCGTGGCTTCGTGGCCCTTGCCAGCCACCAAAATCACGTCCTGGCTCTGTGCACCCAGCACCGCCTGGCGAATCGCCTGAGCGCGGTCCACGTCCACGCCCACCCCTTTGGCGTCCACCATGCCAAGCAAGATCTGGGACAGGATGGTTTCGGGTTTTTCGCTGCGCGGGTTGTCACTGGTGACCACCACACGGTCGGCCTGCTGCACGGCAATGGCGCCCATCAGGGGGCGCTTGGAGGCATCACGGTCACCACCGCAACCAAACACACACCAGAGCTGTCCGCCACGCTCCTGCGCAATCGGGCGCAGTGCCAGCAGGGCCTGAGCCAGCGCATCTGGTGTGTGCGCGTAGTCCACCGCCACCAGGGGCGCTTGCACCCCACCCAGACACTCCATGCGCCCGGGCACAGGCTGCAGCGCAGCGCAGGCCTGGACCGCCGCATCCAACGCCACACCCAGGCAGCGCATGGCCGCGATCACGCCCAACAAATTCGACACGTTGTACAGGCCTACGGCCTGGGACTGCAGCGTGTGCACCGCAGTGCCCTCCACCACGTCAAACACCATGCCCTGGGCGTTGTGGCGCACGTTGCGGGCCTGCAGGCGTGCAGGCTGCTGTACCGAGGTCGACCACACATCCAAAGCACTATCGGCCAGCTCATCCGCCAACACCAGCCCCTGTGGGTCATCGATGTTGAGCACGGCATGGGCCAGGCCTGGCCAGCCAAACAGCTTGCGCTTGGCCAGCCAGTAGGTCTGCATGCTGCCGTGGTAGTCCAGGTGGTCCTGGGTGAAATTGGTGAGCACGGCCACACGCACGGCCATGCCCTGCAGGCGATGCTCCTCAATGCCAATCGACGAAGCTTCGATGGCGCAGGCACGCAGCCCATCGTCGACAAACTGGCACAGGGTTTTCTGCAGCAGCACAGGGTCGGGCGTCGTTAAGCCGGTGGACTCCACGTGTGGCGGGCGGCCCACACCCAGGGTGCCAATCACGCCGCAGGGCAGCGCTTGCCCGGACGGCAGCGCAGACAAGGCTTGGGCCAACCACCAGGCAGTGCTGGTCTTGCCATTGGTGCCCGTGATCGCCACCATGGCGAGAGACTGCGAAGGCTCGCCATAAAACGCCGAGGCGATGGCGCCGGTGTCGGCCTTCAGGCCTGCATAACTGCCCACGGCATCGGTCGGCAGGTCAAACGCATCAGCACCGTCTTGTTCGACCAAGCACGCCAACGCGCCTTGGGCCAGTGCCTGCGGCACAAAGCGGCGCGCATCTACTGCGGCGCCAGGCCAGGCAATGAAGGCATCGCCCGCGGTCACGGCGCGGCTGTCTGAGGCCAAGGCGGTGCAACCCTGGCTGCGCAACCACTGCACCACGTCAAGAGGCGTGCTGAGCATCTGCATCAGAAGCTTTCCTCCACGGTGTCGGCCTGGATTTGCGGGCGCACGGCCATGTCGGGCTGCACGCCCAGCATGCGCAGGGTCTGCTGCACGGTTTCGCTGAACACGGGGGCCGCTACATCGCCGCCGAAGTACTTGCCATTGCTGGGCTCATCCAACATCACGCCCACAATCACACGCGGCTGGTCAATGGGCGCCATGCCCACAAACCAGCTGCGGTACTTGCGGTTGCCATCGGTGCCGTATCCCTTGCCCACTTGCTTGTAGGCGGTTCCGGACTTGCCACCCACCGAGTAGCCAATGGTTTGCGCCTTGGGGCCGGTACCGCCAGGGCCAGCGGCCATTTGCAGCATGTGGCGGATCTTGGCCGCGGTCTGCTCCGAGAACACGGGCACGCCCACCGCAGGCTCGCTGGTCTTGAGCAGGGTGGCCGGAATGATGTTGCCGCCGTGCGAAAACACGGTGTAGGAGCGCACCATCTGGAACAGCGAGGCCGACATGCCATAGCCATACGAGATGGTGGCCTGTTCAATGGGGCGCCACGATTTGTAGGGACGCAGGCGGCCCGACACCGCACCCGGAAATTCAATCTGCGGTTTTTGGCCAAAGCCCGCTTGCGAGAAGGTTTGCCACATCTCGCTGGCGGGCATCTGCATGGCGATCTTGGTGGTGCCCACGTTGCTGGACACCTGGATCACCTGCTCCACCGTCAGCGCGCCATGCGGGTGCGAATCATGGATGGTGGCACCGGTGATGGTGACCGAGCCAGGGGCAGTGTCGATGATGGTCGTGGGCTTGACCCGACCAGTTTCCAGCGCCAGGCCCACGGTGAAGGGTTTCATCACCGAACCGGGTTCAAAGGTGTCGGTCAGCGCGCGGTTGCGCAGCTGCGCACCGGTCAGGTTCTGGCGCTTGTCGGGGGTGTAGCTGGGGTAGTTGGCCAAGGCCAGCACTTCCCCCGTGATCGCGTCCAGCACCACCACGCTACCGGCCTTGGCCTTGTTGCTCAGCACCGAGTCGCGCAGCTTCTGGTAGGCAAAAAACTGGATCTTGCTGTCGATACTGAGCTGCAAGTCACGTCCCGCCACGGGCTGCACCACCTCGCCCACGTCTTCCACGGCACGACCCAGACGGTCCTTGATCACATGGCGCATGCCGGGACGTCCCAGCAGCTCCTTGTTGAACATGAGCTCCACACCCTCCTGGCCGTTGTCTTCCACGTTGGTGAATCCAACGATGTGCGCAGCAGACTCACCCTCGGGGTACTGGCGTTTGTATTCCTTGCGCTGGTAAATGCCCTTGATATTGAGATCGCTGATTTTCTTGGCGATGTCCGCATCCACCTGCCGCTTGAGCCAGACGAAGGACTTGTCCTCGTCATCCAGCTTCTTGGACAAGTCAGCAGCCGGCATCTCCAGTAGCTTGGCGAGTTGGCCCAGTTGACCTTTTTCCAGCTCCACGTCTTCGGGGATAGCCCAGATGCTGGGTGCCGGCACGCTGGAGCCCAGGATCAGGCCATTGCGGTCCAGAATGCGGCCGCGGTTGGCGGGCAGGTCCAGGGTGCGCGCAAACCGCACTTCGCCCTGGCGTTGAAAAAAATCATTGGCCACCACCTGGATGTAGGCGGCGCGCGCCACCAGACCGGTGAAGCCCAGCGCAATCGCACCCACCACGAACTTGCTGCGCCACACCGGCGTGCGGCTGGCCAACAAGGGGCTGGAGGTGTACTGGATACCGCGGCGCGTCATTTGCTGCCCTGCGCTGCGGAGGCATTGGTGGCCACGCTGGCGGCGGCCTCAGGAGCGCTGTAGGTCACATAGCTGGTGATGGCGGGCGTCACCTGGCGCATCTGCAGCTTCTCGCGCGCCAGGCGCTCCACGCGGGCAGAGGTGGCCTGTTCGCGCTTCTCTACCTGCAGGCGGCCATACTCGGTTTCCAGGCGGCGCGCATCGGCACGGGATTTGTCCAGCTCGGTGAACACGCGGCGTGACTCGTACTGCACGCCCACCAAATACAGGGCGCTGGCCACCACGGCCAGTACCAGCACCAGGTTGATGCGCATCATGCCGCCATCCTTTGCGCCACGCGCAGGATGGCACTGCGCGAACGTGGGTTGCCCGCCACTTCAGCCGCGCTGGGCTTGATGCGGTCCAGCGCCTTGAGCTTCATGACCTTGGGCACGGCAAATGGTGCACGGCGGTCGTATTCCTCTTTGGAATGCTTGGCAATGAACTGCTTGACGATGCGGTCCTCCAGTGAATGGAAGCTGATCACCGCCAGGCGACCGCCCACCTCGAGCACGTCCAGGCTGGCGTCTAGCGCTTGTTGCAGCTCCTCAAGCTCGGCGTTGATGAAAATCCGAAGAGCCTGAAATGTGCGCGTTGCAGGGTTCTGGCCCTGCTCGCGGGTTTTGACCGTGTCAGCCACGAGTTGGGCCAGCTCGGAGGTGGTTGAAATTGGCCCCCGTTCCTGTCGGCGAGCAACAATCGCCTTTGCAATTGGCCCAGCAAACCGTTCTTCACCATATTCACGTATCACCTCCGCGATTTGATTGATCTCGGCTGTCGCCAGCCACTGGGCCACACTCTCGCCGCGCGTGGTGTCCATGCGCATATCCAGGGGACCTTCAAAGCGGAAGCTGAAGCCCCGCAGTGGGTTGTCGATTTGGGGAGAACTCACGCCCAGGTCCATCAGCACACCAGCTAGGCTGGCCGCGGGCAGCTCACCCATATGGGAGAAGCCTTCGTGGCGGATGGAGAAACGGGGGTCGGTGATGCTGGCGGATTGCGCCACAGCGTCAGGGTCGCGGTCAAAGGCAACCAAACGACCGGCTGGGCTCAGGCGGCTCAAAATGCTGCGCGAGTGGCCGCCTCGGCCAAAGGTGGCGTCCACATAGGTGCCGTCGGCCGCACCCGCGTAGGCCTGCCCGTCGTTGCTGAACAATGCGTCTACTGCTTCGTTCAACAAGACGGTGGTGTGGGTCCAAGGAGCTTCCACCGTCACACCTTAGAAAGAAAAGTCTTTGAAGACATCGGGCATCTCGCCCTGCATGGCCTTGGCCTCTTGGGCGTCGTAGGTGGCCTTGTCCCACAGCTCAAAGTGGTTGCCCATGCCTAGCAGCATGGTGTCTTTGGCAATACCGGCGGCTTCGCGCAGCTCGGGGGATACCAGCACACGCCCAGTGGCGTCCATTTCCACGTCCATGGCGTTACCAAGGAAGATGCGTTTCCACCATTGGGCCGACATCGGCAAAGCAGCAATGCGCTCGCGGAATTTCTCCCACTCGGGGCGGGGGAACACCATCAGGCAGCCGTGGGGGTGTTTGGTGATCGTGAGTTGGCCAGCCGCCGTCGCGCTCAAGACGTCACGATGCCGGGTCGGTACTGATAACCGCCCTTTCGCATCCAGACTGAGAGACGAGGCCCCTTGAAACACGCTAAAACACCCTTTTTCTACTGCGACAGCTTGGAATAGCAATTGCGCGGCACTTTTCACCACTAAATTGCACTTTTTTGCACTGTATCAGCAAAAGCCATGTTCGCAAGAGGGCTTGCGCGAATTTTTTCCAATGAAATCAAGGACTTAGAAACGATTTTGCAGGAGACAAGCGTCTGAAAATCGTTCTAAATTAAGCACTTAGCGCACCTTATGAAAGTGATGCTTGAAGCGCCAAGCCCGATACCGTTCGTCCGGGACGGGTTACAGGATGTAACGCGAAAGGTCCTCATTCTGGCTGAGCTCTCCCAGGCGGGCATCCACATAGGCCGCGTCCACCACCACGGTTTGCCCCGCCAAGGCCACTGCGCCAAAGCTTACTTCATCTAATAGGCGCTCCATGACCGTGGACAAGCGCCTGGCACCGATGTTTTCCGTGCGCTCGTTCACCTCAAAGGCAATCTGTGCCAAGCGCGTGATGCCCTCAGGCGTGAATGTCAGCGTCACCTGCTCGGTCGCCAGCAGCGCCTGGTATTGCTTCACCAGCGAGGCATGGGTTTGCGTGAGGATAGCTTCGAAGTCTTGCACCGACAAAGATTGCAGCTCTACGCGAATCGGGAAGCGCCCTTGCAGCTCCGGGATCAGGTCACTGGGTTTGCTCAGGTGGAATGCGCCAGAGGCGACGAACAGAATGTGGTCCGTCTTGACCATGCCGTATTTGGTGGACACCGTGGTGCCCTCCACCAGCGGCAGCAAGTCCCGTTGCACGCCCTGGCGCGAGACTTCGGCGCCACTGCCTTCGCTGCGCGAGGTCACCTTGTCAATCTCGTCAATGAACACAATGCCGCTCTGCTCCAGCAGGTGCAAGGCCTGGCTCTTGATGTCGTCCTCGTTGACGAGCTTGGCAGCTTCCTCGTCTACCAGCAGCTTGTGCGCTTCGCTGATCTTGAGTTTGCGGGTCTGGCGCTTGTTCTGGCCCATTTGGCCAAACATGCCACGCAGCTGCTCGGTCATTTCTTCCATGCCTGCCGGCCCCATCACTTCCAACTGCGGCGTGGGAGCGGCTACATCGATTTCAACTTCACGGTCCACCAACTGGCCTTCGCGCAACTTCTTGCGGAAGGTCTGGCGTGCCGTGCTCTCGGGGGCATCGCCAGCCGCAGCAAAGCCAAACTCCGCGCGTGGCGGCGGAACCAGAATATCCAGAATGCGCTCTTCCGCCGCGTCTTCGGCGCGGGCTCGCACCTTGGCCTTCTCGGCCTCGCGGGTTTGTTTGACAGCGATATCAGCCAGGTCGCGAATGATGGAATCCACATCCTTGCCCACATAGCCCACCTCGGTGAACTTGGTGGCCTCCACCTTGATGAAGGGGGCGTCCGCCAAGCGTGCCAGACGGCGGGCAATCTCGGTCTTCCCCACGCCCGTCGGGCCAATCATCAGGATGTTTTTGGGCGTAATTTCGCTGCGCAGCGCAACGCCCACCATTTGCCGGCGCCAGCGGTTGCGCAGAGCGATGGCTACGGCGCGCTTCGCTTGGGCCTGCCCAACGATGTGTTTGTCGAGTTCGGCAACGATGTCTTGGGGCGAGAGGGATTGCATGGTCTCAGAGCGTTTCGATGGTGTGGTGCATGTTCGTGTAAATGCACAGTTCGCCCGCAATTTCCAGGGAGCGTTTCACGATGTCTGCAGCTGGCAGTTCGGTGTGATTGAGCAGCGCAATGGCCGCGGCCTGCGCGTAGGCGCCACCCGAACCGATGGTCACAATGCCGTTCTCGGGCTCCAGCACATCGCCATTGCCGGTGATGATGAGGGAGGCGTCCTTGTCGGCAACTGCCAGCATGGCTTCCAGCCGACGCAACACGCGGTCGGTGCGCCAATCCTTGGTCAGCTCAATGGCGGCGCGCACCAAGTGCCCCTGGTGTTTGTCCAGCTTGGCCTCAAAGCGCTCAAAGAGGGTGAAGGCATCGGCGGTGGCGCCAGCAAAACCGGCCAGCACCTTGCCATGGTGCAGCTTGCGCACCTTGCGGGCCGAGCCCTTGACGACGATGTTGCCCAGGGTGACTTGCCCATCGCCACCGATAGCGACCTGGTCGCCCTGCGGGGTTTTGCGGCGAACGCTGATGATGGTGGTGCCGTGAAATTGTTCCATGCTGTCTGACATGCGGGGGTTGGCGCCGAATTCAAGCCGCAGCACCTGCCGCGGCATCTACTCAGATGGCGCGGGGGATGACACGGGCATGCTCGTTGATGCCAATGACGTTGAAAAATGCAGCAACCAAGCGGTGCACATCCTGAAACTGCACCAGGCAGCCCTCGGATTCGCGCATGGCCACCCAGTTGAGAATACTGCCAGCTGCCGAAAAATCCACCCGAATCAGGTGTCGGCAAGACACCGCGATGCGGCCGCCTTCCTCACGGGCTGCATCCAGCCCCGCCAGCGTCTGGGTGGCATCGCCCAGCACATCACCGCGCAACTCCAAACCGGTGGTCTGGGGATTGTCCAGCCCCATGGGCACAGTGGCGGCATTCTCAAAACCACGTCCGCCGTCGCGGGCGCCATCCGCACCAGCGGCAGCACCGCTGTGCACCAATTCGAAGGTACACCGGGCTGGCTCCCAAGCGGGCGGCGAGACTTCATAGGTAACGCAGTAGTCCAGCGCAACCAGCTCAAATTCGTCAAGCATTTCCATGGCACGCAGAGCATTCAGGCGCACGCCCCACCAGGAGGAATCCACACCGCGGTCCCCCGATGGCGTGATGCTACGCAAGGCCTGGACCAGACTGTCGGCGCCGCTGAAACACAGTGACACCGGTTCATCGCACAGGCTGGCAAACAAGCCGCCCAACAAAGGCATCGCCTGCGCATCAATGCGAGTGAGGTGGGACCAGCCAATCACCCAAGGCGGTGGCTGAAAGGACATGGCATCGCGCAGGTCTTCCATGGCTTGCACGGTGAGCTCAGAGGGGCTGTGCCAGATGGCATCCACATGGGTCTCACCGGGCGCAGAAGCCAAGGGTGCAGAAGAGGTGGTCCCTGCACTTTGTGCGGCGTTTGGCAACGACTCCCAGCTGGGAATGGCAGCACCCCACCACTGGGCAAACTCGACCACCGCCCAATCAAAACGCTCACGGTTGTTGGTTGCGCGGTACAGATCCAGCAGCGCAGCAGCCCACGACAAGGCGACGTCCGGCACCAGTGCACTACCGCGCAATGCCATCAACAGGCCACTTTCCGCACCACCGTCATCGCCATTGGCGAAGCGGATAGCGGCCTCCTCCAGCTCAGGGTCGGTGGCCATGTCATCTACCTCGATCGCAAACAGCTTGGAGGTGGAAAACGACAGGTCAGAGTTTTCATCGCCCGTCAAACCCTGGCCCACCGGAGGCATGGGCATGGGGGTACGCGTACGCGGCACCGCATGCAAGGGCACGTGGGACGACATGGGGGGCGGCATCATGCCCACACCCATTTCGGTGGGGGCATATTCCGAGAGCTGGCCGCTGGGAGGGCTGGAGCCCAGATCAGAGGATTCGGTGGCGTCAAAATGGGACGACAGGGTGGCAGGCACCGTAGGCGCAGAAGCCCCTGGGTGCTGGGGCATGGGCAGCGACAGGTCTGCTGACGGGTCGTCATCCGACGCAGCCGCCACGCCATTGGCTTGGGCCGCGGCAGCATCCTGCTTACCCTTCCA
Organism: Rhodoferax sp. P1_F3; assembly: GCF_056405715.1. Taxonomy (NCBI): domain Bacteria; kingdom Pseudomonadati; phylum Pseudomonadota; class Betaproteobacteria; order Burkholderiales; family Comamonadaceae; genus Rhodoferax; species Rhodoferax sp. P1_F3. The sequence continues at coordinate 37,475 of NZ_JBFUBO010000009.1, read as the reverse complement.
CCACTGCTTGGACATCTGGGCCTCAATCTCGTCGATTTTCTTCAACGTGACAGCGCGGCCATCCGGGTCGGTGGGAATGCTGGTCTGGAAAAACGAGGGGCGCGCCAACCCCGCAGCGGCGGAAGGATCGCGGTTGCGCAGTTTGCGCAGCTGGTCGAACTCGCGCTTGCGGACAAAGTCGTTTTGCCGCTTGCGCTCAATCATGGCCTTCAGGGCCTGTTTGTCATAACCACTTTCCTGCTCGGGCTCGGCGCGGTCCAGCTCTGACCAGTCTTTGGTCGGATTGCGGACAAACATCGCCACCTTGGACAACAAACCGGGTCGATCGTCTTTGGTCGCCATAGGGTAATGAAAGGGGCTGGTGCGGTGCAGGCGTGATCAGTCGCCAAACATTTTCTGCTTAAGCTCACGGCGCTGCTGCGCTTCCAGCGACAGCGTGGCCGTGGGACGCGCGAGCAAACGTCCGACACCGATAGGCTCACCGGTTTCGTCGCAGTAGCCGTAATCGCCTGCATCAATGCGCACGATGGACTGCTCGATTTTCTTCAGCAGCTTGCGCTCGCGGTCGCGGGTGCGCAGCTCCAGCGCGTGCTCTTCTTCAATAGTGGCGCGGTCTGCGGGATCGGGCACCACGGAGGTGTCTTCACGCAGATGCTCGGTGGTTTCACCGGCGCTGTTCAAGATGTCGCGCTTGAGGATGGAGAGCTTGAGGCGGAACGCAGCCAGTTGCACGTCGTTCATGTACTCGGAGTCGGGCATGGCCAGCAACTCGGCATCGGTCAACTCCGCGACGGGCTTGGACTTCCAGTTGTTGGCAAGCTTGGCGTCCTTCTTAGCAATGGACGGAATAACGGGGGCAATCACGGGGGAGGACATGGTAAGGGTGTAGGTGGCTTTGGCGGCTGTGGAGGCCACAGATTGCGCCATGGATGGCACGGTAAGTTGCGCCAACCGGGAGGAAGGGCGCCCTGATTTCGCAGGGACCACGGGCACTGGCGCCACCACCGCCACCGCAGCCGCTTTGGCGGGACTGGGTTTGCTGGCAGCAGGCGTCGGCGCCTTGGCGACGGACTTGGCCGCCGGTTTCTCGGCGGGCGCCTTGATTTTAACTGCTGGCTTGGGTGCGGCCTTGGGGGCCACCTTCGCAACAGGTTTGACAGCGGCTTTAGCCACTGTTTTCGCTGGGGCTTTGGCGACCGCTTTCACGGGGGCCTTGGCCACAGGCTTGCTGGCCTTGACCGCTTTGGCGGCAGGTTTGGCTGCTGGCTTGGCAATAGCTTTGGGCGCGGCCTTGGCTGCGGGTTTGGCCGCAACCTTGGCGGACACCTTCACCGCCGGCTTGGCTGCTGGCTTGGCAGGTGCTTTGGCACTGGGTTTTGCGCTGACCTTGGCTTTGGCGTCCTTAGCGTTGACGGCTTTGGCTTTGGTATCTTTCCCGGAATTCGCTTTCACTTCTTGTCTCCTGGCAGTACTCGCCTGCGCATGGTCCCTGGTGGCTGCAGCCCCTTTCGTCGTCTTTGCAGACGGTGAAACGGGGGTTTCTTCGGCGCGCGAGTGTACAGGTTTCCCCATCGGGAAACCCATCAGTTGCAAAAGCGAGACAATCATTTGGCTCCCAGCCGGTTATTGGTAGGTATCTAGAGGGCTGCCGCGGTCAGACCAAGGATTGCTCCATGCCCTGCAGGAAGATGTCCTTGGGCAGATCAATGCCTATGAAGACCATTTTGCTGCACTTTGTCTCGCCTTCGGCCCAGGCCGGCCCCAAATCGCTGCCCATGAGCTGGTGCACGCCCTGGAAGATGACCTTGCGTTCGGTGCCCTTCATATAGAGCACGCCCTTATAGCGCAGCATGCGCGGGCCGTAGATGTTGACGACGGCGCCCAGAAAGTCTTCCAGCTTGGCCGGATCAAACGGCCGATCGGACTTGAAAACGAAGCTTTTCACGTCATCGTCGTGGTGATGGTGGTGACCATGGCCGTCATGGTCACCATGCGCGCGGTCATGTTGATGCGAGGGATGGTCGCAATGCTCGCCGTGGGCATGGTCATGCTCGTGGTGATCGTGGTCGTCTTCCTTGAGGAAGTCGGGGTCGATATCCAGCTTGGCGTTCAGGTTGAAGCCGCGCAGGTCAAACACCTCTTTCAGCGACACGTCGCCAAAGTGCACTGCCTTTTGGGGTGCGCGCGGGTTCATGTGCTTGATGCGGTGCATCAAGGCGTCCAGCTCGTCCTTGGACACCAGGTCGGACTTGCTGATGAAAATCTGGTCGGCAAAACCAATCTGGCGCCGCGCTTCCTGGCGGTCGTTGAGCTGCTGCACCGCATGCTTGGCGTCCACCAGGGTCAGGATGGAGTCCAGCAGGTAGGTTTCAGCGATCTCGTCGTCCATGAAGAAGGTCTGCGCCACGGGGCCGGGGTCGGCCACGCCAGTGGTTTCAATCACCACGCGCTCAAAGTCCAGCTCGCCCTTGCGCTTCTTCTCAGCCAGGTCTTTCAGCGTGGTGCGCAGGTCTTCGCGGATGGTGCAGCAGACGCAGCCGTTGCTCATCTGGATGATCTGCTCATTGGTGTCGCTGACCAGAATGTCGCTGTCGATGTTCTCCTCACCGAACTCGTTTTCGATGACGGCGATTTTTTGGCCATGAGCTTCGGCCAGCACGCGCTTCAAGAGCGTGGTTTTGCCGGCACCCAAAAAGCCGGTCAGGATGGTGGCGGGAATCAGGCTCATCGTTCAATCCAAAAAATGGTGCAGTGCAAAAAGAAGACAACTGCGAAGTGTAGTCAGCAATTCAAAGTTTGGCAGCACCTGCGCCTATATGGCACGCCGCATCACCACCAGCCCCTTGAGGTACTCCCCTTCCGGGAAGGCAATCGTCATGGGGTGGTCGGGTGCGCCACCCATGCGTTCGGTAATAAAACCGTCCACGCCCGCATCGGAACCCGCCCCTGCGATGATTTTGTGGAACAGGTCGGCGCTGATACCGCCCGAGCAGCTGTAGGTGAACAGCACGCCACCGGGCTCCAGCAGTTTGAAGGCCAGTCGATTGATGTCCTTGTAGGCCCGGGCCGCGCGCTCGGCATGCGCCACCGTGGGAGCAAACTTGGGCGGGTCCAGGATGATGGCATCAAAGGTGCGGCCTTCGGCTCCAAAGGCGCGCAGGCTTGCGTTCACGTCGGCGTCCATAAAGCTGGCGCGACCGGCGTCAAAGCCGTTCAGCGCCACATTGGCCGCAGCTTTTTCAATGGCCGGGCCGCTGGAATCGATGGAGGTGACATGCCCCGCGCCGCCCGACAGGGCCGCCACGGTGAAGCCCCCGGTGTAGCAGTAGCAGTTGAGCACGCGCTGGAAGCCCAGGCGGCGCGTGGCATCGGCAAAGCGCTTGCGGCTGTCGCGCTGGTCCAGGTAGAAGCCGGTCTTGTGACCGTCTGCGATGCTGAGCGCCAGCTTCCAGTCGTGCTCCTGCAGCACCAGGTCGGTCGCGCCTTCGCCACGCAGCCAGCCCGTCACCTCGGGCAAGCCCTCCAACCCACGGCTGCTGGCATCCGAACGCTCGTACAGCTTGGTCAAGCCCGTGGCGGCCAACAGCGCGTCGGCAATCACGCCTTTCCACTTCTCCACGCCGGCCGAGGTGAACTGGGCCACGAGTGTGTCGCCGTAGCGGTCCACGATCAGGCCGGGCAAGCCGTCCGATTCGCCATGGACCAGGCGCACACCGTCACTCTTGATATCAAATCGGGCTCTAGCCCCCACAGATGCTGCGCAAGTAGCTATGAAAAAGCTAGCATCTATGCGCTGTGTCTCGTCAAAACTCCAGACCCGCGCGCGGATTTTGGACTGCGGACTGAAGGCCGCCCAACCAAGGAACTGCCCCTGATCAGACTCCACGCGCACGGTCTCGCCGCTGTCACCACTGCCCTTCGCAATGGCGGACTCAAAAATCCAGGGATGGCGGCGCAACAGGGAGCGCTCTTTGCCGGCGCGTAGGCGAATCGTTTTCATGGGTCCGATTGTGCGACACGCGAGGATCGACACTTGTTTACAAGACTTACAGACTCCGCTCAGTCTTTTTTGGGAGTGCGCAGGCGCGCCCGAGGATGCGCCGCGTCGTAGGCCTTGGCCAGGTGCTGAAAATCCAGCCGCGTGTAGACCTGCGTGGTGGTGATGTTGGCGTGGCCCAGCAACTCCTGCACAGCGCGCAAATCGCCGCTGCTTTGCAGCACATGGCTGGCAAACGAGTGACGCAGCATGTGGGGGTGCACCGGGGTGTTCAGGCCCGCGAGCTGGCTGCGGCGCTTCAGGCGTTGCCAGACGCTTTGGGCAGTCAGCCGCGTGCCATTGCGCCCGGTGAACAGCGCGGCCGCGGCATCGGCCTGTGTGGCGGCCGTAGGCGCCCCGGTGGCGGTGCCCAGCGGGCCGCGCAGCTCCAGCCAGCGCGCCAGGGCCTCCAGCGCAGTCTTGCCCACCGGCACAGTGCGGCGTTTGCTGCCCTTGCCCAGCACATGGGCCTCGGCGGCTTGCAGGTCTATCCAGCCTTTGGCATCTTTGCCCGCCACCACGTCCAGCCCCACGAGTTCACCCACGCGCAGGCCACTGCCGTACAGCAACTCCACCATGGCCGCGTCGCGCGCTTCCAGCCAGGCGTTGTCGTCGCTTTCAAAGTCGGCAAACTGCACCGCGTCGTCCACGGCCAGTGCCTTGGGCAGAGGCTTGGGGGCTTTGGGGGAGCGTACGTCTTGCACGGGGTTGCTGGCCACCAGGCCTTGGCGGCCCAGCCAGGTGTAGAAACCGCGCCAGCCCGAGAGGATGAGCGCAATGCCACGGCCACTGCGGCCACCGCTGTGCATCTGTGCCACCCAGCGGCGGATATGGTTATTTTTAACGTCTACCAAGGCCACAGGCACCTTGGCGGCGTTGGCGCTGAGCTTGCCCAGATCCAGCGCGTACAGTTCCACCGTGCGCGCTGCGAGGCGTTTTTCTACGCGGACGTACTCCAGGTATTTTTCAACCAGCGAGGTGTCGTCCGTGTTCACGGCCAGTGGGGGTTAACGCAGGCGCGAAAGCGCCGCACTGGCCAGGTCGCCGATGCGGGCCAGGAAGTCGGTGCCCATGCCGCTGTTGAAGCGGTGCGCGTCGCCGGAGGCCAGCACCAGGATGCCGAACACGCTGCCACCGGCCTCGCCGCTGCGCAGAGGAATCAGCGCCAGCGAGCTGACGTGGGCCGTATCGTCCAGCCAGCCCACGGCTTCAAAGCCGGTGTTCAGGCCACAGAAGGGCTCGGTCAGCGAGGCGGCGAACACCTTGGCGTCGTCGCTCACGCCCTGGGCAAAGGGCAGGCCGGCATACGCGGTGGCCACATCCCAGAGGCGCAGGCCCACCTGGGGCACGGCGAACTGGTCCTGGATCTCTTGCACGATTTGGGCGGGCAGAGCCTGCAGGTCGTTGGTCAGAAACAGCGTGCGCGCCCAGCGCAGGATCTTGTCGGACAGCATCACGTTCTCATTGCCGTTGCGGATCATTTCCATGATGCGCTGCTCCAGCAGCTTGATCTTCTCGCGCAGCATCTCGGCCTGGCGCTCCTGCAGGCTCACTGCGCGGTGGCTGTGCGGACTGGTGAACTGCACCGTGGCCAGCAGCTCGGCGTGGCGCTGGAAGAAGTCGGGCGTGTTGGCCAGGTAATTGGCGATGTCGTCTTCGGTGATGGGGTGGGCCAAGGCGTGGTTCACGGGTGTGGTCATGGTGCGATCAGTTGGTTATTCGGGAAGGTCAATTTCGCCGTGAAACACGGTGGTGGCGGGGCCGGTCATGAACACCGAGGCGTCGCCACCAGCCCATTCAATGGTGAGCACGCCGCCCCGGGTTTGCACTTCCACGCTGGCGTCCAGCAGGCCCAGGCGAATGCCGGAAACCACGGCTGCGCAGGCGCCGGTGCCGCAGGCCAGGGTCTCGCCCACGCCGCGCTCAAACACGCGCAGCCGCACGTGGCTGCGGTCCACGACCTGCAAGAAACCCACGTTCACGCCCTGCGGGAAGCGCGGGCTGGCCTGCACAGCGGGGCCCAGGTTAGCAACTGGGGCCGTGTCCACGTTGTCCACCAACGTCACCGCATGGGGGTTGCCCATGGACACAGCCGCTATCAAAAGAGGAGCTACTGGCGCAATACCGACGGGGGCTAGAGGCCAATTTCCCCATGAACCCATGGGCTGCAGCGTGAGGCCGCTGCCATCAAACGGAATGTCGGCCAGCGCAAACACCGGCGCGCCCATGTCCACGGTGACGCGGCCATCGGCATTCAGACGCGGCTCAATCACGCCCATCATGGTCTGCACACGCAGGTGATCCTTGGTCGTCAGACCGCGGTCGTGCACAAAACGGGCAAAGCAGCGCGCGCCGTTGCCGCACTGCTCCACCTCGTTGCCATCGGCGTTGTGGATCACGTATTCGAAGTCGATGCCCTCGGCGGGCGAGGGGCGCACGGTCAGGATCTGGTCGGCGCCCACGCCAAAGTGGCGGTCGCCCAGAAAGCGGTAGTGCGCAGGCGTGAGGCCCAGGCGGCCGCGCGTTTCGTCGAGAACGACAAAGTCGTTGCCCGCGCCCTGCATTTTGGTGAACGGAATTCGCATGGCCGAATTATCCGCGTTTGGCCGCACAATCCTGCGCATGGTTAGACCCACCCACATCCTGCCTGCGGATACTTCACCCGCAGCCGCCTCGCTGATCGACGCCTGGCAAACCGACCGCCCCACCCCGCTGCTGCGCAATGTGCTGCGCCTGACCGCCCCCAACCCGGGTGTGATGACCGGGCCCGGCACCAACAGCTACCTGGTGGGCGAGCCCGCCACCGGCTTCACGGTGATCGACCCCGGACCGGCCGACGCCGACCATGTGCAGCGCCTGTGGCAGGCCGCCGCGTTTGAAGACGGCAGCGGTGGCAACATCCTACGCATCGTCTGCACCCACTCGCACCCCGACCATTCGCCGGGTGCGGCACCGCTGCAGGCCCTGTGCCAGGGCGGCCCGCCCATTCTGGGGCTCCCGTCTGCCCCCACGGCGCGCGCAGCCAGCGACTTCACGCCAGACCGTCCGCTATTAAATCAGGAGCTGCTCGCGCATATGCTGCCTGGGCTGGACGTGCAAAGCGCTCTGAAACCCGTGCACACGCTGCAAGTGATTTACACGCCCGGCCACGCAGCCAACCACGTCTGCCTGCTGCTGGAAGAAGACGGCCTGCTGTTCAGCGGTGACCACATCCTCAACGGCAGCACCACGGTGATCGACCCACCCGACGGCAATATGCGCGACTACCTGGATTCGCTGGACGCGCTGACTGCGGCCTGCACCGAGCTGGGGGTGCAGTACATCCTGCCGGCGCATGGCCATGTGATGGACGGCGCACTCGACGCCATCGCCAAGCTCAAGGCCCACCGCCTGGCGCGCGAGGCCAAGATTGCCGCCGTGATGCGCGCCAACCCCCATGGCGGCCTGGACGACTGGTTGCCCCTGGCCTATGACGATGTGGATGCGCGCATCTGGCCCGTGGCCAAGCGCTCGCTGCTGGCACACGTGGAACGTATTTACGCCTTGGACAACCCAGGCGGCCCCCAAAACCAAGAAGGCCAGCCATGAGCACCGCGGACTCCAAACCCCCACGCCCCACGCTCAAAAAGCCCATCAAACCACCGCGTGCAGTGGTGGCACCAGCGCCCATTGCACCCAGGCCCAGCCCGGCCGCTGCGGCGCCCATGCCTGCACCTTCCACCAAAAAGCCACGTTTTCGCAAGCCACGCAAAGAACCCGTGGCGGAGGCACCCGCTGCGTCAGTCGCTGGCGAACGCCTGTCCAAGCGCGTGATGGCGCTCAAAGACTGCTCGCGCAAGGAAGCAGAACAGTACATCGCCGGTGGCTGGGTGCGTGTGAACGGTGTGGTGGTGGAAGAGCCCGCGCACCGCGTGGACAAAGAGGCCGTCACGCTGGACGCCGATGCCACCCTGCTGAGCCTCAGCGACGTGACCCTGCTGCTGAACAAGCCCGCGGGCTACTCCGATGGCACAGAGGAACTGGAGCCCGTACGCGGGCGCAAGGCCGCACCCGACGCACGCAGTCTGCTGACCGCGCAAACCCATTGGGAACACGACCCCACGGACACGCCGATACTCAAGCGCCACTTCAGCAATCTGGAAGCCGACATCGAACTCGAAAACGGCGCCACCGGTCTGGTGGTGTTCACGCAGGACTGGCGCACCACGCGCAAGCTCACCGAAGACATGGGCACCATGGAGCACGAGTTTCTGGTGGAAGTGAAGGGCGAGGTGGCACCCGAAGCGCTAAAGCCCATCGGCTACGCGCTCAAAGACGAACGCAACGACCTGCCATCGGTGAAAGTGAGTGTGAGCAGCAGCACGCCGGAAATGAGCCGCCTGCGCTTCGCCATCAAGGGTTCGCACCCCGGCCTGGTGGCCTACCTGTGTGCAGAAGCGAAGCTGGAAATTCTGGCCATGCGCCGCATCCGCCTGGGACGGGTCACCATTGCCGACCTGCCCGTGGGCCAGTGGCGTTTTCTGGCGGGCTACGAGAAGTTTTAGAGTTCAGGAAGAAATGTAGTTCTGCAGCTGGGTGATGGTGAGCTCGCGGTCCTTGATGATGTTGTCCATCAGGTCGCGGATCGAAATCATGCCCAGCACCTTGCTGCCCTCCACCACCGGCAAGTGGCGGATCTTCTTCTGGCTCATGAGGGCCATGCAGTCGTCAGTCGAAGTTCTGGGAGTGACCGTCAGCACCTGGGCGGTCATGATCTCACTGACCTTGGTGTCTTTGGATGAGCGCCCCGCCAAGGCGATTTTGCGGGTGTAGTCGCGTTCGGAAAACACGCCGACCAGCTTGTCGCCCTCCATCACCATGAGGGCCCCCACATTGCAATCGGCCAGCATTTCGAGGGCGTTGTACACGCTGTCCTCGGGGCTCAGGCTCCAGATGGAGCCACCGTGCTTTTCCAACAGTTCAAGAATCGGTCGCATGGTCCCATCTCCCAATGACTGTGAAGACCCAACCATACAACAAAAAAAGTGTGAAGCCCACCGATAAGCCGGATTCTGTGCATGGGGGTTTCCCCCCATGTGACCACCATTACTCTGGGCCGCCGGTCACCCAAACGGCTCGATGCTACCTACCCGCCAACTCCGGGGGCCCCGTCAACGTTGGCCTACTTGGTATTGCTGCGCGTAGAGATTGCCCGTTTCACCCGCACTAAAGCGGCTCGTCTCTGTTGCTCTAATCCTCACCTTAGGGCCATGCACTTGCGTACACAGCTTGTCAGTGGACAGTCGTTAACTGCTACGCTGCCCTATGCAGTCCGGACGTTCCTCCAGTGCCTGGTTTCCCAGATTGCACCAGCGGTGGTCTGGCGGGCTTCACCGCCCCATTATCGGTCCTGCGGGGGCAGGCATATCGATATGCCCAAACTGTCGTTCGCCGGTCATGCATTTGGCAGAGAATGATTGCGTTCTTTTCCCACTCCGGAGACCCCTCATGGCTTTCGACAACGTCCTGCAAACCATTGGCAATACGCCCCATATCCGCATCAACAAGCTGTTTGGCAGCACGCACCAGGTGTTCGTGAAGAGTGAACGCAGCAACCCGGGCGGTTCGATCAAGGACCGCATTGCGCTGGCCATGGTGGAAGACGCCGAGAAGCGTGGGGTACTGAAACCCGGCGCCACCATCATTGAGCCCACATCGGGCAACACCGGCGTGGGCCTGGCCCTGGTGGCCGCGGTCAAAGGCTACAAGCTGATTCTGGTCATGCCCGACAGCATGTCCATCGAACGCCGCCGCCTGATGCTGGCCTACGGCGCTACGTTTGACCTGACCCCGCGCGAGAAAGGCATGAAAGGCGCCATTGCCCGCGCCCAGGAACTGGCCGAGCAAACCCCGGGCGCGTGGATTCCGCAGCAGTTCGAGAACCCTGCCAACATCGACGTGCACGTCCGCACTACCGCGCTGGAAATCGCCAATGACTTCCCCCAGGGCGTGGACGTCATCATCACCGGCGTGGGCACCGGCGGCCACCTGAGTGGTGTGGCCCAGGTGCTCAAAGCCAAATGGCCCAAGCTGAAGGTGTTCGCGGTGGAGCCCACCGCATCCCCCGTAATCAGTGGCGGTGCGCCCTCGCCCCACCCCATCCAGGGCATTGGCGCGGGCTTTATTCCCAAGAACCTGAAAACCGAGCTGCTGGACGGCGTGATCCAGGTGGACGCCGAACCGGCCCGCGAATACGCACGCCGCAGCGCACGCGAAGAAGGCCTGCTGGTGGGCATCTCCAGCGGCGCCACGCTGGCCGCCATCGCACAGAAACTGCCCGAGATTCCTGCCGGGGCCACGGTGCTGGGCTTCAACTACGACACCGGCGAGCGTTATTTGTCGGTGGATGGATTCCTGCCCACCTGAGCCTGCCGCCATCTGGCCTCGAACTAACGCGCCCCAAAGCGGGCAGCCGAGCGGGCTTTGGCCCGCACCGCCTCCACCTCGCGATTGCGCGGCTCTGCAGTGGTGACCAGCGAGGCGATCAGCGTGCGTGCCACTTCGGCCACCTGGGCCACAGCCAAATCAAACGCTTCGCTGTTGGCCTGCGAGGGCACATTGAAACCGCTGAGCTTGCGCACAAACTGCAGCGACGCGTCGCGGATTTCCAGCTCGGTGGCGGGCGGCTCGAAGTTGAACAGGGTTTTGATGTTGCGGCACATGGCGGAGGCTCCGGTGGCGGGTACGGCGGCATCTTACGTCTGCGCTGGCTCAGCCCACGTGGGGCTTAGCGCAGCAGAAAGTTGCCCTGCTCCGCCACCTGAACCCGTGCGCTGCCATCCGTCTCGTCCTTGAGCTCCACGCCCGAGATCTGGCGCTGGCGCGCCTGGGTCAGCAGGTAATGCAGCTTGAAGGCCGCATCCTCATACGCCAGCCCCGCAGGGCGCACGTTGGAGATGCAGTTGCGGCTGGCGTCGGTCAGCCCCAGGCGCGGCATCCAGGTCAGGTACAGGCCCATGCTGTCCGGCGAACTCAGGCCCGGGCGCTCGCCAATCAGCACCACCACCGCTTTGGCGCCCAGCGCCTGCCCGATCTCATCGCCAATGGCCACGCGGGACTGCTGGGCCATGCACAGGGGCGCCACACGCCAGCCCTCCTGACCCATGCGGCGGTACAACGCCCGCAGGAACGGGGCGGCATTTTGCTCCACCGCTAGAGCCGACAGGCCATCGGCCACGACAAAGGCCACGTCGTACGGTCGGTCCGACAACGTGGCATCGGCCGATGCCGGCAGGTACAGCTGCGACAACACCTCCAGTGACGCTGCATCCAACCGCCGCCCCAGGTCGGGGCGCTGCAGGTAGTGATTGCGGTCGATGGCGGCGCTGTGCAGCAGCACACAGGGCGGCGGCGCATCGGGCCAGGCCGCGGCCAGCGCGTCGGCCAGACGGGGCACATCCAGACTGCGGTGCACGGCGTCACGCGCCCGGGCGTGCGCCAGCTGAAAGGCCAGGTGTGCGGTTGTAGGCAGGCTCACGCCCGAGCGCCCCAGCGCAATGCGCGCATCGGTGAACTGGCGCAGCACCGACCAGGGGTTGGCGGTGACGGGGGACAGGGGTTCGCTCATGGGCTCAGGCCAGTTGCAGCAGGGCTTTGTGGAACGCCGGGGGCAGCGTGGGGTGCAGGGCAAAGGCCGGGCCCGCCTCGCTGAAGATTTGCATGCGCTGCAGCCAGGCCTCGAACTCGGGCGCGGGGCGCAGGCCCAGCACCCGGCGGGCGTACAACGCGTCGTGGAAGGAGGTGGTCTGGTAGTTCAGCATGATGTCGTCCGAGCCCGGAATGCCCATCACAAAGTTGCAGCCCGCGGCGCCCAGCAGGGTAAGCAACACGTCCATGTCGTTCTGGTCCGCCTCGGCGTGGTTGGTGTAGCAGACGTCGCAGCCCATGGGCAGGCCCAGCAGCTTGGCGCAGAAGTGGTCTTCCAACCCGGCGCGGATGATCTGCTTGCCGTCAAACAGGTACTCGGGGCCGATGAAGCCCACCACGGTGTTGACCAGCAACGGCTTGTAGTGGCGCGCCACTGCATAGGCGCGGGCCTCGCAGGTTTGCTGGTCCATGCCGTGGTGCGCGTTGGCCGACAAGGCGCTGCCCTGCCCGGTCTCGAAATACATCACGTTGTCTCCCACGGTGCCGCGCTGCAGCGACAACGCAGCACTGCGGGCCTCGGCCAGCAGCGCCAAGTTCAGGCCAAAGCTGCTGTTGGTGGCTTCGGTGCCGCCGATGGACTGGAACACCAGATCCACCGGCGCGCCGCGTTCGATGGCCTGCATGGAGTTGGTCACATGCGTCAGCACGCAAGACTGGGTGGGAATATCGTACTGGCTGATGATGTCGTTCATCATGTGCACCAGCTTGACCACCTGGGCCACGTTATCAGTGGCGGGGTTGATGCCAATCACCGCATCGCCACTGCCGTACAGCAGACCGTCCAGCAGGCTGGCGGCAATGCCGGTGGTGTCGTCGGTGGGGTGATTGGGTTGTAGCCGGGTGGCCATGCGCCCGGCCAGGCCCAGGGTATTGCGGAATGCGGTGACCACGCGGCATTTTTTGGCAACCAGGATCAGATCCTGGTTGCGCATCAGCTTGCTGACCGCGGCCGCCATCTCGGGCGTGATGCCGGGTGCCAGCGCGGACAGTGTGGCGCTGTCGACCGCGTCGCTGAGCAACCAGTTGCGAAAGTCGCCTACCGTCAGGTGGTTCACCGGGGCAAATGCCGCTGCGTCGTGGCTGTCCAGGATGAGGCGCGTGACCTCGTCCGACTCATACGGCACCAGCGCCTCATTCAAAAAGGTGCGCAGCGGCACTTCCGCCAATGCCATTTGCGCCACCGCGCGTTCCTCGGCACTGTGCGCCGCCACGCCCGCCAGCAGATCGCCCGACCGCAGCGGTGTGGCCTTGGCCATCAGGTCTTTGAGATCGCGAAAGCCGTAGGTGCGGGGACCCAGGGTGTAGGAGTAGGAATGGCTTGGCACAGGAATCACCAAGCAATCAACGTGCCTGCACGCACCGCGGCGCTCGCGCCTTTAAAATCGCGGCCTTGCTTGATAACCACGAGCCCAGCCATGATTCGCCTCACAGAACTCAAACTCCCCCTGTCCGCCTTGCCCGTGGAGGCCCGCCGTGCCGCGGACGCCCCCACCGAGACGGAAGCCGACCGCGCGCCCGTGGCGCACCCGATTGACGCACTGAAACACCTGTGCGCCCAGGCGCTGGGCATTGATGTAATTGCCATTGCCGACCTGCACGTTTTCAAACGCAGCTTTGATGCGCGCAAGGCGGACCTGCTGGCGGTCTACATCGTCGACATCACGCTGGCCGATGCGGCGCTGGAAGCCCCGCTGCTGGCCCGGTTCCCGAACCACCCGCACATCAGCGCCACGCCCGACATGGCCTACCGCTTTGTCGCGCAGGCGCCCACCAACCTGCCAGAGCGCCCCGTGGTGGTGGGTTTTGGGCCCTGCGGCATGTTTGCGGCGCTGGTGCTGGCGCAGATGGGGTTCAAACCCATCGTGCTGGAGCGGGGTAAACCGGTGCGTGAGCGCACCAAGGACACCTGGGGCCTGTGGCGCAAGAAGACGCTGAACCCCGAGAGCAATGTGCAGTTTGGCGAAGGTGGTGCCGGCACGTTTTCGGACGGCAAGCTCTACAGCCAGATCAAAGATCCGCGCTTCCTGGGCCGCAAGGTGATGCACGAGTTTGTGCAGCACGGCGCACCGGCCGAAATCCTGTACGAGGCGCATCCGCACATCGGCACCTTCAAGCTGGTGAAGGTGGTGGAAGGCATCCGCGAGCAGATCATTGCGCTGGGTGGCGAAATCCGCTTTGAACAGCGCGTGGTGGACGTGCTATTGAATCAGGAGCTATCCGCGCAGACTCTACGCGGGCTAGAGGTCGAAAACCTTCAAAATGGCAGCCACTACGAACTGCCCGCCCACCACGTGGTGATGGCACTGGGCCACAGCGCGCGCGACACCTTTGCCATGCTCTACGAGCGCGGCGTGGCCATGCACGCCAAATCGTTCTCGGTGGGCTTTCGCATCGAGCATCCGCAGGGCGTGATCGACCGCGCGCGCTGGGGCCGCCATGCGGGCCACCCGCTGCTGGGCGCGGCCGACTACAAGCTGGTGCACCACGCAGCGAACGGGCGTGCGGTCTACAGCTTCTGCATGTGCCCGGGTGGCACCGTGGTGGCCGCCACCAGCGAACCGGGCCGCGTGGTCACCAACGGCATGAGCCAGTATTCGCGCAACGAGCGCAATGCCAACGCCGGCATGGTGGTGGGCATAGACCCGCCCGACTACCCGATTGATGCGACCAACTTTGTGCACGCCTTTGGCGAAGAGAAAGGCCAGCGCTACGCGGCGGAGGCGGCGGCGATGAAGGCCCAGAACCCCAAGGCCGCGCATCCCATGTCCGGCATCGCGTTCCAGCGCCAGCTGGAAAGCGGCGCCTACACCCTGGGCGGCAGCACCTACGAGGCGCCGGGCCAGTTGGTGGGTGACTTCATCGCCGCCAAGCCGTCGACGGAATTTGGCAGCGTCACACCGTCGTACAAACCCGGCGTGAAGCTGGGCGACCTGGCCCCCAGCCTGCCCGACTATGCCATTGCCGCACTGCGCGAGGCGCTGCCCGCATTTGGCAAGAAGATCAAAGGCTTTGACATGGCCGACGCCGTGCTGACCGGTGTGGAAACCCGCACCTCCAGTCCCATCAAGATGCCACGCGGGGACGACCTGCAAAGCACCAATGTGCGCGGCCTGTACCCAGCGGGCGAAGGCGCCAGCTACGCGGGCGGCATTTTGTCGGCGGGGGTGGATGGCATCAAGGTGGCGGAGGCCCTGGCGCTGGCCATGTGCCAACCGGCCTAGCCGCCGCTCAAAATCTCCAACACCGGCAAGCCTTTGGCGGCCTTCATTTCCCGCAGGGAGATGCTGGATCGGATGCTCAACACGCCGGGCAATTGGCGCAAGACACGCTCCACGAACCGGCTGTAGTCGTCCAGGTCCTTGGCGACGACCTTCAGCAGAAAATCGGCTTCGCCGGTGATGTTGTGGCAATCCACCACGTTGGGGCAAGCCCGTACCTGGCGCTCAAAATTCGCAGTGATCTCTTCGCCGTGCTGCGTGCAGACGATCTGGACAAAGGCCATCACGCCGATGCCCAGCTTGCGACGATTCAGGATGGCTTGGTAGCCCTCTATCACTCCGGCCTCCTCCAGCCGCTTTTGCCTGCGCCAGCACGAGGCCTCACTCAAGGAAAACGCCTCGGCCAGCTTTGCATTGGGCAGTCGACCGTCCTGCTGAAGCTTGGCCAACATGGCGAGATCAATTTTGTCCAAACCATCCATTGTGAAAGACTCCTTCATCCAAGCGCTCCGCAGCGGAACCGCGTATCAAAACCACCCACTTTTTACCTTAAAACAGAATAATATTTTCATTGGTAATTTCTATACTGATGGAATCATTCAACGCCAAGGATTTTCATGAAAGCAGTGGTTTACGAAGCCTTTTCCGCACCGCCCCAACTCCAACAGGTGCCCGACCCTTCGCCGCAAAACCACGGGGTGGTCATCCAGGTGATGGCCACGGGCGTCTGCCGCAGCGACTGGCATGGCTGGGTGGGCCATGACTCGGACATTCGCCTTCCCCACGTTCCGGGCCATGAGTTCGCGGGCATCGTCCAGGCGGTGGGCAAGGACGTGAAGCAATGGAAGCGGGGCGATCGCGTGACCGTGCCGTTCGTCGCAGCGTGCGGCCATTGCCCCGAATGCCATGCAGGGCACCACCAGGTGTGTGACCACCAGTTTCAACCAGGCTTTACCCATTGGGGCTCGTTTGCCGAGTACGTGGCCATCGACCAGGCCGACATCAACCTGGTGGCACTGCCTGACACCCTGGACTTTGCCACTGCAGCCAGCCTGGGTTGCCGTTTCGCCACCTCATTTCGCGCGGTCGTCGACCAGGGCAAAACGTCCGCCGGACAGTGGGTAGCCGTGCACGGCTGCGGCGGCGTGGGCTTGTCGGCCATCATGATTGCCAACGCCGTGGGTGCCAACGTCATTGCCATCGACATTTCCGACGACAAACTGCAACTGGCCCGCGCGCTGGGGGCCGTTGCCACGGTAAACGCCACGCAGGTGGCCAACGTGGTCGAAGCCGTACGCGACA
Source organism: Rhodoferax sp. P1_F3 (assembly GCF_056405715.1). Lineage (NCBI taxonomy): Bacteria > Pseudomonadati > Pseudomonadota > Betaproteobacteria > Burkholderiales > Comamonadaceae > Rhodoferax > Rhodoferax sp. P1_F3. Next base: position 21,233 of record NZ_JBFUBO010000009.1, on the reverse strand, counting down.
TCAGCCGAGGCGGCGTCCACGTGTCGCTGGACGCCCTGGGGCATCCCACCACCTGCTTCAACTCCATCAGCAACCTGCGCAAGCGGGGCAAGCACATCCAGGTAGGGCTGATGCTGGGCGAGCACACCACACCTGCCATCCCCATGGCCAAGGTCATTGCCCACGAGCTGGAGATCCTGGGCAGCCACGGCATGCAGGCCCACCGCTACGATGCCATGCTGGCGATGATGCTCTCGGGCAAGCTGGCACCCGAGAAACTGGTGGGGCAAAAAATCAGCCTCGCCCAGTCGATTGATGCGCTCATGAACATGGACAAGTTCGAGGTGGCTGGCGCCACCGTGGTGACGGAGTTTTAAGTCGCGTTTTGCAGCGCGGCGATGCGCTCTTCAATCGGCGGATGGGTGGAGAACAATTGGCCAATGCCACCGGTGATGCCAAAAGCCGCCACGCTCTTGGGCAGCTCGCCGGGCGTCATGCCGCCCAGGCGGGCCAGCGCGTTCATCATGGGCTGCTTGCGGCCCATGAGTTGGGCGGCACCCGCGTCGGCCCGGAACTCGCGCTGGCGGCTGAACCAGGCCACCACGATGGCGGCGGCAAAGCCGAGCACGATGTCCAGCACGATGGTGCTGATGTAGTAGCCAATGCCGGGGCCGCTGTCGCGGTCATCGCCCTTGCGCAAAAAGCTGTCTACCGCGTAGCCGATCACGCGGCTCAGGAACACCACAAAGGTATTCATCACGCCCTGGATCAGCGTCATGGTGACCATGTCGCCATTGGCGATGTGGGCCACCTCATGGCCGATCACGGCCTCGATCTCTTCGCGGGTCATGCCTTGCAGCAGACCAGTGCTCACGGCCACCAAGGCCGAGTTTTTGAATGCACCGGTGGCGAAGGCATTGGGTGCGCCGTCAAAGATGCCAACTTCAGGCATACCAATGCCGGCTTTGTCGGCAAACTTGCGCACGGTGTCCACAATCCAGGCTTCATCGGCGTTTTGCGGTTGCTCAATGACTTTCACGCCCGAAGTCCACTTGGCCATGGGCTTGCTGATCAGCAGGGAGATGATGGCACCGCCAAAGCCCATCACCAGCGCAAAGCCCAGCAGAGAACTCAGATTCAGGCCATTGGGGGTGAGGTAGCGGTTCACGCCCAGCAGGCTGGCCACAATGCCCAACACGACCACAACTGCCAGGTTGGTCAAGACAAACAAAAATATGCGTTTCATGGTTTCTTTCGGAATACGACCGTGTACCAGTCGTTGCCCCGGATGGTAGGGGCGATGGCCGTGTTTTCAAGCTTTTCAGGGCTTGAGCCCACGAAGTTTATGGGCATTTGCGCGGTGCACGGAACACGCTGCTGTCGGCGTAAAACGCCGCATCTTCATTCTGCGCCCACCACCCCGGCACGCCCAGCATCGGCAGGTGCGCAAACGGCTTGGCCGCCAGCATGGGCGCCGAAAGGGTGTCCGCCAGCCAGGCATCCAGATCCGCTATCGAATTGATAGCTGCTTGCGCACGAAATACGTGGGCTGTGATGGGTTTTCGGGGTGAAACCAGTTTTTCCAGCAGCGCGTGGCCAAACAACAGCAAGGTGGACTCCGCCCACAGCGGGCGCAGCGTGACGAACACCGCCTGCCAGTCCTTGGCCACCAGCGCCTGCCACAGCGCGTCGGGCGCCACCAACAGGGCGGCGTTTTCGTCGAACACGGTGAGTGCATCGCGCGCCGGGCCGCGCACCGGCTGGATGCCGGTCTGCGCAATCTGCTCGGCCTGCAACTGGTTCAGTTTGCGCTTGGCCAACGGGAAATGCAGCCAGCACAGGCCGTTGAAAAAGTCGTGCAGCCCATCGCGCGTAGGCACGCGGCCGGTGTCGAAGATGTGCTGCTCATAGGCCGTGCCCGCGGGCAGCTCGGCCTGCGGCACAAACTGCACCGGGGCGCGTTGGGCCGCGTTCAAAGCCTGCGCCACGGTCAGGCCGCTATTCACCTGCGCCGCCAGCCCCTCCCCCACGGCACGCCACGGCGCCAGCCAAGGCGCCGCCCAGTCAATGGTTTCTAGACCATGCGCCACTGCAGTGCTTCACCCGCGGCCAGAGGTTTGAGAGAGGTTTCACCAAACGCAAAACTCTCAGGCGGAGTCCAGCTTTCGCGCAGGAGCGTGAGAGTGCCGGTATTGCGTGGCAGGCCGTAGAAGTCTGCGCCATGGAAGCTGGCAAAGCCTTCCAGCTTGTCCAGCGCACCCACGGCGTCGAACGCCTGGGCGTACAGCTCCATGGCAGCATGTGCGGTGTAGCAGCCCGCGCAGCCGGACGCATGTTCCTTGAGGTGCGTGGGATGCGGCGCGCTGTCGGTGCCCAGGAAGAACTTGGCCGATCCACCGGTCGCGGCCTGCACCAGCGCCTGGCGGTGGGTTTCGCGTTTCAGCACGGGCAGACAGTAGTAGTGCGGGCGAATGCCGCCGGTGAAGATGGCGTTGCGGTTGTAGAGCAGGTGGTGGGCAGTGATGCTGGCCGCGGTGAAGCGGTCGCTGTCGGCCACGTACTGCGCGGCTTCCTTGGTGGTGATGTGCTCGAAGACGATCTTGAGCTCGGGGAAATCCTTGCGCAAGGGAATCAGCTGCGTGTCAATGAACACGGCTTCGCGGTCAAACAGGTCGATGTCGCTGCTGGTCACCTCGCCGTGCACCAATAACAGCAGGCCGGCCTTTTGCATGGCTTCCAGCGTCTTGTAGGTCTTGCGCAGATCGGTCACGCCGGCGTCGCTGTTGGTGGTGGCGCCTGCGGGGTAGAGCTTGGCGGCGACCACACCCGCGTCCTTGGCGCGCGCAATCTCGTCGGCGGGCAGGTTGTCGGTCAGGTACAGCGTCATCAGCGGCTCAAAATTCACACCTGCGGGCACGGCGGCCTGGATGCGCGCCTTGTAAGCCAGCGCCTGCTCCGCGGTAGTGACCGGTGGCTTCAGGTTGGGCATGATGATGGCACGCGCGAACTGGGCGGCGGTGTGCGGCACCACAGTGGTCAGCGCGGCACCATCGCGCACATGCAGATGCCAGTCGTCAGGGCGGGTGATGGTGAGGGTGTTGGTAGGGGTCGTCGCTTGCGTCATGGGCGCTATTGTCCCAAAACCGCCGGTCACCCCATCTCAGGCCAACAAACGCAGTCCAGAGGCGCTGGGGGTGCCGGTTTCAAAGGCACTCACAATGCGCGTGAGCTGTTCGGCCTGGTCTTTTAGACTTTCGGCCGCAGCAGCGCTCTGCTCCACCAGGGCCGAGTTTTGTTGGGTCATCTGGTCCAGCGCTGTAATCGCGGTGTTCACCGTGGCAATGCCCTCGCTCTGCTCGGATACCGTGGCGCTGATGTCGCCGATGGTGTGCGTTACGCGTTGCACCGAACCCACGATTTCACTCATGGTACGGCCCGCAGCCGCCACCAGCTGGGTACCGCGCTCCACACGCTCTACGCTGGTACTGATGAGACCCTTGATTTCCTTGGCCGCCTCGGCACTGCGACCGGCCAGGCTACGCACCTCGGAGGCCACCACGGCAAAGCCGCGGCCCTGCTCGCCGGCGCGTGCGGCTTCCACGGCCGCATTGAGCGCCAGGATATTGGTCTGGAAGGCAATACCGTCAATCACCGAAATGATGTCCGCGATCTTGGACGAGCTGGTGTTGATTTCCTGCATGGTGGCCACGACCTCGGACACCACGGTGCCACCGCGCTGTGCCACCTCGGCAGAAGTACCGGCCAGCTGGCTGGCCTGCCGCGCCGCGTTGGCGCTGTTCTGCACGGTGTCGGTGAGCTGGCCCATGGAGTGCGCGGTTTGCTGCAAATTGGCCGCGGTCTGCTCGGTGCGATTGCTCAGGTCCAGGTTGCCTGCGGCCACCTCCTGGCTGGAGCGGTGGATGGAGCCCGCCGCCTCGCGGATGCTTTCCACCACGCCGCGCAGATTGGTCTGCATGGCCGTGACGGCCTGCAGCAGGCGGCCAATCTCGTCGTTTGCCCCTTCGGGCACTTGGGTGGTGAGGTCTCCGGCGGCAATGCGCTCTGTCATGCGCATGGCCAGTTTGACCGGATGGGTGACACCCACGGTGATGCGCCAGGCAATGAGACCGCCGGCAACCAGCGCCACCGCAACCAAGCCGCCCAGCAGCACCAGCATCTTGCGCTGCAGGGCCTCAGAGTCGGTGCTGGCCTCGTGCGTCTGGGCTAGCTGCAGCGCGATGAGGCTGGCCGCGTCCTTGCGCAGAGCCTCTTCGGCGGGGCGCACCCGGTTCATGAGCGTCAGCACGGCGGCCACGGTATCGCCGTCATTGGCCTGCTTCAAGGCATCGGCCACCTCGGGCAGCACCTTCTTGGTCTGCTCGGAAATGCGCCCCATCAAGGCCCTCTCTTCCATGCTGGCATTGTCCGACGTCAGCAGTGCGCTCAGGGCCGCCTCGGCCTCGCTAAGCCGCGCAATGGCGGACTCTGCGGCCTTGAACTCCACCTGCAACTGCTTGGGGTCCAGCTCGGTGAAGAGGGCCACAGACCGGCTGTGGATGGTGACGCGGTTGATACTGTCCATCAACGCGTTGGTCAGCTCCGTCTGTCGGTTGTTGACCCGCACGATGTGCTCCAGCGAGTTGCCGATCTGGCCCACAGAATAAACGCCCGTCGCGGCCACGGCCAGCAACAACAAGAGGATGGCCACAAAGCCCAGGGTCAGTTTGCGCGCCAACGACGGCTGCCGGATAAAGGAAGTGGACATAGATGCCTCTTGTTGCCTGTATGCCGCCGCGGCGGGCCTAAACGACTCAGTGCTGGAGAATCTTGTTGAGAAAATCCTTGGTGCGTGGCTGGCGCCCATCAGGGTTGCCGAAGAACTCGTCCTTGCTGCAATCTTCCAGAATGCGACCGCCAACGTCAATAAAGATCACGCGGCTGGCCACCTTGCGGGCAAAGCCCATTTCGTGGGTGACCACCATCATCGTCATGCCTTCCTTGGCCAGGGAGACCATGACGTCCAGTACCTCGCCCACCATCTCGGGGTCCAGAGCCGAAGTAGGTTCATCGAACAGCATGACCACAGGGTCCATGCTCAGGGCACGGGCAATCGCTACGCGCTGCTGCTGGCCACCGGAGAGCTGGCCGGGAAACTTGTCCTTGTGCGCCATCAGGCCCACGCGGTCCAGCATCTTCAAGCCACGCACTTTGGCGTCGTCGGCACTGCGGCCCAGCACCTTGATCTGCGCAATGGTCAGGTTCTCGGTGACGCTGAGGTGGGGAAACAGCTCGAAATGCTGGAACACCATGCCCACGCGGCTGCGCAGTTTGGGCAGGTCGGTGCTGGGGTCGTGCAGGGGCACGCCGTCCACCGTGATATTGCCCTTCTGAATAGGCTCCAGCCCATTGACCGTCTTGATCAGGGTGGACTTGCCAGAACCCGAAGGCCCACACACCACCACCACATCACCCTTGTTGATGTTGACGGAGCAGTCATTGAGCACCTGAACCGGGCCGTACCACTTGGACACATTCTTGATTTCAATCATGTTCTATCTCTTCTTGTTCAACGGATGATGGCAATGCGGGCCTGCAGGCGTTTGACAGCCCAGGACAACGCAAAACAGATCACAAAGTAAACGACGGCGGCCAGCAGGTACGCCTCTTCGGGGCGGCCATACAGCTTGCCCGCCAGCGTGAAGCCCTTCAGCAGGTCGTAGGCACCGATGGCGTACACCAGCGACGTATCCTGAAACAGGATGATGGTCTGGGTGAACAGCACCGGGAGCATGTTGCGAAAGGCCTGCGGCAGCACCACCAGCACCATGTTCTGGCGGTAGGTCATGCCCAGTGCCTGGCCAGCAAACACCTGACCACGCGGAATGGACTGGATGCCAGCACGCATGATCTCGCTGAAATACGCGGCCTCAAAAGCGATGAAGGTGGTGGCCGCCGACAGCTCGGCACCTATGGGCTTGCCGATGAGGAGCGGGATCAGCAGGTAGAACCACAAGATCACCATCACCAGCGGAACGGAGCGCATGCCATTGACGTAAAACGCCGCAGCACTGCCCATGGCCTTGTTGCCAGACAGGCGCATCAGCGCCAGCAGCGTGCCGAACAACACACCACCGAGGGTGGCCACGATGGTCAGCAGCACGCTGAAGCGCAGACCGCCCAGTACAAACTTGTTGATGACGTCCCAACTCAGGAAGGAAATATCCAGACCCAACATGTCAATGCCCCCCCGTGCCGCCGGCCACGATGAAGCCGGGGATTTGCAAGGAGCGCTCGACCAGGGCCAGCACGCGGTTCACGGCGAATGCGGAAATCGCATACAGCGCGGTCACGCCCAGGTAGATTTCCACGCCGCGCGAGGTTTCTTCCTGGGCCTGCATGGCGAACATGGTGAGTTCAGAGATGGAGACCGCAAAGGCTACCGATGAGTTCTTCAGCAGGTTCATGGACTCGCTGGTCAACGGCGGCAGGATGATGCGAAACGCCATGGGCAGGATCACATAGCGGTAGGTCTGGGCCGTGGTGAAACCCATGGCCATGCCGGCGTAGCGCTGACCCTTGGGCAGTGCCTGGATACCGGCGCGCACCTGCTCGGCAATCCGCGCCGAGGTGAAGAAGCCCAAGCCAAACACCACCAGCACGAAGCCGGGAACGGCCTGGAAGGAGGGAAACATCTTCGGCACCACAAAGTACCAAAGAAAGATCTGCACCAGCAGCGGAATGTTGCGAAAGAACTCCACCCATACGTTGGCCAAACGCACCAGCCAAGGGCTGTTGGGCAGGGTCCGCAGGGTGCCTACTAAGGCCCCCACACCCACCGCCACCAGCCAGGAACAGCCGGCCACTGCCAGCGTCCACCGCCAGGCTTCCATCATCCATTGCCAGTACGTCCGGCCACTGCCGTCGTCACTGAAAAAAATCTGCCAATCCCAATGCATACCACCTCCACTGCAAATTGCGCGCCATCCTAAAAACAAAACCCGCTGGCATGCGGTCCAGCGGGTTCACACTCAGACCAAAGGGTCCGAATTACTTCTTGGCGTAGTCTTCAGCAGGCTTGTCGTTGGGTGTAGCCCAGGCGGCCTTGGTGCTGTCGCTGGCGGGCAGGCCCACGCGGGTGTTCTTGGGAGGAATGGGCTGCACAAACCACTTGTCGTAGATCTTGGCCAATTCACCCGACTTGGCGAGGGCAATGACAGTGTCATCCGCCAGCTTCTTGAAAGCGGGGTCGTCCTTGCGGATCATGATGGCGATGGGTTCCACCGACAGCACTTCACCCACGATCTTGTAGTCGCCAGGGGTCTTGGAGTTGGCAATGTTGCCAGCCAGGATTTGACCGTCCATCACGAAGGCATCGGCACGGCCGGATTCGAGCAACAAGAAGCTGTCAGCGTGGTCTTTGCCGAACACTTCCTTGAAGTCCACGCCGGTGGCGCGTTCGTGCTTGCGCAGCAGCTGCACGGAGGTGGTTCCGGTCGTGGTTGCCACGTTGCGGCCATTGAGCTGGGCAATCGATGTGATGCCGGAGCTGCCCTTGGTGGCAATGCGCACTTCTTCCACATAGGTGGTCACCACAAATGCCACGTCTTTTTGGCGGGTTGCATTGTTGGTGGTGGAACCGCATTCGATGTCTACGGTACCGTTCTGGATCAAGGGAATTCGGTTTTGCGACGTGACCGATTGGTACTTGGTTTCAATCTTCTTGCCCACGGCTTTTTCCACGTTGGAGACGATGCGCTGGCACACCTCCACGTGGAAGCCCGCGTACTTGCCATCACCCAAGGCATACGACAGGGCGCCAGAGGAGTCGCGCACGCCCATGGTGATGGCACCGTCGGCTTTCACCTTGGCCAGGGTGTCGTTGCTCTGCGCGTAGGCACCGAAGATGCTGGCAGACAACAGGCCCAAAATGAGAACGTTCTTTTTCATGTTTTTCCTTCAATAAAAATCACTGTGATGAAACCCGCAACCTGGCAAGCATGGTGGGCTGACGGTCAACTGTACTGCCGCCGCCCTGAATCCCGGACACCTGCTTACCCCTAGAAACCATGCAAATGGTAAATAACTTTATTCCTCTTTAGAACGGAACGAAATCCGTAGGGTACTTCCAGAAGTCCTTGAGCAGGTAGCTGACCGGGAGGTTCAGCGGCTTCTCGTTGGGCGGAATGGCCTTGAGGAACCACCGGTCGTAGATCGGCTGGATTTCCTTGCTTACGATCAGGCGACGCATTTCCTCGTCGATCAGCTTCTTGAACTCGGGGTCATTCTTGGACAGCATGATGGCCAGCGGCTCGGTGGTCAGGAACTTGCCAACCACCTTCAGCGCCTCGGGGTGGGGCCGGTTGGCGGCTAGGCCGTAGAGCAACACATCGTCCATGACGAAGGCATCGGCCTCGCCGCTCTCCACCATCTCCACGGCCTTGGCGTGGTCGGGGGCCTCCAGAATGGTGAGGTGCAGCAGACGCTCCCGGTTGGCCTGCTCGACCGCCTTGAGTGGCGTGGTGCCCTTGGTGGACACCAACTTTTTGCCGTACAGGTCTTCAATGCGGTCAACCTTGCTATCGGCGCGCACCAGCATGCGCGCACCCGTGATGAAGTGGGGAATGGTGAAGGCCACCTTTTGGCGCCGCTCAGCGTTATTGGTGGTAGAGCCGCACTCCAGGTCGGCCTTGCCTTCCTCGATCGCGGCAATGCGGTTAGCCGGGCTGACCTGCACAAACTCCACCTGCATGCCCTTGGCGCCGGTCTTTTTGCGCACGGCCTCGGCCAGCTTCAGGCACAAGTCCACCGCGTAGCCCACGGGTTTTTTCTCCGTGTCCAGGTACGAGAAAGGGATGGACGACTCACGGTGCGCAACCACCAGCTTGCCGCCAGCGGCCACGCGCTCTAGCACGGTGCCAGCCTGCGCCACTGCGCCCACTAGAGCACAGGCGACCAACGCCCCACCACGAACCCATAGTTTGGTTTGCATACCCACTCCAACGACACGTTTTCCGCCCTGGGCGCGACTCTAGCCACGCCGGGCACCGACCGCCAATGCTGATTCATTCGCGCGGCATGCAAAAAGGGAATGCAATGTCTATGCCACCGAGCCCTGGGTCAACAGGTAGTCCCACAGCGCCTGGGCGGAGCCCTTGGGTGTGCGGGTTTGGGCGCGCTGCGCGGCCGTCAGGCCGCGGGCGGCTTCTTTGCCCGAGAGGCGTTCGCGATAGGCACGCACCTCCATGGTGATTTGCAGGCCCTTCATCTGGGGCGGCAAGGCGCTCACCAGTTTTTTGGCGCGCAGGTCTTTTTTCACCGCGCTAAACGGCAAAAATGCCACGCCGTGGCCTTCCAGCGCCATGGCCTTCAGGCCCTCGGCCATGTCGGTCTCGTACACGCGGTCAAAGTGGATGGCCACATCGGCCTGCTTCAAGATCAGTTCCACCATTTGCCCCAGGTAGGCGCCAGGCGCATAACCCAGGTAGGGCAAGGGCTGTCCGGCCTTGCCCGGCAGCATGAACATCGGCTGGCCATCGGCATCGGGCTTCACATAGGGCGCCACCACCTCTTCGCCCAGACTCACCATCTCGTAGCGGTCGGCGTCCAGCTGGTAGGGCTGCGAGGGGTGGTGGTAGGCGATCAACAGGTCGCAGCTGCCCTCCACCAGGCGCAGCACCGCGTCGTGCACGTTCAGCGCAATCAGGCGGCTTTTGAGCGGGCCAAACTTCTCGCGCAAGCCCGACACCCAGGCCGGGAAGAAGGTGAAGGCCAGCGTGTGCGGCACCGCAAACTCCACAACGTCCTGCGCGGCAGTGGTATGCCCGCGCAGCATGGCGCGCGTGCTTTGCAGAGCCTGCAGCACTTCCAACGACTGGTCGTACAAGGTTTCGCCCGCCGGGGTCAGGCGCGTGGGGTAACTGCTGCGGTCCACCAGATCGGTGCCCGCCCAGGCCTCCAGCGACTGGATGCGCCGCGAGAACGCGGGCTGGGTGACGTGGCGCAATTGCGCGGAGCGGCTGAAACTGCGGGTCTCAGCCAAAGACACGAAGTCTTCAAGCCATTTGGTTTCCATGGGCCGCGATTATGCGCGGATTGCATGGGTTACGCAGCCACCCCCGGGTCATACCCCACGTCGGGCCATCATGTCCTGCGCCATGGCCTGCAGCGCGGCGGCCGACAACATGGCCAGTGCGGCCGGGTAGGCCAGGCCGTCTTCATGCACCATATGTTGGCCATACAGCGCGGCAAATCGGTCGAGGGCCGCGGTCTGCAGCGGGGTCAAAGTCAGCACGTCGGTGCGCTCATCGGCCACCGTCACCAGCACCACGCGGGCCACGGCCCAAGCGGCTTCCATGTCGCGGTGGTCTTGCATGAGCTGGCGCACCAGGGTGCGCAGCGCGGCGTCGGCGCCCAGCAGCAACGGGGGGAACACATGCAACTCTTCGTCCTGGTGGTGCAGCGGGGCGGCCACGTCAAAGTAGCGCAGCACATCGCGTGCGGCCTGGCGGGCGTTGTCGTCACGGCCCACGTCCACCAGGTGCTGCTGCAAACGCTGCAATAGCGCCAGGCTGCGGTGCACGCGCTCATGGCATGCGGCCAGCATCTCAAACGGCGCCTCGAACCCCGCCCGCGGCGCAGGGTGGGCGATCAGCGGTACAGGGGAACGGGCCATGGCGGCATTATCCGGCGCACCGCACAATATGGCCCCATGCGTTTATTGACCTGGCTCTGCACTTCGGCCCCGCTTGCCACCCTTGCCACTACCCTGCTGTGTGGCGATGCACTGGCGCAAACGCGCCTGGACGAAACCCTGCTGCACCTGAGCGAAACCGAGCTGCAGGCACGCCTGCCCGAGCTACGCCGTGCCGCCAAACCGGTGGTGGGCCCCCGCGGCCTGCGCGGCACCTGGACCGCGCCCGGCGCGCGCCTGCAAGGGCTTGCGCTGGACACCACGTTTTACCTGCGCGCTAAAAGCGTGCAGCGCATTGAGCAGCGTTGGGCGTCTACCTCGGCGCGGGACTGCACGCCGCAGCTGGAGCAGGCGTTGGCGAATGATCTGCAAACCCACTGGGGACCCAGTGTGTCCACCACGGAAGACACGGGCACACCCGAGTGGCAGCGCGCCACGCTGTGGGCACAAGGGGACGCCGAGGCGCGGCTGCTGTTCTCGCAAACCGGCGGGCAATGTGCGGTGATGCTGGTGTACGCACCCTACTTGCCCAAGGACGCCGCCACGCTATGAGCGCGTGACGCGGTGCAGACCTAGGCCGTGCCGCTGACCAGTGCGGTGTAGGCCGCGCGCGTGGCGGGCGAGACCGAGGCCAGCACCTGCGCATACGGTGTTTTGTGGCGTGCCAGCAGGCGGGCCGAGGCCACGCTCTTGGAGCGGCAAAACCAGTGGCAGCTGTGTTGCATCAAAAACAGTTCGGCCGACAGCGTGAAGGCCTTGCGCTTGGGGCTGAGCTGCTGCGCGTTCTCCACCACCTGGGCCAGGCCCTGGGCATGGATGGCAAACGCACGGCGCAAATCAAACGTGGCCGCGGGCAAAAACACCGCCGCATAGGGAATGGCCACCGGCAGCTTGCTCACGCGGGTGGCCAATGCATCTTCGCCCGCGAACTCGGCGGCAAAGCCCTGAAACTGCTCCACCAGCTTGGCCTCCTGCGCCGCCAGAAAGCTCCACACCTGCGCCTGGCGCTCGGCGTTCTCTTCGCCCAGCGCACGCAAGTAGCCATCGGTCAGCCCCTCCATCAGGCGTTCAATGTCATAGCGCGACAGCGCCTGCCCCAGCAACACGATGCGCTGGCGCTGGTCGCGTTTTTTAAGAAACAGAATGCCGCCGGCAATCAGGGCGATGAGGATGAGGTCCATGGGGAAAAGGTGGGGGCGTGACAGCAGGGCGGCAGTGTACGCGGCCGCCAATTGCCCTTACGTTTTGGACTTGATTGCTATGGTTTCAGGAGCTGTTCGCGCAATAAATACGGGGGCTAGAGACCTAAAACGCCCTCAATTCACTCCGCACTCTGCTGCAGCGCCCACATGGCGGCGTAGCGACCATTCGCGGCCAGCAGCTGGGCGTGGTTGCCGCGTTCGATGATGCGGCCGGCGTCCATCACCAGAATCTCGTGCGCATCCACCACGGTGGAGAGGCGGTGGGCGATGACCAGGGTGGTCTTGTTCTGCGCCACGCTTTGCAGCTCGGCTTGGATGGCGCGTTCGTTGGCGCTGTCCAGCGCGCTGGTGGCTTCGTCGAAAATCATCACGGGCGGGTTCTTCAAGAGCGTGCGGGCAATCGCCACGCGCTGCTTTTCGCCGCCGCTCAGCTTGAGCCCGCGCTCGCCGACCATGGTGTCGTAGGCCTTGGGCGCCGCAGCAATGAAGGCGTGGATGTGGGCGGCTTTGGCGGCCGCCTCCACCTCGGTGCGTGTGGCACCGGGGCGGCCGTAGGCGATGTTGTATTCCACGGTGTCGTTGAACAGCACCGTGTCTTGCGGGACTATGCCCATCGCCTGGCGCACGCTGCTTTGGGTGACCTGCTTGATGTCCTGGTTGGCGATGGTGATGCGGCCGTGTTGGACGTCGTAAAAACGGAACAGCAGGCGCGCCAGCGTGGACTTGCCCGAGCCGCTGGGGCCGACCACGGCCACGGTCTTGCCGGCGGGGATCTCGAAGCTGATGTGGTGCAGGATGGTCCGGGCCGGGTCGTAGGCAAAGGTCACGTCCTCAAAGCGCACAGTGGCGTCGGAGCCATCCGCTGCCAGCTGCAAAGGCTGGGCGCCGAGCACATCGGCAATCTCGCGCTCGCGCTCCATGAGAGTGAACATCTTTTCCAGATCGGTCAGGCTCTGTTTGATCTCGCGGTAGATCACGCCCAGAAAGTTCAGCGGGATGTAGAGCTGGATCATGAAGGCGTTGACCATGACCAGGTCGCCCAGCGTCATGCGACCGTCCACCACACCCTGGGTGGCACGCCACAGCATGGTGACCAGCGCGGCGGCGATGATGAGCTGCTGGCCCGTGTTGAGCATGGACAGCGTGGTCTGGCTCTTGACGGCGGCGCGGCGGTAGCGCTCCAGGTTTTCGTCGTAGCGCCGGGCTTCGAAGTCTTCATTGTTGAAGTACTTCACTGTTTCGTAGTTCAGCAGCGAGTCGATGGCGCGGCTGTGGGCGGTGGAGTCCAGTTCGTTCATCGTCTTGCGGAACTGGGTGCGCCATTCGGTCACGGTGATGGTGAAAGCGATGTAGACCACCAGCGCCACGATCGTGATCCAGGCAAACCACACATCAAACTTGACGGCCAGCAGCGTGAGCACCAGCGTCACCTCAATCAGCGTGGGGATGATGCTGTAGAGCGAATAGCTGATCAGCGAATGCACGCCGCGCGTACCGCGCTCGATGTCACGCGTCATGCCGCCGGTTTGACGCTCCAGGTGGAAGCGCAGACTCAGGGCATGCAAATGGCGGAACACCTGCAGGCTGATGGAACGCGCAGCGCCCTCCGTCGCCTTGGCGAACACCAGCTCACGCAGTTCGGTAAACAGGGAAGTGGACAGGCGCAACACCCCATAACCCAGCAGTAGCGCCGCGGGCACCACCAGCAGCGCAGCTGGGTCGCCGGGCTTCAGCGTCATGGCGTCCACCAGGTTCTTCAACAGCAGCGGCACGCCCACATTGGCCATCTTGGCGCCCACCATGAAGGTCAGGGCGGCGATCACACGCCACTTGTAGATCCACAGGTAGGGAAACAGGCGGCGCAGGGTGTCCCAATCCGACTTGGGCGGCGTGCTGGGGCCCGGGGTGGCAACGGCGGCATGAGGGGCGGAGGCAGGGATGCCGGAGGGGCGCATGGGGGACAATCCAGAGAAGAACCAACCAAGGATTGTGCCCATGTCTACCAATTCAAGCCCCGTGCTTGTGCAATTACCCTCCGATGAGGAGCTGGTGCTCAAAGTCATCCCCATGCCGGGCGACTGCAATGCCAATGGCGACATTTTTGGCGGCTGGGTCATGGCCCAGGTGGACCTGGCCGGATCGGTGGTGCCCGCGCGCTACACCCAGGGCCGCATGGCCACGGTGGCGGTGAACGAATTCGTCTTCAAGCAACCCGTGCGCGTGGGCGACATCCTGAGCTTCTTCAGCAAGGTCAGCCGCATTGGCCGCACCTCCATCACCGTGAAGGTGGAGGTGTACGCAGAGCGCTTTGGCAGCCAAGGGCAGTACATCAAAGTCACCGAGGCGTCACTCACTTACGTGGCCATCGACGACAAGGGCCAGCCTCGCGAGATCCCCAAACGCGCACTGTAAGTAACACGCCCCTCTAGGGGTCTACGAGAATAGTGACAACCCTATCGGTGAATCAGGGTCCCACAGCTATAACCGAACTGCACAACACAAGGAGGCAAGGTGCAGTTCCTTCAATTGCTGATCAGCGGCGTGGCACAGGGGTGCATCTACGGCCTGATCGCACTGGGCTTTGTGCTCATCTACAAAGCCACCGAGACCGTCAGCTTCGCCCAGGGTGAGCTGATGATGCTGGGCGCCTTTGGCGGCCTGGTGGGCATGACGCTCTTGGGCATGCCCTACTGGGCGGCCATGCTGGTAGCAGTGCTGGGCATGGCCGTGTTTGGCATGCTGCTGGAGCGGTTGGTGATCCGCCCCATCCTCGGCCAACCGGCCTTCTCCATCGTGATGCTGACCATCGGCATTGGCTACGTGGCACGCGGGCTGATCACCATGATCCCCGGCATGGGCACCGACACCCAGGCCCTGCCCGTGCCCTACAAGGACGAAATCATCAAGATCGGCGGTAACGCCATGGGCATCGGCGCGCTGGTGCTCAACATCGAGCACATGGTGGTGATTGGCGCCACCGGCGTGCTGTGTGTGCTGTTGTTTGCGCTGTTTCGCTACAGCAAACTGGGCATTGCCATGCAGGCCACCTCGCAAAACCAGCTGGCCGCGTACTACATGGGCATCCCGGTGCAGCGCCTCAACGGCCTGGCCTGGGGCCTGGCCGCCGCGGTGGCCGCCATTGCGGGCCTGCTACTGGCCCCTATCACCTTTGTGCACGCCAACATGGGCTTCATCGGGCTCAAGGCTTTTCCGGCCGCGGTGGTGGGCGGCTTCGGCAGCCTGCCAGGCGCGATTGTGGGCGGGCTGGTGATCGGGCTGGTGGAGTCGTTCTCAGGCTTCTATTTGCCCGACGGCTTCAAGGACACGGCGGCCTACGTCGTAGTGCTGGTCATGCTGATGGTCAAACCCAACGGCCTGTTTGGCGACACGCTGCGCAAAAAAGTATGAGATTTATCTTCAAGACGGACTACGCGCAGGACATCCGCCTGGCCAAGCACGGCGGGCATCTGTTCTGGTACAGCGCGCTGATGCTGTTGCTGGTGGCAGCGCCCTGGTTGTTTGCCGAGTACTGGCTGGCGCAGCTGACCTTTGTGCTGATCTATTCCATTGCCGGGCTGGGCATCATGCTGCTGGCCGGGTTCACCGGGCTGTTCTCGCTGGGCCACGCGGCGTTTCTGGGTGTGGGGGCCTACGCGCAGGCGGTGCTCACGCACCACGGCATGCCGTTCCCCTTGGCGCTAGCCTGCGCGGCGGGGCTGTCCGCCGCCGTGGGTTTGGTGGTGGGGCTGCCGGCGCTGCGCGTCAAGGGCATCTACCTGGGCATGGCCACGCTGTCGTTCGGCTTCATCGTGGAAGAAGTGCTGGCGCGCTGGGAATCGGTCACCGAGGGCAATGCAGGCATCCACATTGACAAGCCGAATCTGTTTGGCTGGGTTCTGGAAACGGGCGAGCAGTTTTACTTCCTCTGCCTCAGCGTCACCGTCATTGCCACGTTGGGCATCTTGAACTTGCTGCGCTCGCCCACGGGGCGCGCGTTTGTGGCCATCCGCGATTCCGAAATTTCGGCGCAGAGCATGGGCATCCACCTGGCGTATTACAAAACCTTGTCGTTCTCGCTGTCGGCCGCGCTGGCGGGTGTGGCCGGTGCGCTGTACGCGCACAAGCTGCAGTTCATCTCACCCGACCAGTTCAACATCCTGCAATCGATCGACCTGTTGCTGATGATCGTGATTGGCGGCGTGGGCTCGGTGCATGGGGCTTTTCTGGGCGCCATCTTTCTGATCACCATGCCGCAAGCCATCTCGCTAGTGAAGGACTACCTGCCCGAGGCCGTAGGCCAGGCGCCTGGTTTGCAGGGCGTGGTCTATGGCGCGGTGCTGATCGCCTTTGTGCTGTTTGAGCCCATGGGGCTGTATGGCCGTTGGCTGAAGGTGCGCACCTATCTGCAGATGTTTCCGTTCTACCGCAAGGGCATGTTCAAGCGGCAGAAGTCCTTCCAGAAATCGGACAGGCTGAAATGAACGACGTCCTTCTCTCCGCCCAGAATTTGAGCGTGCGCTTTGGTGGCGTGCTGGCCGTCAACAACGTAAGCTTTGACGTAAAGCAGGGCGAGGTGTTCACGCTGATTGGCCCCAACGGCGCGGGCAAGACCACGGTGTTCAACCTGATCAGCCGCATCTACACGCCCACCACGGGCACGATCGACTACCTGGGCCCCAACGGCATGCTGAAGCTAACCGAGCAGCCACCGCAGGCCGTGGCCTCGCTCGGCATTGCACGCACCTTCCAGAACATCGAGTTGTTTGAGCACGCCAGCGTGCTGCACAACCTGCTGATTGGCCGCCACACCCACCGCAAGACCAGGCTGTGGCAAGACCTGTTCTTCACCCCCAAGGTGCGCGAGGCTGAGCTGCTGGCGCGTGAAAAAGCCGAAAAGGTCATCGAGTTTCTGGACCTGCAGCACCACCGCGACTCGCTGGTGGCCGGCCTGCCCTACGGCGTGCGCAAGGTGGTGGAGATGGCCCGCGCGCTGTGCACCGAGCCCAAGCTGCTGTTGCTGGATGAGCCGTCCAGCGGTCTGAATGTGGAAGAGACCGACGACATGGCGTTCTGGATCCAGGACATCAAGAACGAGCTGGGCATCACCGTGCTGATGGTGGAGCACGACATGAGCCTGGTCTCCAAGGTGAGCGACCGCGTGCTGGCCATGAACCAAGGCGAAGTGCTGGCCATGGGTACACCGCGCGAGGTGCAAGCCGACCCCGGTGTGATCGAGGCCTACCTGGGGTCGATCGACGATGTGTCGTCCCTGCGCCGCCAGGCCACACAGGAGGCCGTATGAGCACGCAGCCGCCCCCCATCAGCGACCAGCCGGTGCTCAAGCTGCTGAACGTCGAGAGCGCCTACGGCCCCATCAAAGCCATCCGCGGTGTGAGCCTGCAGGTGCGCCGCGGCGAGATTGCCACGGTGCTGGGCTCCAACGGCGCGGGCAAGACCACCATCCTCAAGACGATCTCCGGCATCATCGACCCGCGCAAGGGCTCGGTGGAGTTCAAGGGCGAAGACATCACGGCGCAAGACCCGTCCTACATCGTGCAGGAGGGGTTGAGCCATGTGCCCGAGGGGCGCGAGGTGTTTCCGCTGCTCAGCGTGCGCGACAACCTGCAGATGGGTGCCTTCACGCGTTCAGACCGTGACGGAGTGGCCAAGGACATGGAATCGGTCTACACCTACTTCCCCATCCTGCGGGAGCGTGCCACGCAGGACGCGGGCTTGCTCTCCGGCGGGCAACAGCAAATGCTGGCGATCAGCCGCGCGCTGATGGCCGACCCCGACCTCATTCTGCTGGACGAGCCCAGCCTGGGCCTGAGCCCGAAGCTCACCAAGGAGATCTTCGAGATCGTGGTGCGCATCAACCGCGAGCGCGGCACCACCATCTTGCTGGTGGAGCAAAACGCCAACATGGCGCTCAACGCCTCCGACTACGGCTATGTGCTGGAGAACGGCCGTATCGTCATGGAAGACACCTGCGCCCATTTGCGCGAGAAGGACGACATCAAGGAGTTCTATCTGGGCATGAAGGAAGACGGCGTACGCGGCGAGCGGCGCTGGAAAAAGAAGAAGACCTGGAGATAGCAGCATGGGACTCTGGGACACCTCACACATCCAACCGCGCGCTGACATCGTCATGGCGGGCGACACCATCCCCGCCATGTTCTGGAACGCGGTGGCACAACGCGGCCCGAACATCTGGATGCGCCAAAAGCACTTGGGCCTGTGGCGCAGCTGGACCTGGAACCAAACCGCCGACGCGGTGCGCGAGATTGCAGGCGGCCTGATCAGCATGGGCTTTGCTAAGGGCGACACGGCGTCCATCCTGGCCAACACGGTGGTGGAGTGGGTGTGGGCCGACCTGGGCATTCTGTCGGCGGGCGGCGTATCCAATGGCATTTACCCCACCGACGCGCCCAGCCAGGTGCAATATCTGTGCGAGGACTCCATCACCAGCGTGCTGTTTGTGGAAGACGATGAGCAGCTGGACAAGGCGCTGGAAGTGCGCAAGCACCTGCCGCGGCTGCGCAAGATTGTGGTGTTTGACATGGAGGGCCTGCGTGGCCTGGACGACCCCGGCGTGATCAGCCTGGCGGCACTGCGCGCGCTGGGCCGCGCCTACAACGCAGAATTCCCGCAGGCGGTACCGCAGCGCGTGGCGGCGTGCCAACCGCAGGACCTGGCCATACTGGTCTACACCTCGGGCACCACGGGCAAGCCCAAGGGCGCCATGCATCTGCACCAGGGCCTGGTCTACACCGTGCGCGGCTTCAACACGCTGATTGCACAAGACGCGCAGGACGAGCGTATGTGCTTTTTGCCGCTGTGCCACATTGCCGAGCGCATGGGCGGCGAGTACTACGCGCTGTACACGGGCACCAAGCTCAACTTTGTGGAAAACCCCGAAACCATCCCGGAGAACGTGCGCGAGATTGCACCCACGGTCTTCACCGCCGTGCCCCGCGTGTGGGAAAAGTTTTACTCAGGCGTGATGATTGCGCTGAAGGAAGCAGGCTGGGTGCAGCAGGCCGCCTACGCCTGGGGCATTGGTGTGGGCGCGGCCATTGCCGATCGCGTGCTGGCTGGCCAGCCCGTGGATGGGTGGCTCAAATTCAAATTCAAGGTGGCCCAGGTGCTGGCGTTGAACAATGTGCGCAAGCTCATTGGCATCCACCGTGCGCGCTACCTGGTCACCGGGGCCGCCCCCATCTCGCCCGATCTGGTGCGCTGGTACCTGGCCTTGGGCGTGCCCATGCTGGAGGTCTGGGGCATGACGGAAACCTGCGGGGCCGCCACAGGCGTGCCAGCCCACAAGATCAAACCGGGCTCTATTGGCCCTGCCGCAGGCTTCAATGAAGTGAAGCTGGACCCGGCCACGGGCGAGTTTCTGGTACGCGGAAAAAACGTGTTTGCGGGTTACCTGAACCAGCCCGAGAAGACCGCAGAAACCCTCACCGCCGATGGCTGGCTGCACACGGGTGATGTGGGCGTGGTGGACGCGGATGGCTACTTCCGCATCACCGACCGCATGAAGGACATCATCATCACCGCAGGCGGCAAGAACATCACGCCTAGCGAGCTGGAGAACGACCTGAAGTTCTCGCCCTACATCACCGATGCGGTGGTGATTGGCGACAAGCGCGCCTACCTGACCGTGATCGTGATGATCGACCAGGAAAACGTGGAAAAGTTTGCCCAAGATGCGGATGTGCCCTTCAGCAACTACACGTCCCTTACCCGCGCGCCCGAGGTGCAGGCGCTGATCCAGGCCGAGCTGGACCGGGTGAACCAGAAATTTGCCCGCGTGGAGCAGATCAAGAAATTCTTCTTGCTGGAAAACCAACTGACAGCGGAAGATGAGGAACTCACGCCCACCATGAAGCTCAAGCGCAAGCTGGTGGAGAAAAAATACGAAGCCCAGATAGAGGCTATGTACCACTGAGCGGCGTACTGCTGCCCAGCCTTTTTACAACCGAGGAGACTTTCACCATGATGACACTGCGCACCGCCGCCGCTCTGGGCGCCCTGGCCCTCACGGCATCGCTGGCTTCGGCCCAGCAAGGCATCAGCAAGGACGAGATTTTGCTGGGCTCCATCCAGGACTTGTCCGGCCCCATCGCCGGCTTTGGCAAACAGGCCCGCCTTGGCATGCTACTGGCCGTGGACGAAATCAACGAGCAAGGCGGCATCAACGGCCGCAAGGTCAAGCTGCTGGTGGAAGACTCGGCCTACGACCCCAAAAAGGCCGTGCTGGCTGCGCAGAAGCTGGTCAACCAGGACAAGATTTTCATGATGGTGGGCCACATCGGTACCGCGCAAAACATGGCTGCCATGCCCGTGCAGTTCGAGAAGAACGTGATCAACTTCTTCCCCATCACCGCTGCGCGCGAGATGTACGAGCCCTTCCACAAGCTCAAGTACTCCTACGCCGCCCCCTACTATGACCAGATGCGCCTGGCCGTGCCCAAGCTGGTGAAGGAAAAAGGTGCCAAGAAGGTCTGCACCATGTACCAGGACGATGACTTTGGCCTGGAAGTGCTCAAGGGCGGCGAGGACGGCTTGAAGACCATCGGCATGGAGTTTGCCGAGAAGACCTCGTACAAACGCGGCGCCACCGACTTTTCGTCGCAAGTCTCGAAGATGCAGGCCAGCGGCTGCGACTTCATCGTGCTCGGCACCATCATCCGCGAGACCATTGGCGCCATTGGCACGGCCCGCAAGCTGGGCTACAGCCCGACCTTCATCGGGTCCAGCGCGGCCTACACCGACCTGATCCACAAACTGGGTGGTCCCGCCATGAACGGCTTCTACGCCACCATGACTGTGCAGAACCCCTACACGGATGAGCAGTCGCCGCCCATTCGCTTCTGGGCCAACAAGTACAAGACCAAGTTCAACGAAGACCCCACGGTGTTTTCGGTCTACGGCTACAACATCCTCAACACCTTCGCGACAGTGGCGGGCAAAGCAGGCAAGAACCTGAGCACCGAGAGCTTTATCAAGGTGATGGACACGCTGAGCATTCCATCAGACATCTTCGGCAGCGCGCCCCAGTCGTTCAGCGCCACCAAGCGTCTGGGCAGCAGTGCGTCCCGCATCTCGCAGATCACCGACGGTAAATGGAAGGTGGTGTCGGAGTACGTGGGTGACCCGGCGTTGAAGAAGTAAGACGCTTGCGCCACTCAAAAACAGCCACCGGAAGGTCAATGCCAGTCAGTTAAGAGCTGACTGGCATTTTTTTGATGGGTACTTGCTGCGCGTAGAGCGTTTGACCTGGCGTGGGAAACTGCGATCCGTGCGTCGCACGGGCAGCACGAAGTAGCGGGCCTGGTCTAGAAGACGCTGCAAGT